>DJQM01000049.1:0-10639 GCA_002437585.1 Clostridiales bacterium UBA6386 | reverse complement strand
CTGGTGTGGCAATCCCCCGGTCATTCCGAGAACCAATTCAGGATTCGTAGGAGCCGACGCCCACATCGGCCCGTTCCCCAATATCATAGGCATGTCGGCGGGCCGATGAGGGCATCGACCCCTACGAAAATGTCGTACAACGCCTATATTCTCGACAGATGAAAAAAGTCCCTGGTATCTGAGATGATCAGATACCAGGAACTTTTTATACTTCCTTGTACATTCCCGAAGCGTCGTCCTTACGGACTACCTCGGAAACCGCCAGAACCTCCACGGCCACCGTCCGGCTGCCCATGGCAATCTCAATCCGGTCGCCTGTCTTTACGTCATAGCTGGCCTTGACCACCTTGCCGTTGACGCTGATCCGGCCATTGTCGCAGGCCTCGTTGGCCACGGTGCGCCGCTTGATGAGCCGGGAGACCTTCAGGTACTTGTCCAGGCGCATGTTACTTGGCCACGCTGTCCTTCAGAGCCTTGCTGGCCTTGAAGCCGGGCACCCGGGTGGCGGGAATTTCGATGGTCTGCTTGGTGTGGGGGTTGCGGCCGATGCGAGCCTCCCGATCCTTGGTCTCGAAAATGCCGAAGCCGGAAATCTGCACCTTTTCACCCTTCACAAGGGCGGCGGTGATGCTGTCGATCATGGCGTTCAGGGCACGCTCGGAATCCTTTTTGCTCATGCCGGTGCTCTCGGCGCAGGCGGCGATCAGTTCGGTTTTATTCATAATAATCGTAATCCTCTTTTCTACGGAAAAATCGTGACTAGCTTAACATAACTTGTCGGAAATTGCAAGTATTATTTCGGGATTTTCCTTACAATTTCAGAAAATCCGCGATTCTTTGCCCCTTGGGAAGGAGCAGGCAGTCGCTTCTCGTGATGGCCTTCAGCCGGACGGCGGCCAGGGCATAGACCACTACGCCCAGGGCGACGGGCAGGGCGCACAGCAGGAGACCGCTTTCCACCCTCAGAGCCGTCAGACCCTTGTAGCAGGCGGTGACGGCCAGACCCATGAGCGCGGCGGACAGGAAGGGGCGCAGAAGGTTCTTTGCCACGGCAGGCGGCTGCTCGATCAGCGTGCCCAGGGACACCAGGTTCAGAATGCTGATGGACACATAGCACACCAGAATGCCGATGGGGGTGCCCAGAATGTGAATGCTGGGGTTCCCGGTGAGCACATACACGGCGATCAGGTTCAGCACGCCGCCTATGAGCATATTGGTCACCGGGCGACCTGCGTGGCCGTGAGCCTGCATAATGGCGGTTGTCACCATGACCACGGCGTTAAAGGCGATGGCGATGGCCAGAACGAACATGAGCTTCTGCGCCAGATCCAGGCTGGCTCCGGAGAACCTGCCCAGCAGGGCGGTAATGGGTCTGGCCAGCAGGGCAAGGCCGAAGGCGCAGGGCATGGACACAAGACCCGTTATCCGCACGGCGGATTCCTCGGTGGCCTTGGCCTCCCGGTAATTGCACAGGGTCAGCTGGGCGGTGATGGCGGGGATGATGCTGATGGTGATGGGGGTGATGAAGGCGCAGGGCATGTTGAAGATGGTCAGGCACATGCCGTAAATGCCCCGCATGGTGTCCGCCGCCCCCTGGGAGTAGCCCAGGTTCAGCAGCTGACCCATGTAAATTTTCGTCTCCATCATGGTAAAGAACTGCAAAATGGCGGAGCCTAAGGTGATGGGTACGGCGATGAGGAGCAATCCCTTGGCGGTGTCGGCGTAGGAACGGGGGCTGTCTTCGGTGACGGGAAGATACCCATAGCTTTTCCGGAAACAGACGTAAAGATACACCGAGGACACCAGACAGCTGGCAGTGACGCCCAGAATGGCGCCGCCGGCGGCGAGCGGTACGCTTCCCGTGGTTTTCAGGAGGATAACTGCCGCGGCCATGCCCACGATGAGCTTCACCGCCGCCTCAATGACCTGAGACACGGAGGTGGGGATCATGTTGCTCTGCCCCTGGAAGAACCCCCGGAAGGTGCTCATCAGGCAGATGAGCAGCACGCAGGGTCCCAGGCAGCCGATGGCCGCCCAGGCGTCCGGCTGGTTCTGGAACACCGCCAGCTGACGGCAGAAAACCGTCATAAGCAGGGATCCCCCGATGCCCAGCCCCAGGAAAATGCCCCGGGCGGTGTGGTAGATTCGCCGCACCTGGTTGTAGTGCCGCAGGGAGCTTGCCTGGGAGATCATCCGGCTCATGGCCACGGGCAGACCCGCGGTGGAGATCATCAGCAGCACATTATAAATATCATAGGCAGTGTTGAAATAGCCGAAGCCCTGGGAGCCGATGATGGCATTCAGAGGAATTTTATACAGGGCACCGATGACCTTGACAATGGCGGTGGCCATGGCAAGCAGGGCGGTGCCGTGGAGAAAATTCTGCTTTTTCTGAGCGTCAGACATAAAACGCATCCTTTCGTTACTTGCTACTTGTTGACATCAAAAAGCCTGGGGATGGCGTAGTTCGTCAGCTCCTCCACCACCTGACGCAGATCGATGGTGGGGAATTTGCCGTTTTCATAGAGAATTTTGCCCCGAACCATGGTCATGGCCACGTCGCCGCCCTTGGCGGACCAGACAAGGGCGTTCAGTACATTGTGGCAGGGCATCAGATGGGGGGCGGTGAAGTCCACCAGGATGATGTCCGCGTCCATGCCCTCCTGAAGCATACCGCACTGGGCAGCCCGACCCTGAGCCTGGGCACCGGATACCGTGGCCATCATCAGGGCGGCGGCCGCTGGAAGGGCGGCACTGTCGCCGCCTTCCCGGCGGGCATCCATAGCGGCGTAGCGCATGACCTCAAACAGATCCAGATTGCCGCACTCCACCGCGCCGCCGGTGCCCAGAGCTACATTCATTCCGGCTCTGACGGATTCCAGGATGGGGGTGGCTGCCCGGCCGGCCTTGGCGGCGGCCACGGGGGTGGAAACCGCCGTGACCTTGTGCTTTCCCAAAAGCTTACGCTCGTCAGGCTCCAGATATGTACAGCCTGCGGCGGTGGTGGGCACACAGAACAGGTTGTGACAGTTCAATAGCTCCCCAGGCCCCATGCCCGTGCGCTCCAGACAGGAATCCACCTCGCCCTTCGTTTCGGCCAGGTGCAGCTGCAGCCCGAGACCGGCTTCCGTGGCATAGCCCAGAAGCCCCTCCCAGAGCCGGTAGTTGCTGGTGTACTCGGCATAGATGCCCGCGTCGATCCTGATCCGGCCATCGTCGTAATCGTGCCACTTTTCCACCACCCGCGTAAGCTCCCGGCACTGCTCGTCGGTCTCAAAGTCAAAGTCCTCGTTGGGGTCGATGAACCGGTAGGCAGACAGAGCCAGATTTGCCTTGATGCCCGCCTGGGCAACGGCTTCGGCAGTGGCACCCGGGTAGTAATACAGATCGGAAACGGAGGTCACGCCGAAGCGCAGGCATTCGGCGATGGCCAGCAGTGCCCCGGCCTTGGCACTGCGGGAGTCCATTCTGGCCTCCTTCTGGAGCAGAGCCTCCAGTGCCTGGGTGTTGCCCAGGTCGTCGGTGTAGCTGCGCAGGCTGGCGGTGGCCAGGTGGGTGTGACAGTTGATGAGACCGGGCATGGCCACCATGCCGGTGCCTTCGATGATGGTTTTGGGCGGGGTTTCCGGGGCGGATCTGCGGATGGAGACGATTTTGCCGCTTTCAATGCCGATATAGGCTCCGAAAATCACTTCCATCCGGGGGTTCATGGTCACGGCGGTGACGTTGGAAATCAGTGTATCCAAAGAAAACAACCTTTCATTCATAGTAAGGAGAACAATTCTTCCTTTTGGCGGCAGACGGAATCGATCATTTCGATGTACTGCTCCGGGAATTTGGGGTTATGGAACCGCTGAAGGGTGCCGTCCGGCAGGTTCACCTTGTTCATGCCCCCGCCGCCCAGGGAGACGATGGTGTGCAGCTCCTCCATCATGTAGATGTTGTACAGGCAGTCCAGGCCGTCCCGGCTCCAGCCTACGTTTTCAAAGCTGCCGGACATGTACTTCTGCCGGTAGAGATAGTAGGGCTTGTAGGAAAGCCCCCGCAAGCTGGCGCTGGAGTAGTCCACCATCCGGGAGACCTCTTGGGCGGTGGACAGCCCCTCCCGCTTTTCAAACAGGTCGGCTCCCTTCTTCAGAGCCAGGGTGTGGACGGTGATGTTGGCGGGGTTCAGGGCGGCCACCGTGTCCAGGGAACGGCGGAAGCCTTCAAAATTGTCCGTAGGCAGGCCTGCGATCAAGTCCATGTTGATGGCGGTGAAGCCCGCTTCTTCCGCCTGATGATAGGCTCGGATCACGTCCGCGCCGGTGTGGGGTCTGCCGCAGACCCGGAGGACGGAATCCTCCATGGTCTGGGGGTTGATGCTCATTCGGTCGGCACCATGCTCCCGGATGGCTCGAAGTTTTTCGAGATCCAGGGTGTCCGGCCGGCCGCCTTCCACGGTGAACTCAATGCACCGGGAAAAATCGAAGGCTTCCCGGAGAGTATCCAGCAGTCGGATCATCTGGGGGATGGACAGGGTGGAGGGGGTGCCGCCGCCAATATACAGGGTGCGAAGATGCTTTCCGCTGCCTTTCATCAGCTTGGCAGTGACCCGGATTTCCCGTTCCAGGGCGGCAAGGTATGCGTCCAGCAGCTCGGTTTTCTTGCCGATGGTGCGGCTGACAAAGCTGCAATAGCTGCACCGGGTGGGGCAGAAGGGAATGCCCACATAGACGGACAGGTCCTCCGGCTCCAGGCAGGAAACGGCCTTCACCGTAGATTCCGAGCAGTCCACCGCCAGCTGCCTGCGCTCCGGGGTGACGTAATATACGTCCTTCATCAGCCGGTCGGCAGACCGGGGTGTGCCGCCCTCCAGGAGATGCTTCGTGGTGATTTTTGTAGGCCGGACTCCCGCCAGCGCGCCCCAGGCGGGCTTCCGGTCGAGAAGCTGGATGGCAGCTAGGTAGTAGCTCTGCTGCAAAATTCGCCTGCGGAGCCGGACGGTTTCCTCGCCGGCCTTCAGCCGCCGGGCGGCGGTAACGGTCTTGCCGTTTCGGGTGATTCTGGCGGTGGCGGTGAGCCAGGTTTTCCCTCGGGAAAGGGCGGAAACCGCCGTCCCTTCGGGATTTTCCGGGAACAGAGCCATTTGCAGCTGCTCCACGGCGTAACGATCCGCATGACCGATGAGTGTCAGATCCATGGGGCTTCCTCTCAACGCAGGTAGGGATTGTACTTCTTTTCGCTGTCCAGGGTGGTGGTTTCCCCGTGGCCGGGGAGCACCCAGAGATTCTCGGGGATGGCGGCAAGCCGTTTCAGGCTTTCCCGCATCTGCTCCCAGCTGCCCCCGGGCAGATCGGTGCGGCCGCAGCTTCCGGCAAAGAGGGTGTCCCCGGAGAAGAGGGCATCCTCCGTCCGCAGGCACACGGAGCCGGGGGTGTGGCCTGGGGTATGCAGGACGGTGATGGTAAGCCCCGCCAGGTGCAGCTTCGTGCCCTCGCCGTAGGTATCAGTGTAATAGAGCTTGCCGCCGGTGAGTTGGGGGGGCAGATTCAAATCTTCCGCGCAGAGGTAGACTTTACAGCCCGTGTCCGCGGCGATCTCCCGGACGGCTCCCACATGGTCGAAGTGGCCGTGAGTCAGCAAGGTAGCTTCCACGGTCAGACCCAGCTCCGTCAGCTTGTCTAAGATGGTGTCCGCGTCGTAGCCCGGGTCAATGAGACAGCAGCGGCTTGAGGTGTTGTCACGGATGATGTAGCAATTGGTCTGGTACGCGCCCAGGGTCAGGGATTTGACTTCCAGCATAGCTGCCTCCTTTATCGTCTTGGGGTGTCCATCAGCTGGTCGGTGTCCAGCAGAATGGTCACAGGGCCGTCGTTAAGGGATTCCACCTGCATATCCGCCCCGAAGCGGCCGTGCTGCGGGGGATATCCAAGTTCCGCGCAGTCTGCCAGGAACCGCTCGTAGAGCCGGTTGCCCAGCTCCGGGTCGGCCGCCCCCGCAAAGCTGGGTCTGCGACCCTTCCGGCAGCTGCCGTAGAGGGTGAACTGGCTGACCACCAGGACTTCTCCGTGGACAGCGTCCAGCCCCAGATTCATTTTTCCGGTTTCGTCCTCGAAGATCCGCAGACCCAGAGCCTTTTCCGCCAGATACCGGCATTCTCTTTCCGTGTCGCTGGGGCCGACCCCCAGCAGGATGAGAAAGCCCTGGCCGATTTTGCCCACACACTGGCCGTCGATGGTCACGCTGGCGGATCTTACCCGGGTCAATACTGCTCTCATATATACAATCTCCTAAATCGTTTAATTCTGCCCCCGGCGGGAGTTGGTCACGTCCCGGATGTTCAGAAGCTTGGTGCGGATGGAATCCAGCTCGGCCACGTTCTTCACTTCAAACCGGATGGTGATGGTACTCCGGCCGCCGGGAAGGTCTTTCGCGTTCATTTCCTTCACCCGAACCCGGGCGGCACTCATGACCGTGGCCACATCCAGCACCAGACCGTCCCGGGTGATGCAGTCCAGCTCCAGGGTGGTCTCGAAGGGCTGCTCCTCCTGGGTGGCCCAGCGAACCCGAACCCAGCGGGCGGCCTGCTTGGGATCCTCCCGGGCGGCGGCGTTGGGACAGTCTGCCCGGTGGATGGAAACGCCGAAGCCCTTGGTAATAAAGCCCACGATGGGGTCTCCGGGGACGGGAGTGCAGCACTTGGCGAATTTGATCATGCAGGAATCGATGTCCTCCACGATGATGCCGTTGACGGCATGGCGGTTGAGAAGCTCCGCGTCGGAGTCCGGTTTTAAGCGCAGGGGCGTACCCGGAAGCTTTTCCGCGGTCTGCGCCTTCAGAGCCTTGTTCACGTCGTCCCGGATCCGGCCCACCGCCTTGGTGGCGGTGAGGCCGCCGTAGCCGATGGCGGCGTACATATCGTCCCAGCTGTCAAAGGAAAGCTTTTGCAGCAGGTGCGGCTCCAGATCGGGGCTTGTCAGCGCGCTGAGCGGCAGCCCCACCCGCTTGATCTCCGCCTCGAAGGAGGCCCGGCCATGGACGATGTTTTCCTCCCGCTTTTCCCGCTTGAACCACTGCTTGATCTTGGTTCTGGCCTGATTGGATTTGCAGATGGTCAGCCAGTCCCGGCTGGGACCCTTGGCGGCCTTGGAGGTGAGTACCTCCACAATGTCGCCGTTTCGCAGCTTGGTATCGATATTGGCGATCCGGTTGTTGACCTTGGCACCGATCATGGCGTTGCCCACTCCGGAGTGAATGGCGTAGGCAAAATCGATGGGGGTGGAACCGGCGGGCAGGGAGACGATCCGCCCCTTGGGGGTGTAGACAAAGACCTCGTCGTCAAACATGTCGATTTTCAGGGACTGGACGAATTCCTCGGCATCGGAGTCCTGCTGGGTTTCCAGAAGCCTGCGAACCCACTCGAAGTCCTTTTCCGTGCCGGCACCGGTGCCCTGCTTGTATTTCCAGTGGGCGGCAATGCCGTACTCCGCGGTCTCGTGCATTTCCCAGGTTCGGATCTGCACCTCGAAGGGAATGCCCTGGGAGCCGATGACGGTGGTGTGGAGGCTCTGGTACATGTTGGGCTTGGGGGTGGAGATATAGTCCTTGAACCGGCTGGGCACCGGGTTGAACAGGTCGTGAACGTGACCCAGCACGTTGTAGCAGTCGGGGATGGTGTTCACGATGACCCGGAAGGCGTAGATGTCGTAAAGCTCGTCGATGGTCTTGCCCTGAGCCTGCATCTTCCGGTAGATGGAGTATACATGCTTGATCCGGCCATAGGTCTTGTTGGGAATGCCCACGGAGGAAAGCCGCTGGGTGATCTTGTCCTGAATGGTGCGCATGAACACCTCGTCCTGCTCCTTGTGGGCGTTCAGATAGTTCATGATCTCGTTGTAGGAATCTGGCACCAGGTACTTCAGGGCGATGTCCTCCAGCTCCCACTTGATCTTCTGCATACCAAGCCGGTGCGCCAGAGGCGCGTAGATGTCCATGGTCTCCTGGCATTTCTTCAGCTGCTTCTCCGGGGTCTGGTACTGCATGGTGCGCATGTTGTGCAGCCGGTCGGCGATCTTGATGAGCACCACCCGGATGTCCTTGGACATGGCCATGAACATTTTGCGCAGATTTTCCATCTGAGCCTGCTCGGAGGTGGAGAAGTTGGCTCGGGTCAGCTTGGTGACGCCCTCCACAAGCTCGGCAACGGTGGAACCGAAGATGCGCTCAATGTCCTCGTGGGAGGCGTCGGTGTCCTCGATGCAGTCGTGAAGCAGCGCGCCCAGCACCGCGTCGCAGTCCAGACCCATTTCCGCTACGATCTGCGCCACGGCCAGGGGGTGAATGATGTAGGGGGAGCCGTCCTTGCGCTTCTGGGTCTGATGCTTGGCACTGGCGTAGTCCACGGCCTTGTTGATGAGGGTCCAGTCGGCTCCGGGAATGTGCTTGTTGATCGCCCGCTCCATGGCGGCATAGTGTTCTTCGAAGGTTTCCATGTTCTTCAGCTCTCTTTCGCGCGCAGCAGCCGCTGCATGGTCTGGCTGGTGGTCAGGTCAGCCTTTTCCGTTCCGGGGGTCAGCCGGATGGTGACGGATTTATGAAGCCGGGTGATTTCCAGCAGCCCCACATCCCGGAAAATATCCAGGCAGATGCTCAGCTGACCCAGGCTCAGGGGCTTGCCTGCCCAACGGACGATCTTCCGGCACAGGCACAGAGGCGACTCCTGCACTTCCGTCCCGGTGCTTGCCAGATATCGCCAGACCATGGCCAGCATGGCTCGGTCGGGAAGGCAGGCGATATTCTCCCGGGACAGGTGCTCGCCCTTTTGCAGAGCGCGGTACAGGGAGGTCTCCGGGGAGCAGGCGGCCCGGCAGCTGGGACGGATGTCCAGAACGTTCATCTGGACGATCCGGTCTCCCCGATATTCGTTGATCTGGGGATGGAAGGCCACGTCCACCAGATCCCCAGGGGCAATGGAAACGCTCTGGGGGTTGGCGGAAAAGTAAATGGCACCGAAGGTGAAATGCCCCTTGCGCAGCCGCAGCCGCATGTGCCGGCCGCCGCCCACCATGCTGATCCGCTCAATGGTCAGCCCGGACATGGACAGCACCGGCTTGGGGCAGCCGTTGCCGCAGGGCTCCAGCGCGTTCAGCGAATCGATGCCCGGAATGGTCAGAAGCTCCGGGTCAATGGCGCAGTCGACATCCAGACTGGTGCGGGGCATGTCGTCCTGGTAGTAGTCTGCGGCCAGGGCGCAGATCTGACGGCGGAATTCCGGAATGTTCTTCCGGCTGATGGTAAAGCCCGCCGCCAGCTCGTGGCCGCCGTAGCTTTCCAGAAGGGGGGACAGGGTGCTTAAGGAAGCGAACAGATTGAAGCCGCCGTGGCTTCGGGAGCTGGCTTTGCCGTGCTCCCCGTCCAGGCAGATGAGGAAGGCCGGACAGGCGTATTCCTCGGCGATCCGGCTGGCCACAATGCCCACGACCCCCTGATGCCAGCCCTCATCCGCCAGGACGATGGCCTCCGGGGGCTTACCGGCAGGCAGCATGGCCACCGCCTGCCGGTAAATCTCCGATTCCACCGCCTGCCGCTGCCGGTTCAGGGCGCACAGCGCCTTGGCGGCGTCGCTTGCCTCCTGGGGATCGTCGGTCAGAAATAATTTCAGAGCCAGATCGATCTGACCCATCCGGCCTGCGGCGTTGATCCGGGGAGCCAGCATAAAGCCGATGGTGGAGCAGGTGACGGATTTGGGATCGCAGCCGCACTCGGCCATGAGAGCGGCAATGCCGGGACGCTTGGTGTGGGCCAGCAGCTCCAGCCCACGGGCGGCGAACACCCGGTTTTCCCCCCGCAGGGGCATCACGTCCGCCACGGTGCCCAGGCACACCATGTCGGCGTACTCGGACAGCACCGCCTCCGTGTCCCCACTCAGGGCGCAGGCCAGCTTGAAGGCAATGCCCACGCCGGAAAGATCCTTATGGGGGTAGCCCCCATCAGGCCGGTGGGGGTCAACCACCGCCACCGCCTCGGGCAGCGCGTCCTTGCATTCGTGGTGGTCGGTAATGACTAAGTCCATGCCCAGCTCCTTGCACAGCCGGGCTTCCGCTACGGCGGTAATGCCGCAGTCCACGGTGACGATGAGCTGAACCCCCTCGTCGTGAAGCTGATGCAGGGCGATGGCGTTCAGGCCGTAGCCCTCCTCCAGCCGGCCGGGGATGTAGCTGACGCAGTTGCCTCCGTGGCTGCGGAGGAAATCCGTCAGAAGACAGGTGGCGGTAATGCCGTCCACGTCGTAATCGCCGAATACCGCAATTTTTTCCTTGTTTTCGATGGCCAGCGCCACCCGTCCGGCGGCCAGAGCCATGTCCGTCATCGCGAAGGGGTCAGGCAGGGGCGCGCTGCGATCCAGATAATTCTTCGCCTGGGTACCGTCCTGAATGCCCCGGGCAGCCAGCACCATGGCAGACAATGGGGCGTAGCCCGCGCCGACCAGGGCGTTCACCGCCGTTATATCCGGCTTCTTCTCATTCCAAATTCCGTATTTCACCTTAGCACACATCCAGTAATAAGCATTTTCCTTACATTATAACAAAAAACCGGACAATGTACAATAGGAAGATGGAATTTTCTTTCATTCTCCTCTGTGCTGTAAATAGATATG
>DJQM01000035.1:167843-183721 GCA_002437585.1 Clostridiales bacterium UBA6386 | reverse complement strand
TGCCGCTGAAAGCGGCATAGGGTTGTCGAGGTCGCCAACCCCCTACGAAATTAAGCCAAAAATCGGCATTATTCTTACACTTATTGAAAATTCAACCTGCAAACTGCCGGGTCTGCGCATATATGCAGACCCGGTTTGTCTATTCTAACTCAAAAATGCACATAAAAATTATGACTTTTGCAGATTGATTTTTGGCTATATTAGTTATATAATAATCAGGCTTTAATATGTTGCTCATACTGAGAGAAGAAAGGATTGATTGAAGAGTCATGAGTAAAAAAATCAAGGCTTTGCTCGCCGCTGTGCTGTGTGCGGCGATGCTCATAGCCGCAGCGTCGCCCGCTTTTGCAGCGGTCGACAACAATGACGTTCTGCGTTTCAACAAGGACGGAAAGTTCAAGATCATGCAGATCTCCGACACGCAGGATATCGACGTTCCGAGAGAAGCCACAATAATGTTCATGGAGAAGGCTCTCGACGCAGAGAAGCCCGACCTTGTCGTGTTCACTGGCGACCAGCTTGCAGGCGGCAAGATAGAGACCGCCGAGGGCGTCTATGCCGGAATAAAGGCGATACTTCAGCCCGTTGTTGACAGAGGCATCCCCTTCACCGTTGTTTTCGGCAACCACGACAATGACGACGGCTGCCCCGTCAGCCGCGACGAGCAGTTCGCATATTATCAGACTTTCCCGGGCTGCCTCGCATATGACGCAGTGCCCGAGATGTACGGCACCGGCACGCACAACCTGCCCATCTATGCCTCCGAGGGCAGCGAGACGAAGTTCAACCTCTGGATGATCGACTCGAACGACTACGACAGAGTCAACGGCGGTTACGACTACGTTCATCAGGATCAGATAGACTGGTACGAAAAGACCAGCAAGGCGCTCGAAGAAAAAGAGGGTCACCTCGTTCCCTCCATCGCTTTCCAGCACATCATCGTCCCCGAGGTCGCGGAGCTTCTCGTTGATTCTCCGTTCAGCGGCGAAAACGCGATAAGCAAGGTCATCAACGGCGAGAACAAGCTGCTCATGCTCAAGCCCGGCAAGGCTTCCGGCATACTGCTTGAGTTCCCCTGCCCGTCGAACACCAACTCCGGCGAGTTCGCTTCGTGGAAAGAGCGCGGCGATGTCATCGCGGCATCCTTCGGCCACGACCACATCAACACCTTCATCGGCAACGTTGACGGCATCGACCTTGTCATGTGCCCCAGCGTCACCTTCCAGTCCTACGGCAGATACATAACCAGAGCTGTCCGCATCTTCGAGCTTGACGAGAACGATCCGTGGAGCTACGACACCCACCTCTACAAGTTCACCGACGCTTTCGGCTGGGGTCTCTACAGCTGGTATGTCGGCGCAAAGTACGGTCAGTCGCCCGTTATGTGGATCCCGATCGCCCTTGCAGGCGTTCTCGGAGTTGCCGCAGGCGTCGGCACCATAGTGATGATAAACAACATCGTTATCGGCGCAACAGCCACGGCGGGAGTTATCGCACTGATTTATTTCATAACACATTCTCAGCAATAACGCCGGATAGATAATATAATAAAGCAGTCCCCCGCAGAGCGAATCTGCGGGGGATTTTTCTGCATTGTAACTCTGCGTGCCGTATAAATTCTTTGTTGCAAATACACAAATCGAATTATATATTTTTGTAATTTGTGACAAAAATATATAATATTACTATACAGAATTATAACGTTGGCGATTTGTGATAGCATTGTGTTGCGATAAGTTCTCAACTAAAACTTTTATAAAAAATATTATTTCTGCAAAGGAGGAGATTCCGATGGTTTAGTTTAAGGAGGCAAAACATATAGAATACATAATAAATAACACAGAAGGAGATCCAGTTAAATATAAAATATTATACACTGCGAACTTTTTGAGGAACACCTATACAATGCTCTTTTCAGGAGGAAACATAATGAAAAAAAGTTTGTTAATTTTGTTAACACTTATTTTTTTACTTCCTACTTTTGCAACAAGTTCATTTGCCACATCTTCCAATGTTATTTCTACCAGCGAAAATACCGCAATCAACGAATGGGATGAATACAACAAAATAATATCGATGTCTGACAAAGAGTTGTCTTCTCTTGGTTACACCGCAAATGAAGTCTCTGAAATTAGGAACTTTGACTATGTGAAAGAAATACGAAGCAGAGCTGCGTTAGATGATCAAACATTAAAACTATATGGCTATACAGATAGTGAAATCACTAAGCTTCGTGAAGTTGCTAATATGAAAGAAATTACAGATGCGGCAATCCAGTCAATTTCTACTGCTACCATGACATCATCATTGAGTTATGTAAGTAGCGGTTCACGCAAAGAAAATAACACTACAATGTACTATGTAAACTTTAAGTTCTCATGGAAATGGAATAAAATTCCTTTTTTCCGCATAGTAGATATGGCAATTATCGGTTTTAACTCCACCTCTGCCAACAGTTTCACTTATTGTGTACAATCTAACAATAAAGTTCATGCAGACCTTATCGCTATTAACTCAGCAAGTTCCAATATTACGCAGACAGAATCATGGGTATATTCAACTGAAAAAGCAAACAGCATTTATGCAAAATTCGCTTTAGGCATAACCGATAAAAATAACAATCTGACTCATTTTGCCAGAAGCGGTTATGGAACATTTCAATTAACAAGCCGTTCTAATAAAAATAGGTTATATATAGATGCTTGTTATGCTCACACAACAGTCAATATTGTTCCGAGTTATTCCGTCAGTACTTCAGGTGTTTCAATTGGAATTAAGCCGAAAACAGGAATGGATCCGCAACACTGCACCGGATATTTTTATGAAGATTATACTATCGCTAAAAACTATATTTATCACGGAACAGTTTATGGAAAAAACAACACAGGAGGGACAGCCGCCTGATGGCTGAATAAAATTATGGATGCATTAGATGCGGTATTTTTGATTGTAATTTTCCTGTTTTGCGAATGGCTGGATTTTGTCCTTTCGGGACTTCTTGACGGCTTTAATCCTCACCTCGCTTTGGCTGCCCTCATCTTCGCAAGTGTCGCAATGATACTCAAAAAACTGAACCCCCTGCTCAAGCAGACAAAGGACAATCCTTCCGAAAAAAGCAAAACAGACAACAACACGGAAAACGATAACAAACCCGAAGAAAAGTAAACATAAATAGTGCAGCGCCGCCGCAGAGAATATCTGCGGCGGCGCGTTTGTTTGTGATGATGTTTTATTTCGCTTTTTCAAGCTCGCTTGCGGGGACTATTGCACCCTCGCCGGCGTTGAAGCGAATCGTGACAGTGTCGTTTCTGTTGAGAATAACGGCGGTTGTCGACTTGGAAGCGGCTATCGAATAATAGACATCGCCGCCCTCGAGCTTGATATAATAATATGTCTCGCCCGAGATGACCTGGGTGCGGATATCGGCTATCTTGCCGTTGACGGTCTGCACCTTTGTCTCGGAATCGCCCTGCGCATCGGGGTTATCCGCGGGATCGACGACCTGGTTCGCATCGATATCGACATTGATGCCGTTCGCCTTGAGCTGGTCAACATACTTTGCAAGGCACTCGGCAAGGGTCTTGCCGTAGACCTTTATCTTCGTGTACTGCTTGACGTTGATGAGCGCGTAGCTCTGAATGATCTGAGATCCGTCGTCCCTGACATCCTTGAGAGCCATGAAATAGGTCGGCTCGCCGTCGATGTTGAGCAGCAGCGGGAACGTTGCCGTGTAGCCTGCCGCCTTGATCTCATCGAGACCCTCTGCGGAAGCCTGCGCCGACTGTTCCTTTGCGCCCGCGACCGAATAATAAACAGCCTCTTTGGTGCGCTGGTTTATCATTATAAAGCCGGTTATCGACTGGTCGTTGGTGACGGAGGTAACACCCGTGTACATATAGACATCGTCGTTCTGAGCGATGTAGCTGTAGTCCTCGGTGGTGACATAGACATCTTCCTGACCGAGAATCGAGTTCCAGAAGCCCTTCTGATATCTGCCGTAGTAGTTGTACTGCTCGACGAGAAGGTCGGAGTCATAGACTCTGTCGATCCACTGATACTTGGCGTCGCTCTTGACGGTCTCAATAGGCACATATTCGCACTTGCCGTCAATCGCGTTGACTATCACTATTCCCTTGACATCGGTTCCGCCGAACAGACCGATGGTCTTGTCAACTCTTGCGCAGATCCAATAGGGATTGCCGTTATCGTCGATTTCAAACGAGCTCGATCCGAACATATAGGTGGGATACTTCATTCTCAGATGGCGCTTGAGAAGTCTGCCGAAGTGCTCGGCGGGCGAATACTTGATACCCGCATCAAGCTCCTTGAGGGTGGTGACTTCATTCGCCATGTCGATTATGATATATCCGGGGAGACCCTCGGTGCGGTTGGTGAGCCACTTGATGATATTTGAATACTGGAGCGGAACGACCCTGACGGGCGTGCCCTTGTAGTTTATCTGCGTATAGAGCGGATAGACCGAGAACTGCGAGACATAGCCTTTTTCGGCGAGCTTACCGAGCGCTCTGGGCGCGAGCGTAGCCGCGACGCCCTCATCGAGCTTCGGGATATTGCTGAAGGACTCCGCATCCTGCTTGTCAATCTCATCGGCAAAGTTGCTGTCAGTGCGGACATCGATTATCCGGCTGTAAGACGACGCTCTGAAGAACGGGCTTGAGACGAGATAGCCGATACCGACCGTAAGCGCGATAACGCCGACGATAACGCCGGGAACTATCATCTGACGCTTGAAATAGGGCATATATTCGGGCTTCGAGAACACGCCGGTGAAAATCGCCGAAAACAGCGCATATGACGCAACGATTATCGCGAGGAAGCCGTAGAACTCATACGCCTTGAAGTTGAGCGGCGGCAGCATTATATAAAATGCGATGCCCGCGGTAACGATAGAGCACAGCACGCTCAGGATTATCTTGAGCGCCGCTTTATCGGGAGGTATCACTATCTCCTTGGGGCCGCCTTTTTTTGAAAAATCCACTTTAATGGGATCCATTGCTTCAGCTCCTTCTAATAAAAATGCTGTGTTAAATCATTATACAGTATTATTGACATAAATACAAGGCTTATTTTGACCCATTCCGTCTGTTTGCATAAATCGGCGGCATTATTCCGTTTAGCTTTGACTTTAAGTGAGCCGATATGGTATCATTGTTTCAATCTTTGTTTCGATTTTTTCAGAAGGAGGAAATCAAAATGTATCCTGATTTTTTTGACAGCGCAAAGACCGTCGCGCAGTACGACCCGGAAGTGGCGAATGCCATGGAGCTTGAGCTCGGTCGCCAGAGACGCAACATCGAGCTTATCGCCTCGGAGAACTTCGTCTCCCCCGCCGTCATGGCGGCGATGGGCAGCGTGCTGACCAACAAATACGCCGAGGGCTACCCCGGCAAGCGCTATTACGGCGGCTGCGAATATGTTGACATTGTTGAAAACCTCGCCATAGAGCGCGCAAAAGAGCTCTTCGGCGCGGACTGCGCCAACGTTCAGCCGCACTCGGGCGCGCAGGCGAACATGGCGGCTTATTCCGCGCTCATAAATCCCGGCGACACAGTCATGGGCATGAGCCTCGACCACGGCGGACATCTGACCCACGGCTCGCCCGTCAACGCGAGCGGCAAGCTCTACAAATTCGTTCCCTACGGCGTGAACGACGACGGATATATAGATTATGACGAGCTTGAGAAGACCGCAAAAGAGGTCTGCCCGAAGCTGATGGTCGCGGGCGCGTCAGCATATCCGAGAATAATAGACTTCGAGCGCATCGGCGCGATAGCGAAATCAGTCGGCGCATATTTCATGGTTGACATGGCGCACATCGCGGGACTCGTTGCGGCGGGGCTGCATCCCTCGCCCGTGCCCTACGCCGATGTTGTGACTACAACCACGCACAAGACCCTCAGAGGTCCCCGCGGCGGACTTATTCTCTCGAAAGCAGAGCTTGGCGCAGCGATAAACAAATCAATTTTCCCCGGCAACCAGGGCGGCCCGCTCATGCATGTTATCGCGGGCAAGGCAGTCTGCTTCGGCGAGGCGCTCAAGCCGGAGTTCAAGGATTATCAGCAGAGACTGCTCAACAACTCCAAGGCTCTTGCCGAGGCTCTTAAAAAGCGCGGAGTCAATCTCGTCTCCGGCGGCACAGACAACCACCTTATGCTCCTCGACCTACGTTCGCTCGGCGTGACGGGCAAAGAGCTCGAAAAACGGCTCGACGAAGTGAACATCACGGCGAACAAAAACGCCATACCCAACGACCCCGAGAAACCGTTTGTCACGAGCGGTCTGCGCCTCGGAACGGCTGCCGCCACGACAAGAGGGCTCGATGAGAGCGATATGGACAAAATCGCCGAGTTCGTTTTCCTCGCGGCGACCGACTTTGAAAGCAGTGCCGACGCCATCCGCGCCGGAGTTGCGGAGATCTGCGCAAAGCACCCGCTCTACGAATAAAAAAATGTCCGGCAAAAGCCGGGCGATATATTCAAGGCAGTTGTCACACAAGCAAAAAATAAACCGAGCCGCAGCAGTTCAAACTGCTGCGGCTCGGTTTATTTTCCGTTCTTTTGCAAAGTACGGTATTTTTACTGCGTTCTGAGGATCTCTTCGAGCTCGTCGGCGGTGATGTCGCCGCCCGCGCTCTCCTCTTTGAGCAGACCGTTGTAGCGACCTATCCAATAGGGCATGATGAGATTATATGAACCGTTGACGCCGATGCTGTTGTCCCATCTTCCCTGGCGGGCATGGAAGAAATCGGTGCCCGTGCCGCCACGCTCATCCATTGCAACGGCATAGGGTATCGGCTTCTCGGTGTTTTTATACCAGAGCATGCCGTCCTCTTCGCGGGCGTCGGGGCGCGTGGTGTTGTCAATAAATATCTCGCGGGAGCTGACGGGATAGCGCGAAGCCTGCCATGCGAGAACGTCTTTGCAGGGTTTGCCGAATGCGTCGTATTTCTCCTCGTCGGGGTACATCAGCTGATAGACGAGCGACCATTCTATATCGCGCCCGTATTTTTCGAGCCTCCACCAGCAGTCCGCGCCGCGTCTGAACTTCTCGAGCAGTATCGGATCATCCTCGAGCTGCGACATGGTGTAATAGACTATCGCCGCCATGCGCGTGTCGGAATAGTTCATTGTCTTGACGACCATCGGGAACAGCGTCTCGGAGTCAAGCTCCTCGTTGTGCAGAAATTCTTTTATCTTGTTTTCGTATCGCTCGTAGTGCTCGCAGGCGAGGTCGGCGTAGCGATAAGGCTCTTCGAGCGCGAGCTTGCGATATTCTTTATCCCAGCGCTCGTTGCCTGTGACATGATGCGCGACCTTAAACAGCTGGAGCAGGATCATCGTGCCGAGCGGTCCGT
Organism: Clostridiales bacterium UBA6386; assembly: GCA_002437585.1. GTDB lineage: Bacteria > Bacillota > Clostridia > Oscillospirales > Oscillospiraceae > Faecousia. The sequence goes on along the minus strand of DJQM01000035.1, from coordinate 176,346 downwards.
CCTCGTAGCCCTCGCAGTCGCGGTTGAGATAATATTCCCTCGTCATGCGCGCCCATGAGGTCGGCTGACCACCCGCATCCGTATGGGCATAGTCGTTGTCCGCGAAGTGGCGGGCGTGGCGCTCGGCTATCGTCGCGATTATCTCGCGGAGCTCCGGGTCATCCTCGCCGAGTATGTCATAGGCGAGCTGCCATATCGCATAGTGTCCGGTCAGCTCATCGTTCGAGGTGTCGCATTTATAGACTATATCGTCGTCGCCCCAGCGCTTGCCTGTCGCGGGGTCAACCTCGTCCGCATAGAGGCGGCGCAGGCGCTCGGGTATCTCGAGCGAGCTGTCAACAGTCAGCAGTCCGAGCAGATCGTCGCCCTTGTCGCTGCTCGTGGGCACACGCACGCTGACAAGCTTTCCGTCGGGGTCATAGACTTTTTTGAAGAAAACGCCGTCATGAAACGGTATCGGGTCGTTGACAGGGTCGGTGACATGATAGGAGCGCGCTATATAGCCCTCGACATTGCGGAAAACTATCTCCGGCACTGCGTCGCGCTCCGCCCAGTCGTCCTCATCGACGGGACCGAGCTCGGCATGGATAAAGCCTGCGGGTCCGACATCGGGGATGTTCAATTTTCCCTCTCTGCCGCGCTTGAGGTAGCCTTTTGAGGCGCGGTTTGTGCCGGGCTCGTTGTAGCGGACGAATGCCGCGACCTTGCCCTTCCACGAGGGTATGTATTCGAGCAGGAGTATCGCCTCGGTCCAGCGGGTCGCGACCTTGCGCGCGTGTTCGACCTGCTCGGGAGTATATTTCGGATCGTTCTTCATCACGCCGTAACGGCAGATGTCGCCCATCGCGACGAGGGCAGTCCAGAGTCCGTCGTTGTCGGACTCATGCGGCACCCACTTGTTTTTGTCCGCCTCCCATGTTGCGCTGCTGAGCATTCCGCGGCGCTGAACGATTCTCTCGTCCATTGCGGAATGGAGATTCGCCTTGTGCTCGACCGAGAGCATACGCATTTCAATATGCGACACTCCGCTTTCGGTCAGCACCCATACGCCGTTGCTGTCGTCCGACTCAACGGCTTTGACATTATTATCAAATATGCAGGCGTCGGCTCTGAAGCACTGCACGCGGTCGAGCTCATCCTTTTCGCTCTCGTCCACGCGCCAGAGTCCCTCGTTCGTGCCTATCCAAAAAACATTCTTGCCGTCAACACAAAAGCAGGTTACATCACCCGGAGCTATAAACTCCGGCAGGCGTTTATTTTCGTTTTCGCCGAGCTCTTTTTTCGGCAGAACCTCAAGTTCTGCCGCCTTTTCGGGTCTCTCCTCTTTTTTGTACCGCATCGCGACGCGCATCAAACGCGCCGGAAGCGAAGCCGGTTTTCCGTGATAATCGTGCTTCATCGGCGTTCCTCCTGAGATAATTTTACACATGTATATTATATCAGAGGTAAGCCTCCGGAGTAAAGCTTTTTTCCGATTCTCCGCAAAAGTATTAATCCCAAATCCATTTGGAAAAATATGTGTTTTGATAATAAATGACTCTCTCTGTCCTCTCTCCGTCAGAAAAAATATGCTGCGAGCCGAACTGCTCGACTTCGCTGAAACCGCGATTTTTCATATATTCCGCGAACAGCTCGTAGTCCGGTCTGGCGACAACTACTCTCGGCGAGCGTTGTATTTCAACATATTCCCTGTCGGCAGCCGTCACCTGCACAAATCCGTTGGCGGCAGCAAAAAAATTCGCCGTACCGAATTTTGCGAATGATATCAGACTGCCGCCGAGAAAAACGGCGAGCAACAGAACTGCCGCAAATGCGGATATCACAATATGTCTTTTCCTGTTGATCTTCCCGGCAAAAGCTTTGAGCCGCTTTTCGTCATTATTTTCCGCATCCGAAACGGCAGACTCAATAGCATCGGCGCCCTTCAGCTTTTCGAGCTCCGCGCGACACTCGGCGCACCCGATAAGATGCTCTTCAACGAAAGATGCCGTGTCCGCGCTCACCATTTTATCAACATACAGCGGCAGAATATCGCGAATGATATTGCACTCATTTCTCATTTTCGTTCTCCTCCAATCCTGTTCTTATCATGCCGCGCGCCCGATGATAAGTGACACACGCCCAGTTTTCGGTTTTACCGAACAGCTCGCCTATCTGCTTATAGCTGAGCTGCGCAAATACGCGCCACATAAACACCTCTCTGTACGGGTCGGGAATAGAGCGCAGGATTTTCCGCACCCTCATTGCCTCATCGCGCTTCAATATCTGCTCTTCGGCGTTTCCTTCAAAGGCGGGCAGATTGAAGAGAACGGAATCATCGACGCTATCCGTCCGAGCGGATTTTTTGAGATAAGTATAATAGCAGTTTTTTGCTATCTGACACAGCCAAACGCGGATGTCGCACTCGCCGCGAAACCCTTTTATCGAACGCATGGCCTTATAGAAAGCTTCACTTGTGATATCCTCGGCTATATCCTCGCTGCCCGAGAGTCGTTTGATATAAAGGAACACATCATCGAAATAATCGCGGTATATTTTTTCAAACTCCGTCACTCTGCCGCCTCCTTTCATATATAAGACTACGCTAAACTCAAAATCTTACAAAATTTTTAAAGCGGCAATTAAATTTTTAACCGCCGCCTTTACTTTTATTTTAAATTTGAACAATTACGCGACTATGAAAACATATTCGTATATCACATAGGCGTGTATCATGCTGCCCGCGACCATGAATATATGAAACGGCACATGGAACCACGGGTGCTTGCTGCCGACGGCGCAGAATATCGAGCCGAAGAGATAGACCGCGCAGCCGAACACTAAGAGCAGGAGAGCATGGACATTTATCTCGTCTATAACCGCGAGCGAACATGAGAGCATCACCGCGCCCGCGATTATATAGACCGCGACGCACGCGGCTTTCGTCTTCTGAAAGAAGAAAAGCTTCGCGACAAGCCCGAATATCACGCTGCCCCAGCCGAGCAGGAGCACGGCGGCGCAGCAGAATTTGTTGTGATTATAGAGCGTAATAAGCGCGCACGGGGTCGCGGTGCCGGCGAGCAAAATCGGTATAACAGAATGATCGACGAGACGGGCTGTCCGCTTCGCTTCGCCCTGCGGCAAGCCGTGATAGACTGCCGACGCGCTGTAGAGCAGGATAAGTGAAAATCCGTAGACAACAGCCGAAGCCATATATCTCGCGCTGTCAAACGGCGCCGCCTTTTTGATCAGCAGAATGAGCACCGTCGCGCCGAGCACTGCGCCGAGCGCGTGGGTGACGCAGTTAAGCGCGTCCTGCGCCTTTGTGTATTCTATAAGCTCCACGCTGTCTTTGTTTTTCATATTCAGACCTCCGAAGCACTGATAGATAAAGTTTACTCTCTATAACATGATAAAGTCAACAGAATTTCCGTGCAAAAAAATTATCCGCCGCACAAATTGCAGCGGATAATTGAATTTTAGTCTATCAGATGCTCTTGAGCAGGTTCGGGAGTCCCTTGGCAACGGCGGGGATAGCCTTGCCTATAAGAACGAGTATGCCACGTCCCATAGGCTTCTTGTCGTTGAGGATATCCAGAAGCTGATGTCCGAGCTCCTCGCTGAACACGCCCATGCTCATGGAGACGAAGTTCTTGACGGGGGTCTGGAGCGCAATCGAGCATGCCATGCCCTCGCTGCCGACGAACTTGCGCAGCATCTTGCAGAGCTTCGCGCCGTTCTTGCCGCAGGCGGAGTCCTCAAGAGTGTTGGCAAAAGTCAGATTCGGATAGTCGTGGATCTCGCTCTCGGGAATCTCGTGACCGAGAAGAGCCTTGAACTGATCGTCCGGGACATTCATAACATCCGCCGAATAATAAGCGGGCATGGTCTCTCTGAGATCCTTGACGGGGGCGTCAACGGTGCTCTCGACCTTAACACTGCCCTCGAGGCGGATATCGCGGCTCGATGCTCCGACGAGAAGCTTATAATTATCCGTCTCAACATGCCAGTCGCCGAGATCGACATCGTAGAACGCGAATGCGCGCTTGCTGAGCTCGATTTCGACCTCTTTCTCCTCGCCCGCCTTGAGGAATACTTTCTTGAAGCCCCTGAGCTCCTTCTCGGGGCGGAAGATGGTGCTGTTTTCCTGGGCAACATAGAGCTCGGCAACCTCTGCGCCGTCTCTGTCACCGGTGTTCTTTATCTTGAATGAAACCTTGAGAGTGTCGGTATCCTTGATGCTGTCCGCAGAGACCTTGAGATCGCTGTACTCGAAAGTAGTGTAAGACAGACCGAAGCCGAACGGGAACAGGACATTCTTCTTCGCGGTGTCATAGTAGCGGTAGCCGATATACAGACCCTCGCGATACTCGACAGTTGCGGTATGTCCGGGGAAGTTGTTGTAGCAGGGAGTGTCCTCGAGCGAGAACGGATAGGTCTCGGCAAGCTTGCCGGAGGGGTTGACATCGCCGAAGAGAATATCGGTGACTGCGCTGCCGCTCGCCTCGCCGCCGAGATAGCTGTTGAGCAGAGCCTTTGCCTCGCCTATCCACGGCATCTCGACAACTGCACCGCCCGCAAGGACGACAACGATGTTCTCGGTAACTCCGCGTATAGCACTGAGCAGAGCGACATGCTCGGGCGGGATGCGAAGATGGGTTCTGTCGAAGCCCTCGGACTCGAACTCATCGGTAAGACCAATGAACAGAACTGCAACATCCGCTTTCTTTGCCGCCTCAACTGCATCGGCTATGTAAGTCTCGGGAGAATTTTTCTTCTCCTTCTTCGTCATCGCGTAGCCGTCGGCATAGATAACATCAATGCCCTCTTCGAACATGGTGTCATATGCGTTGTCTATCTTTATAGAGTTGACAAGAGAGCTGCCGGCGCCCTGATGACGCGGCTTCTTTGCCATCTGGCCGATAACTGCGACCTTTGCCTTCTTGCTCAGGGGCAGGATATTGTCGTCGTTCTTGAGAAGCACCATGCTCTCGCCCGCAATCTTGCGTGCCGCCGCGTGATGCTCGCCCGCATTGTAGCCCTTGCCGTCCGCAAGGACTTCCTTTGCGCGCATGATAACGTCAACAACGCCGTCGACCATCTCATCGAGGAAGTCCTCGCTGATCTCGCCGCGCTTGACTGCGTCATATATCTTTCTGTTGCCGTCGCCGTTCGAGGTAGGCATCTCGAGGTTCTGACCTGCGAGCAGACCGAGAACGCGGTCGTTCTCTGCACCCCAGTCGGTGACTACCATGCCCTCGAAGCCGAAATCATGGCGGAGGACATCGGTAAGGAGCCACTTATTTTCTGCGCCGTAGACGCCGTTGAGGCGGTTGTACATGCACATGATGGTCCAGGGCTGAGACTCCTTGACGGCTATCTCATAAGCGGTGAGATATATCTCGCGCAGGGTTCTCTCGTCAACAACTGCGCTGACGGTCATTCTGCGGGTCTCCTGGCTGTTGACCGCATAATGCTTGAGCGAAGTGCCAATACCCTTGGACTGAACGCCGTTTATGAAAGCGGCGGACATCTTACCGGCAAGATAAGGATCTTCCGAGAAATACTCGAAGTTTCTGCCGCAGAGGGGCGAACGCTTCATGTTGGTTCCGGGTCCGAGCAGGACGGATACTTTCTCGGCTATGCACTCTTCGCCGAGGAGCTCGCCCATGCCGTAGATAAGCTCGGGATCCCATGAGCAGGCGGTAGTCGCCGCGGTGGGATAGCAAACTGCCGGAACGCCGCCGAGCAATCCGTCGATTCCCTCGCCTTTCTCTTTCTTCTTGTCCTTGTCGTCCTTATCGTGTGTACCCACGCTGTTGCGGATACCGTGAGGGCCGTCGCTCCAGAGTATGGAAGGGATGCCCAGACGCTCGATGGACGCGGTGTGCCAATAGTCGCTGCCGGAGCAGAACGCGACTTTTTCTTCCAGCGTCATCTGCGAGATGAGATCTGCGTGTTTCATTAAAAAACCTCCAATTTTCACTTGATATTTATAAAAATGAGTTAGTTTCAAATGAGTCAACGCGTGCCGAACGCACGCCATATAAAGTGATTATATCATACATCCGAATAAAAAGTAAATATAAAACGGCAAAGAACTGCGCTCATTTAATGCAAATCATCCGAAAAAACAAAACTGCGGGCAACACTTTTTTGCAAAGTGTCCCGCAGTCTAATAAAAAACAAAAAACTGCCATGGGAGACCCACAGCAGTTTTTGTTATTCAAAGTTAAATTACTTAACCTCGACAGTTGCGCCTGCCTCTTCGAGCTTAGCCTTAGCAGCCTCAGCGTCATCAGCAGAAACCTTCTCCTTAACAGCCTTGGGAGCGCCGTCAACGAGCTCCTTAGCTTCCTTCAGGCCAAGGCCGGTGATCTCACGGACAGCCTTGATGACGTTGATCTTAGCAGCGCCGGCAGAAGTAAGGATAACGTCGAACTCGGTCTGCTCCTCAGCAGCAGCAGCGCCGCCCTCAGCGGGAGCAGCAACAGCAACAGCAGCAGCAGCGGAAACACCGTATCTCTCCTCAACAGCGGAGACGAGCTCGGAAAGCTCGATAACGGTAAGGGTGTCAAGAGTCTCTAAAATGCTTGTAATTTTCTCGTTTGCCATTTTGAATTACCTCCAATTAGTAAGTTAGCTTTTTCTTTAAGCTTCGGCTGCCGCCTCTTCAGCGGGAACCGGGGTTGCGCCGCCCTTTTCAACAAGAGCCTGCATAGCTCTGGCGAAAGCGGCGATGGGTGCGTTGAACGCGTTGCAGACGGTAGCAAGAAGCACGTCCTTTGAAGGCAGCTTTGCAAGGCTCTCGACAGTGTCGACGCCTATGACCTTACCGTCCAGGAAGCCCTTCTTAACAGTGAAGGTCTTGCTGGTGCTTGCAAATTTGCAAAGGATGCGGGCAGCGGCGGTGTAGTCCTCCGCGCTGGTTGCGATAGCGGTTGTGCCCTCAAGAACGTCATCGATATCGGAAAGCTCGGCCTTCTCGGCTGCAAGCTTGAGGATAGTGTTCTTGACGACTGCGTACTTGACGCCCGCCTCACGAAGATCCTTACGCAGCTTTGTGTCGTCCTCAACAGTGATACCCTTGTAGTCAACGATAACACCTGCGACGGAAGAGCTGAGTGTGTCTGCAAGATCGCTCACGATCTGCTTCTTCTGTTCAAGAATTTTTTCGCTTGGCATAGTTTCACCTCCGGAAATGGTGGTTGCAAAGGCAAAAGGAAAAACCCTCTTCCGCAAGCTGGGAAAAGGGTTGAATATCTGCATAATACGCAGCTGTACTGCGCGCAGCTTCCTTTCCTCGGCAGGCGGTTTTCACCTTATGCCGGGCCTAAAGCCCGTTGCACCTGCTGTCTTTGGTTAGAACAGCTTTATTATATTAACACACGAACTGGCGCGTGTCAATAACTTTTTTATTCGGCAGAGCCCGCATTGAGAACCTTAGAGGGGTTGATGCGGATGCCGGGACCCATGGTCGAAGCAACGACGCAGGACTTGATATACTGACCCTTGGACGAAGCGGGCTTAGCCTTGACTATAGCGTCGAGCAAGGTGTTGAAGTTCTCACCGAGCTTCTCAGCGCCGAAGGAAGCCTTGCCGATGGGGCAGTGGATGATGTTGGTCTTGTCAAGACGGTACTCGATCTTACCGGCCTTAGCCTCGTTGACAGCCTTGGCGACATCGGGGGTAACCGTGCCTGCCTTGGGGCTGGGCATAAGACCTCTGGGACCGAGAACCTTACCGAGACGGCCGACGAGACCCATCATGTTCGGAGCAGCGATAGCGACATCGAAATCCATGAAGCCCTCGCCCTGGATCTTAGCGACAAGATCCTCAGCGCCGACGATCTCAGCGCCTGCAGCAGCGGCAGCCTCAGCGTCTGCGCCCTTAGCGAAGACGGCTACGCGAACCTTCTTGCCGGTGCCGTTCGGAAGAACGACAGCGCCTCTGACCTGCTGGTCAGCGTGGCGGGAGTCAACACCCAGGCGGATGTGGACTTCGACAGTCTCATCGAACTTTGCCGTTGCAGTCTTAACGGCTATGTCAAGAGCCTCGCTGGGCTCATAAAGGGCAGCTCTGTCAACAAGCTGAGCGCCCTGGTTGTATTTCTTACCGTGTTTCATTATAGTTTCCTCCCAATCGTGTGGTTAAATCGGATTCTTCCTCCCACAGGAAGCATCAATCAGCAACTGTGACGCCCATGCTGCGTGCGGTACCGGCTATCATGCTCATAGCGGTCTCGATGTTTGCAGCGGTGAGGTCGGGCATCTTCTGCTCGGCGATCTTTCTGATCTGCTCGGTAGTGATCGTTGCGACCTTTGTCTTGTTGGGAACGCCTGAACCGCTCTCGATTCCGCAAGCCTTCTTGATGAGAACCGCGGCGGGCGGAGTTTTTGTTACGAATGTGAAGGAACGATCCGCATAGACGGTGATGACGACGGGGATTATAAGACCCATGTCATTCTTCGTTCTCTCGTTGAATTCCTTTGTGAACGCCATGATGTTGACGCCGTGCTGACCG
>DJQM01000035.1:84793-167794 GCA_002437585.1 Clostridiales bacterium UBA6386 | reverse complement strand
GGCGGGAATCTGCAATTTGATTAAGCCAACAACTTTCTGTGCCATGACTTGCACCTCCATAAGAATGTGGTAAATGTCGGGGAAACATCCCCTCCCACGGGAGCCGAAGCTCCGCGCGCATAAAGCGCTATAATAAGGACATAGAGTCCGTATTACCGGGATAAAAAATTACTTTTCGAGTTCGACCTGATCGAGCTCAAGCTCGACAGACGTCTCTTTTCCGAAGAACGCGGAAACGGAGACAGTGACAGTCTCGTTATCCATATCGATCTTCGTGACCGTGCCGGAGAAGCCCTCAAGGCGTTCATCCGTGATTCTCACGGTATCGCCCACCTTATATTCGACCTCAATGCTCTTCTTTTCAACGCCGAGCTTGAGAACCTCATCATCGGAGAGCGGAGTAGCCTTGCTCTCGGGGCCGACGAATCCGGTCACGCCTCTGGTATTCCTGATCACGAACCATGCGTCGTCGCTCATAGAGGGGACGTTGTTCTCGTCATAGGTAACAGCTGCCTTGACAAGCACATAGCCGGGGAAGAGCTTGCGCTCAACTTCGCGCTTTTTGTCGTCCTTTATCTCGGTGACGATCTCGGTGGGGATCTGAACCTCAAGTATCTGATCCTGCATTTTACGGTTCTCGACCATTTTTTCGATATTCGTGGCGACCTTATTCTCGTAGCCGGAATAGGTGTGCACCACATACCATTTGGCATCAGCAGACATCGCGTTTTCCTCCGTTATAAGCCGAGATTGATCATACTCAGGATCGCGGCGGCAGTTTCCTTGTTCTCGCCGGTCTTCTGGGCAAGCTCAATAAGCTTGGATACGAGGAAAGACAGACCCTGGTCGATGGCATAGATAACTACGCCGACAACAGCGACCGAAACGAGCACGACGCCGGTGTTCTTGAGAACTGTTTTCGCGCCGGGCCATGTGATCTTTTTGATCTCGCCTCTGAAGTCCTTCCAGAACTTCTTGAAACCCTTGACAAAACGCTGGAAGATATTCCCGTTGGGATTCTTCGGTTTTGCGGCCTTCGCTTTGGACTTTTCAGCCTTAGCGACCTTCTGGGCAGAAGTAAGCTTGGAGTCATCGGCGCCTTTTGCGGCCTGCTTTTCAGCCTTGGCGACCTTTGCGGCGGCAGAGGTGTTCTCTTTTTTCGCCATTCTTATACCTCCCGACTTACTTTGTTTCTTTGTGGAGAGTATGCTTCCTGCAGAAACGGCAGTACTTGTTCATCTCCAGCCTGTCCGGTGTGTTCTTCTTGTTTTTAACAGTGTTGTAGTTGCGCTGCTTGCATTCCGTGCAAGCAAGAGTAATCTTTACTCTCATGACGGCACCTCCAATATCTTAGGATTTGATTAGCCTCCCTCTGAACCGGCCAAAAAATGAGGGCAGAAAAAAATAGCCCTCTCACAGAGGTATAATCAGTTTAGCACAGACATACCCGTTCGTCAAGTTTTTTCGCTCAAATCTTGAAAAAATTTATTTTTCGGCCGCCGCGAGGGCGATTCTGATATCCTCGGCGAGTATGCTGCGCATACGCACGGGGTATTTTTCGGGGTTTATTGCGCGCAGAGCCTCGGCTATTCTCTGTCTGAGTCCGGGCTTTGCGGCCGCTATGAGCGGCAGAGACTGGATGCACTGGCGGACTGTCGTCGCCTGCTCCGCGTCGACGGTTTTGAGAAGTTTGTCGATATTTTTATCGATCTTCTTTCTTGAATCCCATGAAACATTCTTGGCTATCAGCACGAAGGCGCGGGTGCGCGCATAGGGGTTGCGGTCATCGAGAAGCTTGAAAAGCTTGTCAAGATGAGCATATACCTCCTTGCTTTTGCCCGACTCCGTTTCAAGCTGGCGCATTGCCTCGCAGCCTATCGCCGTGCTCATGGATCCGAGCTTCGAAATGTTTGTAAGAATTGTGTCATTATCCATATTGATATCTCCCTCTTCCGCCCTTTCGGACGCCCTTATTCCTTATATAATAATAATAGGATTCCTGTTACGGCTGAGACGGTGTATCCGGTTCAGCCGGAGCAAGACCTGCGGCAATCAGATTGGCTCTGTGCTCTTGAGCTGTTGCCGCATAGCGGTAGACCCCGTCCTCTCCGATGCAGAAATACAGATAATTTGTGTCCAGCGGGCTTATTGCGGACTTCACTGCCTCCGATCCGGGGCTGCATATCGGTCCTGCGGGCAGTCCCGCGCACTTGAAGGTGTTGTAATACTCCTCATATTTGCTGTATATTTCCGGGTCGTCGCTCTTTATGTAGTTCTTTATGACCGAGTCGACATATCTGCCGGTCGAATTCATTTCGAGCTGCATACCCGCCTTGAGCCTGTTCTGAATGACGGACGATATCTTTGCCATCTGCGCGACATCGCCGCCGCTCTCTATTTCAACTATCGAGGCGATGGTGATCACTTCATCAACGCTCATATTTCTCGCCGCTATCTGACGGCGCATCGAAGTGCTCACGAAGCTCTCCATGCTGCGCAGCAGTCTGCTTATAACATCGGCGGGCGCGGTATTTTTAACAAATGTATATGTGCCCGCGCGTATATATCCCTCGAGCGCAAACGCTCTGCCAGTCTTGCCCTGCGCGCCTATGAGCGGAAAATAGCTGAAATCGGTGTTTACAGCGGTGTTCATCAGCGCGCTGAATGAGGCGACCCCTTCTGCTTCGAGAATCGCGAACATATCCGCCATCGTCGCGCCCTCGGGGAGAGTGACGCTGACCGACTCAACATTGCGGTGCTCGGAAACCTCGCTTATTATCTTACCGCCGTTTCGCAATGTCGTGCGGGGCTGTTCGGCGCCGTCCTGAACGGTCTGCGCCGGCTGTTCAACGACGATATAAGTCTCACCGTTCGTGTCCGTCTCGATTTCCGTCACCGGCGTCTCTCCGCTGAGAGTTTCCTCGGGGATATTCGAGATGTCGTAGGTGCCGTTGTAGACATAGTTGATAGTGGTGTTGCTGTTCTCGAGTTCGGTCTGCACATCTTCCCTTGAGCACGCCCACAGACCCGAAGCCACGCACACCGCGAGCCCCAGGCAGGCGATCGCTTTGAGTTTGTCTTTCATTTTCTTTTTCCTCTCGTTGGACGCGATGCGTCCGATCTCCTATATATCATCGAGCCGAGTGCCCGATATAAACAAATCAACCGCCGAACGGCGTTTGAACAAGGCGTTCGCGCATAACGAAGCGCACATAATTTATCGCCTTGTCTGCGCTGAAAGTCCAGCGCGTCAGTTGAGCCACCCGCTCGCCGGGCGCGAGCTTCAGCTGCTTTTGCTCTTTTGCGCTCGGCATACGCAGGACGATTTTCATATCGATCCTGTCAACATCGACGCCGTCGCTGTCAAGTATCGCGTGCGCCACCGACTTGTCCGGGTCGAGGGAACGCACGGTGTTATAAAGCTCCTCGGTAAAGTAACTGTCCTCAATAGCGACCGTCTCGCCGCCGGCGAGGCGCAGTCTGCTGAGTCTGCCAATTTTTTTATCCTGCGGAAAGTTCTTTGCAAGCTCGCCTTTCGGATATTCGAGCCCCGATGAAATGATGACGTTTCTTATCTCCAGCCCGAGCCTTTCGAGCGAATAGGTCAGCGAGATTATCGGCTCAAACGCGGGCATCCACTTGTTGGAGCTGACGAATGTGCCGACTCCGTGGCGCTTGTATATCCTGCCGTCATGCTCGAGCTCGGAGAGCGCGGAGCGAACGGTCGCCCTGCCCACGCCGAGAGTTTTCATCAGTTCTTTTTCCGTCGGCAGTTTCGAGTCAGCCGGATAATCGCCGGAATCTATCATAGAGGTTATGTAATTTTTGACCTGCAGATAGAGCGGCAACCTGCTCAGACTGTCCATAGAAACTCCCCGATAAGATTAAGATAAAATAAACTTTTTAATACACTTGACACTATTCTAATATAATGCTATAATTTTGTCAAGATGTTCGGACAACCGAACAAGAATCGCGAAAAATATATAACATCGCGGCTCCGCCGTCACGCGCTGTGCTTTCCCTTTTCTATACTTTTATATATAGAGGAAAGGCTCGGCGTGAAGTGTGCACTGCCGCAGTCAAAGGGGAGATGAATATGGCTCAGAAAGTGCAGAAAGTCCGCAGCAAGCTTGAGAAAAAAGGCTACAGCGGGATCGAATGCACCGAAGTCGGCAAGTGCATCCGTCTCGAAGGCGAGATGACCGAATGGACCGACATCGTCAAGGCCGGCAAGGCCGCCGCCAAGTTCGGATACAAGGGCGTGCTCAATGATATCTCACTCAAAGGATTCACCGAGCCCGCCATACGTGCTCCGAAATTCACCGACGGTTCGCTCGAGGGCGTTCAGCCCGATGTTCTCATCATCGGCGGCGGCGTCATCGGCTGCTCTATCGCAAGAGAGCTGACCCGCTACAAGCTCAATGTTCTGCTCGTCGATAAAGAGAGTGATGTCGCAATGCAGGCGTCGTCGAGAAACGACGGCATGATCCATCCCGGCATCGCGTCCCATGTCGGCACGAAGCGCGGCGAGATGAACGTGCGCGGCAACGCAATGTACACTCAGGTATGCAAGGAGCTTTCCGTTCCGTTCGAGCGCTGGAGCAATCTTATACTCTACAGCGAGAAGATTTTCGGATTCTTCTCGCCTCTCGTGTTCAACTACCGTGAGAAGCACCTCGGCATCGAGGGCAGAAAGATAAGCCGCGAGGAGCTCCACCGCATCGAGCCCAATATAACAGACGAGGCTATCGGAGCGTTCGAGTTCCCGTCGTCCGGCGTGCTCTCGCCCTATAAATTAACCGTTGCGTTCGCGGAGAACGCAGTCGAAAACGGCGCAAAGATTTCCCTCGATACGATAGTAACTTCAATCGACACCGAGGGCGACAAGATAGTTGCCGTACATACGAACAGAGGCGTGATTCACCCCAAGGCTGTTATAAATGCAGCGGGCGTGTTCTCGGATAAGATAGCCGAAATGGCGGGCGACCGCTTCTTCACCATCCACCCGAGAAAGGGACACCTTGCGATACTCGACAAGAAGCAGGGTCCGCTCGTCCAGAGATCGATGGGACTCATCGGACTCTCGCAGGCGACTTCGGACACCAAGGGCGGCGGCGTTATGCGCACGATAGACGGCAATGTTCTCGTCGGTCCCGACGCATTCGAGCAGCCCTACAGAGAAGATTTCTCGACAAAGCGCGAGAATGTCGACGCGATGCTCAACAAGCATCTCCCGCTGATAAAAGGCTTCTCGAAAGCCGATGTCATAACATATTTCGCAGGCGTGCGCGCCGCGACATATGAAGAGGAGTTCATAGTCGAGGGCTCCGAAAAGCTTCAGAATCTTATCCACGCCGCCGGTATCCAGTCCCCAGGACTCGCGAGCGCCCCGGCAATAGCTGAAGATATCAGCAAGATAACCGTTGACCGCCTCTCGAAGGTCATGAAAGTTGTACCCAACGAGAAGTTCAACCCGAACCGCAGAGTGACCCCCGTCATGGCGAAGCTCTCGGTCGCCGAGAGGCAGGCGGCAATAGAAAAGAATCCCGATTACGGCATCGTCGTGTGCCGCTGTGAGGGCATCAGCCGCGGCGAGATAATCGACGCGATAAACTCCCCCATTCCCGCGACTTCAATTGACGCGATAAAGCGCCGCGTGCGCCCCGGAATGGGTCGATGCCAGGGCGGCTTCTGCATGCCGCTGGTCACGGGCATTATCTGCGAGCAGACCGGCATGAAGATGACCGACGTCACCAAGAGCGGTGACGACAGCAACCTGCTGTTTGAAAAGGAGGGCACCGACAATGACTGAACTCAGATATGATGTAATAGTCCTCGGCGGCGGTCCGGCAGGTCTTGCAGCCGCGATATCCGCGCACAAGAACGGCGCAAATGTGCTGCTTATAGAGCGCGAACACAAGCTCGGCGGCATCCTCAAGCAGTGCGTGCATGACGGATTCGGACTCATCCGCTTCGGCGAGCGTCTGACAGGTCCCGAATATTCGGGAAGATTCATCAGGGAGTTCCTCTCCCTCGGAATAGACTACAGAATAAACGCATTCGTAACAGACGCCGAGAAAACGGCTGACGGCTTTACCCTCACCGTTCAGAGCGCGCAGGGCATATTGATCTGCCGTTCGAAAGCCGTCGTTATCGCGTGCGGATGCCGCGAGCGCACCTCGCGCCAAGTGTTTATCCACGGCGACAGACCCGCCGGCATATACACCGCCGGCACGGCTCAGTATTTCGTCAACATCCTCGGTCAGATGCCCACGCGCCGCTGCGTTATTCTCGGCAGCGGAGATATCGGCATGATAATGGCGCGCCGCCTCACCCTTGAGGGCGCAAGCGTCGAGGGCGTCTATGAAATAAAGGACACCCCCGCGGGTCTTGCGCGAAACGTCCACCAGTGCCTGCACGATTTCAATATCCCGCTCCACCTCTCGACCACTGTCACAAAGGTTTTCGGAGTCAAGCGCGTTGAAGCGGTCGAGGTCTGCCAAGTAGATGAAAAGATGCAGCCGATAGAGTCCACCGCGCGCATTATTCCCTGCGACGCGCTCATCCTCTCCGTCGGACTCCTGCCCGAGAACGAAGTGGCGCAGATGCTCGGAGTCAGGCTCGACCCCGCAACGAAAGGCGCGGTAGTCGACCAGACGCTGATGACGAACATTCCCGGCGTGTTCTCCTGCGGCAACGCGCTGCACGTCAACGACCTTGTCGATTACGTCTCCCTCTCGGGCGACCAGGCAGGCGAATCCGCCGCCGAATACTGCAAGGGCGAGAAGAATGCAGCCGACAGAGTGCCCGTTGAATACGACAGAGCGAAGTTTCTCTATGTCGTTCCGCAGTATTACGACAAGGCGGCAAAGGACGGCATGACGATGTACTTCAGACCTCGCAGCGAGTTTAAGAAGCAGTCCGTCACCGTCGCGAGCGGCAGCGATACGCTGATAAACAAAAAGTTTGCAAATCTTTCCTCCTCCGAGATGGAAGTCTTGAAATCCGAGAATATTTCGGATAGAATTACAGACAAGATAACCGTCGGCATGGAGGACATGAAATGAAGATAAAATATCTGGGCACGGCGGCAGCCGAGGGCGTTCCCGCGATTTTCTGCCGCTGTGAGGTGTGCAGGAAATCGAAGGCGGCGGGCGGCAGAAATATCCGCACCCGCTCTCAGTCGATAATTGATGACAGATTGCTTCTCGACTTCTGCCCCGACACTTTCATTCACACTCTGCGCGACAGCATTGATCTTATCTCGATAAAGTCCTGTCTCATCACCCACGCGCACGAGGATCACCTCTATCCGCAGGACATTCAGATGCGCCTGCCGGAATGCTTCGCGAATTTTATGGGCGAAGAGGTGACTCCGCTGAACTTCTACGGTTCGGACACGACGCTCCGATGGATAAGAGACATGGATTGGTGCGATGAGCTGACAGAAAAGAATGTTCTCGCACTGCATCCCGTAAAGGCGTTTGAGCCGTTTGAGGTCGAGGGTTACACAGTGACCGCGCTCAAGGCGGATCACGACCAAAAGACCGACCCGTTTATCTATATGATATCAAACGGCGAAAAGACGATGCTCTACGCGCACGACACCGGATATTTCCCCGACGAGACCTGGGATTATCTCGAACAGACAAAGCCCGTATTCGACTTTGTCTCGATAGACTGCACGGGCATGTTCGAAAACTACCGCCAGGGTCACATGGGGCTCTCCGCCGACGCGGACACGAAAGACCGCATGATAAAAGCAGGGCTTGCGACGGATAAAACAGTTTTCTGCTGCAACCACTTCTCCCACAACGGCAGAGCGACCCACGACGAATTCGTCCCCGCGGCGGCGGAGAAGGGCTTCCTCGTCGCCTACGATTCCATGGAATATGAGTTTTAACCGAAAGGACTGACACAAAGTGAACGTCACCGAAATGGTCTGTATAGTCTGCCCCAACGGCTGCCGTCTGAAGGTCAGCCGCGACGGCGACAAGATAGATGTTCAGGGCGCAAAGTGTAAAAGAGGCGTCGCGTTCGGCACGACCGAGCTGACAAATCCCACCCGCTCCCTGACGACTACAGTCGACACCGCGTTTTCCGATATGCCCCGCCTGCCCGTCAAAACGAGCTGCGAGATACCGAAAGAGCACCTGCTCGACGCCATGAAAACCATCCGCGCGTTTAAGCTCAGCGAGCGCGTGAACACCGGAGATGTCGTTATCAAAGACGTTTTCGGTGCGGACATAGTAGCAACAGCCGACATGAACTGAACATAAAGCTATCAAGGAGGAAACACCGTGAGCAAATCAAAGAAGTTCGTACCCGATTGGTACCACGAGAAAGCACCCGAAAGATCCTACCGTTCCATTCTCAAATGGGGCGATCCCGAGGCGTTCAAGGCTCCGAACGCAAAGCTCTACGAGCTGATGAAAGAGACCTTTCACATGACCGACGACGATTTCAAGGTCAAGCAGGAGATGGGTCTCGAAGAAGTTGATTACGATATCCCCTGCCGCCTGAGCGAGACTCAGATAGCGGCTCTTGAAGGAATAGTCGGCAAGGCCAATGTCAGCACCGACAACTACGACAGACTCTCCGTCGCATACGGCAAGACGATGGTCGACCTCATGAGACTGCGCAAGCACATCGTTGAGAACGTCCCCGACGCCGTTGTCTATCCCAAGAACCGCGAGGATATAATCGCCCTCGTCAAATACTGCTGCGAGCAGAAGATACCGATGTATGTCTACGGTGGCGGCTCCTCCGTCACCCGCGGCGTTGAAGCGGTCAAGGGCGGCATCACGCTCGACATGAGAAAGAACTTCAACAAGGTTATCTCCTTCAGCGAGCACAATCAGACAATAACCGTCGAAGCCGGCATGAGCGGTCCGAAGCTTGAGGAGACCCTCAACAACGCCGTCTCGACCCTCGGCGCAAAGCGCGCCTATACCTGCGGTCATTTCCCGCAGAGCTTCGAGTATTCCTCCGTCGGCGGCTGGGCTGTCACCCGTGGCGCAGGTCAGAACTCGAGCTATTACGGCAAAATTGAAGATATCGTCATCAGCCAGGAGTATGTTACTCCAATCGGCATCATCAAGAGCGACGAGTTCCCGAGAAACGCTACCGGTCCTTCCATAGACCAGATCATGATGGGCAGCGAGGGAACCTTCGGTATTCTCACCCACGTCACCCTCAGAGTTTTCAAGTATATGCCCGAGAACCGCAAGAAGTTCTCATATGTTTTCAAGGATTGGGAAAACGGACTCAACGCGGCGCGCGAGATAATGCAGGGCGAGTTCGGCTTCCCGTCGGTCTTCCGCCTCTCCGACCCCGAGGAGACTTCGATAGCTTTCCGTCTCTACGGCGTTGCGGACACTGTCATTGACAAGATGCTCGCCGCCAAGGGCTACAAGGACGGCAAGCGCGTGCTCATGCTCGGCTGGAGCGAGGGCGAGAAGCACTTCAGCAAGAACGTCGCAAAGCAGATAGACAAGATATGCAAGAAGCACGGCGCAATGTACACCACCAGCATCGTCACCAAGGGCTGGGAGAAGGGTCGTTTCACCGACCCCTACCTGCGCGAGGACATGGGCGACTACGGTCTTATGCTCGACACCCTCGAGTGCTCGGTCAACTGGGATAACTTCACCAACGTCTACGAGAATGTCCGCCGCTTCTGCAAGAGCAGACCAGACACCATCTGCATGACCCATATGTCCCACTTCTATCCCCAGGGCGCAAACCTCTACTTCATATTCGAAGCGAAGATGAACGACCTTGACGAGTATCTCGAGTATCAGCGCGGCATCATGGACAACATCCAGAGGTACGGCGCGGCGATGAGCCACCACCACGGCATAGGCAAGATGACCGCTCCGTGGCTCGAGGCGCAGATCGGCAAGAACCAGATGGATATCTACCGCGCACTCAAGCAGCACTTCGATCCCGACAACCTGATGAATCCGGGCGGAACACTCGGTCTCGACCTCCCCGAGGATCAGAAGAGAGACTTCATCAACAAGTAAATTCACCTCCATTTTCACCGGAGAATGAGAACAGAGAGTGCCCTGCGGTTAAACTTCCGCAGGGCACGTTGTGCTTTTTGAGCTGAAAATCGGAACGACCCCTGCGGTTCAAACCGCCGAGGTCGTTCCGAATATAGGAGATTTGTGGTTGTCGATTATGTACGGACGCCTTGACGGCGTCCGGCATAAGGCGTGGAGCGGGAGTCCGCGTCCGCAAGCGAACCCCCGTCCGCTTGACGTGTGCCGCACTGCGGTTTTTTGCCGCAAAAAACACGGTCTTCCTGCCCCCGTTTTATACAAGCACATAATACACCATTTTCTCAGAAAATGGAATAGACTTTGTATAATTGGTAAATTTTGAGGATAAATAACCGTCTTAATTTCTTTAAAAAGTATATAATTATTTTTACGGCGTTCTTATTGCTTTTTATGACTTTTAATTTGCACATTTTTGTTCTCAAAATTCATTCTGAATGGGCTGATTTTTCACTCTATATTTATCTTTCCGTATATCTTGTTCACGGGGATAAACAGCAGAAAAGTGAGCACGGAATTGAGGCACGCTTTTATGAGATTGAACGGAATTATCGCGGGAATGAGCATTTTGACGACCGCCGCGACGCCCGTGCCCATAAAAATGCCGGTGAATACGAGATTGAGCGGTATCATGACGAGGGTCATCAGCACCGAGCCGACCGCGAGTCCCGCCGCCATGCCTTTTTTGCCGCCGATTTTTTTGTACATCAGACCGGACGCCAGGACGAGCACGCCCGACGCGCAAAAGTGCATGAGAAAGCCGATAATGTGGCTCGACGAACTGACCGTAAACGCCTGGATAGCCGAGGTGATGAGCAGAATCACAAGCCCCGCTGACGGTCCGAACAGCATCGTGCCGATGAGCACGGGAACATCCGCAATGTCGTATTCGAGAAACGGCGCGGAGGGCAAAAGCGGAAATTTGATAAAATACACCGACACCACGGCAACCGCCGCGAGCATCGCCATGACCGTTATTTTCCGCAGGCTCTGTCTTGAGTTTTTCTTCATGAGTATCTTCCTCTCTTTATTTTGCAACCGGGAAGATGAAAAAGCAAAAGCCCCGCTATATAAGCGGGGCGCAAATGCATTTTTCGCATCCTCTTCCATCCGGACTTTACCGTCGGCTCCGGAATTGCACCGGATCAACCGCCCTCGCGGCTCGCGGGCTTCGGCTTTCGCCTTCACCGCCGGTGGGGAATTTCACCCCGCCCCTGAGATTGCTGTATATATTGTCGCACTTCGAAAGTGTTTTGTCAATAGCTATGCGGCACTTGATATTCGCCGCACCAAAAGTTTACACTTGATTCAAATATCAGGGTGCAGTTAATCGGACTGCTAAGCACTGTTTGCAGTCTGTGTGTAAAATCTCGGACAGATGAGCACTTTATTCCGTTGTATTTCGCGCCGCCTTATGTTATACTTAATCCCGACAAACAAACGGAGGCAACAGCATGAATTTCACTCAATTCAATAAAAACGGAGGCGTTGAGGGCTTCTGCCTGATAAAGACCGTCGACCGCAAGATGACGGCAAAGGGCGTGCCTTATCTTGATCTCACGCTCGCCGATCCTGACGGCGAAATAAACGCAAAGCTCTGGGACTACAAAGAGGAGCTCCACGGCGAATTTGCCGCAAACGATCTGATAAAAGTCCGCGGAACGATTCAGCCGTTCAACGACTCGCAGCAGCTGAGGATAGAGCGCATACGCAAGGTGACCGAAGCGGACGGCGTGCGCATTGAGGATTTCGTCCCCTCGGCGGGCTTCTCGGGCGAGGCTATGTTCAGCGAGCTGATGAAAGTCGCGGAAGATTTTAAAGACGAGGAGTTAAAGACGCTCGTCACCGCGCTGCTCAACGAATACAAGGACAGACTGCTCTACTGGCCGGCGGCGTTCAGGCTGCACCACGCGATACGCGGTGGGCTGCTCTACCACACGCTCTCCATTCTCCGCATGGCTCAGGGAGTCGCAAATATATATCCGTTTATAGACAGCGACCTGCTCTTTGCGGGCGTTATACTCCACGACATCGCAAAGACGGAGGAATTTGACGTCGCGCAGACAGGCATTGCCTCGGGCTACACGACCGACGGCAATCTGATAGGTCACCTCGTGCGCGGAGCGATGGCGGTTGACAGATGCGGAAGGAAGCTCGGCATCAGCGAAAACACGCTCATGCTCGTCGAGCACATGATAATCTCGCACCACGGCGAGCCGGAGTTCGGCGCGGCGGTGCGTCCGATGTTCCTCGAAGCGGAGATACTCTCCTCGCTCGACACGCTCGACGCGAAGATATATGAGATCGAGCAGGCGTGCAGGAATGTTCAGCCCGGCGAGTTCACTCCCCGTCAGTGGGCGCTCGACAACCGCAAGCTCTATAACCACGACCGCAACCACGCCGATTTCAAGGCGGAGCTGATAAAATAAGGAGAGCCTATGGACTGGACAGAAATAAAAATAACAGTTGACACAAAAGATATCGACACCGCGGGCGACATCGCCAACATGGTCGTGCCCTACGGCATATACATCGAGGACTACAGCGACCTCGAGCGCGAGGCTATGGAGATAGCCCACATCGATCTTATTGACGAAGATCTGCTCGCCAAGGACAGGACGAAGGGCATTGTACACATATATATCGACCCGCAGGATCACCCGCAGGAGGCTGCCGCCTTTCTGACAGAACGGCTCGCGGCGGCGGGAATAGAAAACGAAATCGACCTCACCCAGTGCAAAAACGCCGACTGGGAGAACAACTGGAAGCAGTATTATCAGCCGCTCAAGGTCGGCAGCAAGCTTCTCGTCGTGCCCGAGTGGCTGCACCCGGAAAATCCCGAGCACCGCGTGGAGGTGCTTTTGGATCCCGGCATGATCTTCGGCACCGGCGCGCACGCTTCGACGCAGATGTGCATGGAAGAGCTCGAGCGGGCCATTCAGGGCGGGGAAGAGGTGCTGGACCTGGGAAGCGGCAGCGGCATTTTGTCGATCACCGCGCTTTTGCTCGGCGCGGCGCACGCGACCGGCGTCGACATTGACCCGAAGGCCGAGGATATCGCGCGGCAGAACGCCGCCATCAACCAGCTGGGCCCGGACCGCTTCACCGCGCTCACCGGAGATGTGATCTCGGACAAGGCGATGATGGAAAAGCTCAAGGGAAGCTACGACATTGTCCTTGCCAACATCGTCGCCGACGTCATCATTCCCCTTGCGCCCGCTGCGGCCGGCTTTTTGTCGGAGGACAGCGTCTTCATCTGCTCCGGCATTTTGAACACGCGCCTTGCCGAGGTTTTGACGGCGCTCGAGAACGCGGGAATGCAGATCCTGTCCACGCAGCAGCAGGACGACTGGTGCCGCGTGACGGCGGCGCTGGCGTAAGGACAGGAGGCTTCGCAATTGCGTATTTTTTCCTATCGCAACAAGCGGCTCGTCAAAAAGACCGTCAGGATCGCGCTGGCCGTTCTGCTTGGAATTCTGGCGCTCATCGCCTGCCGGATCATTTACCTCGGCAGATTTGTGACCTATGACGCGCAGGGCGCGCATCTGGACTACGAGCAGCATCTGAAGGCCGACCGCACACCGCAAGTGCAGGCTCCGAATGAGGAGTTTTCGTTCGACACGGTGCTCGACGACACCGCAGAGGAGGACGCTTCGCAGAGCGGCAGTACAAAGCTTTCCGGCTATTATATCACGACGACGATGCTGGCAAACGATCTCGACGAGGTCCGCGCGGCGCTTGATCAGTACGATGATTACAACGCCATTATGCTCGACGTGAAGAGCGTGTTCGGAAGCTTTTACTATTCGTCCTCCATCACCGGCGCAGTCAAGGCCACGGTCATGGACGTGACGCAGGTCGACGCGCTGATAAAAGAGCTCGCGCAGAAAAAGGGCGTGACGCTCATCGCCAGAGTCCCCGCGTTTTCCGATCCCGAGTACGCGCTCAAGCACCAGTCGCAGGCGCTGCCGCTTTCTAACGGCGCACTCTGGACGGACGAGAACAACTGCTACTGGCTCAACCCCTACAGCAATGACGTGCAGGGCTATTTGAGCTCCATCTCGCTCGAGCTCGCGGGGCTCGGCTTTGACGAGGTGCTGTTTGATGATTTCTATTTCCCGGACTCCGACCGCATTTCCTGGACGGGAGACATCACAAAGCAGGAGGCGATCTTGGACGCGGCGGACAATTTGTCGGCAAACCTTCTCAACCAGTCCATACGGCTCGATCTGGGAACAAGCGACCCGGAGGTCGCGGCCTATTGCTCGAGAGTCTTTATCACGACCAACAACGCCTCGCAGATCGATTCCGACGTGACGGCGCTGTCCGGCGTGCTTTCCGATACGGCGGCGCAGATCGTCTACATCACAGACTCCCGCGACACGCGCTTCGACAGCTGCGGCGCGATGCGGCCATTGATCGACGAGACCGAATAACGAAAGATCCCGCTGCGCAGGTTTTGCACAGCGGGATTTGTTTTTTGGACTTAGTCGTTGAATTTTGCGATGGCGTGATCGAAAATATCGGTGACCTGTTTGCCGGGGGCCTTATCCAGAAGCGACACGGCGACGCACGCGAGCATACCCACGCAGAAGCCGGGCAGCAGCTCGTAAACGCCGGTGGACGCGGACAAAAACGCATACCACAGAACGTCCGTCGCCGCGCCGGCCACCACGCCCGCGACCGCGCCCTTATAGGTAAGCCGCCGCCAGAACAGAGACAGGATCACGACCGGGCCAAACGCCGAGCCGAAGCCGCCCCACGCGTTTTCGACCATGTTCATGATCGCCTGTGCGCCTTCGCCCTTGCTCGAGGCGATCCAGTACGCAACTGCCGACACGACCAGAACGACGGCTCTGCCCATCCAGAGGATCTCGTTGTCCGAAGCGTTCTTGCGGAAGACGGGCTTGTAGATATCAGACGTAAAGGAGGACGAGGCGACCAGCAGCTGGCTGTCCGCCGTGGACATGGACGCCGCCATGATGGCTGCAAGCAGGATGCCCGCCAGAAACGCCGGGAAGAGCTTTCTTGCCAGAACGATGAAGATCGTCTTCTGCTGACCGGCGGGAAGCAGCTCATCCGCTACCAGCATCCGGCCAAAATACGCGATCAGGCACACCGCGCCGAGCGACAAAACGACCCAGACGCACGCGACGAGGGCGCTCTTTTTGACCATCGAGGGCTTTTCGATCGACATGAAGCGCACGATGATGTGCGGCATACCGAAATAGCCGAGGCCCCAGGCAAGACCGGAGACGATGTCCTGCCAGCTGGCGGAAAACAGGCTTGCGCCGAAGGCATATTCCGTACCGTCGGAGGCGTTGACATACACGGTTTTGAGCGCGGAGGCATCGAGGTTCTGTGTCGCGACGATCGCGATGGGGATGGCCAGGACGGCCACGAGCATCAGAAGGCCCTGGAGAAAGTCCGTCCAGCACACGGCCTTATAGCCGCCCAAAAACGTGTAGATGATGATAATGAGCGCAAAAAGGAGCATCGCCGTCTGGTTCGACAAGCTCGGGAACACCATCGTAAATACCGTCGCGCCCGAAACGAATGCGGAGGCGACATAGATCGTGAAGCACACGAGGAAGATGACCGCGCAGATGATCTGCAAAGCTAAGCTCTTCGTTGCAAAACGGTTCGACAGGTACTGCGGCAGGGTGATGGCGTCGTTGGCCGCCTCGGAGAAGCAGCGAAGCCGCCGCGCGACGATGATCCAGTTTGCGATCGTGCCGATGGCAAGACCGATGCCGATCCAGATCTGGCCAAAGCCGAAGGCCAGGATCGAGCCCGGAAGACCCATGAGAAGCCACGCCGACATATCCGACGCCTGCGCGCTCATCGCCGTGACCCAGGGGCCCATGTGGCGGCCGCCGAGGAAATATTCCTTTTCGCCCGCGCCCTTCTCCTTAAAGAAGAACACCACGCCGATGGCGAGCATCAGCACAAAATACAACACGAACGCGAGAACCTCTGCATTCATCAAAAACCAACTCCTTACCGATTCTTTCACAATTCCCGCGTATCTTATCATACCGAAAAATAGACTGCAACACAGAACGCGGTATAGACTGCCGTCCATACCGCGCTCGACAAACTGTATGATTTTCCTTGAAGCTTCAAGGCTTTTTTGACTGTACGTTTTTTAGTCTTTCGAAGAACCATTTTTTCGGGCGAAAATTATTTTTCGCGGATGGACGACAACAGCATCGGCATGACCTGCGCGGCGTAGTTTTTGAGCGAGTAATTTCCGCCGCAGATGCACCAGTCGTACATGAGCCCCCACTCGCACATGGCGTAGAGCTTCGAAATTTCGTTGACGGTCATATCGCTTCGGATCTGCCCGCGCTGCTGGCCCTCCAGAATGATCTGCCGCAGCACCTTATAATACACGCGGCTGCTGTCTAATAAATGGCGCTCGCCCTTTGTGATGAGCTGCGTGGAAAAAAGCCGCGCCAAGAGCTCTAAAGACACCGTGTTTTCGATCATGCCGAAAAGCTCCCGGTTTAAGTACAAAAGCTTATCCGCGCTGTTCATCTCCGGGTCGACCGCCGGCATGAGCTCTTCGTATTTTTCGTCGAAGAGGAAGGATAAAGAGCTCAAAAGCGCGTCCTTGCCCTCAAAATAGTGATAGAACGAGCCCTTCGAGGTCCCGGATTCTTCTACGATATCGTCTACCGTCGTATTGTCGTACCCCTGCTCATAAAAGAGCTTCCAGGCTGCGGAAACGATCTTCTTTTTGGTGGTTTTCGCCTTTTTTGCGCACATATGTTTTCTCCCGGTCTAAAGTTTGTACGGCTATTGTATCAGAAAAACAGGGCCGCTGCGATCAGAACCGCGCCTGAATTTCCGCCGCGCCGCGTGACAGAATTTCGTCCGCACCTTCGCCCAGCGTTTTGCGCAGCAATGCCAGCTCGTCCAGCCCGCCCTGCCCGTGGAAAACACGATACGCACCTGCGTCGCTGCCGCAGGCAATGTAAGCGCCCAGCTCCGCCGCCTGTCTGACGGCGTGCATCTGGTAGGCAAGAAGCGGCCTTGTGACGCTTTCCGGAAACCTCGCGTCTGCGATCAGGTTTCCGATCGTCACAAGCGTCGGCACCCAGACGGTCCTGCTTTCGGCCAGCATATGAAGCGTTTCATCGGTCAGATACGCGCCGTGCTCCACGGAATCGATCCCGGCCTTCACCGCGCCTTGCACGGCCGCGTCGCCGTTTGCGTGCGCCATGACGGAAAAGCCCTCACCATGGGCGATCTTTGTCGTTTCCAGGATCAGATCGTCCGGCATCGGCTCGTCGGTCAGCACGCCGTAGTGGTCAAAGTCCATGAGGCCGGAGATCATGAGCTTGATGAAGTGCCCGCCGCGCGTCTTGACCTCGCTGACCAGTTCGCGGAAGTCTTCGATGGTCTCGAAGCCTTTTCCGATGAAGCCGCCGTAGTGCCCCTTCCGGCAGATGGGAAAGCACGGCGTGCGGTAGGTAATGCCATATTCCACCGCGAGCTGGCTGGCGCGAAGTCCCGCATCCCAGCGGTCACCGCCGTCGCGCAGATACGTAAAGCCGTTTTTCTGATAGGCTTCAAGCGTTTGCCGGATAAAGCGCTCATCGGGCGCGATTTTGTGCCTGGCCAGAGCGGCCTTCCAGTATCCGCCGTCCAGCGCCATATGGATATGACAGTCGACTGCCATCAAAATTCCCCCTGCCTGTCCAGAGTTGGACGGTTTCATCATACCGCCGCGCACGGAAAAATGCAAGCAGGACGGCTAAAAACCGCATTTTTCGGGCATACTGACGCTATCTTTTCGAAAAAAGGAGCGGTTTTCATGAAAGGCTTTGCGATGCTCGGCGCGGGTAAAACGGGATGGATCGAAAAGGCGCGGCCTGCCTGCGGCGCGTTGGATGCGATCGTCCGGCCCATCGCCGTCTCACCCTGCACGAGCGATGTGCACACGGTCTGGGAGGGCGCGCTCGGCGAGCGCAAAGACATGATCCTGGGCCACGAGGCCGTGGGCGAGGTCGTGGAGGTCGGGCAGCTTGTGCGGGATTTTAAGCCCGGAGACCGCGTGATCGTCACGGCCATCACGCCCGACTGGGGAAGCGAGGAAGCCCAGCGCGGCTTTGCGATGCACTCTGGCGGGATGCTTGCGGGCTGGAAATTTTCTAACTACAAAGACGGCGTTTTCGCGGAGTTTTTCCACGTCAACGAGGCCGACGCCAACCTCGCGAAGCTTCCCGCGGATTTGGACCCCGGCACGGCGTGTATGCTCTGCGACATGATGCCAACGGGCTTTCACGCGGCGGAATTGGCGGACATTCAGTTTGGAGAATCCGTCTGCGTCATCGGCATCGGGCCGGTGGGGCTGATGGCGGTGCGGGCGTGCGTCCTGCGCGGCGCGGGAGATGTGTTCTGCGTCGGCACGCGGAAAAAATGCATGGACGCAGCAAAGCAATATGGCGCAACGGATTTTCTGAGCTACAAAAACGGCGATCTGGCGCAGCAGATCTTAGAGAAGACAAACGGCAAGGGCGTTGACAAGGTCGTCATTGCGGGCGGCAATGCCGATACCTTTGACGCGGCCATCCGCATGGTCAAGCCCGGCGGCATCGTCGCGAATGTCAACTATCTCGGCTCCGGCGATTTTGTAAAAATTCCGCGCGTCGAGTGGGGCTGCGGCATGGCGCACAAGCAAATAAGAGGCGGCCTCATGCCCGGCGGCAGACTTCGCACCGAGCGGCTTATCAAGCTCATCGAAACAAAACGCGTCGATGCGTCCATCCTCATCACGCACCGGTTCTACGGCCTTTCGCACGTCGAGCAGGCTTTGCTTCTGATGAAGGACAAGACGCCGGATCTCATCAAGCCGGTCGTGTATCTGGATTAAAAAAACCCGGGCAGAGTCAAATCTGTCCGGGTTCCATCTTGCGCAGTAACAGGGTGTCCAGTTCGTCAGCATTATCGATATGCATAGGTTTCTCCGTTCCCATGAATTTATAGTCCTAATTCGAATTATAAGTCTCTTGCGGGCAATTGTCAATAACCCGGCTCCTGCTTACCATATTTTCAGGTGATGGTATTATGATTATGTATACGAGACTTTGGGAAACGATGAAAAAGAAGAAAATATCGCAGTACAAACTGCTGAATACGTACCACATGAGCGCGGGACAGCTTGACCGTTTGCGTAAAAATGCGCACGTCAGCACCTATACGCTGAACCGCCTGTGTGAAATATTGTCGTGCGATATTGAAGACATCGTGGAATATCTTCCGGATGCGCCGGAGAACGAATCGGGTTCGTAGGGGCGGACGTCCCTGTCCGCCCGGCAAAAGGCAGAACCGAAATGCGAAAAACTGCGGCGAAATTGTAGTTCCCAAGGGGCGGACAGAGTCGTCCGCCCCTACAACGCGAACGGCTGCGCTCGGCATCGGCCCCTACGCAAACCTCGAAGCTATGCGTAGGGGGCGATTGAGCACATCGCCCCTTGACTTTTTGGGAAAATCGGGTATACTGAACATAACAAGGGTGCTACCGAACAAACGGGCGGCTCCCCAGAAGATTACAAAGAAGTAACCGCTGGTTTGGTCGCTGGGCGGTTACTTCTTTTTGTTGCTGGCTTGGATGAAGAGGCCGATAATGCCGACGATCAAGATACCAAGCTGAATCAAATCAGAATATGTAACCATACGTCGTAGCCCATTCTGTCAAGAAAGCGTCAGCTTTTTTGACAGTCTCAGACGCGCCGCAAAGCGGCGCGTCTCGTTTTATGGGAACTTATGCCTTTGCTTTTTCGCTGCCGGACTTGCTTTTTGCGTAGCTCTTGAGGGCATTGACGACGATGGTCAAACCCAGAACGATCAGCAGGACTGCGATGATCAGCTGCAAACCGTTTGCGATGAACACCGCGCCCCACGTCGTTTCGCCGGCGGGGATGGTGGTGGAGGCGGCGGTCCGGATGGCCGAGACCATGGCCAGAAGCCGCTGCACGAGCGCCGTAAACGTCACGCAGAGCATGATGATAAGCGGCGGGAAGAGCATCTTGTTGCTGCGGCCCGTGACCTTGAGGAAGACGCACAGCGTGATGAGAACAAGCGCGGAGAGAAGCTGGTTGGCAGAGCCGAAGAGCGGCCAGATGTTCGCGTAGCCGACCTGCGTGAGCAAAAAGCCGAACGCCAGCGTCAGAGCCGTCGAGAAATACGTGTTGCAGAAGAGCTTGCGCCACGGTTCGGCGTTTTTCATATCATCGACGGAAAAGAGCTCCTGGAAGCTCATGCGGCCGATTCTGGCCACCGCGTCGAGGCTCGTCAGCGCCAGCGCGGAAACGCACATGGTCATGAAGACCGTCGCGGCATAGGCCGGAACACCGAACATCTCAAAGAAGCCCGCAACGCCGCGGCTGAAGATCTGGAACGGCGTGCCTGCTGCGGGCGTGCCGTCGGAAGCGGCTGCTGCGCCGGCCACGCAAAGCGCCAGAACTGCCAGCAAACTCTCAAGGATCATCGCGCCGTAGCCGATCTTGAGCATATCCTTTTCGTTTTCAACCGTTTTGGAGGCCGTTCCGGAGGAGACGAGGCTGTGGAAGCCCGAGACTGCGCCGCACGCGACGGTGACGAACAAAATCGGGAACATCGAGCCGAGCGAGGTGTTGAAGCTCGTAAACGCCGGGAGGTTCATCGCCGGGTGCGCCACCAGAAGGCCGACGACCGCGCCCGCGATCATGAAGATGAACATGAACGTCGTCATGTAGTCGCGCGGCTGCTTGAGAAGCCACATGGGAAGCACGGCCGCAAAGAAGATATAGACGAACGTGATATAGCTCCAGGTGCTCTTTCCGTAGACGAGCGGACAGTTCATGCCGATGGCAAACGACGCTGCGATGAAAACCAGACCGACCACGGCTTCCTTCCAGCCCGAGAGGTTCCACTTTTTCTGCACAAGGCCAAACACGACCGCGAAGACCATGAACATGATCGACACCATACCGGCCGCGCCGTTGCTCTGGGCGGCCTCCGCCAGCTGGTTCACGCCGTCAACGACCGTGTAGGCGTTGAACGTGCCCGCGACCATGTCCGCAAACGCTGCGATGACGATGCCGCAGAACAGCCAGCAGAACAGCAGAAACAGCTTCCGGCCGAGCTTGCCGATGTATTTTTCGATCAGCATGCCCATGGACTTGCCGTCATTTTTGACCGAGGCATACAGCGCGCCGAAGTCCGTGACCGCGCCGAAGAAGATGCCGCCCAGCAGCACCCACAACAGGACCGGCACCCAGCCGAAGGCCGCCGCCTGAATTGCGCCCGTGACAGGGCCAGCGCCGGCGATGGACGAGAATTGGTGGCTGAAAACGGTCCAGCCGTTTGCCGGCACATAGTCCTTGCCGTCGTTTTTGCGCACGGCGGGCGTCTGCGCCTTGGGATCGATGCCCCACTTGTTGGCCAGCCAGCGCCCATAGAGCACATAGGCCGCAAACAGGACCACAGCTGCAAGCAATACGATGACGAGTGTGTTCATAAAAGGTTCCTTCTTTCACAGGAAATTGCTATCGCCATCCGGTATTTGCCACGAAAAAAAGCCTCCGCCTCTGCAAAACCGCGGTTTTCCGCGATTTTCGCAAAGACGAAGGCCAAAGCGACCAAAACAGCCGCCGTAACTTCCGCGATACCACTTTGCTTGCAGATCCAATGATCTGCCCCTCATCCGCCGCTGACACGGCGCTCCCCGTTAACGGTGGGAAACCGGCTCCGACTACTCACGCGGGCCCATGCGCCCGGTTTTTGCCGAAGCTGCTCGCAGGGGATAACCTGACCCACTCCTTGCTGCCGTCTCGCACAACCGGCGGCTTTCTGTAAGCGGTGCTGCGGGGAAGTCGTGTCCTGTTCATAGCAGTTACCAGATGATGATGGCTTAAGGATACGCACGTTTGCCCCATTTGTCAATTCTCTTTTTGCTCCGCGGGAAAATTTTGGCTGACTAGATGAATTTTCACAAAAATGAAGGGATAATTTTTGGCGAAACGACGATGGCTGTTTTGGCATCCTTGTAAATTTGAAGCGCAGCAGCATACCAATAAAGCAAAACCGCCGCAGCCGGTTCGTTCCAGCTTTGCGGCGATTATTCTTTTTCGGCTTTCCTGAATTCTGCGATGATGCGATGCAGCGCGTCGATCTGGCTGTCGGACAAATCGGAAACGTCGATCATTTTTCCGCCCGATACGCCGAGCAGATAATCCGTCGTGACGCTGAAGTAGGCGGCAATCCGGATCAGCACATCAAACGTTGGACATCCGAGACCGTTTTCGTATTTGCTGACAACTGCTTTGGAAATGCCAACCTTCGCGCCAAGCTCCTGCTGCGTCAGATCGTGCGCAAGCCGGAGTTTTTTCAGATTCTCTCCGAAGGCAAAGAAATACATAGCATCACCACCCTGCGGATAGTGTACCGCAAAAGTAGTATATAAATAATTGATTCAAGTCAATGAAACGTTGATTTTTGGAGCGAAATACCGTAAGATATCTCTGCACCAATTATCATACGCTGGGGGCGTGATGTCATGAAAACAGCTGCTTTTTGCGGACATAGTCAGCTCGGCGGCGAATACAAGACCATAAGCGCCGAAGTTGAGCGCATTGTGTCCGGCTTGATTGCGAACGAAGGCTGCGATTCCTTTCTCGTTGGAAACTACGGTCAGTTTGACCGCCTGGCAGCGTCGGTATGTCTGTATCTGAAAAAAACAAATCCTGAAATAACGGTTTGTCTTACCGTTCCCTATTATCGGCCGCAGTTAGAGATCTGTGAAAAGGCGTATCGCGCACGCTTTGATGAGGTCATCGTACCCGCTCTGGAAGCAACGCCCTATCCGTATCGTATTCTCCGTGCAAACGAATACATGGTCGACCGCGCGGACGTTGTGATCGCTTATGTTCATTCATCCGTCGGCGGCGCGGCAAGGACGTTAGCCTACGCGAAACGAAAGAAGCGGCGCATTATCTACGTCTAGGGCATATGCAGCAATGCACCCCGGAGCAGTTCTCCGGGGTGCATTGCTTTCGGTTTCGATTATTCCTGCTCCCAGTTGTGCCAGACGTTCTGCACATCGTCGTCGTCTTCGAAGATATCGAGCATCTTTTCCATGTTGGCGATATCCTCGGGGTTTTCGAGCTTCTGATAGTTCTGCGGGACCATTTCGATCTGCGCGGACTCGAACTTGTAGCCCTTGTCCTCGAGCTTTTTTGCAACGTCGTTGAAGTCTGCCGGGTCGGTGTAGACCGTGAAGCAGCCCTCTTCCGGCTGGAAGTCGGCAGCGCCCGCGTCCAGAGCGTCCATCATGACGGTGTCTTCGTCGAGGTCTTCGTCTTC
This sequence comes from Clostridiales bacterium UBA6386, assembly GCA_002437585.1. Lineage (GTDB taxonomy): Bacteria > Bacillota > Clostridia > Oscillospirales > Oscillospiraceae > Faecousia. The sequence continues at coordinate 144,374 of DJQM01000035.1, read as the reverse complement.
ATTGTCGATGACGATGACGCCCTTTTTGTCGAACGCCCAGCTCACGCAGCCGTTGACGCCGAGGCTGCCGCCATATTTGTCAAAGTGGTGGCGGATGTTGCCCGCGGTGCGGTTGCGGTTGTCGGTCATGGTCTCGACGATGACGGCGACGCCGCTCGGGCCGTGGCCTTCGTAGGTGATGGACTCGTAGCTGTCGCCCTGACCGGCGGAGGCCGCCTTTTCCAGCACGCGCTTGATGTTGTCGTTCGGCATATTGGCCGCCTTCGCCTTCGTGATGACGGTCGCCAGACGGGAGTTATAGGCAGGGTCTGCCACGCCGCCGCCTTCTTTGACGGCAACGATCATTTCCTTCGAAATCTTGGTAAAGGCCGCGGCGCGCTTGGCGTCCTGCGCACCCTTGGTTTTCTGAATATTATGCCATTTGGAATGTCCGGACATTGTATCTCTTCCCCTTTTGGATAAATTATGAAAAATAGCGTACCTATTTTAACAGAGGGAATGAAAAAAATCAACCCATTTCAGAAGAATTTCACGCAGTCGGCGTGGGTTTCGGAGATTTTTACGGTGAGGGTTGGGAAGGCTGCCCGGATTTTCTGCGCCAGCAGGGCAACCACCGGGTTTTCCGTGGGGAAGTGACCGGCGTCGATGAGGGTCAGCCCCGCGTCCCGGGCGTCCCAGAATTGGTTGTATTTGGCATCGGCGGTGACGAGGGTATCGCATCCGGCGTTCAATGCGTCCTGCCATTCGCTGGCGCAGGCACCGCCGCCCACGGCCACCCGGTGTACGGGCTTGCCGCCGTCGGCGTAGCGAAGACCCTGGCAGTGCAGAGCGTTTTTCGCCCGGAGCAGGAAGCCGGAAAGAGGCTGGCTTTCCACCGTGCCCATCCGCAGAAGCCCCCATTCCCGGCCTAATTCGTCAGTACCCATAGGGTCAATGACCCGGACATCTCCCAGACCCAGTACGGCGGCCAGACAGTCGTTGACCCCGCCGGGAGCGCAGTCTAAGTTGGTGTGGGCGTTGACGGCACTGATGCCGCCAGAGCACAGAAGCGCGATGGAGCGCCCCAGGGCGGTGTCGTCGGTAATGGCCTTGACGGGGTTAAAAATCAGGGGATGGTGGGTGACAATCAGCTCCGCACCCCAGTTCTTAGCTTCCCGGCAGACCCCTTCGAAGGGGTCGAGAGCCACCAGCACCTTCGTCACCGGGCGGCCCTTCCCGCCGCACAGAAGCCCCACATTGTCCCAGTCCATTTTCATGGAACGAGGGGCCAGGGTTTCCAGATAATTCAGAATATCGCCGACTGTGGTCATGTACGTTCCTCCAATTCCTTCAGGGCCTGACAAATTTCATCCTCCGGCCGATGCGCCGCCGCCAGCCGCAGCAAATCCACCGCCCACCGGCGGTATTCCGCCGCCTCCGGGGCATTGCATTGAGCCAGGGCAGGGGAGAAATAACACTGGCCGGGAGTGAGCCTGGGGGCCGCCGGGTTCCAGAGCACCTCCATCACCGTGTAGAGAAACCGCCCGTCCCGGAGGGCGGTCTCCCGGGCGATTTCCCAGCCGGTTTCGCTCAAATATTGCCGTAGTGCCGGAGTCTTGCTCTGGCACTGGAAAATCAGCCGATATCGGCCCCCCCAGAGCCAGGGCGCGGCCTCCAGAATGGAGATCATGGTGTCCGCGCCCATGCCCGCGCAGATCAGCACGTCAAAATCCCGGGGCAAGCCCTGCACCCCGTCGCACAGGAAAAAGTCGATTTTTCCGGACAGACCGTAGTTGGCCGCGTTCCGCCGGGCACTGCTCAGCGGCCCCTCCCGGACATCGGAGGCGTAGACATGACCGGCAATGCCTTTCTGGAGCAGATGGATGCTTAAGTAGCCATGATCACAGCCCACGTCCGCCACCCGGTCACCGGGCCGGACGAAGGCGGCGCAGGCCGCCAGCCGGGAAGATAGGGGAACATTCGTCATAGCTTTCCTCCGAAAAAAAGCAGGAGCGGACGCACCGCTCCTGCCCAAAAGATTGAATTAGACCTTTTTCTCAGCTTCAGCGGTCTCGTAGGCCTCCAGGAACTGGTTCAGCTGGGCCAGGAAAGGCTCGCAGTCCACGCCGTGAACCATGCAGGCCTCCTCAACGGTCTCGCCCCGGGAAGAGGGACAGCCCAGGCAGTGCATACCGATGGCAAAGAACAGGGGAGCGGACTGGGGCGCAATGTCCAAAACGTCGCCGATAATGGTGTTTTTCTCAATCTTAGCAGCCATGAAAATGACCTCCTTTTATTTCTGCGCATATTATAACCGTTCGTGCCGAAAAAAACAAGAGGCAATTGCGGGTTTTTCCGGGTCGGCTTGGCTTTCTTGACTTTCCGCTTCTTTTTGCGTATAATATACTGGATTTATTATGGAATGCTTAGGCAGGTTATGAAATTATGGCAAAAAAACAGGAACAGTACGGAAATTCCAGCATCTCCATGCTCAAGGGCGAGGATCGGGTGCGCAAGCGTCCCGCGGTCATTTTCGGCTCCGACGATCTGGAGGGCTGCAAGCACGCGGTGTTTGAAATCCTCTCCAACGCCATCGACGAGGCCCGGGAAGGCCACGGCGATACCATCATCGTCACCCGGTATGAAGATTTGAGCGTGGAGGTGGAGGACTTCGGCCGGGGCTGCCCGGTGGACTATAACGAGAAGGAAAAGCGGTACAACTGGGAGCTGGTGTTCTGCGAAATGTACGCCGGCGGCAAGTACGGGGAAAACGGGGAAAACTACGAGTATTCCTTAGGCCTGAACGGCCTGGGCTCCTGCGCCACCCAGTACGCCTCGGAGTATTTCGACGCCACCATCCGCAGAGACGGCTATCGGTACGATCTGCATTTTGAAAAGGGCAGAAACATCGGCGGCCTGAAAAAGTCCCCCACCGACCGGAAGAAAACCGGCTCCTGCTTTCACTGGAAGCCGGATAAGGAGGTCTTCACGGACATCAACATCCCCGTGGAATACTACCGGGATGTGCTCCGCCGCCAGGCGGTGGTGAATCAGGGGGTTCACTTCAAATTCCGCAACCAGGTGGGCAAGACCTTTGAGGAAGAGGAATACTGCTACATGGGCGGTATCCGGGAGTATATCGAGGAGCTGGTGGGGGACAATGCCTTTACCATGCCCGTCTATTGGGAGACGGAGCGTCGGGGTCGGGACGCGGAGAACCGGCCGGAAATGAAGCTGAAAATCACCGTCTCCTTCTGCTTCAGCAAACAGATCAGCCACATTGAGTACTACCACAATTCCTCCTGGCTGGAGTACGGCGGCAGCCCGGACAAGGCGGTGCGCAGCGGCTTTACCGCGGCCTTTGACAAGTACCTCCGGGACAACAATAAGTACACGAAAAACGAGAATAAGATCATTTTCCAGGACATTCAGGATTCCCTGGTGCTGGTGACCAACTGTTTTTCCACCATCGGCTGCTTTGAAAACCAGACGAAAAAGAGCGTCAACTCCCGGTTCACCCAGGAAGCCATGACGGCCTTTTTCAAGGAGCAGCTCCAGGTCTGGTTCATCGAGAACGCCCAGGAGGCCGCCAAGGCCGCGGAGCAGATCCTGGTCAACAAGCGTGCCAGAGAGTCCGCGGAAAAGACCAGGACCAGCGTCAAGAAAAAGCTGTCCGGCTCCATCGACATTTCCAACCGGGTGCAGAAGTTCGTGGACTGCCGCAGCAAGGACGCGGCTGTGCGGGAGCTGTATATCGTGGAGGGCGACTCCGCTCTGGGCAGCGTGAAAATGAGCCGGGACGCGGAGTTTCAGGGCATTATGCCCGTCCGGGGCAAGATCCTCAACTGCCTGAAGGCGGACTACAGTAAAATTTTCGGCAGCCCCATCATTACCGATCTCGTGAAGGTTTTAGGCTGCGGCGTGGAGGTTCAGGGCAAGAAGGCCAAGGAGCTAAGTAGCTTCGACCTGTCTGCCCTGCGCTGGAATAAGGTGGTCATCTGCACCGACGCGGACGTGGACGGCTTCCAGATCAGAACCCTGATTCTCACCATGCTCTACCGGCTGTGTCCCACCTTAATCCGGGACGGCTATGTGTATATCGCGGAATCGCCCTTGTTTGAGATCACCTGCAAGGACAAGACCTGGTTTGCCTACAACGAGCAGGAGAAGGTGAAAATCCTCAAGGACTTGGAGGGCAAAAAGACGACCATCCAACGCTCCAAGGGTCTGGGTGAAAACGACCCGGAGATGATGTGGATGACCACCATGAATCCCCAGACCCGCCGGCTCATCAAGGTCATGCCGGAGGATGCCGAGCGTACCGCCCACTATTTTGACGTGCTGCTGGGGGACGCGCTCCAGGAGCGGAAGAATTTCATCGCCGAAAACGGCGCCCGTTATCTGGAGCTGGCGGATATTTCTTAAAACGAGGAGTGCAATATGGCACGAAAAAATAAGGAACCTGAAAAGAAAAAAGTGAATACCGACGGAGTCATGGGTCTTCACGGCTCCACCACCGAGCAGGCGATCTCCGAGACCCTGGAGATCAACTATATGCCCTATGCCATGTCCGTCATCGTCTCCCGGGCCATTCCGGAGATCGACGGCTTCAAGCCCTCTCACCGGAAGCTCCTGTACACCATGTACAAAATGGGTCTTCTGAACGGCGGCAGAACCAAGTCGGCAAACATTGTGGGTCAGACCATGCGCCTGAATCCCCACGGCGACCAGGCCATTTATGACACCATGGTGCGCTTGGCCCGGGGCAACGAGACCCTGCTTCACCCCTTCGTGGACTCCAAGGGCAACTTCGGCAAGGTCTACTCCCGGGACATGGCCTACGCCGCTTCCCGGTACACGGAAGCCAAGCTGGACGGCATCTGCGCGGAGATTTTCAAGGACATTGACAGCGATACCGTGGACATGGTGGATAACTACGACGCTACCATGAAGGAGCCGAGCCTGCTTCCCACCACCTTCCCCAATGTGCTGGTGTCCGCCAACCAGGGCATCGCCGTGGGCATGGCCTCCAATATCTGCTCCTTTAACTTAAAGGAGGTCTGCGACACCGCCATCGCCCGGATGAAAAATCCCGATCACGACATTCTGGAGACCCTGCCCGGCCCGGACTTTTCCACCGGCGGGGAGCTGCCCTTTGACGAGACGGCCACACGGGAAATCTATTCCACTGGACGGGGCAGCTTCCGGCTCCGAGCCAAGTGGCGTTATGTCAAGGATGGCAACCTCATTGAGATCACCCAGATTCCCTACACCACGACCACAGAGGTCATCATGGACAAGGTGGCGGAGCTGATCAAGGCGGGAAAAATCCGGGAAATCGCCGACATGCGGGACGAGACCGACCTGAGCGGCCTGAAGCTGACCATTGACTTAAAACGTGGCGTTGACCCGGACAAGCTCATGCAGAAGCTTTTCCGGATGACGACCCTCCAGGATTCCTTCCCCTGCAACTTCAATATCCTGATCGCGGGGATGCCCCGGGTCATGGGTGTGGGGGAAATCCTGGACGATTGGACGGCCTGGCGTACCGACTGCATCAAGCGGCGGCTGTTCTTCCAGATCGGCAGGAAGGAGGAAAAGCTCCATCTGCTGAAAGGCCTGGAGCGGATTCTGCTGGACATTGACAAGGCCATCCGGGTGATCCGGGAGACGGAAATGGACAGCGAGGTGGTGCCGAATTTGATGATCGAGTTCGGCATTGACGAGATTCAGGCGAACTTCGTGGCGGAGATCAAGCTGCGCAACATCAACAAGGAATACATTCTCAGGCAGACCAAGGCCATTTCCCAGCTGGAGCAGGAGATCGCCGACATGCGCTCCACCCTGGACAGCCCCCGGAAGCTGAAAAACGTGATCATCTCCGAGCTTCAGGAGGTTTCCAAAAAGTACGGCCAGCCGAGAAAAACGGAAATCCTCTACAACGTTTCCGAGACGGCTCCGGAAGATGAAGAAGAGCCGGTGCCGGATTACCCGGTGACGGTGTTCGTGTCCAAGGAAGGCTACCTCAAGAAAATCACCGCCCAGTCCCTGCGGATGAGCGGCGAGCAGAAGTTCAAGGAGGGCGACAGCCTGGCCTTCAGTCGGGAGACCACCAACCGGGCGGAATTTCTGGTATTCACCGACAAATTCCAGTGCTATAAGTCCAGACTATCGGACTTTGACGATGGCAAGGCATCCCAGCTTGGCGATTACCTGCCCCAGAAGCTGGGCTTCGAGCCGGGCGAGAATCTGGTGTCCCTGCAATTCTGCGGGGATTACAAGGGCTTTGTGCTCTTCTTCTTCGAAAACGGCAAGGCGGCCAAGGTGTCCCTGGCCGCCTACGAGACCAAGACCAACCGGAAGAAGCTCACCGGTGCCTATTCCGATAAAAGCCCGCTGGTAACTGCCATGGTGCTGGAGGAGGACGCCCAGATCGTCCTGTATTCCTCCGACGGCAGAGCCGCCGTTGTTTCCACCGCCCAGCTGCTGCCCAAAACCACCCGAAATACCCAGGGCGTGGCGGTGATGACCCTGAGAAAGAAGGCGGTGCTGCAAAACGTCCGGCTGCTGGAGGAAAGCGGTATTGCGAACCCCGGCCGCTACCGGACGAAGACCATTCCTTCCGCGGGGATGCTGCTGAAGGAGGAGGATTCCCCGGAGAAGCAGCAGTCCTTTGAGGTTTGAGCCATGAAAGCATTGCGAAGCAACGCAAATCTGATCCTGGGAACCGCCCTGGGCAGCACCCTGTTCGCCCTGGGCTTTTCCTGCTTCCTGCTTCCCAACGAGATCAGCACCGGCGGTATTTCCGGTGTGGCACTGATTCTGGTGGAGCTGCTGGGCTTTGGCAGCGTGGGCGCGGTGTCCATTTTCATTAATCTTCCGTTGTTTGCCCTGGCGGGCGTGAAGGTGGGGCGGCGGTTTTTTCTGGGCTCCCTTTTGGGAATGCTGGTCAGCTCTGTCCTCGTCGACCTGTTCGCCGGAATCCCTATGCCGCCCATGGAGACCCTGGTGGGGGCGCTGTACGGCGGCACCCTGTGCGGCCTGGGACTGGGAATGGTCTTCGCCGCAGGCGCGTCCACCGGCGGCTCGGATATTGTGGTGCGGCTTCTGAAGCTGCGCTGGCGGGACATTCCCATCGGCCAGATCTCCATGTGCTTTGACGCGGTGGTGGCGGTGATCACGGGTCTGGTGTTCCGGGATCTGAACAAGGCTCTGTACACCGGCATTACGGTGTTTCTGTGCGGCAAGGTCATGGACGCGGTGGTTTACCGCTTCGACGATTCCAAGGTGGCACTGATTATGACGAAGGAGCACCAGCGCATAGCGGAGGCCATTTCTGCCCGGCTGGATCGGGGAGCCACCTTCCTGAACGGGGAGGGAAGCTTTACCCATCAGGAATTGAAGGTGGTGCTCACCGCCGTCAAGCGGCAGCAGATCACGGAGCTGAAGGAGCTGGTCATGGAGATCGACCCGGAGGCCTTTGTGATCGTCCAGGAAGCCCACCAGGTGTTGGGCGACGGCTTCCGCCGGTACCGGCGGGACGCGCTGTAAGGAGGGAAATGGGTGAAAGCAAGACTTCTGACGTTGGCGTTGACGCTGAGCGTTCTTTTAAGCGGCTGCGGCTGGCTCAGCGGCAGCTTTGTTTCCGTGGAGCCCCACCAGGTGTCCCGGCAGAGCGGCCACACCGATACAGTGACCGCCTCCAATTACCGGGAGTTCCTGGCGGCTCTGAAGCAGATCATCGCCTCCGGCACGGAGGTGGCGGCCGTCCATGTGGAGGAGTATCCGGCCAAAAGCCTGGAGACCGGAGTGGCTCGGGCGGTGCGCAGTGCCATGCTCAACGACCCCATCGGAGCCTACGCCGTGGAGAACATCGACTACGAGATCGGCACCAGCAGCGGCCTTCCGGCGGTGTCCGTGGCCATTACCTATAAACGCAATACCACGGAGCTTCAGCGGATCCGGCGGGCGGCGGACACGGAGCAGGCCAAGCGGATCGTGGCCAACGCCCTGGAGGGCTACGAGGCGGGAATTGTGATTCTCATCGGGGAGTATACCAAGGCGGACTTCATCCAATATGTCCAGGACTACGCCAGCGACCACCCGGAAGCTGTCATGGAGACCCCCCAGGTCACTGAGGCGGTTTACGGAAACGGCACCAGTCGGCTGGTGGAGCTGATTTTCGCCTATCAGACCAGCCGGGATTCCCTGCGCCGGATGCAGGCTCAGGTGAAGCCGATTTTTGAGTCGGCCAAGCTCTACGTCAGCGGCGACGGGGACGACTATCAGAAATTTTCCCAGCTGTACGCCTTCCTGATGGAACGTTTTGACTATAAGCAGGAGACCTCCATTACGCCGGCCTACAGCCTGCTGCGCCATGGCATCGGTGACAGCCGGGCCTTTGCCCAGGTGTACGCGGCCATGTGCCGGGACGCGGGGCTGACCTGCCTGTGCGTCACAGGCACTCGGGCAGGGGAGCCATGGACCTGGAATCTGGTGCTGGACGGGGACACCTATTACCATGTGGATCTTCTCAAGTGCAGTGAGGAAGGGAAGTACAGCCAGCGAAACGCCGGAGAAATGGAGGGCTATGTCTGGGATTATTCCGCCTATCCCGGCGGCGGGCGGACGGAGATCCCGGTGCCCACGGAAAATTGAGAAAAACGAAAATTAGGGCTTGACAAATCGGGGAAATTCGCTATAATAAGTTATGTTCGTTGCGGGCGTAGCTCATCTGGTAGAGCGCCACCTTGCCAAGGTGGAGGTAGCGAGTTCGAGCCTCGTCGCCCGCTCCATAGAGCAGATACGAAGGTATCTGCTCTTTTTCTATACTCGAGTGCATTTTCAAATTATAGATGTCATTGCGAACCAGTGACCGATGTCACTGGTGTGGCAATCCGTATCCTTTGCCTTCCCCTGGGGGAAGGTGGATCGCGCGTCCCCCGCAAGCGCGAGACGGATGAGGGCAAAAGCCGGGTAGCGACCTCATCCGCCCTCCGGGCACCTTCTCCTCTCAGAAGAAGGCTTGGGGTACGGATTGCCACACCAGTCTGCGGACTGGTTCGCAATGACATGCGTACTATGTCGGCCACTTGTTTGCAATGACATGTTTTTTGGGGGGGCGTTTTCTATAGTACGCAACCAGGGCACACCGCATTTCTCGGTGTGCCCTGATATTTTACAGCAGCTCCAGAATTTCCTTCTTGGGGCTGGCACCGATGGACTTGTTCACCACCTGGCCATTCTGGAAAACCAGCAGGGTGGGAATACTGGCGATCCGGTACTGGACGGCAAGCTCCACCTGCTCGTCCACGTTGACCTTGCCCACTACAATGTCGCTTCGCTCCTGGGCGATCTCCTCCACAATGGGGCTGACCATCCGGCAGGGGCCGCACCAGGGAGCCCAGAAGTCCAGCAGCACCTTCTGCTTGGCCTTCAGCACGGTTTCCTCAAAATTATCCTTGGTAATGGTAATCACAGACATACGCGATTCCTCCTTCATTATTTCTTCGCCTTTATTATACCCCATCCGTCAAGAAGCGACCAGAGTAAAATCGCGGAAGACTTTGACTTTTGATAAAAAATCTGCTACCATAGGGAAAACTGTGGCAGCACCGCACAATTCGGCAAGCAGATTCGGCGAGAGATTTTTCGTCAAGTCAAGATTTGAAAAGCGAGGGAATACTTTGTGTATTTTGAGCTTTTCAAAGCGCAGAATTGGCGGAAAAGATCCGTCGAAGCGCGAAGACGCAATTGTGCGGTGCTGCCATACCAGGAAGGTGAAAAAATGCCCCCTGTTGTGGAAATTACGTCCCTGGATGCGCCGGAGCTGGACGTATACGCCCGGCTGACCGAGGCGCAGCTGCTGAATCGGTTTGAACCGTCCAAGGGTATGTTTATCGCGGAAAGCCCCAAGGTTATTCACAGGGCTCTGGACGCCGGCTGCCGGCCGGTGAGTCTGCTCATGGAGCGCAAGGATATTGACGGCTCCGCCCGGGAAATTCTGACCCGGTGTCCGGAAATTCCCGTGTATACCGCCGACGAAAGCGTACTGTGCCAGCTGACGGGCTACCATCTGACCCGGGGCGTGCTGTGCGCCATGGGTCGCCCGGCTCTGCCAACCCTGGAGGCTGTCTGCGAGAACGCTCGCCGGGTGGTGATTCTGGAAAATGTCCAGAACCCCACCAACGTTGGCGCGATTTTCCGCTCCGCCGCGGCTCTCGGCATGGACGCGGTGCTGCTGACCCCTGGGTGCAGCAACCCCCTCTACCGCCGCAGCGCCCGGGTGAGCATGGGGACGGTGTTTCAAATCCCCTGGGCTTATACCGGGGATTGGCCGGAAACCGGTATGCGCCAGCTCAAAAGTCTGGGCTTCAAAACCGCCGCCCTGGCTCTCAGCGATAACTCCGTGTCCATCGACGACCCGGCTCTTATGGGAGAGGAAAAGCTGGCTCTGCTCCTGGGCAGTGAGGGGGACGGCCTCACCAATGAGACCATTGCCCATTGCGATTATACCGTGAAGATCCCCATGTTCCATGGGGTGGATTCTTTGAATGTGGCCGCTGCCAGTGCCGTTGCTTTCTGGCAGCTGAGGAAGGAGAATGGAAAATGATGGAGCTGCAAAATGGCCGCCCCGCCGACTGCGCCGGACGGCTCCCGAAGGAAATTCGCTGCTATGATTTTCTCGATCGATTGGGCGTTGCCTACCAGCGCATTGACCACGCGCCGGCGGACAATATGGAGGCCTGCGAGGAAATCGACCGGACGCTGAACGCGGTGATCTGCAAGAATCTGCTGCTGTGCAACCGGCAGAAAACCGCCTTTTACCTGCTGATGCTCCCTGGGGACAAGCACTTCAGGACCAGCGTGCTGTCCAAGGAAATCGGTTCCTCCCGGTTAAGCTTTGCTTCCCCGGAGGATATGGAGCGGCTGCTTGACATCACCCCCGGCTCCGTCAGCGTTCTGGGGCTGATGAATGACCATGAGCACCAGGTGCAGCTGCTGATGGACGCGGAGGTGGTCAAGGGGGCGTATTTCGGCTGCCACCCCTGCATCAATACCTCCTCTTTGCGGCTGAAAATGTCCGATCTGCTGGAGAAAATCCTGCCGGAAATGGGCTATACCCCCCGGCTGGTCACACTGGAGGAAGCCTGAAAATCGCAGGCGCGCCGGAGTTTCTCCGGTGTGGTTCCTGGTTGAGTTTCCGGATTTCTCGGGGCAAAAGGAACAAGGGAAGCTCTGAATAAAGTCACAAGAGCTGACAGCAAGAGTTTTTTGCCAGATGAAAGCACCAAAAGTGGAGGAATACGGTATGTACCCGCAAGGGGTATGCCGCATCCGTAAGCCAGCTTTTGCTGGCAACGGCTGCGCTATATTTCCCACTTTTGATACTGCACAGCTGGGGAAAAAGATTCGCTGTTCAGCCGAAGGGAATTTGTTCGGAGCTTCCCAGGAATAACAAAGGATGGGAGATTACCATGGCTCTGAAACAAATGATACTCAATTCCGCTCTGTGGCTTTCCGGCATGATGACCCAGCCTCAGCAGCACCATAACCCCCAGAAGGAGGTCAACCCTGCCATGCCCGCGCTTTTGCGGGAAACCGCCGCCCAGGGAGCCGTCCTGCTGGAAAACCGGGTGCTGCCCTTCGCCAAGGGTACGAAAATTTCCCTCTTTGGCCGGGTGCAGCAGGACTATTTCTTCACCGGCTACGGCTCCGGCGGCGACGTGAACTTCCCCTACAGCGTCAGCCTTCTGGAGGGTCTGCGGGGCTGTGAGGATCTGCGGCTCAACGAAAATCTGGCGGAAGTCTATGCCGATTGGATTCAGGCGCACCCGGTTGCCCGCCAGGCCTGGGGTACCTGGCCCCGGTTCTACCCGGAAATGCCGGTGAGCGAGGAACTGGTTCGCCAGGCTCAGGAGGAATCGGATCAGGCGGTGATCGTTCTGGGTCGGGCCAGCGGGGAGGATCGGGAGAATACTCTGGAGCCGGGCAGCTTCTACCTGACCGAGGCGGAGAAGGTTCTGCTGGCTGCGGTGACCGCCCGGTTCCCGGACGCGGTGCTGCTGCTGAACATCGGTACTCTCATCGACCTGAGCTTTGTGAAGGACTATTCCTTCGGCGCGGTGATGATCCTCTGGCAGGGGGGCATGGAAAGCGGCAATGCCGCCGCCGATCTGCTCTGCGGAAAGGCAGCCCCCAGCGGTCATCTGACGGACACTGTGGCCAAAAGCTACGAGGCCTATCCCAGCGCGGCCTGCTTCGGCAACCCAAAGGCCAATGAGTACCAGGAGGACATCTATGTGGGCTACCGGTGGTTCGAGACCTTCCACCGGGAGCAGGTACTCTATCCCTTCGGCTACGGCCTGAGCTATACCGATTTCTCCGTTACCGGCACCCACACCGCCCCTCTGGGCTTTCAGGCGGAGGTCACGAACGCAGGACACCATCCGGGCAGGGCGGTGGTCATGCTCTTTGTGCAGAAGCCCTTGGGCGTGCTGGGGAATCCCGCCCGGGAATTGGTGGCCTTCGGCAAGACCCGGCTGCTAAACCCCGGCGAGAGCCAGAATTTGCAATTTACCGTTACCGAGTACCAGCTGCCCTCCTATGACGACAGCGGCCTGACGGGACACAAGGCCTGCTATGTACTCCAGCAGGGAGCCTACCGGTTCTACTGCGGCGAAAACGTCCGGGATGCCCGGTTCATCGGCGATTACATGATCCCGGAGACACGGGTGTTCCGGAGCCTGACGGAAGCCTGCCCGCCGGAGAAGCCTTTCCCCATCTGGGCAAATGAGAACGGCACCCCCGTCCGCCGGGAGGCCTCCGCCCGAACCACCGATCTGCGGCAGCGAATTCTCGACCACCTGACCAAGGCCGTCCCCCAGACCGGGGACAAGGGAATCAAGCTTTCGGATGTGAAGGAAGGCAAGGCCAGCCTGGAGGGCTTCCTGGCTCAGCTGAGTGTAAAGGAGCTGGAGGCCATCAGCCGGGGAGATTACAACATGAATTCCCCTCTGGGGGCTAGGGGCAATGCCGGTGTCTTCGGTGGGGTCACCCAGTCCCTCCGGGACAAGGGGGTCAGCCCCGTCACCACCACCGACGGCCCCTCCGGCATCCGGCTGTACGATTCCTGCTCACTGCTTCCTATGGGTACGCTCCTTGCAAGCTCCTTTGACCTGGAGCTGGTAGAGCGGCTGTATCGGGCGGTTGGGGCGGAAATGCGCTGGCGGGGCAGCGACGTGCTGCTGGCACCCGGCATGAATATCCACCGGAATCCCCTGTGCGGCCGGAATTTCGAGTATTTTTCCGAGGATCCCTACCTCACCGGACGGATCGCAGGGGCGGTGGTCAAGGGCATCCAGTCTCAGGGGGTCGGAGCCTGCGTCAAGCATTTCGCCTGCAACAACCAGGAAAAGAACCGGAACCGGTGCGACTCTATAGTCTCCGAGCGGGCATTGCGGGAAATTTACCTCAAGGGCTTTGAGATCTGCCTGAAGCAGGCCAAGCCCCTGACCCTGATGACCAGCTACAACCGGGTCAACGGTGTCTGGAGCCACTACCACTATGATCTGGTGCAGACCATTGCCCGGGAGGAATGGGGCTATCAGGGCATGGTCATGACCGACTGGTGGATGCAGTACGGGGCAAGCCCCGAATTTCCTAAGGTCACGGGCAACGGCTACCGGGTTCGGAGTCGGGTGAACGTGCTCATGCCCGGCAGCCGGAACCTGCTGGATCGCACAGGTAAGCCGGATGGAACCTTACTTGCAACCTACGGCAAAAAAGACGGCATCACCCTGGGCGAGCTTCAGGAAAACGCGAAATATGTTCTGCAGTGCGTGATGAAGCTGAAATAATCAAAAGCGCAGGTGCGGAAAGCACCTGCGCTTCATTTGTGTAATTTAGCCGTAGCAGAAGATATGTCCGCCGATCTTGCCCCAGATTCTTCCGTTTTCCGGGTAGGTAGCGAAGTAATACACATTCATCGGCAAAATGTTCGGCCCGGTGAGGGCATCATCGATGGCGTCATACTGAGCCTGCCAGGCGTCCGCGTCTTTTAAGAAGGGCGTGGTTCGGAACTGACCCTCGCCGTAGATCACGTCGTGGATGGTGTTTCCGAACTTGCCGGACACCAGCCGGTTGAGGATGATCTCGGCAATGGCCTGCTGTCCTTCCTTGGATTCGCCCCGAGCCTCCAGCCAGATGATCTTGGCCATCAGCTGCTGCTCGTCCCAGGTCAGCTCCACATCGGGATACCGGGGCTCACAGTCGGGCTTCTCCTCGGTGTAGATGAAGGGTTCCTCAGGCATGGCACTGACATCGAAGATCCAGCCGCCGTTGTAGCCCAGAAGCAGATCGTCTTCATCGAAGCCTTCCTCAAAGCCCCGCTTTAAGTCCCACTTTTCGTAGTTGGGGGCGTAGGAATCGGCCACAAGATACTTTCCGTCATCGGTCATGCCGTTGAGGACGATGAAATGCTGCGTCTCCGTGAAGATGGACAAATGGCTCATCAGAAGGATGGCGATGTTGCCCTCCTTCATGGCGGCGAAAATCTGCCGGATGTTGTCTGCCTTTTTAATGGGAAGCTGGAGCTGCTTGGCACCGTACTCCACACGCTGGACATTGTTCTCGCCGTAGCCGCCGAAGTAGCCCGCCAGCTCATCGGGCAGATAAGTGTGCCCGGTAAGGTAGGTTGCCACCATGGCAAGGGAGGTAATGCCGCAGCCGCTGGTGGCCACGGTGCCGGAGCCGAACCGCTTATTGGGGTAATCCAGCTGGTTATACAGGGGGAAACCGTTAACGGTCTTGACCTTTGTAGGCGTGGAGGAGGATTCGTCAGGCTCGGTTTCCTCCGGCTGGGTATCCTCCGTCGTTTCCGTAGGGGAGGTGGTAACCTCCGGCTCCGTAGAAGCGGTGGTTTCCGTGGCCTGGGTGGTTTCATCGGTGGGGTCGGTGGGATCGGTGGTTTCCTCCGTGCTGAATTCCTCAGACGGGTCAGTGACATCCTCGGCGTGAACGGGAAGCAGACAGCCGCACAGAAGGGAAAAAACACACATCAGTGCAAGTACCTTTTTGCAAAAGAACATTTCCGGGAATTTCCCCCTTTCTGTGTCAGGAACGCTTGCCAAAACAGACAATCGCATTATAACATAAAAGTATCGATTTGGCTATCCCCAATTTATTAAATTTTCGTGTCTATTGCAATTCAATAAATTAACGCGAATAACCCCGAAGGAATGTTCGCGTTTCAAAGGAACCGGTTTCTTCCCAACGCTTTTTCAAACGATATACCGTGCTCTGATTTACCGAATAGCAATCCGCGACTTCCTGTACCTTGCGCTTTTTCTCCAATGCCTCAATCAGCAGTTTTCTGGCTTCATTGTGCAATATTTCAATCACCTCTGCTCAATTTTACACCTTTTGTCGAAAGACTGCACTTATTTTTATGAACTGCTATGATGTATCATACTTGATGTGATTGTATAGTATCAACGTGGAGGTGATGATAATGAATGCAAGAATATCAGACATCCGCAAATGCTCTGGTTTATCAAACTCTCAAGCGAAGGGCGGTACTCTCCTTGTGGGCGGATACAATGGAAGCCATCGTCGGACATGTGGATAAAGAGACCACAAAACTCTATACCCATCTCAAGGCAAAAAAGGATTTGGTAGCTGCTGTCAATGCTTCTTCTATTAGTGACAAAAGTGTGATTCGACAAAATGGCCAGATTTCAAAAGCCGTCTAAAAGTTCGGAAAACTCAGAAAAAATCCAGGATACCTTCGTTTCCGGGCTTCGTTCGTGGTACGCCAGAAGGGACTCGTTACACTAAGGTGTTGCCGCCGTCAAGCCGTCGGCAAGCAGCAGTCCACCGGACTGTTGCATTTTCATCTTCGAGTCCCTTTTATTATACAAAAACGGTGTATTCCAAGTTCATCCCCATCCCTATGGGATGCGTCTGAACTTGGAGGGACTCTCCCACGGGCTAAAAACATGCCAGCGGCATGTTTTTTTAACGCCCTTTCGAGTCCCGCCTGGAGTATCAAAAATGCGGATACCCAAATGGGTATCCGCATTTTTGGTACGCCAGAAGGGACTCGAACCCCCGACCTACTGATTCGTAGTCAGTCACTCTATCCAACTGAGCTACTGGCGCATGTCGCAATCGACTGAGATATAATAGCACATGGTTTCGCAAAATGCAAGCACTTTTTTCGCAAAGCAAAAAAATTTCCATTTCCCCCCTGCTTGACAGAAAACCCCACACTATTGTAGAATAGCTTATAAAACAAAGGGGGCATCCGGATGGCGAAAAATGAAAATTGGGACGCTCTCCCCCAGGTGCTTCTGCCCTGGTACGCGGAGAACCGCCGCCAGCTTCCCTGGCGAGAGGATCGGAAGCCCTACCACATCTGGCTCTCGGAGATCATGCTCCAGCAGACCCGGGTGGAGGCCGTGAAGGGCTACTACAGCCGGTTCCTGGCCGCCCTGCCGGACATCCGGTCTCTGGCCGAATGTGACGACGAGGTGCTTCACAAGCTCTGGGAGGGCCTGGGCTACTACTCCCGTGTGCGGAACCTGAAAAAATGCGCCCAGGTGATTGTGAACCAGTACGGCGGCGTGTTCCCCAGGGAGTACGCTCAGGTGCTTTCCCTTCCCGGAATCGGCCCCTACACCGCCGGAGCCATCTGCTCCATCGCCTTCAACCAGCCCACCCCGGCGGTGGACGGGAATGTTCTGCGGGTGATCTCCCGGCTTCGCAATGACCCTGCCCCCATTGATCTGCCGGAAACGAAACAGAACGTAACGGAATTTCTTGCCGGGATTTATCCGCCCCAGGCCGGGGACTTCACCCAGGCTCTCATGGAGCTGGGTGCCACGGTCTGCGGTCCCAACCGGAAGCCGGACTGCGAAGGCTGCCCATGCAAGACCTTCTGCCTGGCCTTTCTGGAGGGCGACCCCCAATCTCTGCCGGTAAAATCCCCCAAAAAAGGACGAAGATCGGAGAATTTGACGGTTTTTATCCTCAGCTGCGACGGCCGCTTCGCCCTGGAAAAGCGGCCGGACAGGGGGCTTCTCGCCGGACTCTGGCAGTTTCCCAATCTGCCCGGCGATCTGGACACCGGGGAGGCGCTGACTGTCCTTCGGGCTAAGGGACTTCACCCAAGGGAACTCTTCCGGGAATCCCGGAAAACCCACATTTTTACCCACATTCAGTGGAATATGAAGGGCATTTACCTGGAAGTGGAAGCCCCAACCGGCGGCTTTCAGTGGATGACCCCGGAGGAAATCAACACGCAGGCGGCTCTGCCCACCGCATTCCGCCAATTTTGGGAGAGATAGAAAATGTACGACTACCACATGCACTCACGGGTGTCCTTCGACGCCCATGACCCGGCCGAGAAAATGGTGCGCGCCGCCCTGGACGCGGGGCTGAAGGAAATCTGCTTCACTGACCACATCGACTATGACCCCCGGGGAAAAATGGGGAACATGGCCTTCGACACCGCCGAGTACAACGCGGAATACGACCATCTGTCCGCCCCCGGACTGAAAATTCGCCGGGGCATGGAATTCGGCATGACCCGGGACAACAAAGCCCAATTCCGGAAGGATTTACAGCGGCGACCCTTCGACTTCGTCCTTGGCTCCATCCACTTTGTGGACGGGCTGGACGTGTACTTCCAGGATTTCTGGGAAGGCAAGACCGTCTGGCAGGCGGAGCATCGGTGTCTGGAGGAGACCCTGGCCTGCGTTCAGATTCACGATGACTTTGACGTGCTTGCCCACCTGACCTACATTGGGAAAACCGCCGCCCACCCGGCTCCCCGGCCTGTGCCTTTTGCGGAGCATCGGGAAATCATCGATGAAATCCTCCGGGTGCTGGCAAGCCGTGGCAAGGGTCTGGAGCTGAACACCAGCGGCCTGGATCGCTGCGGCGGGTTTCTGCCCACCGAGGATTACTTCCGCCGGTTCCGGGAGCTGGGCGGCGAAATCGTCACCGTAGGCTCCGACGCCCATACCGCCAGCCGGGTTGGGCAGTACTCCCGGGAGGCCTGCGAACTTCTGAAGGGCATTTTCGGATATGTGTGTACCTTTGCGGGCAGAAAGCCCATTTTTCATCGGTAATTTTTCGGGGCAGAGCTTAAGGCTCTGCCCCACCTTTCCGCTCTTTTGGGAAAATTCCGGCTGTGACTTGCTTTTTCTGGTGTTTTGTGGTAAAATTCAAACGATTATGGTTTTTTTGCCCATTTGGGGATGCTGTAAATAAAAAGGATGTGCAAACAGACAATGAGAAAGCTAAGCCGCGGTGCTTATGAGGATATGAAGGGCTTCGTCCGGGTGGCGGAAACCCTGCTGGAGGTCATCCTGCTGACCCTGGCCTATTACTTTGCCTGGAAGTTCGGCTATGGCCTGGAATACTTCGTCTACAAAGGGAAATATGTGCTGATGGGCATTTACGGGGTTCTGCTGTATGCCTTGCTGCTGAACTCGGAATGCACTATGTTCGGCCAGCTTCACCGGCTGGATCTGGTGATCGGGCAGGTTGTTTCCCTGTGTCTGGTGAATTTTATCACCTATTGGCAGCTGTGCCTGATCGGCAACGCCCTGCTGCCTCCATCCCCAATGCTGACTCTGACAGCGGTGCAGATCGTCATTGCGGTGATCCTGATCTTCGTCTACACCAGCCTCTATCACCGGCTGTACGCCCCCCACGACATGCTTCTCATTTACGGCCATCGCCGGGGCGTGGAGCTGAAGGTCAAGATGGACACCCGGAAGGATAAGTACAATATCAGCGCGCTGATCTCCTCCGACGAGGGGCTTGACGCTATCGTGAAGGAGATTCCCAAGTACGACGCGGTGATCCTCAACGACGTGCCTGCCCAGCTGCGAAACGATCTGCTCAAATACTGCTACCGCTACCGCGTCCGCACCTACGTCTCCCCCAAGCTCACGGACATCATGCTCCGGGGCGCCCGGAACATCACCCTCTTTGACACGCCCCTGCTGCTCGTCAAGGGCACGGGACTGACCCCTGCCGAGCGGGTTTGCAAGCGGGCTATGGATATTGTCATCAGTGCCATCGTTCTGCTGATTCTCTCCCCGCTGATGCTGCTCATCGCCGCCGCCATCAAGCTGGAGGACGGGGGTCCGGTATTCTTCCGCCAGAAGCGTCTGACCCGGAACGGGGTGGAATTTGACATTCTGAAATTCCGCAGCATGATCGTGGACGCGGAAAAGTACGAAGGCCCGGTGCTGGCCACGGACAACGACCCCCGGATTACCAAGGTAGGCAAAATCATCCGCCCCTTCCGGCTGGACGAGCTGCCCCAGCTCATCAACATTCTCAAGGGCGATATGAGCATCGTAGGCCCCCGGCCTGAGCGGAAGGTCATTGCCGACGAATACTGCAAGGATATTCCGGAGTTTGCCTATCGGCTGAAGGTTCGGGGCGGCCTGACAGGCTACGCCCAGATCTACGGCAAGTACAACACCAGCCCCTATGACAAGCTGCGCCTTGACCTGATGTATATTGAAAACTATTCCCTCCTGCTGGATGTCAAGCTGATGATCCTGACCATTCGAATTCTGTTCAGCAAGGAGAGCACCGAGGGCATCGACAAGGCCAAGGAAAACCAGGAGAAGGCCGACGAAATTCTCAAGGAAATGGATCGGGACGATTGAATCTTACCCGGCGGCACCGATTCCCGGTGCCGCCGAAGCTTTTGAGAAAAAGGCAGAAATAGGAGGAACTCTCATGATAGAATTCATCACCTTCGAGGAAGGAAAGCACATTTTAGATACCTGCCCGGGCAGCGTCCTGGTGGACGTGCGCACCGAGGAGGAATACACCATTGAGCACGCGGCGGGCGCGATTCTCCTGCCCCAGGAGGATCTGGAGACTATGGACGAGGCGGAAATTCTGGACGTTCTGCCCGACCTGGACGCGCCCATTCTCCTCTACTGCCGCACCGGCCGCCGAGCTGCTCTGGCCGCCGTCAAGCTGGACGAGCTGGGCTACACCAGGCTCTATAACCTGGGCGGGCTTAACGGCTGGCCCTACGGCATGGAATACGGGGAGCTGTAAAAAATGCTTGCCATTTTGTCCCATTCGGTTTAGAATAAGGATGTGCCTTCGGCACAATCCAGAAAGCAAGGAGATACCCTATGAAATCTACGGTTTATTTTTCCCGCGACATCACCCCGGATGCCGTTCTGCGGCTGTACAAGCTGGTTGGCAAGGAGCTTCCCGGCAAGGTGGCCGTGAAGGTTCACTCCGGTGAAAAGGGAAATCAGAATTTTCTCCGTCCGGACTTCTGGAAGGAGACCATCGATTATGTCGGCGGCACGGTCGTCGAGTGCAACACCGCCTACCCCGGTGCCCGGAACACCACAGCCAAGCACCTGGCTCTGCTGGAGGAACACGGCTGGAACCGGTACTTCACCGTTGACCTGCTGGACGCCCAGGATCCCGACCTGGAGCTGCCTATCCCCAACGGCAAGGTGATCCACAAGAATTTTGTAGGCAAGGATATTGCCAATTATGATTCCCTGCTGGTGCTGTCCCACTTCAAGGGGCATCCCATGGGCGGCTACGGCGGAGCCCTGAAGCAGCTGTCCATCGGTGTGGCCTCCTCCTTCGGCAAGGCCTATATCCACGGTGCCGGCGATCCCAAGCAGATCTGGACGGCTGATCACGATTCCTTCCTGGAGTCCATGGCTGACGCGGCCAGCTCTGTGGTGGAGCTTTTCAAGGGAAACGCGGTCTACATCAACGTCATGAAGAACATGAGCGTGGACTGCGACTGCTGCGAGGTGGCCGAGGATCCTTGCCTTGCCGACATGGGCGTGCTGGCCTCCACCGATCCCATCGCCATCGACCAGGCCTGTATCGACCTGGTCTACGGATGCGACGATCCGGGCAAGGCCCATTTCCTGGAGCGGGTCGAGAGCCGGAACGGCGTGCATACCATCGAAGCCGCCGCCGCGTTGGGCTTCGGCAGCAGAGAGTATGAGCTGGTGGAAGTGAAATAATTCCAAAAAAGGAGCTGCTGTAAGCAGCTCCTTTTTGTTGGCAAAAACACTTGACACCACATGCGATACCATATATAATAAAGGAACAGGAGGGATTGGGATGTCAAAATGGGAGAAGCTACTGGAACGGATTTGTTCTCTGAGCAAAGGTCTCCGATTTGAGGAGCTGCGGAAGGTTCTGGAATCCTATGGCTATGAAATGCACGCGCCCAAAGGCGGCAGCAGCCATTATACCTTCCGAAAACCTGGCTGTCAGCCGATCACCATCCCAAAGCACGAACCAATTAAGAGGGTTTATGTGGAAATGGTCAAGTAAGTTGTGGAAAGTGAGGTTGCCAATGAAAACGTTGAATGAATACCTGGAGCTTCCTTACCGCATGGAAATTGTGGAGGATTCTGACGAGGGCGGCTATGTGGTGTCCTATCCTGACCTACCCGGGTGCATTACCTGCGGAGAAACGGTAGAAGCCGCTGTAGCCAACGCTCGGGATGCCAAGCAGGCCTGGCTGGAAGCCGCCCTGGAGGACGGTGTTCCCATCCGGGAGCCGGACGACTTAGAAAGCTACTCCGGCCAGTTCAAGCTGAGAATCCCCAGAAGTCTGCACAAGTCCCTGACGGAACACGCCAAGCGGGAGGGCATCAGCATGAACCAGTACTGCGTGTATCTGCTTTCTAAAAACGATGCCTCCGCGGCAAAATAATGACGCAAAAAGGAGCCGCGGCAAGCAGCTCCTTTTCCCTTATTTCTCCAAAAACTTCTTGATCTTCTCGCCGTCGGCGTAGCCCGCGTGATAGAGCCGATCCAGAGCGTCCTTGTCCCGGGTCAGGGTATCTACGCCGAAGGTATCCTCCGGAGCCACGATCAGCACCTTGCCCTGACGGGCCTGGAGCCGAGCCAGAGCCACGCTTTCGTTGTACCGCTGGGCACGCAGACACAGACTCCGGGCGGCTGCCGGATAGGTATGCCGGATGCAGGCGGCTAACCTTTCGTCCTTGCCCGGAGTGCGCAGCAGCCGCTCCGGCTTGGTCAGCAGAAGCACCACCCGGTCACATCCCAGGGAGAATGCCTTCTCCACCGGCACAGGGTCGGACAAAGCTCCGTCATAATAGGGTACGCCGTCAATCTCATAGGGCTTGCACACAAAGGGAATGGACGAGGAAGCCTTCATAATGTCGTAGTTGTCCTGCTTGATGTCCGCCTTGGTAAAATACTTGGGACGGCCGGTTCTGGCCTCCGTGGCCACCACATAGAACTCCATGGGATTGTCCCGGATAGCGGGATAGTCCACCGGGTACTCCCCGTCCGCCTGGCTCAGAGTGCCGTAAACATAGTCCAGATCCACATAGGATCGCTGGGACAGGAAATTCTCAAAGCCCATATACTCCTTCCGGAAGGCGTAATCCGTGTAGAAAATGTAGTTGCGTCCCTTTTGTCCGGCGCAGTAGGAGGTCAGATTCGCGCTGCCTGCCGAGACCCCGATGCCCAGGTCAAAATGGATATTCTCCGCCATGCAGTAGTCCAAAACGCCTGCGGCGTAAATGCCCCGCAGGCCGCCGCCTACATCAACAACTCCCGTTTTCATGTTCCGGTTCCTCCAAAACGCTGTTAACTATGGAAATACTATACCATAGTTTCCGTTTTCCGGCAAGAGGGTTGTTTTGCATTGACGCGCGGGTTCCAGCAGGTGTCCACCGGGTACCTGCATTTTGATTTTCATACCATTCTCGATAAAATGGTTATCCGTGTAATTGCGACAGTGTCCGGGAAGCTTTGATGAAATTGACAAGAACTGTGAGTGAGAGATTTTTCGTCCAATCGAGGTATCGAAAACGGTGGAATCCTGTATGTACTTCCCGTTTTTGATACCGAAGAGTGAGCGGAAAAGAACCGCTCACGGCCGCAGATGATTGATTCAGAGGCTCCTTAGCATTCAAGAAAATCAAAATCTTGAGAGTTTTTTTATATAATCAACATACAATACAATGGATGTAATAGGAGTGATAAGCTTGATGAAGGCGGTGACGCCATCTGACTGTTCCGGCTGGTTTTGCGCTTGCGGTTATTCGTGTTAATTTGTTAAATTGCTATAAATCAGAGGTTCCCTAAGCTATTGTACCAATTTAAGCCCGCAAACTGGTGCGGCAATGACATCTTTAGGGAAGCTGCTTATTCTTTCTTCCCCTTCTGCATCCACCCGATGATCTGCCCGGAGAGGATCACCGTCAGCAGGGAATAGCCGATTCGCCGGAGGGGAATGTAGCTCAGAGACAACGTCAGCACAATCAGATCGCTGACAAGATACAGCCGTTGAATGGGAATGCCCGTCAGGTGGGTCAGGCTCATGGCCAGGGCGTCGTCCCCGCTGGTGGCTCCGCCCACCCGGACACACAGCCCCGCGCCAATGCCGATGAACAAGGCTCCGGCGACGGAAGCCAGCAGGGGAAGCTCGGCGATCCCCGGCAACAACGGCGGAAATTGCTCACAGACCCGATAGCCCATGGAATAGCCCAGGGCGGCAGCAACAGAATAGCCGATAAATTCCCGCCCCAAAGTTTTCCAGCCCAGCAGATAGCAGCCGCCGTTGAGGATCAGACTGCTGAAGGCCGGGGACAGCCCCAGCCAGTGGCGCAGCAGCAGGATCAGTCCGAAAATGCCCCCCTCCGTCACCCCGGACAGGGCGTGAATATGGTACATGCCGAAGGCCTGAAAGGCAGAGGCGAAAAAGGCCACGGCGCAGTGCCGGGGATTCAGCTTTGGCAGATTACGAAACATAGAATGCCTCCTGTCAGGTGTGGTTAACCGTATCATGCTTTCCGGGAAAAGTCAAGCCGCCGGGAAAATCCGGAAAAATGCGTCGCATCTCATTGAAAATCGAAAGCACCCATGTTATACTATAACAAATCATTTCCCGAAAGGGGTTTTTTGCGTGAAAAGAATTCTGGCGGCGGTTCTTGCGGTGCTGCTTTTATGCGGCTGTGCCCCGGCAGGGGACAATGGGGACGCTCCGGGGGAAACCACCTCGGCTCAGGCGGGTGCCACAGTTCCCGCCGACGGCGACCCCAATGACGTGACCTGCAAGGGTACCTATACCCGGGAAGGGGACACGTCGGCGGTGATCGCCCGGATCGGGGACACCAAGCTGACAAACGGGGAGCTTGCCGTCTGGTATTGGGCAGAGGTTTCCCAGTATCGGGCCGACGGCAAGACCCCGGCTCCGGATTTTGACGCGCCGCTGGATACCCAGCCCTGCCAGGCGGATACCACCGTCGGCTCCTGGCAGCAGTATTTCCTCCAGCAGGCCTTGAACGCCTGGCATACCGCCGCGGCACTGAACCAGCGGAGCCTGGAGGTGCCCTTGGTTCTGGAGCCGGAGTACCAGCCCGACCCGGAGAAGTATGCCACCTACATGGAGGGAATGCCGGCAACCAAGTACCTTTACGGCTACAACCGCTTCTACAGCCCCAATACCATGCACCAGGCCTACCTGGATTCCCTGCCGGATACCCTGAAAACCCTGGCAGGGGAGAAGGGCTTCGCCGATGCAGCCGCGCTGGCTCAGGAGGCCTTCGGCACCACCGAAGAGGATTTGACGGCTATGGCGCAGCTTCTGAACCGCTCCTACATGTACTTTACCAATCTGACCTATGACCTGACCTCGCCGGAGGTGGCGTACACGGAAAGCACCGACGGGGATTACCTTGTGAACATCAAGTACATCCTGCTGAAAACCGACGGCAAAACCGCCGAGGAAGCTCTGACGGCGTTCCGGAAGGCGGCCAGAACCCGCTTGCAGCCTTTGACCCAGACGGAGCAGAAGTCCGAGGCGGCCTTCAAGGACTTGGCACACCTGTATTCTCAGGACGAAGCCTCAGCCCTGGACGGCGGCGGCTACAGCCGGGTGAAGAAGGGGGAGCTTCCCGCCGAGCTGGATAGCTGGTGCTTTGATCCGGCTCGTAAGAGCGGCGACACCACGGCCATTACCGATGACGACGGTGTCCATATCCTCTATTTCTCCGGCCGGCTGGACGCGGCGGCGGTAGAGACGGCAGACAGTGAGCTTACTGAGCAGGAGGCGGACATTCTGACCCAGGCGCGGGCGGAATACCCGGTGGATTTTGCCTATGACCAGATCGCCCTTCCTGAGGGAAAGGCGGAGGTCACAACCTCTGATCTGCTGTACCCCGATATTGCCCATGAGCGGTTCCCGGAGATTCCCCTGTATTTGCAGCAGGACTATCCTGGTGTCATGTTCGGCGGCTTCCAGCTGCGAACCAACGGCTGCGGTATTACCACCATGGCAATGGTTGCTTCCTATCTGTCCGATGAGCTGCTGACGCCGCCGGAGATGTGCCGCCGGTACGGGAGCTACAGCCACCGCAACGGCACCGACGGAATGATTTTCGTCAAGGAGCCTCCGGCGATGGATTTCTATCTGGTGGAGAAAACCTATGAGCCTGCCAAGGCATGGGAGGGACTGGAGAACCACCACCTGGTAGTTTCCATCCAGCACAAGGGCTACTGGACCCGGGGCGGCCACTATATTGCGCTCCAGGAGATTACAGAGGATGGGAACGTCCAGGTTCGGGACTCCAACATCTATAATTATGTCCGGGTGCCAGCCCACGTCAACGACGAGCACACCTGGGCAAGCATCACCAGCGCAGGCTCCGGCTACTGGATTTTCGACTATAAGATCACCCGGATCCCCGGCTGTGCCCGGTGCGGCGATCAGTCGGAAAGCAGCCTGGTGGGGGAGAATTTCTACTGCCGCAAGTGCGCCCCGGCGGTTATGCGCAGAGATGCCTATCTCGGAATGTAGTACAGGGGCTGCACACTGCCACCTGTCGGCGGTCGTAGGGCAGCACCACACAATTGCAACTTCGCGTCTCAGCAGCCTTTTGCCCCACTTCTTCAATTTGAAAAATGAAAAAGATAGCGCACCCCCGCAAGCCAGCTTGCGCTGGCAACGGCTGCGCTATCTTTCCCGTTTTTGAAGCCGCACGGATAGAGAAAAAGATCCGCTATCCAGCCGCAGGCGATTGCTTCAGAGGTTCCCAAGCTTTGAATTGGGACAAAATCCTGACTGAGACACAAAGATGCAATGGTGCGGCACTGCCTTACAGCTCACAGTTGCCCACGGTTCTGGGGAAGGGAATGGCATCCCGGATGTTGCCGATGCCGGTCAGGTACATGACGCACCGCTCGAAGCCCAGACCGAAGCCCGCGTGCCGGGCGGAGCCGTACTTCCGAAGATCCATGTAGAAGGCGTAATCCTCCGGCTTCATGCCCAGCTCCTCGATCCGGTTCTTCAGCAGCTCGTAGCTGTCCTCACGCTGAGAGCCGCCGATGATCTCGCCGATGCCGGGCACCAGGCAGTCCATGGCCGCCACGGTTTTGCCGTCCGGGTTCAGCTTCATGTAGAAGGCCTTGATCTCCTTGGGGTAGTCGGTGACGAAGACGGGCTTCTGGAAGACCACCTCGGTCAGATACCGCTCATGCTCGGTCTGCAGATCCGTACCCCAGTGGACGGGGTACTCAAACTGAGCGTTGTGCTGCTCCAGCAGGGTTACGGCGTCGGTGTAGGTGATCCGGCCAAAGTCATTGTGCAGCACGTTGTGCAGCCGATCCAGCAGACCCTTGTCCAGGAATTGGTTGCAGAAGGCCATTTCCTCCGGGGCGTGCTCCAGCACATAGGAGATGATGTACTTGATCATGTCCTCGGCCAGACGCATGTCATCGTCCAGGTCGGCAAAGGCGATCTCCGGCTCGATCATCCAGAACTCGGCGGCGTGGCGGGTGGTGTTGGAGTTTTCGGCACGGAAGGTGGGGCCGAAGGTGTAGACATTCCGGAAGGCCATGGCGAAGGTCTCGGCGTTCAGCTGGCCGGAGACCGTCAGATTGGTGGATTTGCCGAAGAAATCCTGGGTGTAGTCTACCTTGCCTTCCTCGGTTTTGGGCACATTGCTCAGATCCAGGGTGGTGACCTGGAACATTTCGCCGGCGCCCTCGCAGTCAGAGCCGGTGATCAGCGGCGTGTGGACATACACAAAATCCCGGTCCTGGAAGAACTGATGGATGGCCATGGCGGCCAGAGAGCGGATGCGGAACACCGCCTGGAAGGTATTGGCGCGGGGACGCAGGTGGGTGATGGTGCGCAGGTACTCCATGGAGTGCTTTTTGGGCTGCAGGGGGTAATCGCCGGTGGAGGGACCCTCCACGGTGATGGCGGAGGCCTGAATCTCAAAGGGCTGCTTGGCATCGGGCGTCAGCTCCAGAGTGCCCCGGACGATCAGAGCGGCACTGATGTTGATCTTGGAAATTTCCTGGAAATTTTCCAGGCTGTCGTTATAAACCACCTGAACAGGGGTGAAATAGCTGCCGTCATTCAGGACGATAAAGCCAAATTGCTTGCTGGGACGCTTGTTGCGAACCCAGCCGCCGATGGTAATTTCCTGACCGGCGTATTTTTGGGTGTTCTTGAACAGCTCGCGAACGGTAATCAGTTCCATTTGGGTTCCTCTTTTCTTGGAAATATAGGTTAGTATACGTCAATTTGGAAGATTTTACAAGAGGGAATTGTGTTTTTTATGAAAAATGTCAGGGGGAAAAGAAAATCTTAAGTGTACAACTGTCGTTTTTTGTGCTACAATAGGGCAAAATCACGCAAAGGAGTGAACCCAAGTGGGGAAAAACAAAAAGCAACGCAGAAAAACTGCCCCGGCAGCTGTGAAGGCGGCACCGGACTATAAGAAATATATGGGACTGTGCCTGATTCCGCTGGCCTTCTTCGCCGTGGAGGCCTTCGGCTGGGTTTTCTTGCGGGGAAGCACCGGAACCAGATGGCCTTTGGTATTCGGCCTTCTGTGGGCAGTGATGCTGTCCGCGGTGGTGCTGGGAATGCCTGCCAAGGCCGGGCGGATCGTCTTCGGGGTGGTATACGGCCTTGCCGCCATCTACGCCGTGGTGGAAACGGGCTATTACATCCTTTTCAAGGAAATGATGTGGCTGTCCGACTTCCGGTACGCCTCGGAAGGCTCGGATTATTTTTCCGTGCTGCTGAGCTATCCCGTCCATTGGTGGCTGGGAATTCTGGCATTGATTGGCCTGGGGGTGGCTGCGGTCTGGCTGTTCCCCAGGGGAAAATATAACTGGAAGCAGACCGTGGCGGCAATCGTCCTGTTCGCGGTGGCTGGAAATTTTGCCTACCGGCTTCCTTATGAACAGTTCGACCAGGACAAGGACGTGAAGTACGCAAGGTCAGACTACGGCCGGATGCAGTCTCTGGAGGCGGCCTATGGGAACCTTTTCAATACCCACCGGCTTTACCAGGTCTGCGGCCTGTACCAGACCTTGTGGAAGGACATTTATACCCATAATATTTACCCCCTGACCCCGGCCTATACCCAGGCGCATGAGGCGGGACGGGAGGAAATCGACGCCTATTTCGCAGAAAAGGACAAACCCCAGGAAAATGAAATGACCGGTATTCTGAAGGACAAAAACGTCATCATGGTGCTGATGGAGTCCATGGACGACTGGATGCTGGGGGAGTACACCCCCACCCTGAACCGGCTGATGTCGGAGGGTATCAACTTTACCCGGTTCTACACCCCGGGCTACGGCGGCATCCGTACCTTTAACACCGAGTTCTGCTCCAATACCGGCTCCTTCCTGAGCAGTCAGGGGGGCTATGCCTTTGACTACATTACAAACGATTATCGCCAGTCTTTGGCGTCCCTCCTGGAGGCTCAGGGCTACAGTGCCAAGGAGTTCCACTATAACGATCCTAATTTCTATAGTCGGGGTGTGTTCAGCCAGGCCATGGGCTACGAGGAATACGTCTACTATGAGGACTACATCAACGGCCTGTCAGAGAAGGAAATGAACCAGCTGATGATGGACGACAAAATTCTCTTTGACGACCCGGCTCTGAACAATGTGTTCTTCCGGGAGGGAAAACGGCTGAATTACATCATCACCCGCTCTGCCCACCTGAGCTATAAGTATAATGAGGTGCTCAGCAATTGGGGTCTGAAGAAGTACCCGGAGTTCAAGACCCTGACGGACAACGAGGAAACCAACTGCGCCCTGCTGAAGGCCAAGCTGGTGGACGACATGTTCGCTCGGATGCTGAAGGAATTGGAGGCTCACGGAGAGCTGGAAAACACCGTCATCATCGGCATAACCGACCACTATACCTACGGCTATAAGAATGAGAAGGCTCTGCTGGAGCTGTCCGGGGTGGACGAAACCCTGCTGCTGGAGCGGACGCCCTGCTTCATATGGAGTGCCGACCTGGAACCTCAGGAGGTGGATAAGGTGCTCAACACCAGCGATCTGCTTCCCACGGTGCTGAACCTTCTGGGCGTGGAGAGCCCCTACAGCTATCTGGGCAGCGATGCCTTTGATGATCGGTACGACGGTTTTGTGCCCTTCTCCGACGGCTCCTGGATCTACGGGGATGCCGCCTGGGACGCCAAGGAGAAGAAGCTGTTCTCCGCCACCGGAAAGCCCGTCACGCTCAGTGAGGATGCGCAGAAGGCGGTGAGTGAGCGGGTGCAGGAATTTGTCCGGATCAACAACCTGATTCTGGACGTGGACTATTATAAGCAGTAACGACCTGAGTCCGGGCGATATTCGCCCGGGCTCTTTTCTGCGCTGCATTTGGAGGATATCATCGATATGGCCTGGTTCACAGAATAATCGCGCCGCAAGGAGATTCCCTTGCGGCGCGCAAATTTACTTTTCCGAGGCAACGCTCTTGCGAACCAAGGCCCGGTGAAGCTTGGCTTCTGCCAGCTTCAGATCCATCTGGGAGGCACGCTCATCGTGGAGCACCTTGTCTGCTCGTTTATAGGCATTTTCGGCTCGCTCCAGGTCGATCTTATCCGCCCATTCGAAGGTGGTGGGTACCAGAGTGACCTCGCCGCCGGAAACGCTGAGCATTCCGCCGATGCAGGCGGCGGTGCGCCGGGTATTCCCGGAGACCACCACTGCCCGACCCATGCCCAGGGGAGCCACATAGTCCATGTGGCGGGCTAAGATTGCCACGTCGCCGCCGGTGGTGCGGACGATGAGCTCCTCGGCCTGGCCGTCATAGATGAGACCGTCGGGGGTGACGATTTTCAGGTGGAAGGGTGTCATGCCTTCTCACCGCCCCGGTACTTGGCGACCACCTCATCGATGGAGCCGGCGAACAGGAAGTAGGACTCGGGAATATCGTCGTGCTTGCCGTCGATGATCTCCTGGAAGGAACGGATAGTCTCCTTCAGGGGGACGTACTTGCCCTGATAGCCGGTGAACTGCTCGGCCACATGGAAGGGCTGGGACAGGAACCGCTGCACCTTACGGGCGCGGTTGACGGTGAGCTTGTCTTCCTCGCTCAGCTCATCCATGCCCATGATGGCGATGATGTCCTGAAGCTCCTTGTACCGCTGGAGAATGCCCTGAACGGCACGGGCGGTCTCGTAATGCTCCTTGCCCAGGATCTCCGGGGACAGGATCCGGGAGGTGGAGTCCAGAGGATCCACGGCGGGGTAAATGCCCAGGGAGGCGATACCGCGATCCAGAACGGTGGTGGCGTCCAGGTGAGCAAAGGTAGTGGCGGGGGCAGGATCGGTCAGGTCGTCCGCAGGGACGTAAACCGCCTGCACGGAGGTGATGGAGCCGTTCTTGGTGGAGGTGATACGCTCCTGGAGGGCACCCATTTCGGTAGCCAGGGTGGGCTGATAGCCCACGGCGGAGGGCATACGCCCCAGCAGCGCGGAAACCTCAGAACCGGCCTGGGTGAAACGGAAGATGTTGTCGATGAACAGCAGCACGTCCTGATGCTTTACATCCCGGAAGTACTCGGCCATGGTCAGGCCGGAAAGGCCTACCCGCATACGGGCTCCTGGGGGCTCGTTCATCTGACCGAAGACCATGGCGGTCTTGGAGATAACGCCGGACGCGGTCATTTCGTTATACAGGTCGTTGCCCTCACGGGTACGCTCGCCGACGCCGGTGAATACGGAGTAGCCGTTGTGAGCGGTGGCGATGTTGTAGATCAGCTCCTGGATCAGAACGGTCTTGCCAACACCTGCGCCGCCGAACAGACCGATCTTGCCGCCCTTGGCGTAGGGACAGATCAGATCAATGACCTTGATGCCGGTTTCCAGAATCTCGGTGGCGGGCTGCTGCTCCTCATAGGAGGGCGCGGGGCGGTGGATGGGCCACCGGGCGTCGCCTTCCACGGCAGGCTTGTTGTCAATGGGCTGACCCAGCAGGTTAAAGACCCGCCCCAGGCAGGCATCGCCCACGGGCACGGAAATGGGAGCGCCGGTATCGGCAGCCTCCACACCCCGCTGCAGGCCGTCGGTAGAGGACATGGCAACGCACCGCACCACATTGTCGCCGATGTGCTGAGACACCTCGGCAATGATCGTGCGGTCGCCCATGGGAATTTCAATTGCGTTGAGCAGCGAGGGAAGCTGGCCATCCGCAAAACGAATATCCAGAACAGGACCCTGGATCTGGGTCACAGTTCCTTTGTTGTTGACCATAGGGGATTCAACTCCTTTGTGTGAGGAAAATCCGGCAAAAACCGCCGAAAAACCTCGGAAATGTTAAGAACCGGCGACGATTTCGGTGATTTCCTGGGTGATCGCCGCCTGACGGGCGCGGTTGAATTTCAGACTCAGATCCGCGATCATGTCCTCCGCGTTCTGGGTGGCGGAGTCCATGGCGGCCCGGCGAGCCGCCTGCTCGGAGGCACGGCTTTCGCACAACGCGCCGTAGAGCATGCCGCCCAGATATTCAGGGACAATGGCAGCGAATACTTCTTCCGCCGGATGCTCATAGAGTGGGTCACAGTGGTGGGAAGCCTCAGGCTCCTTGCTCTCCGGCTTTTCCAGAGGCAGCAGCTGCATGAAATCCGGGGTCTGGGACAGCATGGATACGAAATCCGTGTAGGCAACATATACCTCATCGTACTGCCCGGCGAGAAACGCTTTGCATACCTGCTTGGCGATGGAGAAGCAGTCACCAATGCCAACAGATGCGGCCTCCGCATAGCTCTGGGTCAGAATGGGAACGCCCCTGTTCTGGAAGCTGTCCACGGCTTTTTTGCCGATGGGCAGGACGGAAGCCTCTTTGCCCTGAATCTGGGAATAGACCAGCTTGAGCACGTTGCTGTTGTAGCCGCCGGCAAGACCCCGGTCGCCTGCGATGACGATATAGAGAATCTTACCGCCCTCCCGTTTTTTCAGGTAGGGGGAGGAGAAGTCCCGGTTGTCCCGGGTGATGTCCTCAATGGTGCTGTGCAGGATCTCGAAATAGGGGCGGGAAGCCGCAACCTGTGCCTGGGCGCGCCGAAGTTTGGAAGCAGCCACCATTTCCATGGCCTTGGTGATCTGCTTGGTGCTTTCCATGCTGCGGATGCGGTTTTTGATTTCCTTG
This sequence comes from Clostridiales bacterium UBA6386, assembly GCA_002437585.1. Taxonomy (GTDB): domain Bacteria; phylum Bacillota; class Clostridia; order Oscillospirales; family Oscillospiraceae; genus Faecousia. Next base: position 111,914 of record DJQM01000035.1, on the reverse strand, counting down.
GTGGAAACGCCAGCCATGGGAAATCCTCCTTCCTTATGCCGTGAACTGAGATACCAGCTCGTCCAGAGCGGCCTTCAGCGCGGTTTCGGTGTCGGTTTCCAGCTTGCCGGTGGTGCGGATGGCTTCCAGCACGTCGGCGTGGTAGTTATTCATGTGTTCTTCCAGCCGCTTTTCAAACTCGGCAACCTGCTCCACAGGAATGGAGGCAAGATAGCCGTGGGTGACGGCGTAGATGATGCACACCTGCTGGGCAACCTCCTTGGGAGTGCCGTTCTTCTGCTTCAGCACTGCCACAATCCGCTCGCCGAGGGCAAGACGCTGTTTGGTGTCCGCGTCCAGATCGGAACCGAACTGAGCGAAGCTCTGCAGCTCCCGGTACTGGGAATACAGCAGCTTCAGGGAGCCTGCCACCTTCTTCATGGCCTTGATCTGGGCATCGCCGCCAACACGGGACACGGAGATACCAGGGTTCACGGCGGGCATAACGCCGGAGTTAAAGAGCTCCGTCTCCAGGAAGATCTGGCCGTCGGTGATGGAAATCACGTTGGTGGGAATGTAGGCGGAAACGTCGCCTGCCTGGGTCTCAATGATGGGCAGGGCGGTCAGGGAGCCGCCGCCCAGCTCCGGGGACAGCTGCGCCGCCCGCTCCAGAAGACGGGAGTGGAGGTAGAACACGTCGCCGGGGTAAGCTTCCCGTCCGGGGGGACGGCGGATCAGCAGGGAAATGGCACGGTAAGCCACGGCGTGCTTACTCAGGTCATCATAAATGACCAGCACATCCTTGCCCTGGTACATAAAATATTCACCCATGGAGCAGCCGGCGTAGGGGGCGATATACTGCATAGGTGACAGCTCAGAGGCGGTGGCGGAAACGACGATGGTGTAGTCCATGGCACCGCCCAGAGCCAGGCTCTCCACCACCTGGGCCACGGTGGAACGCTTCTGGCCGATGGCAACGTAAATGCAGATGCAGTCCTTGCCCTTCTGGTTCAGAATGGTGTCGGTGGCGATGGTGGTCTTGCCGGTCTGGCGGTCGCCGATGATCAGCTCCCGCTGACCCCGACCGATGGGAATCATGGAGTCGATGGCCTTGATACCGGTCTGCAGGGGGCGGGCAACGTGCTGCCGCTCGATGATACCGGGGGCGGGCATTTCAATGGCCCGGTAGGTCTCGGCCTCGATGGTACCCTTACCGTCGATGGGCTCGCCCAGGGCGTTGACAACACGGCCGATCAGACCCTTGCCCACGGGTACGGACACTACCCGGCCGGTGCGCTTGACGGTGTCACCCTCCTTGATACCCTGGTCGGAGCCAAGGATGGTGATGGAGACGGTGTCCTCCTCCAGATTCTGGGCCATGCCGAAGGAGCCGTCGGGGAATTCCACCAGCTCGCCGGACATGCACTTATCCAGGCCGGAGGCCGTGGCAATGCCGTCGCCCACCGTGATGACCACGCCGGTTTCGCTGGCTTCCATTTTGTGCTCGTAGTTTTTGATCTGACTACGAATGATTTTTGTGATTTCTTCGGGTCTCAGTTCCATACAGTCCCTGCTTTCTCGTCAGAGTACGGTTTTACTCAGCAGCTCCCGCACCGCGTCCAGGTGATGGGACACGGTGTCGTCCAGACGCTGACCGTCATAGTCCAGGCGGACACCGCCCAGAACTCCGGGCTCCACCCGGTTGTGCAGAATGACCTGCTTGCCGGTACTCCGGCTTAATTTTTCGGTGAGCCGGGCAGACTGACTGTCCGTCAGTGCCACGGCGGTGACGGCGGTTACCCGCGCGATGCCGTTATCCTGATCGAAGTGGCTGGTGTAAGAGCTGCAGCAGTCACCGAAGTGGCGCATATAGCCCTTTTCCGTGAGAATTTTCAGAAAATTCAGCACATAGGGGTGCACCTTGCCCCGGAAGCTGTCGTCGAGGATCTGGCAGCGTTCCGCCTTGGTCAGGCTGGGAGAGGAGAGCAGCCGGATAAATTCCGGTGCCTGGCGAAAGCTGTCGCGCAGAGCGTTCAGCTCCCCGCCGATCTGCTCGGAAAGATGTTCATCCCGGGCAAGACAGTACAGGGACTCGCCGTAAACATTTCCCACTTCCGTCATACGTTATCACCCAATTCGTCAATGAAGCGGTCGATCATATCCGCCTGGTCAGCCTCGTTCAGCTCCCGGCCGACCACCTTACCGGCGATGGCCATTGCCAGGTCGGAAATCTCGTTTTTGGCCTCGTTGATGGCTTTTTTCTTCTCCAGAGCAATGTCATCGGCGGCCTTGGACTTGAGCTGCGCCGCCTGCTGCTGAGCCTGGGCGATGATCTCCTCGCTGCGGGAATTGGCGGTGCGCTGGGCGCTCTGGAGCAGATCGTCGGCCTTGGCCTTGGCCTGGAGCATGTTCTGCTCATAGGTCTTCTTGATGCTCATGGCCTCCGCCTTGGCGTTTTCCGCCTCGGTGATCTGCTTGTCGGCGGCTTCCCGGCGCTGATCGATGATCGCCTTGATCTTATCCAGGAAGAAGATCTTGAAGACCAGCAGCTGGAGGAACAGATTGCAAATCTGCGCGATCAGGGTAACAGGATTTACCGTCACTAAGGACTGGTAAAGGGTATCCATTGCATTGCCTCCTTCCGGCGTAAAATGAATGAGTGAAATGCCGGAATCAGCCCAGATAGTTCATGAACATGCCGGGAGCCACGAAGATCAGCAGCAGACCGGTAACGAAGCCGTAAATACCGGTGGTCTCGGACAGAGCGATACCCAGGATCATGGTGCTGGTCACGTCGCCCTTGCACTCGGGGTTCCGACCGATGACCTCACAGGCACGGGCGGCGCAGTTGCCTTCGCCGATACCAGGGCCGATACCCGCGATCAGAGCCAAGCCGGCGCCGATGCCGCAGCCTGCCAGAGCAATGCCTTTAGCCAGAATTTCCATACGATTTTCCTCCTAATTTTTTGATGAACGTGTGTGTTTTCTATTCAAATGGCGGCAGTCAATCGCCTGCGGCCTGTTTGATGAAGAGAGTGGTCAGGGTGCAGAAGATGAAGGCCTGGATGCAGCCGCCGAACCAGTCGAAGTACAGACTGGGAATGGCGGGAATGCCCACAGTCAGCCAGGGATAGCTGAGACCCAGACAGGTAATGACACCCAGAACGCCTAAGATCGCGGCAATGATGCCGACAATGAAGGGGAATTTCTTCCCGGACTTCTTACCCATAACGATGAGCGCGGCACCCGCAGCGGCTACCACAATGCCCACATACAGTTGAGAGCCAAGCAGATGGAACAGTGCGGTGCTGGCGGCGGTCAGGGCGGCGTAGATCAGCGCGCTGATGACTGTGCCGGACAGGATGTTGCCGAAGTGACGGCAGGCCATGGACACGGGGGTGAAGCACTCGCTCAGAATGTTGATGGGAAGCAATATAAAGATGGGATCCAGGAAGCCCTTCAGATAGCCCCCCAGGCCGTTTGCCTTGATCTTGTGGTAGGTGATGAGCACGAACACCACAAGACCCCAGGCCAGCTCCGTCATCAGATCCGCCGTGGGGCTCCAGATGCCCACAAGGCTGATGAGGTTGGAGAAGATGCTGGTGACGAAGATGGCACCGACCAGGGGAATGTACCGGTCAAATTCCGGCCCCATGTTGCCCCGGACGAAATTGACCAGAGCATTGTAGACCATTTCCGCCACGGCCTGCTTCCGGGAGATGCCGGTGACCTTCAGCCCCGAACCAAGCCAGATGCACAGGGCAGAGACAATGATGAGCACCAGCCAGGCAACCAACAGGGTCTGGGTGATCTGCACCGTTCCGAACAGCGGGACGTTCTCAAAGGTGGCAAGGATGCGCGCGCCATTGATTTCGACTTCCATAAAAAACAATCACCTCATTATATCTTGAATCGTTAGCTTTCAAAGGTCTCCAAATGATCCTCCGGCTCCTCCCCGTCAGAATGGGGCTTGGCGGTGCCGGTACCAGGCTCGAAGAGCTTGCCCCGGCTTTGCAGGAAGAGAATCACAACGTTGGGGAAGAGAATGGGAGCGGCTCCGGCCACAAAGTGGATGGGCTTTATCAGGTAGCAGGCAACCACCCAGGCGGCCTGGATCAGCAGCCGCAGATTGTAGCTGCGCTGGAACCGGGCTTTCATTTTTTTCTTGTTGTCGATTTCCGTGGCACTCTGCACTGTCAGGCAGAGAATGGCAAAGTTTGCCACCGCCACCACCGTACCGCAGACGGTGCCCAGCAGAATCCGGAAAAGATCAAAGGTGCCAACGCCCACCAGACTCAGCACGAACAGGACGGCGATTAAAATGCCGTCGCAGACTGCGGTGCCCAGGGTGATGCGGGTCAGCTCCTTGCGGGAAGCGGGTTGCAGTTTCATAAAGTAAAATCCCTTCCTTATATCAGGAGTGATCGTTAAAGCCCACCGGAGGCTTCCGGTCATCCGTGATTTCCCGGGCGGCCTTCAGCATGGAATGCAGACAGGCTCTGGCACTGCGGATGCTGGTCAGTATTCCGATGATACCCAAAACTGCCACAATCCAAAGCCCCAGGCCAAACTTCTGCCGAAGGTACTGAGCCAGAAGCAGAAAAAACAGGGTAGGAAAGACGGCGGAGAAGCCGAATTGACCGACCCACATCAGCAGTGCGAGGAATTTCAAGCCTCCACCTCCCAAACCTCTGCTTTGTCTTCCATTATAGCGAGAAATGACGAAAAAAGCAAGAATTTTTTGTCGGTTTTTTCAATCCGCAAACAATTCATGTACGATTGTTTGCGCTTTGTTCATAAAAGATTTGACTTTCCTCTTTCCAATTGGTGGAAAGTGGTGTAAAATAAAACAAAAAACGTCCCAGGCGGAACAGGAGAGAACTATGGAACAGGAACTGGAGATTCTCCAGGGCGCGGTCAGTGCCGTGGTCTATCAGAATTATGAAAACGGCTATGCGGTGCTGCGGCTGAACCTGGGCGGCGGTCAGACGGTGACGGTGGTAGGTACCATCCCCCTGCCCGCCGTAGGCGAGCGGCTGATGGTCACGGGCAAGTGGAGCAACCATTCCAATTACGGCCGTCAGTTCGAGGCGGAATTTCTGGAGCGGCTCATGCCCCAGACCTCCCTGGAGATCCTCAACTACCTGTCCAGCCGGGTCGTCAAGGGCATCGGCCCCCGGACGGCGGCCCGGATCGTGGAGCTGTTCGGCGACCAGACCCTGGCCGTCATGGAGCGGGAGCCGGAGCGGCTGGCGGAAGTGCCCGGCATTTCCCGGGAAAAGGCTCGGAAGATCGGCGAGGAATTCAAGCTCCATGTGGGCATCCGGCAGATTATGGAGTTTTTCGCCCTGCACCATCTGAGCGCGGAGCTGGCGGTGCGGGTGTACAAGCGGTACGGCGACAGCACCATGGAGCTTCTGTACGACGACCCGTACCTGCTGATGGACGAGGAGCTGAACGCCTCCTTCGGTGCGGTGGATCAGTTTGCCATCAGCCTGGGCGTGGCGGGGGACGACCCCCGGCGGGTGGAGGCGGGTACCCTGTTTGAGCTGAGCTACAATCTCACCGGCGGCCACTGCTTCCTGCCGGAGGAAAAGCTCATTGCCGCCACCGCAAGGCTTTTGCAGCTGGAAACCGACGAGCCGGTAAAGCAGGGCATCGCCCGGCTTCTGGAGGCCGACCGGCTGGTGCGGGAGAAGCTTGCGGGGATCACGGTGATTTACCTGCCTGAGCTTCACGAGGCGGAAACCGAGTGTACCCGGATGCTTCTGGACTTTGCCGGCCACAGCTTTCCGGAGCCGCGGGGGCTGGACAAGCAGATTCAGGCCATTGCCAGGGAGGGCGGAATCGCCTATTCCGCCGAGCAGACCCAGGCCATCCGGGAGGCGGCTACCTCTGGCCTGCTGCTCATCACCGGCGGCCCCGGCACCGGTAAAACCACCATTCTGCGGGGCATTCTGGAGCTTCTGGGTCAGAATCAGCTCCGGTGCCTGCTGGCGGCTCCTACCGGCCGGGCGGCCAAGCGGCTGACGGAGGTCACCGGGGAGGACGCTTCCACCATCCACAGGCTTCTGGAGGCGGGGATCGATCCGGCCACGGGGAAGATGTTTTTTGCCAGAGACGCGGAAAACCCTTTGAAATGCGACGCGGTGATCGTGGACGAAATGTCCATGGTGGATGTATCGCTGCTTTACAGCCTTCTGCAGGCCATCCCGGCGGGAAAACGGCTGATTCTGGTGGGCGACCCGGATCAGCTGCCCCCGGTGGGGCCGGGCTTTCCCTTCGGGGATATGCTGCGAAGCGGGGTACTTCCCACCGTCCGGCTGACGGAAATTTTCCGACAGGCTCAGAAAAGTCTCATCGTCATGAACGCCCACCGGGTGAACCAGGGGGAAATGCCGGACTTAAAGTGCGTCAGCAGCGATTTCTTCTTCATGCGCCGGAGCAGTGAGGAAGCGGTGTGTACCCTCATCCGGGATCTGTGCGCCACCCGGCTTCCTCAGAAAATGGGCATTCCCACGGATCAGATTCAGGTGCTTTCCCCCACCCGGAAGGGGGCGGTGGGCACGGTGAATCTGAATCGGCTTTTGCAGGCGGCTCTGAACCCGCCGTCACCGGACAAAAAGGAGCGCGCCTACGGGGACTATCAGTTCCGGGAGGGGGATCGGGTGATGCAGATTCGCAATAACTACGATATCCTCTGGAAAAAGCCCGACGCAAGCGCGGTAGGCGCGGGGATTTTTAACGGGGATGTGGGTCATATTCAGACCATCGACCCGGCCTCGGAGACCATGACCGTCCTGTTTGACGACCGGCTGGCGGAATATGACTTTACCCAATTGGGAGAGCTGGAGCCGGCCTATGCCATGACGGTGCATAAGAGCCAGGGCAGCGAGTATCGGGCGGTGATCCTCACCGCCTGGAACGGCTCGCCGTACCTGCTCAGCCGGAGTATTCTCTACACCGCCATCACCCGGGCTCGGGAGCTGCTGATTATTGTGGGTCGGGAAGAGACCGTGGGAACTATGGTGGAAAACGCCCGGAAGAACCGGCGCTACAGCGGCCTGAAGCTGCGTTTGCAGGGGAGAGCGGAATGAAGTTACTTCCCATGCTGCTGGAATTTCTCTTCCCACCCAAGTGCGTACTCTGCGGGAAAATTCTCCGGAATGGGGAACTGGATTTGTGTCGGGAGTGCCGCCGGGAGGCACCAACCTACCCAAATCGGAAAAAGAGGCTTCCTTTTCTTGACAGTTTCGCCGCTGTCTGGTACTATGAAGGGAACGTCAGACGAAGCCTGCTTCGCTACAAGTTCCAGGGTCGCGGAAGCTACGCCGGCTCCTACGGCCGGATGCTTGCCATGGTGCTGGAGCGGGAATACCCGGAGGGCTTCGACGTGCTGACCTGGGTACCGGTGAGCCGCCTGCGCAGGCTTCGCCGGGGCTATGACCAGGCAAAGCTTCTGGCCATCGCGGTGGGCAGAGAGCTCCATATGGAGCCTGTCCCCGTATTACAGAAAATTCGCAATAATCGCCCCCAATCCGGCCTGAAGGGCGGAGAAGCCCGGCGGGCAAACGTGCTGGGCGTCTACCGGCTTCGGCAGGGTGTGAATCTGTCGGGAAAGCGGGTGCTGCTCGTTGACGACATTCTCACCACCGGGTCTACCGCCGGAGAATGCGCTCGCGTGTGTCTCGGTGCCGGGGCGAGGGAAGTACATTGCGCCGCTGTGGCGGCGGCACGAAAGTAAAGGTGTAGTTATGTCTCTGTTTTCTATGTTTTCCAATGATCTGGGCGTTGACTTAGGTACGTCCAATGTGCTGATTTACGCCGACGGCAAGGGCATCGTCGTCCGGGAGCCTTCCGTTGTGGCGGTGGATCGGAACACCGGCAAGATTCTGCAGGTGGGCGCCGCCGCCCGGAATATGCTGGGCAGAACCCCCGGCAACGTGGTGGCCATGCACCCGCTGAAGGACGGCATTGTCTCCGACCATGAGATGACCGTCCGGATGCTCCAGGAGATGTTCAAGACTGCCACCAAGGCAGGGCTGTTCACCCCCAAGCCCCGTGTGGTCGTCTCCGTCCCCTCCGGCGTATCCGAGGTGGAGGAGCGCAGTGTGATCAACGCCGCCATCGAGGCCGGGGCACGCCGGGTGTTCCTCATTGAGGAGCCTCTGGCCGCCGGACTGGGCGCAGGCCTGGACATCCGGGGAGCCAGCGGCCACATGGTGGTGGACATCGGCGGCGGTACTACGGACATCGCCGTGCTGAGCATGAACGGCGTGGCCGTGTCTTCCTCCCTGAAAATCGCGGGCAACTATTTTGACGAAATGATTGCCCGGTATGTCCGCCGCCAGCACGGCGTGGTCATCGGCCAGGTGACGGCGGAAAGCGTGAAAATTCAGATCGGCCAGGTCTACCCCCGGGACGAGGAGCGGAGCATGAACATCAAGGGTCGGGATTTCAAAACCGGTATGCCCAAGATGGTCACGCTGACCTCCACGGAGATTTACGAGGTGCTTCGCCGTCCTGCCCGGCAGATCGCCGATGAGGTGCTGGCGGTCATGGAGCAGACCAGCCCGGAGTTGATTTCCGATATCTCCGAAAACGGCATCACCATCACCGGCGGCTGCGGCCAGCTGTGGGGCATGGATTTGCTTTTAATGGAGCGCACGGGCATTGCCTGCATTCTGGCCGACGACCCGGATTCCTGTACCGCCTACGGCGCGGGCAAGAGCCTGGCCTGGATCAACAACATGCAGGAAGGCCCCATCAACATCGCCCGCCGCCGTGCCATGCGGAGTTAAGGAATAACAACGGGGAGTTTCAAAATTCAGATAATTCCCTGTAAAATGGCATAAGATTACGATTAAGCTGTCATTGCGAACCAGTGGTGCTCCGCGCAGCGAATCAAAATCCTAATGACTGCCAGTGGCAGTCATACCTTGATTCATGCGCACGCTGGTGTGGCAATCCGCATCCCAGTAAAATGTCAAGAGTTCTGACATTTTGAAAGAGAACGGATTGCCACACCAGTGACATCGGTCACTGGTTCGCAATGACAGCGTTTTTTCTGGCATGTGTGTTTTGCGGGCGGTGTGCGGAGTGTATCGGCACCCAGAATCTTAAGAAAAACATAAGGTGCCAAAAGATTGACAAAATATTACAATTCTGTTATGATGAGGGAACAGAAAGGAAGTGTTTGTATGAAAAAGCGAATTTCTCTTCTTTTGTGCCTGACCCTGTTACTGACCCTCACGGCCTGCGGCAACACCGTTTCCACGGAGACCACGGTGATTGCCACCGCCGCGCCTGGCCAAACAGAGCCTACTCAGGCGGAAGCCCTGCCGGAGGGCGGCGTTTATACCGTTTCCACCCCCGATGAATTCATTGCCGCCATCGGCTCCGACCGGACGATCCATGTCAGCGGCGGCACCTTCGACCTGACCACCGCCCGCTCCTACGGCGGCGACACCGGCAACGAAAAGTGCGATTGGGAGGAAGTATTCGACGGCTCCCAGCTGGTGATCCATGAGGTAAAAAACCTGACCATTACCGGCGACGGCAAGGTGGCCACGGAAATTGTCACCCAGCCCCGGTACGCCCAGGTGCTGGCCTTCCAGAACTGCGAGAATATCGCCCTTGACAGCTTCACCGCCGGACATACCCCGGAAACCGGCTCCTGCGTGGGCGGCGTGGTGTACCTGGACGGCTGTACCGGCGTTTCCATCCGGGACGTAGGCCTTTACGGCTGCGGCATCATCGGCGTGTCCACCCAGGACTGCCGGGACGTGACCATTGCCAACAGCGATATTTACGAGTGTTCTTACCAGGGCGTGAATTTCCAGGATAGCACGGGTATCCGGGTTGCCAACTGCCGGTTCTATGACCTGGGCAAGAAGGAGGACTGGGGCGCGGACGGCGTGTTCCTGCTGGGCAACTGCTCGGATGTGCGGGTTTCCGACTGTGAGATCTACGACAACCGGGTGGATTCCTTCATCACCAGCACCAGTGTGGATCAGGTGGTGTTCCGGAACAACACCTTCCGGGACAACGAGCTTCAAGGCTGTGCCCTGAAAACCTTCGGAAACTTTGTGACCCTGGACGGGAACACCTTTGGCGGTGTCATTGCCCGGTGGTTTGACAATGGCTGCGGCGCGGTGGATGCCGACGGAAACACCATCACCGAGGACGACCTCCGGGGCATTGCCCATGACGACATGGTGCCTGAGGAGACCGTGGAGCCTACCTCCGTCACCGTGAAGAACGCCGACGAATTCCTGGCTGCCATCGCCCCCAACACGGAAATCATCATCGATGCCAAGGAGATCGACCTGAGCACCGCCAAGGAATACGGCGGCGGGCCTCAGAAATATTATCGCTGGCAGGATAACTTCGACGGCTCTGGCCTGGTGATCACCGGCGTGAAGAATCTGACCATCCGCAGCAAGGACGGCAAGACCAAGAATCATACCATTTCCGCCGTGCCCCGGTATGCGGATGTACTGTCTTTCAGCGGCTGCGAAAACATTGTCCTGTCCGGCTTCACTGCCGGCCACACCCAGGAGCCGGTAGCCTGTACCGGCGGGGTGCTGAAATTCGAGAACTGCATGAACGTGACCGTCAACGACTGCGGCATGTACGGCTGCGGCATTCTGGGAGTCAACGCGGAAAGCTGCACCCAGATCACCCTGCGCAAGTGCGATATTTATGAATGCAGCTACGGCGGCGTGTCCATGACCGATACCACCGGAATCATCCTGGAGGGCTGCACCTTCCGGGATCTGGGCGGCAACAATATCCAGCTCTTCGGATGCAGCGACGTAACCGTGGACGGGGAGGCCATTCCCGGCAACTACGACGGCAGGTAAGCGGATGCAGGCGATTTTGGGATTATTGATTGACTGGCTGGGCGGGGCACTGGTGACAGTGCCCCTGGCTCTGATTTTCGTTTTCAGCTTCGACCGCCCCAGAGCAAAACGCCGGTGGTTCTGGATGGTGCTGCTGACGGCCTACCTGAGCGTCCTGTATGTTGTGGTGGGTGTGCCGGACTGGCGGTATCTCACCTGGGATCCCACGGTGAATCTGGTACCCTTCCAGGATTTTACGCCGGAAAACCTTCGGGGCATGGCGTTGAACGCCGCCATGTTCGCGCCGCTGGGCTTTCTGCTGCCTGCCTATTTTGACCGGTATCGCAGCTTTGTGCCCACCCTGGACGCGGGGATTCTTACGAGCCTGACCGTGGAGCTGATTCAGCTGTTCACCTTCCGGGCGACGGATGTGGACGATCTGATTATGAACACCCTGGGGGTCATTGTGGGCTTCCTGCTGTCCAAGCTCATCCTGGGACACCGACCTGCGGTGTACCGGGGAAAATCGGATTGGGCATGGCTTCTGGGGCTGAATGGGATGGTAATTCTTGTCACCGTGTTCCTCCGATATCCCCTGGCGGAAGCATTGTGGTCTGGAAAGTTCTGAGCGTCTAAAGAAATGCACAGGTAAAAAAGATGCTGTCATTGCGAACCAGCGCGCACGCTGGTGTGGCAATCCGTTCTCTCTCAAAATGTCAGAATTTGCAACATTTTATTGGAATGCGGATTGCCACACCAGTGACATCGGTCACTGGTTCGCAATGACAGCTTTTTTCGTCCCTTTATGCGTTTGGGGAAGTCTATTAACTTAACTCACTCATATCCAGAACTTCGCTATTCACAGTCAGCTGTTCCAGAATACCGTCGTGAAGGTGATAGCCCTCGCCGCAAAGCAGCAGTCCTTCCTCGTCCTGATAGAAGTAGCTGCCGTCGGGCAGGGGAAAGAAATGATTGCCGAAGCTGTCCGGATAGGTCACGTCCTCGAAAAGCCGCTGGCCGTCTAAGAGATTGTCCTTTACCCTCTGGTAGTGAGGCAGGATGTTCACGTTCGTCAGGGCAAGGCCAGGCAGCCAGCGTTCATAGTTCTCACTGGTCTCTCCCGGCTCCTCCGGCTGGGCGTAGACGTACTCGGCGCAGTTCATGCTCCCGGCGCTGATACCCACGATGACCCCATTAAAGCCCTCCAGCAGCCCTCTCAGGCCGATTTCCCGGAAGAAGGCGTTCTGGGTAGGCACATGGCCGCCGGACAGGAGAATCAGGTCGCTTTGCCCGATCAGAGCTTCCGCCTCCTGAGCGTTAAACCCATCCAGGATGTGATAGGACTGGAAGGGTATTCCAGCCTGGGCAAAGGCGGCTGCGGTATCCGCGCCGAAGCGGCAGGTGTCCGCCCGGTTTTCCGGGTCGGCGGCAATGAACAGTGCCCGGGGGCAGGGGGGAAGGACGACCCGAATCCGGTCAATGAATTCATTTTCATTGCTGAGCAGTGCCCGATCTGCCCCGTTGATGTAAGGGCTGCTGGTAAGAAACAGAACCATGGTCATTTCTCCTTGGGGATGGCAAAGTTCGGGAAGTATTCCTCCACAAAGTCCACCTTCTCCACCTGAAAGCTTTTCCCATTCAGGTTATTCAGGGAGCCTGCGTCGGTGGTGAAGGCAAAGCGGAGCTTGTAGGAATACAGAGCCTGATAATTCCGATCGAACCGCTTGTCCAGCTTGCCGTACTTCCCGTCGCCCAGCAGGGGGTGTCCGGCGTGGGCGAACTGGGCGCGAATCTGATGGGTGCGGCCGGTGATCAGCTCGCATTCTACTAACGACAGCCCATCCCGGACGGCCAGCACCTTGTAATTGGTCTGGCAGGTTTTCGACCCTGGCTGGGGGGTGTCGGTGACGAAGACCCGGTTCTTTTTCGCGTCCTTGAACAGGTACCCCTTCAGACTGCCCTCCCGGGGCTTGGGGGTACCCTCCACGATAGCAAGATACCGCTTGTCCAGCTCCCGATCCTTCACCTTCTGGTTCATCACCCGCAGAGCCTCGGCGGTTTTGGCGGCGATGACGATGCCGCCGGTGTTCCGGTCAATCCGGTTGCACAGAGCCGGGGTGAAGGCGTTTTCTTCTCTTGGCCGCCACTGCCGCTTCTGGTAGAGGTAGGACTGGATGTGGTCGATGAGGGTTCTGCCGTACTCTGCCCCGTCGTGGGGATGAACGGCAAGTCCCGGCCGCTTGTCCACCAGCAGAATATTCTCGTCCTCGTAGACGATGTTCAGCTTAGGAGCGGCCACGGTGAGATAGGCATTGTCCTGCCGGGGCTTGTCGAAAAATTCGTCGTTGATGTAAAGCTGCAAAACGTCCCCGGTGTTCAGCCGGGTGTCCCGGTCAATGCGCTTGCCGTTGCATTTGACGCGCTTCAGCCGGATATACTTCTGAGCCAGAGAGGCAGGCAGCAGGGGTACGGCCTTGGCTAAAAAGCGATCCAGCCGCTGACCCGCATCGTTGGAGCCGATGGTAAATTCCTTCATCCTTGTCTTCCCGTGTTTTCGTCAAAGTGGTGGTTGATCTGCTCGGTGAACTCCAGGGCGGCGTTGTAGCCCATTTTTTTCTGACGGTTGTTCATGGCCGCCACCTCCAATATCACCGCCAGATTCCGCCCTGGGGTGATGGGGATGGTGTTCATGGGCACCTTCACGCCGAGAATCTCCGTGTAGTGCTCCTCCAGACCCAGCCGGTCGTAGGCTTCCAACGTGTTCCAGGGCACGATGTTCATCACCAGGTTGATTTCGTTTTCCAGCTTGACAGAACCCATGCCGAAAAGCTTTGCCACGTTGATGATGCCGATGCCACGCAGCTCCACATAGTTGCGGATCAGGGCGGGAGCGGTGCCGATGAGGGAGTTGGGGGAGAGCTTGCGGATTTCTACCGCGTCGTCGGCGATGAGCCGATGGCCCCGCTTGAGAAGCTCCACGGCGCACTCGGATTTGCCGATGCCGCTGTCGCCGGTGAGAAGGATTCCCTCGCCGTAGACCTCCACCAGAACCCCGTGGCGGGTGACCCGGGGAGCCAGAGCGGTTTTGAGGTAGGAGATGATGGACGAGGCGATGGCACTGGTGGCCTCCTTGGACAGCAGGATGGTAATATTGTGCTTGTGGGCCATTTCCAGCATTTCCGGGTGGGGCTGAATGCCCCGGGCGATGATCAGGGCGGGGAACTTGTAGGAGAACAGCCGGTCGAAAATGGCACTGCGGTTTGCCGGGGTCAGCTTGCCCACATAGCTCATCTCCACGTTGCCCATGAGCTGCACGCGCATAGGCTCATAGTGGTCGAAGAACCCGGCCAGCTGAAGTCCCGGCCGGGACACGTCCTCCACCGTAATGCGGATGGAGGAATAGTCGGTGGAGGCGTAGGCGATTTCCAGATTGAACTCCTCGACGAGGGTTTTCAGCGGTACGGAATAGGTATCGATCATGGCTGCAGCCCCTTTTTTCTGCGTACTTTACCCACATTATAGCCCCCCGGAAAGGGAATATCAACCCATTTTCAAAAAAACGAAAAAAATCGAAAAAAGTGCTTGCATTTTTGAAAAAAGTCTGGTATCATAGCCAAGTGCCTGTAGGGGCATAGTTTGTTGAGTAAACATCCGGATGGGAGGTGCAAAGAATGGCTAAGTGTGATTTTTGTGGTAAGGGCGTAACCTTCGGCATTAAGGTCTCCCACTCCCACAGACGTTCCAATCGTGCATGGAAGCCCAACGTCAAGCGCGTTAAGGCTGTCGTTAACGGAACCCCCTGCCATGTGTACGCTTGTACCAGATGCCTCCGCTCCAATAAGGTCGAGCGTGCTATCTGATTTCCTGGCATATAAAATGCGCTGCTGATATTTCAGCAGCGTTTTTTATTTTGCCGGGGTACGAATTGGCTATGTATTATTTTGTAAGCAGCTTCTTTTTCGTATTAAGAATATCCAGCGGGCTTTTCAAAATGCCGCGCTTTACAAGGCTCAAATAGCGCATAGCCTTTTTCCGGATTGTTTTTTGAATGTTTTTATTTCGGACAACATATGCAATGCCGTCAATGGTGAAAGCACGGAGAATGTATTCTTCAGAAACGGGGAACATATCGCAAATTAAAATGGCACGCTCCGTTCCGTGAACCGGAACGATGCAGTACAGGATGCAGCTGTCGGCACCGTGCTCGTTTTCTGTATGTTCAATTTTTATCCTGTATTTTTCAACCTTGGAGCTGAGCGGTATCATCCAGAAGATTCCGTCATCATCCTTCAGCGCATAATAATGGGGACGTGATTCCTTCTTGTTGTCCATATATCTTTCGTTTGGAAAGTCCGAAAAATACTGATCTTTGATGATATAAAGCCCACAAGGTTCTATTTCTTTCATATTGCTCCTATAAAAGGAGCCGGATTCATATGGGATGAATCCGGCTTTTCGAGCCTGCTTCTTTTATCCCGCCCCAGGCAAGCGGAAAATGTAGCAAGTCGGACTTTTCTTCGTCGCTGCCGACAGGCGACAATGACAAGGCAGCTCGGCGGTTGTCATTTGTCTGAGTGTGGCCTTAACCACAGCTACATTATATCCCGACAAGGCCAAAATATCCATTGTCAATAATAGACAAAAGTGACAGACCTTTTTAGAGCGCTTTCATCGGAAACCGGCACCCCCTTGAAATTTAAGGGGTGCCGGTTGCACGTTACTTCTGCTTCACGCTGGTACCCATCACGTCGGAAATTTCCGTGACGGTGATGAAGGCGGCGGGGTCGATGGAGGTGACCAGGTGCTTGACCTTGGGAATCTGGAACCGGTTCACCACAAAGTAGATCACGCACTTTTCCGCCCCGGAGAAGTAGCCCCGGGCGTTCATCTGGGTAATGCCCCGGCCGAATTCCTCAGACAGTGCCTGACAGATGGCATCCTGCTGGGTGGTGACGATCATCACGGACTTGGCCTTGTCAAAGCCCTCCACGATAAAGTCAATGGTCTTGTTCCCCACAAAATAGGTGATGATGGAGTATAGCGGCAGCGTCCAGCTCTGGAAGATCACGCCGATGACCAGATACAGCACCACGTTGTAAATCATCACGAAGGAGCCGACCGTGATCCCCAGGCTTTTGGCAAAGATCACGCCCAGCACCTCCATGCCGTCGATGGCACCGCCCAGCCGGATGGTCAGACCGCTTCCTACGCCGGAAACCAGACCGCCGAAAATGGCGCACAGCAGAAGATCCGTCCCGGCAAAGGGGGAGGCGTCGGTGACGTCCACCGGCAGCACGTTCGTGATGAGATAGGAGGCGGCGGAGTAGATCAGCACCGCCCAGATGGAGTAGACCGTAAAGCACCAGCCCTGCTTTTTCAGGCCGAAGAGAAATAGGGGCACGTTCAGAATCACCAGGAACAGGGAAAGGGTCAGCTCCGGCGGCGTTGCCTGCCAAAGAAGCATGGAGGTTCCGGAAATGCCGCTGTCGTAGAGATTCACGGGAGCCAGGAACATGGTGACGCCTACGGCGTTGACACAGCCGGCCAGGATCAGCAGCAGGAAATTGCGCAGCTGCAGCTCCTCCAGCCCGGCCTTTTGGGCGAGAACTGCCAGCTTGACGAAAAGCGGCCGCAGGCCGGGAGGCTTGTGTTTGGTGTGCTTCATCTTACAGCCAGCCAGGGTTCTCGGACTCGGACTTGCGCTGACGGGTCAGCAGCTGCTGCACCGCCTGACGGGCATCCGCGCCCTCGTAGAGAACCTTGTAGGCAGCCTCGGTGATGGGCATGTCGATGTGCATTTTCCGACCCAGCTCATAGGCGGACTTGGCGGCGTAGTAACCCTCCACCACGGCACCGACCTCCTTCATGGCGGTCTGGACATCCTCCCCCTTGCCGATGAGAATGCCCGCCCGGCGGTTCCGGGAGTGCATGGAGGTGCAGGTGACGATCAGATCACCTACGCCGGTCAGACCGGTGAAGGTCTCCTTCTTGGCACCCATGGCAACGCCCAGCCGGGCGATTTCCGTCAGACCCCGGGTCATGAGCATGGCCTTGGTATTGTCGCCGAAGCCCAGGCCGTCGGTGATACCGGCGCACAGGGCAATGACGTTTTTCAGAGCCGCGCCCAGCTCCGCGCCGATGGGATCGGAACTGGTGTAGACACGGAGCGTGTCGGACATGAAGGCGTCCTGAACGAACTCCGCCTTCTTCTGATCGGTGGAGGCGGAAAGCAGGCCGGTGGGCACGTCGATGGCCACTTCCTCGGCGTGGCTGGGGCCGCAGAGCACCACCACGTCCTTACTGGTTTCCTGAGCCACCACCTGGCTCATGCGCAGATAAGTGCCCTGCTCCAAGCCCTTGGTCACGGAGACCACCACCGCGTCTTCGTCAATGTAAGGCGCCACGCCCCGGCTGACGCTGCGAAGGGGGACGGAGGGGCTGGCGATGACCACCAGCTTCGCGCCCCTGGCGCAGGCGTAGTCGCCGCTGATTTTCAGGCTCTCGGGCAGCACGACGCCCGGCAGCCGGGGATTCCGGCGGGTAGCTTCCATTTCGGGGATCAGGTCTTTTTCAAAGGTCCACATGGTCACATCGTGACCGTTCTTGCACAGGCGGATGGCCAGAGCCGTACCCCAGGCACCGCTTCCGATGACAGCAGTCTTCATTGTTTGTTTCCTTTCCCAAAGAGATTTGTTTTCCGCTCCTCGCCCTTGAGAAGCCGCGAAATATTGCCCCGGTGCATCCACACCAGCAAAAAACTCAGGCAGAAGCCTACGAAAATGGGAAACCACCCTTCTCCCCAGTGCACCCAGGCGTAGAGGAAGCCGAAGGAGCCGGAGGACAGGACGCTTCCTAAGGAGACGTATCTGGTCAGAAAATAGGCAAGCAGGAAAATCCCGAATACGCCCAGGCCAATGCGCCAGTCCATCATCAGGGCGACGGTAACGCCGCTTAAGATGCCCTTGCCGCCCTTGAAGCCCAGAAGTACAGGAAAATCATGGCCTAAAATCACGAACAGGCCGCCCAGAGCCACGCCGTCCAGGTAGTGGCCGTAAGCGTTCAGCAGGAGACCGCCCAGCAGACAGCCTGCTGCCGCTTTGCCCACATCAATGAAAATGACAAAGACGGAGGCGGCGGAGCCGTAGTTCCGGGTGAAGTTGGTAAGCCCCGCGTTGCCGCTGCCCTTTGTGCGCACATCCTCATGGGCGATGATCCGGCTGATCAGCACGGCTCCGTTCAGGTTGCCCAGGAAATAGGCCGCCACAGTGGTGATGACAATGGAAAGCAACATCTTACTGCTCCTCCTTGTCGCCCTTCTGGCGGATGGTAATGCGCACGGGAGTGCCCTGCAGGCCGAAGACCTCCCGGATCTGGTTTTCCAGATACCGCTGATAGGAGAAGTGGAAAAGTCTCGCGTCGTTGCAGAAAATCACGAAGTGGGGGGGCTTGGTGCTGGCCTGAGTCATGTAGTAGATCTTCAGCCGGCGGCCCTTGTCCGTGGGAGGCTGAACTCTGGCGGTGGCATCGGCCAGCACACTGTTCAGCGCGCCGGTGGTAATGCGCATGGTGTTCTGGGCGTGGACGTCCTGAATGAGCTGGAAGAGCTTGTCCACCCGGGTGCCGGTCAGGGCGGAAATAAAAATCACCGGGGCGTAGAGCATGTAGCTCAGGCCGGAGCGGATTTTGGCCTCCATGTCCCGCATGGTGTTGGTCTCCTTGTCCGCCACCGCGTCCCACTTGTTGACCACGATGATGGCGGCCTTGCCTGCCTCGTGGACAAGTCCCGCGATTTTCGTGTCCTGCTCGGTGACGCCGTCGTTGGCGTCGATCAGAATCAGACACACGTCCGCCCGGTCGATGGCACTGATGGAGCGCATATTGGAGTATTTTTCGATGGCATCGTCCACCTTGCTCTTCCGGCGCATACCGGCGGTGTCAATGAAGCAGTATTTTCCGGTTTCGTTCTCAAAATAAGAGTCGATGGCGTCCCGGGTGGTGCCGGCCACGTCGGAGACGATGACCCGCTCCTCCCCCAGGATCCGATTGAGAAGACTGGACTTGCCCACGTTGGGCTTTCCTACGATGGCGACCTTGATCACATCGTCGTCGTCATCTTCGTCTTCGACATCCGGAATGTTCTCCAGCACCCAGTCCAGCAGATCGCCGGTGCCGTGGCCGTGGACGGCGGAGGTCTCGAACAGATCGCCGATGCCCAGGGAGTAGAACTCGAAGGCGTCCGGATTTACCAGGCCTGTGGAGTCGCAC
Source organism: Clostridiales bacterium UBA6386 (assembly GCA_002437585.1). Lineage (GTDB taxonomy): Bacteria > Bacillota > Clostridia > Oscillospirales > Oscillospiraceae > Faecousia. Next base: position 92,826 of record DJQM01000035.1, on the reverse strand, counting down.
TTATTGACGGCCAGAGCCACAGGCTTTCCGGACTTGCGCAGCATGGCGGCAACGTCCTGATCGGCGGCGGTGACGCCGCTGCGCACGTCCGCTACCATAATGATGGCGTCCGCCAGCTCAATGCCGATCTCCGCCTGACGGCGCATGAATTTCAGCATATCGCTGTCGGTGCCCGGCTCAATACCGCCGGTATCCACCAGGGAGAAGGTTCTGCCGCACCACTCGCAGGTGCCGTAGATCCGATCCCGGGTCACGCCGGGGGTGTCCTCCACAATGGAGGTGCGCTGGCCGGTGAGTTTATTGAACAGCATGGATTTTCCCACATTGGGGCGGCCCACAATGGCCACCAATGGCTTTGCCATGACAACACTTCCTTTCTTAAACAAAGGCTCCATCTATTATGACACACATTCTTCGGAAAAGCAAGCGTCCGGCGTGTCTTCATAAAATGTTCAGAAAGCACCGCATGATTGCGCGGTATTTGCCTCGGAACAAGGAAAAAGAGGAAGACTAGAAAGCCTTCCTCTGCATTTCCGCGTGTCTTACTCAGCCTCAACGTTCAGAACCTGACGACCGTTGTAGGAACCGCAAGCCTTGCAAGCTCTGTGGGGCATTACGGGCTCACCGCACTTGGGGCAAACCGCAACGCTGGGAGCGGACAGCTTCCAGTTGGAGCCACGGCGCTTATCGCGGCGGGCCTTGGACACTTTACACTTAGGAACAGCCATGGTGACACCTCCTTGGTCAAACTGCTTTTCACAGCATAATTGGACTTACTTCTCAAGAAGCTGCTTCAAAGCAGCAAATCGGGGATCGAGCTCCTTCTGGCAATTGCAGGGACCCTCATTCAGGTTTTTGCCGCATTTCGGGCAAAGACCCTTGCAGTCCTCCTTGCACAGCAGCTTGGAATCCAGATTCAGGACAAAGACTGTCCGCACAATGTCATCCAGATCGGCACTGTCTCCCTCCAGAGGGAATACCCATTCGTCTTCGTTTTCCTCGTTGGCAAGCTCCGTCACCAGCACCACTTCAATGGGAAAGCGAACCTCCCGGTCAAAGGAACTGGCGCACCGGTCGCAGATTCCGTGGATGGTGGTGGAAACTTCCCCCTCCATCATCAGAACCCCCGCGGTGTTTCGCACCGTGCCCTGAGCCAGAACCGGCTCGGATACGGGGTAGCTCACGCCATAGCGAAGATCACTCAGATCAACGCTGACGGAAAAGGGAAGGCTCTGTCCGGGACAGTCAATGATCTTGGAAAGCCCTAACAGCATACTTTTCCCCCTTCTCATAGTCATGCCTGAATATTATATAGGGTCTTTGCGTTTTTGTCAAACATTATTTTTACAATTTTCCCGCTTCGGCGGGGAGATTGTAAAGCATAAACCCAGCCCCCAGGACATACCATGGACTAACAAGCGCAGGAGCCGTTCTCCTGCCGAGAAGGAGGCTGGCTATGGACAACATTTACGCGGATATCGCCGCCAGAACCGGCGGGAATATCTACATCGGGGTGGTTGGCCCGGTTCGCACGGGAAAATCCACCCTGGTCAAGAAAATCATGGAGGAGCTGGTGATCCCCGGCATTTCCGACCCCTACCGCCGGGAGCGAGCCAGAGACGAGCTGCCCCAGAGCGGCTCCGGGAAGACCATCATGACCGCGGAGCCGAAGTTCGTGCCGGAGGAGGCGGTGGAGATTTCCCCCGACGGTGCCGCAAAGCTTCGGGTGCGCCTGATCGATTCCGTGGGCTACATGGTGCCCGGGGCGGTGGGGGCGGAAGAGGACGGCGCGCCGAGAATGGTGACTACCCCCTGGTTCGACGAGGAGATTCCCATGACCCAGGCGGCGGAGCTGGGCACGAAAAAGGTCATGGCCGAGCACTGCTCCATTGGCCTGGTGGTTACCACCGACGGCACCGTCACGGACATCCCAAGGGAGGACTACCGGGATGCCGAGGCCAGAGCCATTTCCGACATGCGCAAAACCGGAAAGCCCTGGCTGGTGATCCTCAATTCCCGGAACCCCCAGGGGGAACCTGCCCGGCAGGCGGCAAGCCAGCTTCGGGAACAGGGGGTGGAGCCGCTGGTGCTGGATGTGGCGGCCATGAAGGGCGAGGACATCGGCCGGATGTTCGCGGCACTGCTGTATACCTTCCCCATGACGGAGCTTCGGGTGTATCTGCCCCGGTGGCTGGACGCACTGGAAAAGAACCATCCGGTGAAGCAGGCACTTTATCAGGCACTCCGGCAGCACGGGGAGGAAATCCGGAATCTGGGTCAGGCGGAGGCGGCTCTGGCACCTTTAGGAGAGCTGCCCCAGATCCAGAGCTATACCCTCACCGGCATCGACCTGGCCGATGGCACGGTGAGCGTGACCATCGTCCTGCCGGATACCCTGTATTATGAAATCCTCAGCAGCAAGGCGGGGGTACCCATTGAAAGCGATGCCCAGCTGCTGGCACTTCTTATGGAGCTGGCGAAAATCAAGCAGGAATACGACAAAATTTCCGATGCGCTGGATGCCGTCCGGGCAACGGGCTACGGGGTGGTCATGCCCGCCGCCGGGGAAATGCGGCTGGAGAAGCCGGAGATCATCCGCAAGGGCGGAGCCTACGGGGTAAAGCTCCGGGCGGGAGCACCCTCTATCCACATGGTGCGGGTGGACATCGACACGGAGATCAGCCCCATGGTTGGGGATGAAAAGCAGTCCCGGGATCTCATCGACCGGCTTACCGGGGAGGATCCGGAAATGCTCTGGCAGAGCAACATTTTCGGCAAGTCCGTCTATGATATGATCCAGGAGGGGCTTACCGCCAAGCTGGTGCAGCTGCCGGAGGAGGTACGGGTGAAATTCCGGGGCACCCTGACCCGGATCGTCAACGAGGGGGCGACGGGACTGATTTGCCTGATTCTGTGAGTTTTTCTTGACTTTCCAGCCTGCCGGGAATAGAATAGAAGAAAAAACCGGAGGGATCATCACTATGGCTATCAAGATTGAATACCTGTGGCAGGATCGGAAGCGTCACCTGGGGCTGCCGATCAGCTTCACCCAATACAGTCTGTCCGAGGATCGGCTGTTTGTCACCGAGGGCTTCCTGAATATCCGGGACGATGAGGTGCTGCTGTATCGGGTACGGGACATTGATACTCACAGGTCCCTGTGGCAGCGGCTCTTCGGCGTGGGCACGGTGACGGTGATTTCCTCCGATAAGACCCGGCCTACGCTTGTGATGAAGAACATCAAGGAACCGCTGATGGTCAAGGAACTGGTGCACAAGCAGGTGGAGAAGACGAAGGTTCACCGCCGGGTTCGCTATGGGGAAGTTCTTACCACCGGCGACGACGGCGACGACGGGGACGATCTGGACGATCTGGACTGATCGGTTCATTGCGGTACATGGGCGCGGGGCATTTGCCCCGCGCCTGTTTTTAGTGAATAGTGTGTGGTGAAGAGTGAATAGAAGCGGTGTATCTCCGGGACAATTGAAATTATGCGCACAGTGTCGGATAACATATGTCATTGCGAACCAGTGTTGCGACACTGGTTCGCAATGACATACGTTTTTTGTTTCTGCTCTGAAAATAGGACAATACCGAGCCGCTGCACCAGGCAACTTCGGAAAAAATTCACATCCATCCGCTTTACCCCGGAGGAAAAATGTGGTACACTAACTGCAAATATCGTTTTTTACGGAGGAACCCCATGAAACTGGAAAAACGAAAAAAATGGAATTATCCCGCCATCGGCTTTGCCATTCCCTGTCTGGGAATGCTCTTTGTGATGGCGGTGAGCCGGTATGCTCCCTTCGGCAAGTATTCCATGCTGTATTCCGATATGTACCACCAGTATTACCCCTTTTTCGTGGCCTTCCGCAACGCTCTGCGGGAGGGCAGGGGACTGCTCTACACCTGGAGCGTGGGTCTGGGCATGGACTACCTGGGTCTCATCGCCTACTATCTGGCCTCGCCCCTGAATTTACTCAGCGTGCTGGTGCCGGAGCGGTGGCTGCTGGGCTATTTTTCGTTGCTCGTTCCCATCAAGTTGGGTCTTGCGGGTCTGTTTTTTTCCTTGTTCCTGAAACATATTTTCCATCGGAATGACCTGTCCGTTTCCGTCTTCGGCGGGTTTTACGGCCTGTGCGCCTGGGCTTTGGGCTATCAGTGGAACGTGATGTGGCTGGATACCTTCGCCCTGCTGCCGTTGGTCGCCCTGGGAACGGTGAGCCTTCTGAAGGGAAAAAAGGTGATTTTATACACCGTCAGCCTGTTTTTCTCCATTTTCGCCAACTATTATATTGGCCTTTTTACCTGCATTTTCGTCTTTCTCCTGTTTTTCGTCTATCAGATCTGCCGGTGGGGCGGCTGGAAGAAATTCTTCTGTGACCTGGGGCGCATCGCCCTGTTTTCCGCCATTGCCATCGGCATGTCCGCGATCCTTACCGTCCCGGCTCTGACGGCTCTGAGTACCACCCAGTCCAGCGTGAACAAATTCCCCACCTCCTTCCGGCTGAATATCGCCAAGGAGCACACGATTTTGGGCCTGCTGGATGCCATGCGCCAGGTGGCGGGGAACATGGGCGGCAGCCTGGAGCCTACTTTCAAGGAGGGACTGCCGAACCTGTACTGCGGCATTGTCAGCGTATTTTTGATGTTTTTGTTCCTGCTGGCAAAGGAAGTGCGGCTTCGGGATAAGATCTGCGCCGTGGGGCTGCTGCTGTTCTTCAACGTCAGCTTCATTATCCGCCAGCTGGACTATATCTGGCACGGCTTCCACTTCACCAACATGATCCCTTACCGCTTCAGCTTCCTGTACAGCTTCGTGGTGCTGTACATGGCCTATCGGGCCTGGACGTTGCGCCGAACCTTCGAACCGAAACGGATCGTCCTGGCAGGCGTTCTGGCCGCGGCGGTGCTGGCCTGCTCCAATCAGCTTACCGAGACCGTTCCCCTGGAGCTGTTCGGCAAGGAATGGAATATCCATCTGTATTTTCTCTACAATCTGGTGTTTCTGGTTCTGTATTTACTTGCCATGCTGGTGGGGAATATCACGGAAACGGTGCCAGAGGGGGCAACGCCCAGGGAAATCGCCAAAATCCGTCTGGAGGTTCGTCGGCAGTTCCTTCGGGCAAGAGCCTTGCTTCTGGGCATTATGGCGGTGGAGCTGACGGCAAATCTCATTTGCTTCGGCCTGTACTTCCCAGGCACCGGGGTCTCCAACTACCCCAAGGGTACGCAGAAGACCGCCTCCGTCATCCGCTATATGAAGGAGCGGGAGAAAAATAACCTTTTCTACCGGGCGGAGACCACCCATTCCCAGACCTTAAACGATGGGGCACTGAACAATTACAACGGCGTCAGCACCTTCACAAGCTCTGCCAACGTGAATACCACGCTTTTCATGCAGAGCCTGGGCTTCAGCGCGAAAAACACCTATAATCGGTATCTGTTTGAGGAAAGCTCCCCGGTTTCCAACCTGTTTCTGGGGCTGAAATATATGATCGAGCGGGACGGAAAGGACAAGACCAGCACCTATTTTACGGAGGTCAACCGGTTCGGCGAAACAGCTCTGCTGGAAAATCAGAGTTATCTCCCTCTGGGCTTCCTGGCAAACTCGGAACTTGCCGACCTGGAATTTACCACCACCGGCAACGGCTTTGACTTCCAGAACCGACTGTTCACCGCGGCTACCGGCGTTACCGAGGACGTGTGGCACCGGATCGGAAGCTTCCGCATTTACGGCGACGGGGTCAACGTCTTCGAGGAGGACGGCCAGGGCTACTGCAAGTACGACAGTACCGTGAACAAGGGCGACCTGACCTACAGCTTCACGGCGGAAACCGATGGCTTTGTCTGTGTCCAGCTGGATCTTCCCAAGCGGAACGAATTCTATGTCAGCGTCAACGGCGAAGAATTGTATAAGGAAAAAATCAGCCTGCAGCAGATGCTTGCGGTGAAGGACGTGAAGGCCGGGGACGAGATCACCCTGCGGATCGTCTGCCCGAACGGAGAGAGCAGCAGCACTACCGTCACCGCCGCGGTGCTGGATGCCGACGTTTTCAATCAGGGCTATCAGGTGCTGAGCGCCTCTACCTGGCGTTTGACGAAATTCCGCTCCACCCGGCTGGAGGGCACCATTGACTGTGACAGAGATGGCCTGCTGTACACCTCCATCCCCCAGAACGGAAACTGGCATGTGTTTGTGGACGGACAGGAAACCCAGACAGTGAAGGTCGGAAACTGCATGACGGCGGTATCCCTGACCGAGGGAACCCACACCGTCCGGTTTGTCTACCGGAATCCGGGCTTCGAGCTTGGCTGGAAAATTTCCGCCGCCTCCGCCGGCGTGTTCGCGCTCTGGATTTTTATGACCCGGAAGGACAGAAAGCGGGGGAAATCTGCCCGGAAACCGGCGGAGAATTAATGGTTGTATTCTCCAGAACAATCATGTATAATATTAGGGCTTTTAGGATTTGCAAATAAAGCGTCGGAGGATCGACTGTTATGTTTCAAAATAAAAAGATCGCCCAATATCTGGTACCCGGCAGCCATGTGCATCTGGTGGGCATCGGCGGCGTGTCCATGCGCCCCCTGGGTCTGGTGCTCAAGGGCATGGGCATGGAAGTCACCGGCTCGGATATGAGTGCTTCCGATGGCACCCGGGAGCTGGAGGCCAAGGGCATTCCCGTGGCCATCGGCCACAACGCGGAAAATATTCAGGGGGCAAGCTGCATCATCCGCACCGCCGCCGCCCATAACGACAATCCGGAGATCGCTGCCGCCCGGGCTTCCGGCATTCCCGTCTTTGAGCGGGCTCAGGCCTGGGGCGAGATCATGCGCTCCTATAAGAACGCCATCTGCGTTTCCGGCACCCACGGAAAAACCACCACCACCTCCATGCTGACCCATATCCTTATGGAGGCCAACCTGGATCCCACGGTGATGATCGGCGGCTATCTGCCATTGCTGCACGCCAGCCATCGGGTGGGTCACGGAGACACCATATTGCTCGAAAGCTGCGAGTACTGCGACTCCTTCCTGAATTTCTTCCCCACCCTGGCACTGGTTCTGAACGTGGAGGAGGATCACCTGGATTACTTCAAGGACTTGGCGGATATTCAGAAATCCTTCCATAAATTCGCGGAAATGGCCACCTTCGGGGTAGTCGCCAACGGCGACGATCCCCACACCGTTCAGGCACTGGAGGGCATCGACTATGTGACCTTCGGCCTGGGGGAGGGAAACCGGATCCACGCGGCCAATATGTGCCCGGACTGGCGGCACTTTGACGTGCTGTGCGACGGGGAGTACTACTGTCATCTGGACATGGGCGTGTTGGGACGGCACAATGCCATGAACGCCCTGGCGGCGGCGGCCGCGGCCTGGATGATGGGCATTCCTGGCCAGGCGGTGTCCCAGGGTCTTCAGTCCTTCCACGGCGCAGGCCGACGGATGGAGTTCAAGGGCAAGTTCCGCGGGGCGGACGTGTATGACGACTATGCCCACCACCCGGACGAGGTGGCGGCCACCATCGCCGCCGTGCGCAATGCCATGCCGGGAAGACGGCTGGTGCTGGCCTTCCAGCCCCACACCTACTCCCGGACCAGCGCGCTGTTTGACGATTTCGTCCGGGAGCTGAGCCGGGCGGACGTGCTGGTGCTGGCGGAAATCTACGCCGCCCGGGAGCGGAATACCATCGGCATTTCCTCTGCCGACGTGGCGGAAAAAATTCCCGGCGCGGCCTTCTGCGAGACTCTTCCGGAGGTCACGGAGTTTCTCCGAGCCAACGTCCGGGAGGGCGACGTGGTGCTGACCATGGGCGCGGGAGATATCTTCCGGGCAGGCGAAGCCCTGCTGAAAAGCGAGTAAAAGAAACTGTGCCGGGAAAACCGGCACAGTTCATCAAAATAATAAAGGGGCTGTGACCCTGAAAGTCAGAGAGCCACCGTAAAAAACGCCCCATAGCAGCCCGAAAGACTTTGACGCAGTTCGATAGGGCGGCCGGGGGGGTACTTAGGGGGGCGGCTTTTCGGCAG
>DJQM01000035.1:56280-84782 GCA_002437585.1 Clostridiales bacterium UBA6386 | reverse complement strand
TAAGCCGGCTTCTTATCAATTTTCTTGCCGGGACAAGAACCTTGCCCCCGGAGGGTTCAGCACCGAGATACTCTGTGAATCTTGAAACGGAAGGATAGACTTGCAATTCACGGGTCGATGAGGGCATCGACCCCTACGGATTCTTTCGATACAAATGACCCTCATTATTCTTCCTCCAGCACCAGGTGATCCACGCCGCTGGTTTCAAATTCCGACATATACCGCTCCATCCGGGCGGTGATCTCGTCGTAGTTGTCCTGGTCGATTTCCGGGTAGTCCATATCCCGGCGGGACAGCTCCTCGGCGAGAATTTCATAGAACACGTTGTCCTCGTAATAGGCGATGGCCTCGTGAATGCCGCCCTCTGCGTAGGCCTTGGAGGGAACCACGGTTCCGTTCCAGGGCTCGGACAGGGCAGGGGACAGGGCGAAGATTTTGCTTTCCAGGTCGTCATAGTCCTGGAAGCGATCCTCTCCCCGGGTGGAATTGAGTACCCAGTTGCCGATGTATACCAGATCCAGCAGCCGCCGGAATTCCTTCGGAGTGAAATCCACTGTCATGATAACCCCCTCCTTTTCACTTTCAAAGTTTTCACCTATTATAGCACTCTTTTTTCAAATTTCCAGTATAATCTTGAATTTGAGGTAACAGTATGAAAAAAAACAGCGTGTGCATCCTCTTCGGCGGCGTCAGCCCGGAGCACGAGGTGTCCCTGCGCTCCGCCGAGTCCGTTCTGAACAACATTGACCAGGAAAAATATGATGTCTATCCCGTGGGCATTACCCGGGAGGGTCAGTGGATTTACTTTCCCGGCAAGGACTATTCCAAGCTTCCGGCCAAGACCTGGAGCACCTGCCCTGGGGCTTGCCCGGCGGTGATCTCTCCCGCCCGGGGACAGGGGCTTCTGTGCTTCGAGGGAAATACTGTGACCGCCCGCCCCATCGACGTGGTGTTCCCGGTGCTTCACGGGGAGAACGGCGAGGACGGCGCCATGCAGGGCCTGCTGCAAATGGCGGGGATCCCCTATGTGGGGCCTCACGTTTCCGCCTCCGCCGTGGCCATGGATAAGACCCTGACGAAGCTGGTCATCGACAAGGAGGGCATTCCCCAGGCGGCCTGGGAGCTGGTGCGCGCCAGAGACCTTGCCAGGAATGGGGAAAGAATTCTGGATGCCCTGGAAGCCCGCTTTGCCTATCCCATGTTCGTCAAGCCGGCTGGCACCGGTTCTTCCGTGGGCGTTTCCAAAGCGGCGGATCGCCAGGCACTTCGCCAGGCTCTGGCCGCCGCGGCGAAATTCGACGAGAAGGTTCTGGTGGAGGAATTCATCCGGGGCAAGGAAATCGAGGTGGCCGTGCTGGGCAACGAAAACCCGGTGGCTTCCGTCTGCGGCGAGATCGACTCCGGCGCGGAATTCTATGACTATGATGCCAAGTACATCACCGATACCTCCCGTGCCTACATCCCCGCCCGGATTCCCGAAGACCTTCAGCAGGAAATCCGGAAGGCGGCGGTGCGGGTGTTCCGGGCCATCGGCTGCCAGGGTCTGAGCCGGGTGGACTTCTTCGCCACCGAGGACGGCCGGCTGGTGCTGAACGAAATCAACACCCTGCCGGGCTTTACCTCCATTTCCATGTACCCCAAGCTCTTCGCCGCCAGCGGCATTCCCTATTCCCGGCTCATTGACGAGCTTCTGAAGCTTGCCATGGAGGCGGGAAAATGAAAACACCCGTGATGTTGTCTCTGCGCTCCACCCAGCGGTATGCGGAGCAGGAGGCGGAGACCCTGGAGCTGACCACGGAAGGAACCATGGAGTTCCGGGACGGGGGCTGGGACATCAGCTACCGGGAAAGTGCCCTGACCGGGCTGGAGGGCGTGACCACCACCTTCCGGGTGGAGCCGGAGAAAATCACCCTGACGCGAACCGGCTCACTGAGATCGGAAATGGTTTTCCGGCAGGGAGATTCCCATGACAGTCTCTACGAAATGCCCTTCGGGGCGATGCTCATGACCGTGGAGACCAGCCTTCTATTCTATGACATTGTGCCGGACGGCGGCACCATTGACCTATGCTACCGGGTGATTATCGAAAACGCCCAGGCCGGGGACGTGGAGTACCATCTGGACATCCGGGCAAAATAAGAAAAATGCTGTTATCAGGAGCGATTGCCCTCCGATAACAGCATTTTTTCTTGCAAATTGTGGAATCCTGTGATATGCTGTCGATGGTGCTACCAGCACCCCGGCAGGCGGTTCCCCTCGATCTTTTCGGGGGTGACAGTCTTCTTTTGCCCCCGATCCAATGTGAGAGGGGGCGACAGGTATGGATGTTACATGGGAAGGAATTTTTCAATACTGCATGCTCATTGTCGCTGTCATTGCCCTGGTTCGCCAGGATAACAACAAGAAGAGATAATCGCCTACTCTCCAAAGTCACGATTATCTCTTCTTGAGAAACTTGGGGAGCCGACCTGCTGGTGGCACCCTCTTGCATCTTTACTATACCCCAGTTTTTCTAATTTGTCAACTGCTCCGTCCTTCGGCGGAGCAGTTTTTTCCAGGGAATACCTGCTTCAAAAGTACTCGCCGGAAACTCAGTCCCTTCTGCGTCTGCCGCCGAAGATGGCCAGCAGCCGCAAAAGCTGAGCCAGAGCCACGGCGGTGGCGGCCACATAGGTCAGTGCCGCGGCCCGCAGGGTCTTCCGGGCACCCATCAGCTCCTCGTCCGTCAGAAGGCCCCCTTCCTCAATGGCAACCAATGCCCGGCGGCTGGCGTTGAATTCCACAGGCAGCGTCACCAGCTGGAACACCAGGGACAGGCCGAAGCATCCGATGCCCAGATAAATGAGCGTATCGGACATGGAGCCAAAGGCGGACAGCAGAATGCCCAGCAGGATCAGGGGCATGGCAAGCTGAGAGCCGAAGTTGGTCACGGGAATGATGGCCGCCCGGAGCTTGATGGGGGCGTAATCCTGGGCGTACTGCACCGCGTGTCCGGCCTCGTGACAGGCTACGCCGATGGCGGCGGTGGAGGTGCTGCCGTAAACGCTGTCCGACAGCCGGATGACGTTGTCCCGGGGGTCATAGTGGTCGGTCAGGTTGCCGCTGATCCGGGTGATCTGCACATCCCGGACGCCGTTTGCGTAGAGCACCCGCTGGGCGGCCTCCGCCCCGGTGAGTCCCCGGCGGGAATACTGCTTGGCGTATTTTTTGAAGGTGGAATTGACATTGGCACTGGCCCACAGCGACAGCAGCACGCAGGGCAGCACCAGAACCACATAGGTCCAGTCAAAGCCGTAGAACATGGGATACATAGGAATCCTCCCTTATCACATTTTCCCTTATTATATCCCCCTGGGAGAAATTTGGCAAGACGGTGGAATTGTAAACTTTTTCCCTGAAAGAAAGAAGGAATATTCACATTTTATTCATACTGCATTTCCGGGGAACTGCTATAATGGTTCCGAAAGAAAAGGCGAGGTGACGGACGTGAAGGATCCTGAGAAAAAACGCTATCTGATGCTGATGCTGTCCCTGTTCTGTGCCATCAGCCTGAGCATTGTGGTGTTCTTTGTAGTGTACCGATTCCAGGGCATCGGCGACCAGCTGCATGTGCTGGGAAATATTCTGGCTCCCTTTGTCTATGGCAGCGTGATTGCCTATCTGCTGCGGCCGATGTGCAATTTCTATGAGCAAACCCTGGGCTCCACGCTGCCCAAGAAGGTGAAGAAGGCGGCTCCGGCTCTGGCAGTGGCTTTGAGCCTGCTGTCCGGCATTCTGATCGTGTACATGCTGATCATCATGATCGCCCCTCAGCTGTACGAGAGCTTTATGACGCTGTGGAACTCTATCCCGGAAAAGATCAACGTCTTTGTCCGCTGGGCAACAGAGCGATTCGGCAACGAGAAAAATGTGACCCAACTGCTGGAGCTGCTCAATACCAACAGCGAGACCATTTACAATCAGCTGGAAACCTGGGGACAGGATGTGCTCAGTCCCTATCTGGGCGACCTGAACAGCCTGCTGACTGGCGGCATCAACGGCCTGGGCAGTCTGGTCACTGGCGTAGGGAACAGCCTGGTGAAGCTCTTCCAGTTCCTGTATAATCTGCTCATCGGCCTGATCGTGGCCTGCTATCTGCTGTCCAGCCGGAAAAAATTTGCCCGGCAGGGGGTTCTGGTGGTCAGAAGCCTCTTAAAGCCCCGTTGGGCGGATATCCTTCTGGGGGAGATCGCCTTCGTGGATCGGATGTTCGGCGGCTTCATTGACGGAAAGATTCTGGATTCCGCCATCATCGGCGTGCTGTGCTACATTGGATGCAGCATTTTCCGGTTCCCCAACGCATTGCTGGTGTCCACCTTTGTGGGGGTGACCAACGTGATCCCCTTCTTCGGCCCCATCATCGGCGCGGTGCCCTCCACCTTCCTGATTATGATCGAAAATCCGGTGAAGGGTCTGTGGTTCATCGTCTTTGTGCTGGCTCTTCAGCAGCTGGACGGAAACGTCATCGGTCCGAAAATCCTGGGCGACCGGACGGGGCTTTCCAGCTTCTGGGTGCTGTTTGCCATTGTCCTGTGCGGCGGATTGTGGGGCGTGCCGGGGATGATCGTCTGCGTGCCCATGTTCGCGGTGCTCTATGACATTGTCAAGAAGCTGGTGCGCCGGGGTCTGAGCAAGAAAGGTCAGAGCGAACTCTGGGATCAGTATCACACGGATTATCCGGAGAACGCGGATCAGAAGAAATGAATCGCAACGTGCCGCCCTGACCGGGGCGGCACTTTTTTGCATTTCCAGTGGAAATGAAGGGAAGAATGTGGTATACTGTTCCCATCTGTAGATTCTTTGTAAAAGGGGGAGAACGCTATGTATTATGCTGCTATTAAAAACTGCGACATCGCCAACGGCCCTGGGGTGCGGGTGAGCCTGTTCGTTTCCGGCTGCACCCATCACTGCCCGGAGTGCTTCAATGAGGTGGCCTGGGATTTTCATTATGGAAAGCCCTTTACCGAAGAGACGATCCAGACCATTCTGGATATGCTGCGGCCTGCCTACATCCGTGGCCTGACCCTGCTGGGAGGCGAACCCTTCGAGCCTCAGAACCAGGGGGCGGTGGTGGAGCTTCTGCGCAGGATAAGGAAGGAAATGCCGGATAAGTCCATCTGGGCTTTTTCGGGCTACCTCTTTGAAAAGGATATCCTGTCCGGGCGGCTGGGAGACTGCTCTGAGTACCTGAGCTACCTGGATGTGCTGGTGGACGGGCCGTTTATGAAGGATAAGAAAAACTTAAGTCTCCGGTTCCGGGGGTCGGAAAACCAGCGGCTCATCGATGTGCCGAAATCTCTGGCCGCGGGAAAAACCGTCCTGTGGGAGGACTGGCAGGGCGACAGAAAGGGAATGATCTGATGGAAAACATTCATGTAAAGCCTCTGCGTCCGGGGGCAACCCTTCCGGCCTACGGCAGCACCGGCGCGGCGGGGGCAGACCTGACGGCCTGCATCGAGGAACCGATCGTCATCATGCCCGGCCAGACGGCCTTTGTGCCCACGGGCATTGCCATGGAGGTGCCGGCAGGCTGCGCCGGACTGGTGTACGCCCGCAGCGGCATGGCCTGCAAGCAGGGCTTGGCTCCGGCCAACAAGGTGGGCGTTATCGACAGCGACTACCGGGGGGAGATTCTGGTGGCTCTGCACAACCACGGCGGGGAAGCCCGCACCGTAGAGCCGGGTCAGCGGATCGCCCAGCTGCTCATTACTCCGGTGCTGACTCCGGCCTATGAATGGAAGGAGGCACTTACGGACACGGACAGAAATGCCGGTGGCTTTGGTTCCACCGGAAAATAATTGGCGCATTTGTAAAATATGCGTAAGATTTTTGACAAAATTACTCCGAAATTGTCACTGTACATTTCCCGGAAAGTTTTTTATAATGACAATGGGTTTGTTTGCGAGCCCGGGTTCGCGTCAAAATCAGACAGAGATTTAGGAGTATGATATGGAGATTCTCAACGCCATTATCCAGCTTCTGGGCGGCCTTGCCATGTTCCTCTACGGCATTGAGGTCATGGGCGACGGCCTGAAAAACAGTTCCGGTGCCGCTTTGAAGCGGGTATTGGAAAAGGTCACCGGCAATGTGGTCATGGGGGTTCTCACTGGTGCCATGGTCACCGCGGTAATCCAGAGTTCCACAGCCACCATCGTCCTGACCGTTGCCCTGATCGGCGCGGGTGTGCTGAATCTGCGTCAGGCGGTATCCATCGTCATGGGCGCGAACATCGGCACCACCGTCACCGCTCAGATTATCCGGCTGGGCTCCATCCAGTCTGACGGCAGTCTGCTTCTGTGGCTGTTCAATACGGACAGACTGGCACCCATTGCGCTGGTGGCCGGCATTGTTCTTGCCATGTTTGTCAGGAGCAAAAACTCCAAGACCATCGGCGACATCTGCATCGGCTTCGGCGTGCTGTTCATCGGCCTGAAGCTGATGACCGACGGCGTGGAGCCGCTGATCGGCACGGAGGCTTTCACTGCCTTTGTTTCCTTCCTGGCGAATCCCATTTTCGGCATTCTCTTCGGCCTGGTGCTGACGGTGATCGTCCAGAGCTCCTCGGCAACCGTTGGTATGCTGCAGACCGTGGCTTCCGTACCCGGCTCCGGCATTACCTTTGCCATGGCATATCCCGTCATCATGGGCATCAATCTGGGTACCTGTGTCACTACAGCGATGGTCTGCTCCATTGGTGCTTCTAAGGATGCCAAGCGTACCGGCGTGGTGCACATCGCCTTCAATACCATCGGTACGGTGCTGTTTCTGATTGTCATGACCGTGCTGCGCCGACTGTCCGTATTCGGTGAGTCCTTCTGGGTTCGCACGGTGGACAGCGGCGGAATCGCCAATTTCCAGACGGTGTTCAATCTGGCTACCGCCGTTGTTCTGATTCCCTTTGCCGATTGGCTGGTGAAGCTGTCGCTGCTGATGGTCAAGGATGACAAGCCGGAGGGCGAGCGACATCCGGAGCTGCACACCCTGGATGAAAAGCTATACAATTCTCCTGCCATGGCACTGGCTGTCACCATGAAGGCGGTGGCCGCCGCCGGACGGCTGGCTCAGCTGAATTTCGAGCGTGGCTGCAAGGTGCTGGCGAAATATGACCCGGCACTGGCGGCGGAGATCGATAAGGACGAGGACTGCATCGACCAGTTTACGGACAATTCCGACCGGTTCCTCATTGGCCTGTCCAAGATGGTGGAAACCGAGGCCGACGACCGGCAGCTGGATATGCTGATGCAGACCGTGCCCAATTTTGAGCGCATCGGCGACTATGCCACCAACATGGTGGAGCTGGCGCAGCGGATGCAGAGCGAGAACGCCGCCTTCTCCGAAACGGCGAAAAAGGAGCTGGTTCTGATTACTCAGGCGGTGAATGAGATTCTGGACATTACCGTCAGTGCCTTCTCCAATGACGACAACGAGGCGGCCAAGGCCATTGAGCCGCTGGAGGAGACCATCGACGACATGATCATGATGCTCAAGGATCGGCACACCAAGCGGCTGAAGAACGGCCAGTGCTCCATTGCCAGCGGCCTGGTGTTCATGGAGGCTCTGACCTACTTCGAGCGGGCTTCCGACCAATGCTCCTCCATTGCCGTGATGATGCTGGCTCGGAACAACGAGCAGATTTTGCAGAATCACTATGAGTATCTCCGGGAAATCCACGCAGGCAACGACGTGGTCTACCTGGCGGAGAAGGATCGCCGCCGGGAGCAGTATATTAAGCCTTTGAAGCAGATCGTTTGATAAAAAAGTCCCTGAAAGCTTTGCTTTCAGGGACTTTTTGCACTAAAATAATAGGCTGTCATTGCGAACCAGTGACCGATGTCACTGGTGTGGCAATCCGTTTCTCTTTGGTTCCCCTTGGTCAACAAGGGGAACCGTAGGCGGCCAATGGCCGCCCCTACACACAATAACCATAAAATTTTGCATAAATATGGGGCTGTTGCGATTTGCAACAGCCCCATATTTATCAGATACCCATTTCTTCCATTTCCTTGGCAACGGAGCTTTCACAGGAGCGCATGGCCAGAATGGTCTTCTCCATCAGCTCGTCCAGGCTCCAGCCTAGCCGTTCGGCACCGGTACGGATCACGTCCCGGGAGCAGCCCGCGGCGAATTTTTTGTCCTTGAACTTCTTTTTCAGGGAGGATACCTCCATGTCCATGACGGACTTGCTGGGCCGCATCCGGGCGGCGGCACCAACGAGGCCTGTCAGCTCGTCCACGGCAAAGAGAATCTTCTCCATCCGGGCGGTAGGCTCCACGTCGCAGCAGATCCCATAGCCATGGGAGCAGATGGCGTGCACCATTTCCGGACTGGCGTTTACCTCCGCCAGCAGCTCCGGGGCTTTCCGGCAGTGCTGCTCCGGCCATTTTTCAAAGTCCACGTCGTGGAGCAGGCCGCACAGCCCCCAGAAGTCGGCATCCTCGCCGTATTCCTGGGCAAACCAGCGCATAACGCCTTCCACTGTCAGTCCGTGCTGGATGTGAAAAGGCTCCGAATTGTACTTTCTCAGAAGGTCAAGTGCCTCCTTGCGGGTCAATTCCATAACAATCCCTCCTATCGGATTTTGCCATCTATTTTACGACGAGTCGGGACATTTGTCAACGGGATCAAAACGGGGTAGAATTTTTTACAATTGTCTGGTAGAATGAAGAAAAAGGAGGCTGGAAATATGACGAATATGTTTGACTATCTGACCTGGCGGGGAGACCTGACCTTTCCCCAGGATCCACCCAATCCGGTGGACGCTCTGATTTTTTCCACCTTGGCGTATGTGTTTTACGGAGACAGGGCAAAGGCAGAGCCGAGTCAGGCGGGCACCCTCCGGGATTGTGCCGCAGAGTTCTTTACACTGGATGATCTGGAGAATCGGGTGCGTGTGAAAAAGGATATGGATCTGCTTCGCGCCGCTGCGGCCACTGCCCGCTTCGGACAGACAAAGCTGTGCCTGTACGAAAACGAGTTCCTGCCGGAGCAGGAGACCCAGTTTGCCGCCATGACCTTCCTGCTGGGTGACGGCACCGCGTTTGTGGTCTACCGGGGCACGGACAATTCTCTGGTGGGCTGGAAGGAGGACTTCAACATGACCTTCCAGCAGTCTATCCCATCTCAGCAGCTGGCGCAGGAATACATTCGCCGGGTGGCACAGACCTGCGGCAGACCCATGCGGGTGGCGGGGCACTCCAAGGGCGGAAATCTGGCGGTATTTGCCGCCGCCCGGTGCTCGCCTCAGGTTCGCGCCCGGATTCTGGAGGTCTACAACAACGATGGGCCGGGCTTTACCAAGTACATGATGGGCGATCCGGGCTATCTGGAGATGGTGCCCAGGATCCACACCTTTGTGCCCCAGTCCTCGGTGATCGGGATGCTTCTGGAGCACGAGGAGCCATACCAGGTTCTGCGCAGCTCCAGTGTGGGCATCATGCAGCACGACCCCTATTCCTGGGAGGTGCTGGGGGCGGACTTCGTGCGGCTGGAGGGGATTACCGGCTCTTCCCAGTTTATGGACGCTACCATTAAAAATTGGTTTGCCAGCATGACCAACCAGGAGCGGAACCGGCTGGTGGAGGAGATGTATGCTTTGCTCACCACCGGCTCGGCGGAACACGCCACGGATGTGTTCCAGCCGAAGAACCTTCTGGCCTACGCCAAGACCCTGTCCGCCGACGCGGATATGCGTCATCTGCTGTCCGAGGAGTTCCAGGGACTCGTTTGCGCGGCACGAAAGGCCTATGCGACAATGTCTGCAAAGTCCCTTCCCGCCGGGAAGGAGAAATGAACCGGAAGCGTGGAAATAGAAATAACAGTGCCGGATCCAGTCGGATTCGGCACTGTATTTTTATTCCTGCATCAGCTTTTCCAGGGCTGCCAGCTTGACGCTGGTGGTCAGCACCTCCATGGCCTTCTCCAGCTCCTCCACCGGAGGCAGGCTGGGAGCAATGCGCAGGTTGGAATCCGTGGGGTCGTTGCGGTAGGGGTAGGTGGCACCGGCACCGGTGAGAACCACGCCCGCCTGCTTGCACAGCTGCCATACCCGTTTGGCGGTGCCTGGCAGAACGTACAGGCTGACGAAATAGCCGCCGCTGGGATCGTTCCAGTGGGCAATGCCCAGGGACTTCAGCTCCCGGTTCAGCCACTGGGAAACCACATTGAACTTAGGAGCCAGAATGTCTGCATGAAGCTTCATGATCTCCAGCGTGTGGGCTTTGTCACGCAGATAGCGCACATGGCGCAGCTGGTTGACCTTGTCCTGGGAGATCATCTGAATGCCGAAGAGCCTGCTCAGATAGGCAATGTTCGCTTCACTGGCCGCAATGCAGGAAATGCCGCCGCCGGCAAAGGTGATCTTGGAGGTGGAGGCGAACTCGATGACCATATCCGGCCGGCCGGCCTTTTCGCACAGGGACAGAATGTCCGGGAAGGGGACATAGTCGCCCCGGAACTGGTGAAGGCTGTAAGCGTTGTCCCACATGATGGTGAAATCCGGGGCGGCGGGCTTCAGATTCGCAAACCGCCGGATGGTTTCCTCGCTGTAGATAATGCCGTCGGGATTGGAGTATTTGGGCACCGTCCAGATAAGCTTCACCTGGGGATCCCCCACCAGCTTCTCCACCACGTCCATGTCCGGCCCCTCCGGGGTCATGGGCACGGGGATCAGCTCCGCGCCGAAGTTCTCCGTAATGGCAAAATGCCGGTCGTAGCCCGGAGCGGGGCAGAGAACCTTCACTTTTTCCTCCCGGCACCAGGGGCGGGGACTGTCCTTCAGGCCGTGGGTATAAGCCCGGGAGACGATATCGAACATCAGATTCAGGCTGGCTACGCCGCCGACAAAAATATTTTCAGGCTTACAGTCCAGAATTTCCGCCCAGTACCGCTTTGCGCAGGGCAGACCGGCCAGCTCGCCGTAGTTCCGGGCGTCGATACCGTCGGTGATGCAGTCTGCGGGATCGGTCAAAGCGGTGAGCAGGCCGGAAACCAGATCCAGCTGCGCCTTGGCGGGCTTGCCCCGAGCCATGTTCAGCTTCAGATTCTGGGTCTTGAGCTGATCGTAATCGTCCAGAACCGTGGCGTATTCCCGGGACAGGTCGGCGGTGCTCATGCAAGAATAAGGGGTCACAAAAATCATCCTTTCTCTGAAATCCCAGCTATTTGCAGGCTAATTATATGCGAAAGTGCTGAAAAATGCAAGACGATTTTCACTCAAAATTCATTTTCCAAGGCGTAAGACGGACAATTAGGTGGAATGCACAAACCCCAGCCCAAACGATAAATGTTTTTACTGCACAATCACGCCTTGCATTTTCGGAAAATCCGGGATAGAATCGGATCATAAAATGGATTGCTATGCAATCTGCCGGAAAGGACGTGCGCCCATGGAAGAGATTTTTGATCTGCCGGAGCGGTTCGGCGAGGATGTTTTTAATGAGGCGACCATGAAGCAGCGGCTGCCCCTGCAGACCTACGAGGCCTGGAAGCACTGCGTTGCCCAGGGAGAGCGGCTGCCTCTGGACGTGGCCAACGAAATCGCCGAGGCCATGAAGCAGTGGGCTCTGGAGAAGGGGGCTACCCACTACACCCATTGGTTCCAGCCCATGACGGGCATTACCGCGGAAAAGCACGATTCCTTCATTTCTCCCACCGGCGACGGCCGGGTAATCATGGAATTCTCCGGCAAGGAGCTGGTGCGGGGCGAACCGGATGCCTCCAGCTTCCCCTCCGGCGGTCTGCGGGCCACCTTCGAGGCCCGGGGCTATACGGCCTGGGATCCTACCTCCTTTGCCTTCGTCCGGGACGGAAGCCTGTACATTCCCACCTGCTTCTTCTCCTACACCGGCGAGTCCCTGGATAAGAAGACCCCGCTGCTGCGCTCCATGGACGAGGTGTCCCGGGAGGCTCTGCGGATTCTGCGGCTCTTCGGCGACACCAGAACCCGGCGTGTCATCCCCTGCGTGGGGGCGGAGCAGGAGTATTTTCTCCTGCCTAAGGACTTGTATGCCCAGCGGGAGGACCTGCGGCTGACGGGCCGAACCCTCTTCGGTGCTCAGCCCCCCAAGGGTCAGGAGCTGGACGACCACTATTTCGGCACCATCCGCACCCGGGTGTCCTCCTTCATGCAGGACTTGGATCACCAGCTCTGGCGGCTGGGAATCCTCAGCAAGACCAAGCACAACGAGGCCGCCCCCTGTCAGCATGAGCTGGCTCCGGTCTACACCGATGCCAACACCGCCTGTGATGACAATCAGAAGATGATGGCCATTATGAAAAAGTGCGCAGCCAAGCACAACTTAGTGTGTCTGCTCCACGAAAAGCCCTTCGCCGGGGTGAACGGCTCCGGCAAGCACGACAACTGGTCTCTGTCCACGGACACGGGCAGCAACCTGTTCAGCCCCGGCAAGACCCCCCGGCAGAACGCCCGGTTCCTGGTGTTCCTGGCGGCCTTCATTGCCGGCGTGGACGAGTATCAGGATTTTCTGCGCTGCACTGTGGCCACCGCCGGCAACGACCACCGGCTGGGTGCCAGCGAGGCACCTCCCGCCATCGTCTCCATTTACCTGGGAGACGAGCTGGATGCGGTGGTCAAGTCCATCATCGACGGTACCAACTACACCGAGCCGGGCAAGGGCGTCCTGCGCATCGGCGTGGACGTACTGCCCATGATCCCCAAGGACACCACCGACCGGAACCGTACCAGCCCCCTGGCCTTCACCGGAAACAAGTTCGAGTTCCGGATGCTGGGTTCCTCCCAGTCCGTGTCCGGCCCCAACATCGCCCTGAATACCATTATGGCCGAGGAGCTGGGGCGGTTTGCAGACGTTTTGGAAAAGGCGGAGGATTTTGACGCTGCCCTGCAAACCCTGGTCTGCAAGGCACTGACGGAACACAGCCGGATCATTTTCAGCGGCAACGGCTACAGCGAGGAATGGAAGCAGGAGGCCGCCCGCCGGGGTCTGAGCAACCTGCCCTCCACGGCGGAGGCCATGCCCACCTATGTCAGTGCCAAGAATGTAGACCTGGTCACCCGCCACGGGGTTTTCACCGAGACGGAATTCCGGGCGCGCTATCGCATTCACCTGGATGCCTACAACAAGGTGGTGGCCATCGAGGCCAAGACCATGATCGACATGGCTCTGCATCAGATTTTGCCTGCCGCCCTGGGCTATACCAAGGAGTTGTGCGACGGCATTGCGGTGAAGAAGAACCTGGGTTTGCCCTGTAAGGCGGAGTCCGGGCTGGCGGCCTCCCTCAGCACCGGCTGCGACGGCCTGTATGAGGCGGTGGAGGCTCTGAAGCAGTCCCTTTCCCAGGTGCCTGGAGGGGCGGAGGAAGCGGCTGTGCATTACCACCGGGCGGTGCAGCCTCGGATGGAGGCCGTCCGCGCCCAGGCTGACCTCCTGGAGACCCTGACGGATAAGAGCCATTGGCCATTCCCGACTTACTCTGACCTGCTGTTCTACTAAAACGCCAACCGGCGCGGTTCCATGTCTGGAACCGCGCCGGGTTTCGTTATTTCTTTTCTTCCTTCGGAAGTATCACATGTTCTTTAAGTACAATGGCGGTGCGGGCGGGCAGGTACAGCTCCACATAGTCCTTGCCGTCAAACCGTTTGGTGGGGTAGGGGATGTGCGCCACCTGATGGAAGCCGCCGTATTTGTCGTCGTCGGTACACAGCTCCACGGTGTACTCCCCGGGTCGGGGTACGGGCACCAGCACATTCGTCAGGCTTTGACAGGGATGGAAGTTGAAGGCGAAGAGCAGCCCATTGCGATAGAAGACCAGGGTTTTCTCCGGCTCCTTGTTCAGAAGCAGGTCGCCCATTTTCTGATCGAAAATCCGGTTCTCCTGAGTCACCTTCAGCATATCCCGGTCGAAATCTCCCAGCCACTGGTATTTCAGCATTCCGTTGTCCAGCAGGCTCCATTGCCGGCGGCAGTAGTGGAAGCTCCAGCCGTTGCCCTCTCTGGGAAAGTCGATCCACTCCGGATGGCCAAACTCGTTGCCCATGAAGTTCAGGTAGCCCTCTCCGCCGCCGCCCAGGGTGAACAGGCGGATCATCTTGTGCAGGGCGATGGCCCGATCGATTCTGGGATTGTGGCAGTCCTTGTTCATGTCGGTGTACATGTTGGCTCCCGCCAGCCGGAAGATCAGGGTCTGATCGCCCACCAACGCCTGGTCGTGGGACTCCACATAGGCGATGGTTTTTTCTCCCGGACGGCGCAGGCACATGCTGCACCACATCTGAAAGATGTTCCATTGCTCGTCGGACTTTTCCTTCACGGTCTTGATCCACATATCCGGCAGCCCCATGCCCAGCCGGTAGTCAAAGCCGATGCCGCCGTCGGCAATGGGCAGCCCCATGCCGGGCATACCGGACATATCCTCGGCGATGGTAATGGCCTTGGGGCTGACCTGACGGATCAGCTCATTGGCCAGCTGCAAATAGGTGATGGCCTCGGTGTGGGTATTGTAGGAGAAATATTTGTCATTTGTGTTGAAATCCGTGCCCAGACCATGGTCGTGGTAGAGCATGGAGGTAACGCCGTCAAACCGGAAGCCGTCGAAGTGGTACTCGGTCATCCAGAATTTCAGGTTGCTCAGCAGGAAGTGGAGCACTCCGGTTTTGCCATAGTCGAAGCACTTGGTTCCCCAGGCGGGATGATCGCCCTTGCCTCCGTCGTGGAAGAACTGCCAGGTGGTGCCGTCGAACATGTTGATGCCCTCGGCGGTATTCTTCACCGCGTGGGAGTGCACCACATCCAGCAGCACCCGGATGCCCATGGCGTGGGCTTTGTTCACCAGGTATTTCAGGTCTTCGGGTTTGCCGAACCAGGAGGAGGCGGCGTAGAAATTGGACACCTGATAGCCGAAGGAGCCGTAATAGGGATGCTCCATGATGGCCATGAGCTGGACGGTGTTGTAGCCCGCTCTCTGGATCCGGGGCAGGGTCAGATCGGCAAATTCCCGATAGGTGCCGATGCGCCCTTCCTCCTGAGCCATGCCCACATGAGCTTCATAAATGTACAGCTGGTCGTTGCCCACGAAGTCCTTATCCGTCCAGGGAAAGGTCTTCCGGTCGTCTGTGACCTCGCACTCGAAGGTGATGGTTTCCTTGTTCTGCACCACCCGCCGGGCGTACAGGGGAATGTGCTCGGTAAGGCACATATTGGCCTCCACCACGGTCTTCACCCGGCAGCCCTCCCACAGAGCGTCGTCGCCGGGCAGGAACAGCTCCCAGTTGCCGCCCTCCAGCTTTTTCAGGGGATGGGAGGTCTTGTTCCAGCCGTTGAATTCGCCCTCCAGATAGAGCTGATAGGCGGCTGGAGCCCACTCCCGGTAGTACCAGCCTCCGTCGGCAGGATGGAAGCCATAGTAGTTATAGGCGTTGGCAAAGTCGTTCAGGGTCTGGTCTTTTCCCAGAATCCGCCCCTTGGCGGAGCGGTACAGCTCCATTCTCAGATCGATGTCTCCGGCGAAGGGCTGGAGCTGCGGATTGAGTTCCAGTAATCGATACATGTTATGTCACCTTTCCTAGTGGTAATGGGAAACGTTTGCAGTTCTATTTTAGAAGAAATCCGCCCGTCTGTCAAGGCTTTCCCCCATTGACGGATGGCGAAAAAGGGTATACCATAGAAGGTAAGGAGGGGATGTCCCTATGAACGAAATGGAAACGCTGAAGCAGTGGGTGGCGGAAAGTCACAATATCGTCTTTTTCGGCGGCGCGGGGGTCAGCACCGAGTCCGGAATCCCGGATTTTCGGAGCGTGGACGGCCTGTACCACCAGAAGTTTGATTATCCCCCGGAAACCATCATCAGCCACAGCTTTTTCCTGAAAAACCCGGAATATTTCTACCGGTTTTACCGGGAGAAAATGCTGCCCCTGGGTTTTGAACCCAATGTGACCCATAAGGTGCTTGCCCGGTGGGAGCGGGAGGGAAAGCTCAGCGCGGTGGTGACCCAGAACATCGACGGCCTACACCAGAAGGCGGGAAGCAGGAAGGTCTATGAGCTTCACGGCAGCGTTCTGCGCAACTACTGCATGAACTGCGGGAAATTCTACAGCGCGGAATTTGTGAAAAATTCCACGGGGATTCCCCGGTGTACCTGCGGCGGTATCATCAAGCCCGACGTGGTGCTCTACGAGGAAAGCCTGGATCCGGCCACCATCGAAGGTAGTATCAAAGCCATCCGGCAGGCGGACATGCTCATCGTGGCGGGCACCAGCCTGACGGTGTACCCCGCCGCCGGGCTGATCCGGGACTACCGGGGATCGCGGCTGGTGCTCATCAACCGGGACGTGACGCCTTACGACGACTACGCCAATCTGGTGATTCACCGGAGTCTGGGAGAGGTGTTCTCACAGTTATAATAGCACTAAAAATAGTTGCAAGCAGAGCGGGTCAGTGATATATGATATAATAGAAACGAAGCGGATGGGGGAAGCACCATGGGACAAAAGGAAAAGCTGATCGGGGACGACTGAGAGCAAAGCCAAAGACATTTACCTTTGACGACGCAGAGAGCCTGCTGCGTTATTTTCACTACGAACGTTCCAATGAAGGCCGCACCAGCGGATCCCGGATCGTGTTTGTATCTGAGGAGCATCCGCCCATTTTGATGCATAAACCTCATCCACGGAAGGAATTATTGGAGTATCAGGTAAAGCAGCTGATTGAAATTCTGGAACAGGAGGGACTTCTGTGAACAATACAATGGAATACAAGGGCTATCTTGGCAGCGTGGAATTTTCGGAGGAAGACGCTCTGTTCTACGGCAAGGTTCTGGGCATCCGTGCGCTGATTTCCTACGAGGGAAGCAACGCTCAGGAGTTGGTTGCGGATTTCCACAGTGCGGTGGATGACTACCTGGAGCTGTGCGCCCATCAGGGCAAGGAGCCGGAGCGGGCCTACAAGGGCAGCTTCAATGTCCGCATTTCTCCGGAGCTGCACAAGCAGGCGGTGGTCGCCGCCATGGCTCACAATATGACCCTGAACAGCTTTGTGGAAAGCTCCATTGCCCAGGCTCTTCACGGGGCATAAAAAAACAAAACCGGGAGCAAGCGCGTCCAAGGCGTTTGCTCCCGGTTTTGCTATGCGATATGGTGCCGCTGCTTCCAGTCGGAATGAAGCCGGAAGAGGGTAGAGCCTAACAGAATCCCAACGGCCATGATTCCGGCAATGGCGGCGGTGTGCATCCCCTCCCGGGCGAACGCGTCCATCTGTCCCAGCACGGCGTAGTTCATGGTGTAGTACACCCCCGCGCCGGGGATCAGGGGGAAGATGGTTACAACCAGGTAGGAAATGGCCGGGTATTTCCGGATCCTGGCCATGATCTCCGAATAGACCGAGGAAAACAGAGCAGACCAGAAATAGCAGGCGATGTCCCCGCAGCCCAGGCGGGCGGCTAT
Organism: Clostridiales bacterium UBA6386; assembly: GCA_002437585.1. Taxonomy (GTDB): domain Bacteria; phylum Bacillota; class Clostridia; order Oscillospirales; family Oscillospiraceae; genus Faecousia. The sequence continues at coordinate 67,330 of DJQM01000035.1, read as the reverse complement.
GCAGTATACGAACCAGGACAGCACGCCCCCCAGGGTGCTGATGGCCGTGCCCGGGCCGTGAATATTGAACAGAATGGAAAAGCCGATGCAGCCGATCAGGGAGAAAAGACACTGAGCCCAGACCGGGTAGACGGTGTTGACCGCGGATACCGGCATCCCCCACATGAGACTTGCCGCATTCCAGGCACCGGCGGTACCCAGGGCGATGGCCGCGGCCAGCAGAAGCACCTGGACGATCCGGTTCACGCCAGAGTTGGTGTCCCCATAGAGAATATCCCGCATGGCGTTGGTGAAGATCAGCCCCGGCACCAGAATCATCAGGGCACCGATGGTGGCGGCGTTGGGGTTGGGGCAAAGCCCGGCGGCGTTCAGACCGTAGGCAAGCAGTGCCATGAAGAAGGACGCAGCCAGGGTGTTGAAGAAGGGGCCTGCCCGCCGGGTGCCGAGAAAGCCCATGACGAACCCAACCAGAATGCCGCACACGCCGCCGCACAGAGCATCCACAAAGCTTCCGCCGAAGAACAGGGCAAAGCCCCCGGCTCCCAGAAAGTCCCCCACGCCCCGCACCAGGGGGGAATAGGTCTTCGTACCCGCCAGAGTGTCCGCCAGCTGCTTCTGAGCGGCCTTAGGGTCAGGGCGTGTCTGGCAGATCCGACGGCTGAGGGCACTGAGCCGCTCCAGGCTGTCCAGGTTATTTCCGTGGTTGCCGATGCGCCGCATCCGGGTGATGGGGGTGCCGTCGCTAAGGAGCACGGTGACGGCCAGATAATTGGGAATGGCGAAAACCTCGGCGTTCAGACCATAGGCCGCCAGAATCCGGCTGATGCTCTCCTCCACCCGGAAGGTCTCCGCGCCGCTCATGGACAGCTCATAGCCTAAGTCGCAGGCAAGATCAAGCAGTGTAATTTCTTCCATGGGAATCCTCACAACAAAAACGTCGGAAACAGTATATCATATTCCGGAAAAAATGCAAGAAAAAACACGAGATGTTTGCATTGCTGTTAGCCTTCTGGGAACCTTCGGCTCTGGTTCCTCCGGAGGCAAGGTTCTTGTCCCGGCAAGAAAATTGATAAGAAGCCGGCTTAAGGGGCGCCGCCGAAAAGCAGCCCCCTTAAGAATCCCCCGGCCGCATCGCCGAAAGCAGGGCGGAATGTTTCGGATTGCTGTGGACGGTTTTTCTGGAGATGCTCAGATAAAATATAGCTTTCCACCAGACAGAAAAACACAGGACGTTCGTCCTGTGCTTTTCAGAAAATTACCTCCGGTAGAGAATGCCCAGCATGTCCGGGCCGGTGTTGATGCCGATGATGCAGCCTACCTCGTATTCCGCCATGGGGGGCTGATCCATGACCTGGGCACAGGCGGCCTTCAGCTGCTGGAAGGTCTCCTGGTTCTTGCCGTGAACCAGGCAGTAGCTGGTACCCGGACGGCGTTCCTTCCTGCAGATATCCACAAGGGCGGTGATGGCCTTGTGCTCACCTCTGGCCTTGGAGAGAATTTTCGCTTCGCCGTCCTCAAAGGTAATCAGGGGCTTCAGGCCGATGGCGTCGCCAACAAAGGCGGCGGCAGGGGAGATTCGGCCGGACTTTTTCACGCACTTCAGATTCAGGGGAACGAACATAGGCCGGGTGTGCGCCACCCAGTCCTGGATGTGGGCGATGACGGTCTCCGGATCGGCTCCGTCCCGAACCATCCGGGCCGCCTCCACCACGGCCATGCCGTAGGCCATGCTGTAGGTTCTGGAGTCGATGATATGGATGTTCAGCCGGGTGCCGGGATTTTCCTCCAGGAACATATCCCGAGTCATCACCGCGCCCTGATAGGTGCCGGAGCCTTTGCCGTTCAGGCTGATGTGGATGAGATCGGTGTAGCCCGCTTGCGCAACTTCCCGGTACAAAGCCAGGTACTCCGCGGCGGAAACCTGGGAGGACACGGGCAGTACTGTGGCCTCGTCCAGAATTTTGTAAAATTCCTGGGGCGTGATATCCACGCCGTCCCGGTACTCCCTGCCCTCGGCCAGGATGGTCAGAGGCAGTACGCTGATGTTCAGCTCCTGCCGAAAGGAAGCGGGGATATCCGAGGTGGAATCCGTCGAAATCTTGATTTTATACATGGGCTCTTTCCTTTCCAGATGGTGTCAGTGGGCGGCGCGCTGGCAGCTGCACTCACACAGATGTGAAACGCTGGGCTCGTCGCCCATCATAAAGCAGTTCGGCTCCTGATTTTTGCTCCGCAGATAGGCGGTGCCCCAGTCCCGGATGGCTACCAGCACCGGCATGAGGCTCTTGCCCGTTTCCGTGAGAGAATACTCCACCTTGGGCGGGATCACGGGGTAAACCTCCCGATGCACCAGCTGCTGGCTTTCCAGCTCCCGCAGCTGCTGGGTGAGCATTTTGGGGGTAGCCCCGGAAATCCGGCTGTGCAGCTCGGAAAAGCGCAGCTTGCCGGAGGACAGGTGCCAGAGGATCAGAGCCTTGTATTTTCCGCCGATCAGCTCCAGGGTGGTCTCCACCGGGCAGATGGCTTTTTCTTCCAAGCCTTGTTACCTCCTTAGTATCTTTTTGGGAAGTAATGCACAAAATAGTGCATACTTGCGCTTTTGAAAACACATGATAAAATAGTATCATAACCAGGAAAAGCAATTGTTAATAAATTGTGAACACTCTGGCCATGAGCCCGCCGGAATTCACATTGCAGTTGATTTTCCCGCCGGAATCGGCGATAATAACCAAGGAAGCTCTGAAGAAATCGGCGGGAGATGACGGCGATTTTCTCAGTGATTCCCGAAGGAGGATTCCCAAATGAAGCTTACATTTACGGTGACGGGGATGACCTGCGTGGCCTGCTCGTCCCGGGTGGAGAAGGTGAGCCGGGCGGTGCCGGGCGTGACCCAGGCGGATGTGAATCTGCTGGCGGGTACCATGCAGGCGGAGGTGACGGACGCTTCCGTGGCCGCCGCCATTGAGGCCGCCGTGGACAAGGCGGGCTATCACGCCTTCCTGCCTGAGGAGAAGAAGAACGCCCCCAAGGCAGAAGAAGACCCCATGAAGGAAATGAAGACCCGGATCATCGGCTCGGCGGTGTGCCTGGTGGTGCTGATGTATTTCACCATGGGTCACATGGCCGGACTGCCGGTACCCGGCTGGTACCACGGCGTGGAAAACGGTCTGGTGGCGGCACTTTTGCAGCTGTTTCTGACTCTGCCGGTGGTGTACCTGAACAGGGTCTACTACTTCCGGGGTCTGAAGGCTCTGTATCACCGCTCGCCCAATATGGACTCCCTGATCGCGGTCGGCTCCTTGGCGGCACTGCTCTATGGCATCGCGGCACTGTTCCGCATGGCCTACGGCATGGGTCACGGAGATCTGGAGCTGGTGAAGCACTACCTGCACAACCTGTACTTCGAGTCCGCCGCCATGATCCTGACCCTCATCACCCTGGGTAAATTCCTGGAGGCGAGAGCCAAGGGCAAAACCGGCGATGCCATCCGCTCTCTGATGGACTTAAGCCCCAAGACCGCCACGATCCGCCGGGACGGGGCGGAGGTGACTGTTCCCGTGGAGCAGGTGCAGGTGGGCGACACGGTGATCGTCCGCTCCGGCGGTGCTATTGCCGTGGACGGCACAGTACTCTCCGGCCGTGCCAGCGTTGACCAGAGTGCCCTCACCGGCGAAAGCGTCCCCGTGGAAAAAGAGCCTGGGGATACGGTCTGCGCCGCTACCATCAACACCCAGGGCTACCTGGAATTCCGGGCGGATAAGGTTGGCCAGGACACCACCCTGGCGCAGATCATCCACATGGTGGAGCAGGCCGGCGGCTCCAAGGCTCCCATTGCCCGGCTTGCGGACAAAATCGCCGGGGTGTTCGTGCCTGTGGTCATGACCATCGCGGCCGTGACCTTCTGCGTGTGGATGCTCCTGGGCTACGGTCTGGAGTTCAGCCTGAACTGCGCGGTGTCCGTGCTGGTCATTTCCTGCCCCTGCGCTCTGGGACTGGCCACCCCCGTTGCCATCATGGTTGGTACCGGCCGGGGCGCCCAGATGGGCGTACTCTTTAAGAATGCCCAGGCTCTGGAAAATCTCCATCGTGTAGACACGGTGGTGCTGGACAAGACCGGCACCCTGACCACCGGCAAGCCTGAGGTCACGGACATTCTTCCCGGAGCCCTGGCGGAAAGCGAACTGCTCCGGCTGGCCGCCGGACTGGAGGCTTCCTCCGAGCATCCCTTCGCCAAAGCAATTCTGGAAAAATACGGCACCGCGGCTCTGCCGGAAACCACGGATTTTGAGACCATTCCCGGCCGGGGCGTGGCTGCGGTCATTGATGGGGTTCGCTGCTTCGGCGGCAACGCCCAGCTGATGCGCGAACAGGGCATCGCCGTTCCGGAGCTTCCGGAGCTGGCAAAGCAGGGGAAGACCCCCCTGTATTTCGGCAGCGCGGAGAAGGGCTATCTGGGTGCCATTGCCGCGGCGGATGTGCTGAAAAAGGACTCCGCCGAAGCCGTCCATGCCCTGAAAGAGCAGGGTCTACAGGTGGTCATGCTCACCGGCGACAATGCCCTGACCGCCCAGGTCATCGCCCAGAAGGCGGGCATTTCCCGGGTCATTGCCGACGTGCTTCCCGGGGACAAGGCCGGTGCCGTCCAGAGCCTCCAGAAGGAGGGGCACAAGGTGCTGATGGTAGGCGACGGCATCAACGATGCCCCCGCGCTCATGTCCGCGGACGTGGGCATGGCCGTGGGCGCGGGTACGGATATCGCCATCGACGCGGCGGACGTGGTGCTCATGCGGGGCGACCTGGAGGCTGTCAGCAGTGCCATTGCCCTGAGCCGGGCTACCATCCGCAATATCCGCCAGAATCTGTTCTGGGCCTTCTTCTACAACACCCTGGGCATTCCCATTGCGGCAGGCGTGCTGTACCTGCCCTTCGGCATTCAGCTCAGCCCCATGCTGGGCGCGGCGGCCATGAGCTTCAGCAGCGTGTTCGTGGTGACGAACGCTCTGCGTCTGCGCTATTTCCAGAAAATCAAGTCGGAAAAACCGGCGGATCAATCTAAGGAGGAAATCAATATGAAAACCGTAATCAATGTCAATGGTATGATGTGCGCCCACTGCCAGGCGCGTGTAGAGGGTGCCTGCAAGGCCGTTCCCGGCGTGGAGAACGCGGTGGTTGACCTGAAGGCCAAGAACGTGACCATCACCGGCAACCCTGACATTGCCGCCGTGAAGAAGGCCATCGTGGACGCGGGCTACGAAGTGGTGGACTGATTTATGAGAGCGGATTTCTGGTACGACTCCAAGGGCGCGGGGAAAATCCACGGCTGCCGCTGGACGCCGGAGGGAACCCCCAGGGCGGTGCTTCAGATCGTCCACGGCATTGCCGAGTTCATCGAACGCTATGACGAATTCGCGGCCTACCTGAACGGCCTGGGGATTCTGGTGGTGGCCGAGGATCACATGGGTCACGGCCAGTCCATAGGCGAAAACGGGGTTCCGGGCTATTTCCACGGCGGCTGGTTTACCGCCGTGGAGGATACCATGACCCTGCTGCGGGAAACCCAGGCGGCGTACCCGGACATCCCCTATGTGCTTTTCGGCCACTCCATGGGCTCCTTCATGGCCAGAACCATCCTCTGCAAATATCCGGACAGCGGCATTTCCGCCGCTGTCATCTGCGGCACCGGCTGGCAGCCGGCGGCACTGCTGCCGCCGGCGACCCGGCTCATCGAGGCGGTCTGCCGGAAGGATGGGGAGGACAAGCCCAGCGAATTTTTGCAGAACCTGGTCTTCGGCAGCTACAATAAGCGGGTGGAGCATCCCCGGACGGCCTACGACTGGCTCACCCGGGACGCAAAAATTGTGGACGATTACATTGCCCATCCCATGTGCGGCTTTACCCCTACGGCGGGGCTGCTGCGGGAGATGATGAAGGGTCTGCGCTACATCGAAAAGCCGGAGCACCTGGCGGCCATGAAAAAAGACCTTCCGGTCTTTTTCGTGGCCGGTGGGGACGACCCGGTGGGAAGCTACGGCAAGGGCGTCAGGCGCACTGTCAGCCAGTTCCAAAAAGCGGGCATGACGGACGTTTCCTGCCGGATCTACCCCTTGTGCCGCCATGAAATTCTCAACGAAATCAACCGTCAGGAGATTTTTGAGGATATCGGCGGCTGGATTACGAAAAAAATCGAAAAATCTTGAATCAGTCCGATTTATTGGACGGATGCACTGATATACTATCGCCAGAAAGCAAAAGAAAGGGCGATAGTTAATATGTATCAGCTGCGCAACATTCAGGGTCACATTCAGGTTTATGATCGGAAGGGCAATTTCCTGTTCTCCGCGGACAGCGAGCGGGAGGCCAGAGAGGAACTGAAGGAGTATGCGGAATCTGCGGCTTGATATCTGCTACGACGGCACCCGCTACCGGGGCTGGCAGCGGCTTCCCGGCCGGGAGGACACCATCCAGGGCAAGCTGGAGACGGCTCTTTCCCGGATTCTGGGAGAGTCCATCGAAATATCCGGCAGCGGCCGGACGGACGCGGGGGTTCACGCCAAGGGGCAGGTGGCAAGCTTTCACTGCGAAAGCCCCATGCCCCCGGCGGAAATTCTGGCGAACCTGCGCCGGTATCTGCCGGAGGACATCGGCATATACTCCTGTCGGGAGGTCTCTTGCCGGTTCCATGCCCGGCTGAACGCCAGGGAAAAAACCTACGTCTACCGGATCTGGAACAGCGAAAGCCCCTGTGTCTTTGAACGCCGGTTCCTGGCGGTCATGCCGGAACCGCTGGATGTGGACGCTATGAACCGGGCAGGGGAGCTTCTGCTGGGAAAACACGATTTTTCCGCCTTCTGCGGCAATCCCAGGATGAAAAAATCCACAGAGCGGGAGCTTTATGCCCTCACCGTCACCAGAGAAGGAGAGAAGATCGTCCTGCGCTTTACGGGAAACGGTTTTCTCTACAACATGGTGCGCATTCTCACGGGCACCCTGGTGGAGGTTGGCCGGGGACAGCGAACCCCGGAATCGGTCACGGAACTGTTCGGCGCAAAACGGGAGCAGGCGGGCTTTCTGGCACCGGCTCAGGGGCTTTGCTTGGAGGAGGTAGTCTATTGAACATTCAAATTTTCGGAAAAGCCAAGTGCTTTGACACCAAAAAGGCCGAGCGGTACTTCAAGGAGCGGCGGATTCCCTTTCAGTCCATCGATCTGAAAAGGTATGGCATGTCCGGCCGGGAGTTCGATTCCGTCCTCCGGGCGGTGGGCGGCATTGACAATCTCATCGACTGGGAGGGAAAGTCTCCGGAGATCACCCTGATGAAGTACATGGACGACAAAACCGCCAAGGAAGACAAGGTTTTCGACGATCCCATGCTGATGAAGACCCCGGTGGTGCGCAACGGAAAGCAGGCCACCGTGGGCTACTGCCCGGAGGTCTGGGCCACCTGGGAATGAACGAGGCGTTGTCTCTGCGCCATAAAAATAGTCTTTACGAAAGCAGTCCCTTCCAAAGGGACTGCTTTTTTGTCGAAAACGGAAAATTTGTATTGCAGTTTTTGGTAAAAGGTGATAAAGTAGGAGAATACTATGGGTGAAATACGTTTGTACGTCCTGGGCGCAGTCCCGGAGCTTGCCGCCATGCTTCTGATTCTGGGAGTAGGGCTGTACCTGACGATCCGGCTGGGCGTTCCTCAGCTGGTTCTGCTGCCCAGAGCACTTAGGCTTTTCCTCCGGCGGTTGGTTTCCCCGGAGAAAAAAGACGGCGTGTCCTCCTTCCAGGCTCTGTGTACGGCACTGGCCGCCACCGTGGGCACCGGAAACCTGGTGGGCGTAGCCGGGGCCATCTGTCTCGGCGGGCCGGGAGCCATCTTCTGGATGTGGGTCTGCGGCTTTCTGGGCATGGCCACGAAGTATTCCGAGACGGCACTGGCTCTGCGCTACCGGGTAAAAACCCCGGCGGGCTTCTCCGGAGGCCCTATGTACGTCATGACCCGGGGACTGGGAGAGCGGTTCCGTCCCATGGCGAAGCTCTATTGCCTGTTTGGCATTTTCGCCGCCTTCGGGGTGGGCAACGCCGCCCAGATCAACGCGGTGGTCACAGGCTGCAATGGGCTTCTGACCCGCCTCGGCGGCCGACCGGAAATGGCTGGCAATCTCCTCCTTGGCGTAGGCATGGCCATGGCCGTGGGCGTACTCCTCCGGGGCGGAGCCGGACGGGTTGGGAAAATCGCCCAGCTTCTGGTACCCTTCGCCGCGGCGGGGTACATCCTCATGTGCGCCCTGGCGCTGCTGGTGTTCCGGGGACGGATTGCCGGTGCTTTCCAGACGATTTTCGCCGGAGCCTTCTGCCCACGGGCAGTTACCGGCGGGGCTTTGGGTTCCGCGTTCTCTGCCCTGCGGGTGGGCTGCAGCCGGGGGGTGTTCACCAACGAAGCCGGCATGGGTACCGCTTCCATTGCCCACGCCAGCGCGGAAGCCGTAAAGCCGGCCGAGCAGGGTCTTATGGGCATTGTGGAGGTTTTCCTGGACACCATCCTGATCTGCACCCTGACGGCTCTGGTGATTCTCGTTACCGGCGTGCCCATTCCCTACGGGCAGGACGTGGGCGGCAGCCTGACGGAGGCGGCCTTTGCTCAGGTCTATGGCAGCTGGGCGGGAGTCCTGATTACCGCCGCTCTGATCCTATTTGCCACGGCTACCATCCTGGGATGGGGCTACTACGGCACCCAGTTTGCCGCCTTCCTCGGGGGAAGCCGGGGCGTGCGATGCTTTGTGGCGGCGCAGTCTCTGGCGGTGGTGCTGGGGGCGGTGCTGGACACCCGGGCGGTGTGGCGGCTTTCGGAAGTATTTAACGGCCTGATGGCCATCCCCAACCTGATTTGTCTTGCGGCCTGCGGCAGCGAGCTGGCACGCATTACAAAAGAATATAAAAAACCGGCGATTTTGGCAGCCGCCGGTGGAGGTAAGTATGCAGATTTCCATAAATGCGAACCGTTGTGAACCCTCTCCCATGCGAAAATTCCATCCCCTTGCCATCCAGGCGGAAAAGGAAGGAAAGAAAATCTATCACCTGAATATCGGCCAGCCGGACATTGCCACGCCCCCGGAGTTTTACAAGGCGGTGCATACATTTTCGGACAAAACCCTGGCCTATGAGGCCTCTCCCGGACGGCCGGAGCTGATTGAGGCCATCCGCCATTATTACAGCACCCTGGGGGTGCCCCTGGAGGGTAACGACATTCTCGTGACCACCGGCGGCAGCGAAGCACTGCTGTTCACCTGCCTGTCCATTCTTGACCCTTACACCGAGGTCATTATCCCGGAGCCTTATTATCCCAACTACACCACCTTCGTTCATGCCGCCGGCGGCGTCATCCGGGCTTTGCCCACCAATCCCTGGGAGGGCTACCGCTACGCCGACAGGGAGCGGATTGAGAGCCTCATCACCCCCAACACCCGGGCGATTCTCATTACCAATCCCGGCAACCCCACCGGCGTTGTGCTGGACGAAACGGAAATGCGGATGATCGCGGACATTGCCAAGGAACACAATCTGTTCCTGATCTGCGACGAGGTCTACCGGGAATTCTGCTACGACGACAAATTCGGCGTGCCCACCATGGCTCGGTTCCGGGACATCGACGAAAACTTAGTGATTGTGGATTCCGTGTCCAAGCGGTTCTCCGCCTGCGGTGCCCGGGTGGGCTGCGTGGTCACCCGGAATCAGGAGCTCCAGGCGGCGCTGCTGAAATTCTGCCAGTGTCGGCTGTCCGTGGCTACTGTTGACCAGGTGGGCGCGGCGGAGCTGTACAAGGTGGATCCCGCCTTCTTCCGGGCCAGCAAGGCCGAGTACAGGCTTCGCCGGGACACGGTGATCCGGAAGCTCCGGGCCATTCCCGGGGTGGTGGTGGAGGAGCCTATGGGAGCCTTCTATCTGATGGCGAGCCTTCCCGTGGACAATTCAGACAAGTTCCAGCGTTGGCTTCTGGAGAAATTCGACGACCATGGGGACACGGTGATGTTCGCCCCCGGCGCGCCCTTCTATGAGACCCCCGGCAAGGGCATCAACGAGGTGCGCATTGCCTACGTTCTCAGGCAGGAGGACCTGGAGCGAGCTATGGACGTGCTGGCCAAGGGCATCGCCCTCTATCAGAAAACGGTGATGAAGGTTAAGGCCGTGCCCGTGGCGGAATAAGCGGAATAAAAATATGGAGACGGAAGCGGAGCGCGGCGGCGTTCCGCTTTCTTTCGTCATGCCCCTTTCGCTATGATAGAACCATCCATACGAAAGGGGAGAGGGACAATGAAACGGGTATTCTGGCTGCTGGCACTGGTGCTGGTGCTGGCTCAGCCTGGGGCGGCCGCGGAAAACCAGGGCAGCGTGAAAATTGATCTGGACACCGGGGAGCTTCCTGTGACCAACGGGGCGGTGACGCTCTACCAGGTGGCGGAGCCTGCCGAGGAGGGCTATCGGGTGCTGGACTACTACGGCGGGGGTACGGTGCGCTATCAGGACGCGGTGTCGGACAATCTTGCCATGTACTATTCCGAATTGGCAGGCTCCGGCCGGGAGCGATTGCTGGATGTGGACGGCCAGGCGGTGTTTACGGGACTGGAGCCGGGGCTGTACCTGATCCGGCAAACGGAGCGGACGGACGGCTTTTATCCCTTCCGCCCCTTCCTGCTGTGCATTCCCACCAAGGGTCAGTGGGACTTGAAGCGCAGTCCCGCCATTTCGCCCATCACCACCGGCTGCCCCCGGACGGCGGACTCCGGCAGACTTATCCTGGGTCTGTGGGGCATGGGACTGTCTGCTCTGGGATTGACGTTGTGCGCCTGGCCGAGAAAACGGAAACGCCAGGGAAAGGAAGTACTAGATTAAGAGTACTACATACAAAATGAACAGGAAACGATTATGCTGTCATTGCGAACCAGTGACCGATGTCACTGGTGTGACAATGACACCGCATCTTTCAGGCTTTTTCAATAGACTCACCCATAGAAAGCCGAAGTATTTTGAAGCAGTTCGATAGTGCGGCCGGGGGGTACTTAGG
>DJQM01000035.1:0-56198 GCA_002437585.1 Clostridiales bacterium UBA6386 | reverse complement strand
CATTGCCCCCGGAGGGATCAGCACTGAAAGCTTCTACGAGTTCTATTAAGGTCTCCGGAAGAACCGGGGGATTGTGACCGGAGGGAATCCCTGGAAGGGGACACACCAGCGTTGCGCTACATTAAGGTATGACTGCCACTGGCAGTCATTCGGATTTGGATTCGCTGCGCGGAGCACCACTGGTTCGCAATGACACCTTCTATTTCAGTGCGCTGTGCTTCGCATGACACAATTCTATCCAGCTGCTTTCCTTGTGAAGGCAGCCGCTTTTTTCTTGCCTTTCCGGGAAAAATGCCGTATAATGAGAAAAAACCACCGTCAGGAGGCACGTCCTATGACCCGAGGCTTTATCACCATCGCAACCGGCGCGGACTGGTATTACCAGCTGGCGGAAAATCTGCTGCTGTCCTACCGGCTGTTCAGCGAAAGTCCCATGCCCTTCGCCATTCTTTGCGACAGGGAAAATGCCCATACCCGACAGTTTGACGAAACCGTTCTCTTTTCCCCCAGCGGACGACCCTTTTTCGATAAGTTCGAGCTTCTGCGCCTGGCTCCCTTTGACGAGACCATTTTCATTGACGCGGACTGCCTGGCCTACCGGGATCTCAACGAATTCTGGGATTTTTTTGCTCAGGCCGACGATGTTTCCGGCGCGGGATATAATGTTCCGGCCAACAGCGAACGGGGGCTGTATCAATTGGCTGACATTGGTGACTACGCGCCCCGGATCACTCGGAAATCCAGCATTCACGGTGGCCTGTATTTCATCCGGAAGGGTTCGGTCTGCAATGCGGTTTACGCCGACTGTCAGAACATCATTGCCCATTATGACAATTACCGTTGGCCGGATTACTGCGCGCCTTACGCCGATGAGCCGGTGCTGTGCCTGGCCATGAATGCCAACGGCTGCCATGTGGAGGAGGCCGCACCGGAAAACTACGGCATTCCCTGGGAGGTCACGTCCCTGAAATGCGACCTGTTTACCGGCCTTTGCCGCTACGCCACCGATTGGCACCCGGAGACGGATCGGGGTCGGATGATCCACTGGTCTACCCGGTACACAAAAAAGCCCCTGTACCGCTTCGAGGCGGAAAAGCTCCATCTGATGGTGAAAAACCACCTGCGCCCGTCCCCGTCCGGCGTGCCCTTGGGTCTGAAAGATACCCTTCTTTATCGCTGGAAGCTGCGCTATGACTGGCTCCTTGCCCGGGAGTTTACCCGCCGGGCGGTCAATAAGCTCTGCCGGATTATTACCCGCACCCCGCCCAAGGACTGATTGACCAGAAAAAAGGCTTGTATTTCAAGGCGTTTCGTGGTAGAATAACCATCGTATTATCGAAAAAAGTCCATAGGAGGATATACATGAGCTATCATGGACGTTTTGAACAGGCAAAGCAGCCCGGAAAGAAAAAGGGGCTGAAGATTTTTCTGATTGTGATCGCCGTCATTCTGGTGGTGCTGCTGATTCTCGCCGGCGCGGCCTACCTCTATCTGCAAAGCAAGCTGAAGAAAATGAACATCATCGAGCTGCCCAAGGATACCTACGCCTATACCGAGCCCACCGATGAAGTCACCCGCCCCCCGGAGACCGAGGCGGCGCAGACCACCGAGGCTCCTACCGAGGAGACCGTTCACCAGATGTCCGCCGACGACATCATCAATATTCTGTTCGTCGGTCAGGCAGCCCGGGCCGGTGAGGAAGCACTGAATGCGGACAGCACTATGCTGGTTTCCATCAACACCTATACCAAGGAAATCACCTGTATGTCCATCCTCCGGGACTCCTATGTGAAGCTGCCGGATTATAAGGGTCATACCTGCGGCCGGAGCAAGTTCACCTTCTGCTATAACCTGGGCTACCAGTGGGGCGGCGGTGTCGCGGGCGGTATGGAGATGACCAACATCTGCCTGAAGGACAACTTCGGCATTGAGGTGGATTATAATGTGGAGATCAGCTTTGACAGCTTCATCAAGATGATCGACTACATTGACGGCATTGACATCGAGCTGACCCAGGCCGAGGCGGACTATCTGAACAAGGACACCCTGTATGTCAAGCGTACCATTGAGCCGGGCATTCAGCGGCTCCAGGGCATGGAGGCTCTGTCCTATGCCCGGATGCGTAAGGCCGCAGGCGACTCCGAAAGCGATATCAAGCGTACAGCCCGTCAGCGCAAGGTGGTGGAGGCTCTGCTGGAGAAGTTCCGCTATATGTCCCTGAGCAAGCTGAATAATTGGGTAGATATTCTGATGCCCATGGTCACTACGACCATGACGCCTGGTGACGTGACCAAGCTGGCGGCAAAGATTCTGCCCATGCTTCCGGAAATGAAGATGAGCGGCACCACGGTTCCGATGGAGGGCTGGGGTGATATGGTGGACGTTGACAAGGACGGACAGCTGGACAGCGTCATGCGCTTTGACACCGCCAAGGAGAAGAAGCTGATCCGGGCTATCACCGAAGCGGAAGTTTCCACGGATTAAAAATCAGGACACCCCCTGGGTTCGCCTTTGCGCCCAGGGGGTTATTGTATTCAGAGAAGCTTTTCGATATACGGATGTCATTGCGAACCAGTGACCGATGTCACTGGTGTGGCAATCCGTTCTCCAAAGCCTTCCCCCGCAGGGCAATGTCATCAACTTAAGCTCACAGCAGTATTTTCTCGCAGGAACAAATGCCTGCGCCGACTTTAAAACATCTGATCGTCATTGAGAAAAAAGAAAAGTGCTATTTTTGATGTGCATTTCAGGCGGGTTTGTCCTAATTTTCATAGCGAAATTCCTTAAGCTGATGACATTGCCCCGCAGGGAAGGTGGCTCGCGCGTCTCCCGCAAGCGCGAGACGGATGAGGGCCTTTAGTTGGCTCCCCTGGCGGGGAGCCAAGGGGGATACGGATTGCCACGCCAGTGTGAGCACTGGCTCGCAATGACATTCTCCTTCTGCGGGCTGGTAGTGTTATTCTGGGCAAAAGGAACGCCGCCGGCGGTGAGCCGACGGCGGTTTGTTCACCTCTCAATGCTCGTGAATCGGGATTTCCAGCGAGCCGATGTCCACAGCCCGAAGGCCGCCGTCCATGTCCTCCGCCGGAACATAGGCCTGCAGGGTCACAGACAGCTCCTGAATTTCCGTCAGAGCTTTCTCATCCTCCAGGTTCATGTACATCTGACCGATAGCCTTGGTATGGGCTGGGATATCCACATACAGGGAGGATGTGGAATCTTCCTGACCGTTGATCGTGCAGTTCACGGTGCCGACGGAAATTTCGTCATTGGTGGTATTTTCCAGGCAGAATACCAGGCTGCTCATCAAGTCCTCATCGTAAGCGTCCGGCTCGTAACCGGCGTAGGAAATGGTCAGTCCGTCCTGATCATACAGAAGCTCCGTGGAGATTTCCCCTGAGGAAGGCGCGATGGGCAGCTCTTCCGCCTCCGCTCCCAGAGGGCCGATTTCAAAGACCTCCTCGTAGCTGTCCGCGTCGCAGAAGGTCAGGGAGAAGATCACATTTTCTACCGTGTCCGAGCCGGTGTATTTCAGGTACTGGGAATCCAGATAGAGGGTAGCAATGGAGGTGCTTTTCTTTGGCAGGTCACAGTAGAAGCCCAGGTCTGGCAGCTGATAGCCGTTGACCTGAATGCGTTCGCTGTATGCCGCCAGATCCTGATCGGTGTCGTTCCGGATGGACAGCGATATCCCGTCGCCCGGTACCCGAAGCTCCCTGTCCTGGGCGGTGATGGTGATGCTGTCGTCGGAGAAGAGAACGGTGTCGTAATCCTCGGGAATTTCCGGAACCGGCTCGTGGCTGCCGGAAAAAACACCCCTGGCGGCAAAGCCGGCAATCAGATGGAAGGCCGCGTTGACCAGGATCATCACGGCGACAAGAATCCCGAAAATTCTTCCGATGGAAGTTTTCTTTTTCGCCTGACGGCTTCCTGATGTCCGGCGGTCGCTTCTCGTTTTCCGGTCGCAGTCAAAGGGATCCTTCGTGGGGATGGGTCGACGCTGGGTATCCTCAATGACGAGGGGTTCTCCCTCGTGGGTATGGAATCCGTGGGCGATTTCCTCGGTGAAGTTTTCGTACAGGCAGTTGCCGCATTTTCGCCCGTTGTAGGGCTTCCCGCAGCTGGGGCAAAGCTTTCTTGCCATTCAAATCTGCCTCCTTTCTTTTCTTCTATTATAGCAAGAAGGCGGGACGGCTGTCAACAAAAGAATCCGGGGGTTAAGGCTCCGCAACTTCGGGGATACTTGGAACAATCTGCCCAAAATGCAAAATTTACCCTGTCCTTGACGGGTTTTACTTGACAAAATGGAAAAATACCAGTATTCTATAACAGGTGTGGAGCAGACTGGAAACGTTTCCTTCCTGAAAAGGCATGGCAGGTGTCCGCTCCACGTTGTTTGCTTGCAACCGCGTGGCGGTTTGAAACACAGGCGGGATTCCCGCCGATATGATGGAGGCATAGTCAATGACAAACCTGAATTGTATGAACATTCTCAAGTGGACGGAAGCCCAGCTGAAGTACAACTTTGACGTAGCTCTGAAGGACGCCACCCCCCAGGAGCTTCATGAGGCTCTGGGTCAGGCGGTGATGATGGCCATCTCCGATAACTGGAGCAAGGCGAAAAAGACCCGGCTGCATGCGCGCAAGGCCTACTACTTCTCCGCCGAGTATCTGATCGGACGGCTGGTTTACAGCAACCTGTTCAACCTGGGAATCTTAGACGAGATGAAGAAGCTGTTTGCCCAGCGGGGTGTGAACCTGGCCGTGCTGGAGGACATCGAGGACGATGCCCTGGGCAACGGCGGCCTGGGTCGCCTGGCTGCCTGCTTCCTGGACAGCGCCGCTACCTGCGACATTCCCCTGTCCGGCTACGGCCTGCGCTACAAGTTCGGCCTGTTCAAGCAGAGCTTTGACGGCAACGGCAACCAGGTGGAGAAGGCCGACGACTGGACCAAGTTCGGCGATCCCTGGTCTTACCGCCGGTATAACCACACCGTGAAAATCCACTTCCCAGATCACACCGTTCTGGCGGTGCCCTATGACGTGCCCATCATCGGCTACGAGACGCAGAATGTGGGAACCCTGCGGCTGTGGCAGTGCGAGGCCGAGGAGGAGCTGAACTTCGATGCCTTCAACAGCCAGGACTACCTGCGCGCTCTGGACGCCAAGAACAAGGCCGAGGACATCACCCGGGTGCTGTACCCCAATGATTCCACCTGGGACGGCAAGCGTCTGCGCATCAAGCAGCAGTACGTTCTGTCCTCTGCGTCCCTGCAGGATATGCTGCGCATCTACAAGATTGCCCACGGCGATGACCTGAGCCGCTTCGGCGAGTTCTATGCCGTGCAGCTGAACGATACTCACCCCGCCATGTCCATCCCCGAGCTGATCCGGCTGCTGGAGCAGGAGGGTATGCGCTTTGACGATGCTTTCAAAGTTGCCCAGAAGACCTTCTCCTACACCAACCATACCGTCATGGGCGAGGCGCTGGAGAAGTGGCCGCTGGATCTGCTGCGCTCCGTGGTGCCGGACATTGTGGACATCATCTGCCAGATCGATGCCAAGCTCAAGAGCGAGCATCCGAACCTGTTCATTGTCCGGGACAACGTGGCGCATATGGCCTACCTGTCCGTGTATGTGGGCAGCTACGTCAACGGCGTGGCGGAAATCCACTCTCAGATTCTGAAAGACGATCTGTTCAAGGACTGGTATCAGGTCTATCCTGAGCGGTTCCAGAACAAAACCAATGGCATTACCCCCCGCCGCTGGCTGGGTCTGTGCAACCCGGAGCTCACCGAGCTGATCCGGGAGCATGTGGGCGGTGACTTCCTGAAGAATCTGGATCTTATCAGCGGCATGAAGGATCAGATCACCGACGAGACCGTAGCCCGGTTCAATGCCATCAAGCGCACGAAGAAGGAGCAGCTGTGCAGCGTCATCGCCCGCCACGAGGGCGTGATGCTGAACCCGGACTTCCTGTTCGACGTCCAGGTCAAGCGTCTGCACCTGTATAAGCGGCAGCTGATGAATGCCTTGTCCATTGTGGACATCTATTTCCGGCTGAAGGAGGGTCGCCTGCCCGATTTCCATCCCACCGCCTTCATTTTTGGCGCTAAATCCGCCCCCGGCTACATGGATGCCAAGTCCGTCATCCGGTATATCAACCGGGTGGCCCGGATGATCAACAGCGATCCCGCCGTGGCCGATAAGATGCGGGTGGTCTTCGTGCAGAACTACAACTGCTCCTATGCCGAGCATATCATTCCCGCCGCCGATGTGTCCGAGCAGATTTCTCCCGCCGGCACGGAAGCCTCCGGCACCGGCAATATGAAGCTGATGCTCAACGGCGCGGTGACGCTGGGTACTCTGGACGGTGCCAATGTGGAGATCGCCCAGGAGGCGGGCAAGGAGAACGAGTATATCTTCGGCCACACCGTGGAGCAGATCAACGAGGGCAGAAGCTCCTACTATGCCCGGGGCATTTATGATGCCAACGCCGACCTGCGCCGGGCCATCAACACCCTGGTGGACGGCACCGTGCCCACCGACGACGGCCTGAGAAACCTGTTCCATTCTTTGCTGGATTGGGGTCAGAACTCCGATCAGTACCGGCTGCTGCTGGACTACGATTCCTATGTGGAAGCCAAGCTCCGTGCCAACCGGGACTATGCCGACCGGATGGCCTTCGGCAGAAAGTGCCTGGAGAATGTGGTCTCTGCCGCCAAGTTCTCCTCCGACCGTACCATTCGCCAGTACGCCGAGGAAATCTGGCACATCAAACCCATTGCGTATTGATTCCTGGAAGCATCAGCCCCGGCCAACCGGCCGGGGCTGGTTTTGTCAAAGAACCATGTCATTGCGAGCTGAGGAAGAATGTGGTATAACAATCCGAAACATTCTGACGCACTTCCGGCGGTGCGGCCGGGGGGTTCTTAGGGGGGCGGCTTTGCCGGCAGCACCCCCTAAGCCGGCTTCTTATCAATGTTCTTGCCGGGACAAGAACATTGCCCCCGGAGGGACCAGAACCGAAAGTTTCTAGAAGGCTTGGAATATAAGGATAAATTTGCAATTCACGGGCCTGAGCATTGGCTCCTACGGATTCTGGATAGGCTTCTGGAACGACCGGGGATTGCAAACCATCCTGCGGGATGGTTTGCAATGACACGTTCTTTTGACAGCCTAAAAGAAATACACCCCGTTTTCAGAGAATTTTCTCCGAAAACGGGGCGTTATGTATCACTTCTTGGAATTTTCCACAATGCCGCAGATGATATCCACGCACTGCTCGATGCCCAGGGCACTGGTATCCAGGCAGATGTTATAGTTCTGAGCCTGACCCCAGGTGCGGCCGGTGTAGTGCTGGTAGTTCACTCTGCGCCGCTTGTCCTTCTCGTTCAGTCGAGCCTCGGGGCTTTTGTCGGACTCGCCGTAGCGATGGACGATCCGGTCAGCCCGGAAGGCCATGTCCGCGCAGATGAAGGTATGCAGGGCATCCGGCCGATCCTTCAGAATGTAGTCCGCGTTCCGACCTACGATAACGCAGGGACCCTTCTCCGCCAGCTGCAAAATCACGCTGCACTGGATGTTCCACAGAAAATCTGCGGTGGACAGGCCGTTCATCACGCCGGGCACCCCCTGGGGGGCAAAGGCATAGGAGAACAGACTGCTGCCGGGGGAGTGCTCACCGTTTTCCTCCACAAATTTGGGGGCAAAGCCGGACTCCAGCGCGATCTGGTCAACCAGCTCCTTATCGTAGAAGGGAACCCCCAGCCGCTCGGCCACCATGTGACCCACGGAGCGTCCGCCGGAACCGAATTCCCGGCTGATGGTGATGATCTTTTTTTCCATAGTGCTTACCTCCTTGGGTAGTATCTTACCTCTATTATAGTCAAGCTGACGGCATCTGTCAATCTTTCTTTGCATCTGTTCGTGCAAATTGCCCTAGTAACCGCTGATGAAATCGTCTGCGGTTCTCAGCGGATCTTTTGCCCCGACTGTGCAGTTTGAAAAGCTTGAAATACACAGAGTATTCCGGTGCTTTTCAAACTTTCATTCGCGCCAAAATCTCTCGCTGATAACGCTTGCTGATTTCATCATTGGTTACATTAGCGGCGGCCGGCTGCCGTATTCCTGGCAAATCCTTGCCAGCACATTCACATCTGCCGGACAGAACGCGAAGTTCGGAATTTCCTCCGGCCGGATCCAGCGCAGCGCCTTGTGCTCCAGAAGCTGGGGTACTCCGGAGGCGATGGCACAGTGAAAGAGCGTCAGCCGAATGCGCATATCCGGGTAGTCGTGGTACTCCTGGAAGAAGGGACTGCCCACCTCCACCTGAATGGCCAGTTCCTCGGCGCACTCCCGGGCCAGAGCCTGCTCCGGAGTTTCCCCCGGCTCCACCTTGCCGCCCACGAATTCCCACAGAAGCCCCCGGGCTTTGTGGGCAGGCCGCTGGCAGATGAGAAATCTGTCCTTTTCCCAGATCAGGGCGGCCACCACATCCACCGGCTTTTTTCGGGTAAGCACCGTAGCGGAGCAGGGGAGGACGGTGATCTGTCCCTGGGCGGGGAACAGGGGGGCTGTGCCCGCGGTTTTCCCGTGGATGTTCACATCCCATATCCCTTCGGGCAGATTCATGGTCAGGGAATCGTCGTCGGCATTGAAAATGGCAAGAATGCTGTGATACCGATCCTCCACCCGGTAGCATACCGCTTTGGGGCTTCCGGTTTCCACCGGGAAGACACTGGACAGAACCCCTTCCCGGCTGGTTTGCCGCAAACCCGCATGAGCCTTCCGGAAGGCGATCAGACCCCGATAGTAGGCCAGGGTCTGCTGATACTCCGGGATTTCCAGGGTGTCCCAGCGGATGGCGTTCACCCGATCCGGGGAGCGATAGCTGTTATCGTCGAATTTGCCGTGACCTCTGGGCTTGGTGCGAAGGATTTCCTCCCCCGCCTGGAGGAAGGGTACCCCCTTGGACAAAAATACGAAGGCCGCCGCCAGCCGGTTCTGACGGATCAAGCGTTCCCGGGGAGCGTCGGGGCTTATGAGGGTCAGCCGGTCGAAGAGGGTGTTGTTGTCGTGACAGGAGACGTAGTTCACGCTCTGCTCCGGCCGGGAAGCCCAGTAGGGCAGCCCCCGGAAGCAATCATCCAGGGCATTCTTGTCGCAGATGGATCCGGAGACGAAGCCGGGAGCGCGGGAATCGAAAATGGAACCCCGGAGCAGATCCCGACAGGTGTCGGAGAAGAAGGAAAATCCTGGGGTCAGGGCGGCGTGATACTGGGTGGCCAGCTCCGTGCCCGGCCGGACGGGACTGGTGTTCATCTGCCAGCCTTCGCCGTAGAAAATCACATGGGGATGGCGGCTTTTCACCGTCTGGACGACCTGATTGACGGTGCCAATGTCGAGCAGTCCCATCAGGTCAAACCGGAAGCCGTCAATGTGGTATTCGTCCGCCCAGTAATTCACGGAGTCCACAATGTATTTTCGCACCATGCTCCGCTCGGAGGCGGTGTCGTTGCCGCAGCAGGAGCCGTTGCTGGCACCCCGGCTGAAATAGCCTGGGACGATTTGGTTGAAGCAGAAGCCGTCCCGGTCGTAGACGTGGTTGTACACCACGTCCATCACAACGCTTAAGCCGGCATCGTGGAGTGCCTTTACCATCTGCTTCATTTCCCGTACCCGGCAGGCTCCGTCAAAGGGATTTGTGGCGTAGGAGCCTTCGGGTACGTTGTAATTCACCGGGTCATAGCCCCAGTTGTATTGGGGCTGGGGACTGGCTTCGTCGGTGAAGCCGAAGTCGAAGACGGGAAGCAGATGGACGTGGGTCACACCCAGCTCCTGGATATGGCGCAGGCCTGTGGGATGGCCGCTCCGGGTGTGGGTGCCGGTCTCCGTCAGACCTAAGAATTTTCCCTTGTTCCGGATGCGGGAGGAGCGGTGCATGGAAACATCCCGGATGTGCAGCTCATAGAGTACCGCGTCCGTGATGCCCTTGCCCCGGAAGGGGGAGCGGTCTTCTGCCCAGCCCGCCGGATCGGTTTCCGTCAGATCGATGACCATAGCCCGCTGGCCGTTGACCCCGACGGCTCTGGCGTAGGGGTCGCAGGCTTCTCTGATTTGGCCGTCCACGTTCACGAGGAACGTGTAGTACAGACCCTTGAGGTTTCCCATCCGCCGACCGACCCAGGTGCCGTTTTCGCTTGGGTGGAGCTGCTGCCGGGTCAGAGGCTCACCACCCTGACCCTCCCGGTATAGCAGCAGGGTCACCTCCCGGGCGGTAGGCGCCCAGACCCGGAAGGCGGTTACGCTCTCCGTCCAGAAGGCACCCAGGTCGTGACCTGGGTAGGTGTTGGCGGTTTCAAATTCTTCGGTATCGTAAAGAGTGGTCATGGGCAGTACGCTCCTTTGTATTTGGGAAAATTATAACACGGAACCGGACAGAATGTAAAGGATTTCCCTCCGGGGATTGACGGCACTGGAGAAAAATGGTAAACTGTCAGCAAATTAAGAAAACTCTGAACAAATCCGCTTCGGCTGAACAGCGAATCTTTTTCTCCAGCTGTGCAGTATCAAAAGCGGGAAATATAGCGCAGCCGTTGCCAGCGCAAGCTGGCTTACGGATGCGGCATACCCCTTGCGGGTACATACAGTATTCCTCCGCTTTTGATACTTTCATCTGATGAAAAATCTCTCGCTGTCAGCTCTTGCGGATTTATTCAGAGCTTCCTTAGGAAAGGTTCCACGCTATGAAAAAAGTCATTTCCATTGCCCTTTGCCTAGCTTTGCTGCTGGCCTGCGCCCTTCCGGCATCTTCTGAGACCCAGCAGGAGGGCTTTCACAAAAGCCTTCGCACCTGGATTACAAACAAGGCAAATCGGGTCTATGTGGAGCGAATGCTCGATTACCATGTGCGCACAAATCAGGCGGTGATCGACGCGCTGGAGGAAGGCCACTGTGCCGTGTTTCTCTTCGACGGCTGCTCGGACAATATGCGTGATCCCGTGCTGTCCGACCTGTCCTACTACCGGGTGTCCGCCGTCTGCGTGGTGCTGCGCAAGGACGCGGCCGGGCGGCTGAAGCTGGCCTACATCAACAGCAACGCCAGCACCCTGCCGGACAGACCCCTGGAATACGGAGCCTGGAAGCTGCCCAAAATCGGGGACGTGGGGCCTGCTACCATTCTGGACGGTACCTATGAGCTGTATTCCGTCTATCACAAGGGAGAATATGAGGCTCTGCATATGCGTACTTCCTATGAGGATGACACCATTCCCGCCATCTACATGACCCCGGAGGGCTACACCGCCCACCCGGCGGATTCCATCAATATCCATACCCGCACCAGCAACCACACCAGCGGCACCAAGTACATGTGGTCGGCGGGCTGTCCGCTGATCGGCGGCGGGGCAGCCTGGGAATTCTGGAAGCTATTGCAGGCTACCTATTACGGCAGCTACAGCAGCTACAACGGCTTCGCCCCGGATCGGTTCGTGGGGACCATCACCATCGACCGGCAGGCTCTGCGCACGGAGATGTATACCCTCTATAAAAATCCCGACGCGGTGGACGAAATGCTGGCCAACACCCGCAGCAGCCGCCTGGATTCCTATCTGGCTCTGTGCGGACGGCAGGAGCACTATCCTGAGGGCAAGCTGGTGCAGGTTCGGCGGCAGACCCAGCTGATGAGTATGCCCTGCAGCAGCCAGACCGACGAATGGTCCAAGGAGCTTGAAGTTCTGGAGGAGGGACAGACCCTGCGGGTCTACGGCAGTCTCTTCAATACCCAGGGCAACCTCTGGTACGAGACCAGCCGGGACGGTCAGCGGTGCTTCCTGTACGCCGGACATGTGCAGCTGCTGGAGCCTACGGGCTTTGCCGCTTGGTGGGAGCGGCTGTTTGGAAAGTAAGACGAAAGAAAGATGAACGAACCCCGGAACCGCCGCAGGCAGTTCCGGGGTTTCGATTGAAGCAGTATTTGCGCAGGAACGATAGAACATGTCATTGCGAACCAGTGACCGATGTCACTGGTGTGGCAATCCGCATCTCAAAGCCTTCCCCACTCAGGGGAAGGCTTAAAAAACAGCCTCCCGGATGGGAGGCTGTTCTGCGTGAAAATCAACCGATGGGTTCAAAATCCGCCGCGCCGTGCTTGCACAGGGGACACACGATATCGTCGGGCAGGGTGTCGCCCTCGTAGATCCAGCCGCAGACCTTGCACACGAAGCCCTTTTTGCCCTCGGTTTCAGGCTTGGGCTTGACGCTCTCCTGATAGTAGGCGTAGCTCATGGTTTCCCGATCGGACATGACCCTGGCCTCGGTGACGGAGCAGATGAACATGCCGTGGGTACCCAGATCGACGGTGGATTCTACCTTCAGGCTCATAAAGGAGTTGACATAACGGGGCAGGAACCGGAGGCCGTTGTCCGAGCGCAGCACCTCAATGCCCTCGAACTTGTCTGCCGTCCGACCGCTGCGGAAGCCGAAGTTCTGGAACACGGAGAAGGGGGCGGAAACGTCCAGACAGTTCACATTCAGAATGCCGGTCTGCTGGATGATGTGATAGGAGTAGTTGGCTTTGTTGATGGTGACGGCCACCCGGTTGGGGGTGTCAGTGACCTGACAGACGGTGTTGACGATGAGACCGTTGTCCCGGATACCGTCGTTGGAGGTGACCACATACAGGCCGTAACCGATGTTGAAAAGAGCGTTCAGGTCGTTCTTGTTGGCGGTGGCATCCTGCCGCGCCAGATAATCCTGGCACAGCTCGTTGGACAGAGCCTCAATCTGAGCCTTGCTGTCCTCGTTCAGGGCGGACAGGATCCGGACGGTGGTGTCGGTGAAGGTCAGGTTCTTGCAGCCTTCGAACATTTTTGTCATCACCTTGGCGGCCAGAGGCGCCCAGGTGCCGTTTTCCACCAGGCCGATGGTGCGGCTGCGGTAGTTCCGTTCGGTCAGGTGATGGATGAACTCCTTCATGAAGGGGAAGACGTCGGCGTTGTAGGTGGTGGTGGCCAGCACCAGCTTGCCGTACTGGAAGGCATTCTCCACGGCCTCGGCCATGTCGCACCGAGCCAGATCGTGAACCACCACCTGGGGACAGCCCTTTTCCCGGAGCTTCTGAGCCAGCAGCTCCACCGCGGCCTTGGTGTGGCCGTAGACGGAGGTGTAGGCTACCACGATGCCCTCACTCTCCACCCGATAGGAAGACCAGATGTCGTAGAGGTTGATGTAATAGCCCAGATTCTCGGTGAGCACCGGGCCATGCAGCGGGCAGATGATGGAAATGTCCAGTCCGGCGGCCTTTTTCAGCAGTGCCTGCACCTGGGCACCGTATTTGCCAACGATGCCGATGTAGTACCGGCGGGCTTCACAGGTCCAGTCTTCTTCTACATCCAGCGCGCCGAACTTGCCGAAGCCGTCGGCGGAGAAGAGCACCTTGTCGCAGGTGTCGTAGGTCACGATGACCTCCGGCCAGTGCACCATGGGGGCGGCCACGAAGGCCAGGGTGTGAACGCCCAGTGCCAGAGTGTCGCCCTCGCCCACCACGATCCGCCGGTCGGCGTAATCGTCGCCGAAGAACTGCTTCATCATGGTAAAGGCCTTGGAAGAGGAGACCACCGTTGCCTCCGGGTAGACCTTCAGGAAATTGGCGATGTTGGCGGAGTGATCCGGCTCCATGTGCTGGACAACCAGGTAATCAGGCTTCCGACCCTCCAGGACGGTCTGCAGATTGTCCAGCCACTGGTGGGTGAAATTCCGATCCACGGTGTCCATGACGGCTACCTTCTCGTCCAGGATCACATAGGAATTGTAGGACATGCCGTTGGGAACCACATATTGTCCCTCGAACAGGTCTATCTGATGGTCGTTGACGCCAACGTAACGGATATCCTTGGTAATAATCATAGGTATTCTCCTTTGTGTATTTGGGTGTTTGTTCTCTTCGCTCAGTATAGCCGAAAAAGAAGCCGGTGTCAATGGAGTCCGGGCGGCAGGCTTGACATTTTCCGCATGTTCGGTATAATGTTAGGGAGACGAAAGAAATGGGAGAAATCGGCTATGAATCGTGAAAATAAGCGCAGACAGTATGAAAAAGGTTACTATAAGACCCATGCCTGCGAGGAAAGCTTCACCTGCAAAAACTGCGGCCGGCCGGTGGTGCCGGTGGGGGCAGGCAGCGATCACCGGAATCACTGCCCCAACTGTCTGTATTCCCTGCATGTGGACATTGAACCCGGCGACCGGGAGTCCGACTGCGGCGGACTTATGGAGCCTGTGGCGGTGTGGGTACGGAACAAAGGAGAGTGGGCCATTATTCACCGGTGCAAGCGGTGCGGTGAGCTTAGCTCCAACCGGGTGCTGGCCGACGACAACCCTATGAAGCTCATGTCCATTGCCATGCGGCCTCTGGCCAATCCCCCTTTCCCGTTGGAGCGCATCGAGGAAATGACTGCCATGATGGGCGGCGAGGGGAGCCTGCCGGAGATGTACCGCAGGCCGAAAGAAGAGAAACAGGATTAGAGGCGGCTGTCCCAAAAGATAAATGCCAAATGTTCACAAACCGGAAATAAATTGTTTCCCCGACGTTCATCATCCGTTTGTATTTTAACAGCGAGAAGAAGAGAGGTACCTTATGAGTCTGATGCTGTCCCTGGCCTATCTGTTTTTTGTAGGCTCCTGCCTTGGCTGGCTGCTGGAGCTGTGGTTCCGCAACATTGTCAAGCATCCGGATAAGCTGGTGAATCCCGGCTTCTGCACCGGCCCATACCTGCCCATTTACGGCTTCGGCCTGTGCGTGCTGTATCTGCTGGCATCCCTGGAGAAGTTCAGTCTGATTTCCGATCCCTTCTGGAACAAGGTGGTTTTGTTCATCGCCATGGCCATTGGTATGACTCTGGTTGAGTATGTGGCGGGTCTGTTCTGCCTGAAATTCCTGAAGGTTCGGCTGTGGGATTACTCCGGCCTCTGGGGCAATGTCCAGGGCATTATCTGCCCCCTGTTCTCCTTCTTCTGGGCGATCCTGGGAGCTGTGTACTATTTCCTGATTCACCCCTATATCCTGGACGGCCTGGACTGGCTGTCCCGGAATCTGGCCTTCTCCTTCTTCATCGGCATGTTCTTCGGCGTTTTTATCATCGATGTGGTGAATTCTGCCCAATTGGTTGTGAAGCTGAAGAAGTTCGCCGAGGACAACAACGTGATCGTCCGTTACGAGGCACTGAAAACCCACATCCGGCAGCAGCGGGAGGAACGCTCTCTTAAGTACCATTTCTTCCGCCCCTTCCGCACGGAGCGTCCTTTGGCCGAGTCCCTGCGGGAAATGCAGGCGGAGCTGGAAACCCGGATCCGCCGGAAATAACCGGAGGTTATCCCCATGCGTTTTCCAACGCCTGAGACGGATCTGCGAGGCTTCCGCCTGCGCCGGATCAACGAGCCTCAGTATCGCCACATGTGGTGGCTGCTGTTCTGGCCAGCTTATCTGCTTCGATACTTTCTGGTGGAACACTGGAATCCAGCCAAAACCTACCATGTGATGCACTGCGTTCTGGACGACTGGATCCCCTTTCATGAGGGCTTCGTCGTCTTCTACGCCAGCTGGTATTTCCTGCTCGTGGGAGTTCACCTGTATACGCTGCTCTATGACCGGGACACCTTCCGCCGGTACAGCAAATTCCTGTGTATCGCCATGTCCATTTCCACCGTCATTTTCCTGGTCTATCCCAGCTGCCAGGAGCTGCGCCCGACGGCACTGCCCCGGGACAACTTTTTCAGCCGGATTGTGGAACTGATTTACGCGGTGGACACGCCTACCAATGTGTTCCCCTCGGAGCATGTGCTGGGAGCCTTCGCGGCGGTGGCAGCCGCCGCCCACACGAAGCATTTGAAAAAGCCCCTTCCCTTGACGCTGCTGACGGTGCTGGCAATTCTCATCTGCGTCTCCACCTTATTTCTCAAGCAGCATTCCGTCTGTGATGTTCTGGGCGCGTTGCTGCTGTGCCCATTTGTCTATTTCCTATGCTACAGAAAAGAGAGGTAAGTCATGAATACCTATCGCGCCGGTATTGATATCGGTTCTACAACAGTCAAGCTTGTGATTCTGGATGACGACGGTACGCTCCTTTATGGACAGTACCGCCGTCATCATGCCCACACCCAGGGCACGCTGAAATCCCTTCTGATGGAAGCCAGGCGGCAGCTGGGCGACTGCCGCCTGCGGCTGCGCATCACCGGCTCCGGTGCCATCAATCTGGGGAAAGCTCTGGATATCGGCTTTGTCCAGGAGGTGGTGGCGGTGGCCACCGCCCTGAAGGCCGCGGCTCCTCAGACGGATGTGGCCATTGAGCTGGGCGGCGAGGATGCCAAGATCATCTATTTCAAGGGCGGCCTGGAGGAGCGGATGAACGGTGTCTGCGCCGGCGGCACCGGCTCCTTTATTGACCAGATGGCGTCGCTTCTGCAAACCGATGCCGAGGGTCTGAACGAAGCTGCCAAGAGCTACCAGCGGGTGTACCCCATCGCCGCCCGATGCGGCGTGTTCGCCAAGACGGACATTCAGCCCCTTATCAACGAGGGCGCGACCCAGGCCGACCTGGCGGTTTCCATCTTCCAGGCGGTGGTGAATCAGACCATCTCCGGCCTTGCCTGCGGCAAGCCCATCCGGGGCACCGTGGCCTTTCTGGGCGGACCGCTCCACTTCCTGACGGAATTGAAGGCGGCCTTTATCCGCACCCTGAAGCTGACCCCGGAGACCACCGTTGACCCGGATAACTCCCATCTGTTTGCCGCCATGGGCGCGGCCATGGAAGCCAAGGACGGGGAAGGAGCCGTGCTGTCCGAATTGGTGAGCCGCCTGGAAAAGGGCGTGGCCGTCAGCTTTGAAATGCCCCGGCTGGAGCCCCTGTTCCGGGATCAGGCGGACTTCGATGCTTTCCAGGCTCGGCACGCCCAGGCCGTGGTGGGTAAGGGCGACCTGGCCTCCTACGAGGGCAAGTGCTTCCTGGGCATTGACGCCGGTTCCACCACCACCAAGCTGGCGGTGATCGGCGAGGACGGCCGGCTTCTCTATCACTTCTACCGGGGCAATCAGGGCAATCCCATTTCCACCGCCCAGTTTGCGGTGTCGGAACTGAAGCGGCTGCTGCCGCAGAAGGCGAAGATCGTCCGTGCCTGCTCCACCGGCTACGGCGAGGCTCTGCTGAAGGCCGCCTTCTCTCTGGACGAGGGGGTGGTGGAGACCATCGCCCACACCACCGCCGCCGCCTTCTTTGATCCGGAGGTGGACTGCGTGCTGGACATCGGCGGCCAGGACATGAAGTGCATCAAGCTGAAAAACGGCACGGTGGATACCATCCTCCTGAACGAGGCCTGTTCCTCCGGCTGCGGCTCCTTTATCGAGAATTTCGCCACCTCCCTGGGCTTCACCGCCGAGGGCTTTGCCAAGGAGGCTCTTTTTGCCAAGGCACCCGTAGACCTGGGTACCCGGTGTACCGTGTTTATGAACTCCAACGTGAAGCAGGCCCAGAAGGAGGGAGCCTCCGTCTCCGATATTTCCGCAGGTCTTGCCTATTCCGTCATCAAGAACGCCCTGTACAAGGTCATCAAGCTGGCCTCCCCGGAGGATCTGGGCCGGCACATCGTGGTGCAGGGCGGCACCTTTCACAATCAGGCGGTGCTCCGAGCCTTTGAGAAAATTTCCGGGGTGGACGCAACCTGCCCGGACATCTCCGGCCTGATGGGTGCTTTCGGCGCGGCCCTGGTTGCCAGAAGCCACTACACCGGTCAGCAGAGCAGTATGCTCCCTCTGGAGGATATCCTGAATCTGTCCTATACCTCTACCTCTGTGCGCTGCGGCGGCTGCTCCAACAACTGTATGCTCACCGTGAACAAGTTCCCCGGAGGCCGGAAGCACATCAGCGGCAACCGGTGCGAAAAGGGAGCCGGCGGCGCAGATAAGAAGGAAAAGGCTCCGAACCTGGTGCTCTACAAGCGCCAGCGGCTCTTTGACTATCCGCCCCTGTCTGAGGAGGAAGCCAAGCGGGGCACCATCGGCATTCCCAGAGTGCTGAACATGTACGAAAACTATCCCTTCTGGGCCACCTTCTTCCGGGAGCTGGGCTTCCGGGTGGTGCTGTCGCCCTTCTCTACCCGAAAGATTTACGAGCTGGGCATGGAGTCCATTCCCTCGGAGTCCGAGTGCTATCCGGCGAAGCTGAGCCACGGCCATGTGCAGTGGCTCATCGATCAGGGCATCAAGACCATTTTCCACCCCTGCGTGTTCTATGAGCACCAGGAGACGAAGCAGGCGCAGAACCACTATAACTGCCCCGTTGTGGTGTCCTATGCGGAGAACCTGAAAAACAACGTGGAGGCCATCAGCGACGGAGACGTGCATTACATCCGACCCTTCATCGCCTTTACCAGCGAGAAAACCGCCGCCGATCGGCTGGTGAAGACCGCCGCCGAGGAGTGGGGGATTCCCGCCAAGGAGGTTCGCTCCGCGGTACATAAGGCCTGGGAAGAGCAGCTGAACGCCAAGGCGGACATCCGGGTAGAGGGTCTGAAGCGGCTGACGGAGATGGAAGCCGCCGGCGGCCGGGGCATTGTTCTGGCCGGACGACCCTATCACATCGACCCGGAGATCAACCACGGCATTCCGGAGCTGATTTCCTCCTACGGCCTGACGGTGTTCACCGAGGACAGCCTTCCCATCGACTTTGAGCCCGAGCGGCCGATCCGGGTGGTTGACCAGTGGGTCTACCATTCCCGGCTGTACAGCGCGGCTCAGTTCGTGGCTAAGCGGAATGACCTGGAGCTGATCCAGCTCAATTCCTTCGGCTGCGGTCTGGACGCGGTGACAACCGACCAGGTGTCCGAGATTCTGGAGAAGAGCAACAAGCTCTACACCCTTCTGAAAATTGACGAGGTGAACAACCTGGGTGCGGTCCGCATCCGGATTCGCTCCCTCCTTGCCGCCATGGACATGCGCCGGGAGAAGCACATCGAGGCCGTTCCCGCGCCCATTACCTACGCCCGGAAGGAATTCACCAGGGAGATGAAAAAGGCGGGCTACACCATTCTGGCTCCTCAGATGAGCCCCATCCATTTTGACATCATGGAGCCGGTGTTCCGCAAGCACGGCTACAATATTGTGCTCCTGGACAACGACAACCGGCAGGCCATCGACATGGGTCTGAAATTCGTCAACAACGATGCCTGCTTCCCCTCCATCACCGTGGTAGGTCAGATCATGCAGGCCATCCTTTCCGGCAAGTACGACACCGACCGCCTGGCCGTCATGATGACCCAGACCGGCGGCTGCTGTCGAGCCAGCAACTATGTGGCCTTTATCCGCAGGGCGTTGGAAAAAGCGGGTCTGAGCCAGATTCCGGTGATCTCGCTCAATGCCAACGGCATGGAGAAAAACGAGGGCTTCCATCTGTCTGCCAGTCTCATCAGGGATCTGGTGAAGGGCTGCGTCTACGGAGACCTGCTCATGCGCTGCCTGTACCGGGTGCGACCCTATGAGCTGACCCCCGGCTCTGCAAATGCGCTCCACGCCAAGTGGCGGGATATCTGCATCGGGGAGCTGACCGGAAGCGAAAGCACCTGGAATTACAAGAGCATCTGCACCCGGCTGGTGGCGGATTTTGACAGCTTCCCCATTGACGAGACCCTGAAAAAGCCCCGTGTGGGTATTGTGGGCGAAATTCTCGTCAAGTACATGCCCCTTGCCAACAACCACCTGGTGGATCTGCTGGAGCGGGAGGGGGCGGAAGCGGTGGTTCCGGATCTGATGGACTTTTTGAACTACAGCTTCTACAACGGCAAATATAAGTCCGAGTTCCTGGGAGCCAGGAAGACCGGCGACCTGATCGCGGATACCGCGGTGAAGTTCATCCGCCAGATCCGCAAGCCCGCCCTGGAGGCACTGGCGGCAAGCCGGCGGTTTGAGACTCCCATGCCCATCGAGGCCATCGCCGAGCAGACCAAGCCCTTCCTGTCCATCGGCAACCAGTACGGCGAAGGGTGGTTCCTCACCGGCGAGATGATCGAGCTGATCAAGACCGGGGTTCCCAACATCGTGTGCATCCAGCCCTTTGCCTGCCTTCCCAACCATGTGGTGGGCAAGGGTGTCATCAAGGCACTGAAAAAGGCCTATCCCCAGGCCAACATTGCCGCCGTGGACTACGATCCCGGTGCCAGCGAGGTCAACCAGCTGAACCGGATCAAGCTGATGCTGTCCACCGCCCGGGAAAATCTGGAGAAAGAATCCCCAAATCCTGTGGCCGGCTATTGACAAACCGGCCAAAATGGAGTATGCTTAATCCATGAGAATACGCTGGAGTGCCGGGGTCATCCCGTTTGGGAGCCCTGGAGAATAGTGAATCCGGTGAGAGTCCGGAACGGTACCGCCACTGTATGCGCGGAGACCCGTCACATGACGAAAGTCGGTCATTGGGAGCTTTTCCTGAGAAGGCCGGGACGGGTCGGCGAGGCGTAAGTCAGGAGACCTGCTCTGAGCGTGAATCATACGTTTGCCTCCGTGATTAGGGGCAGGCGGATGTTGTGAGTCAGCGGAAAAACGGCCGCGGCAACCCCATGGCGGAGTTGCCGCGGTTTTTTCATGCTGCGCCGGAAGTATGCTGTTCCTCCCCTTGGCGGCTGCTCCGGCTTCAAGCGGTTGATTGCCCAAGAACCGCCGGAACACAACCCCCGGGTGCCGGTCTTGCCCAACCGGCACCCGGCCTACATCCCATCGGGAGAGGATCATAGACCTTTCAGCTTCTGCATGATGGAATGTGCAGGAGCCTTTTTTCTATTTGCGTGACAGGAAAGGAACGCGCTTCTTATGCGGAACAGACTGTATCTATCCACCATCGACCCGGCGGCGGGGAATGTGGCCCGGCAGTATGGCCTGGGCATTGAGATTGCGGAATTCTGTACCGCCTGGAATCTGGACAGGGAGCTTTCCGCCACGAAAAAGACCCTGAAGAAAACCCTGGCGGGCATTTCCAGGCGGCTGCTCCACGGCCCCTTCAACGAGCTGTTTCCCTGTGCCATCGATCCCAAGGCCAGGGAGCTGACCGCTTTCCGGTTCTCTCAGGCGGCGGCTTTGGCACGGGAGTACGGGGCGACAAAGCTGGTGCTCCACGGTGGCTTCAATCCCCAGATGTACTACCGGCAGTGGTATGTGGAGCAGTCGGCGGTTTTCTGGCGGGAATTTCTGGCAAAATTGCCGGAAGGGCTTACCGTCTGCGTGGAAAATGTGCTGGAGCCAATGCCGGACATGCTGCTGGATATCCTCCGGAAAGTGGACGATCCCAGGCTCCGGCTGTGCCTGGACGTGGGTCATGTGAACGCCTATTCCAAAGTTCCGGCAAAGACCTGGATTGCGGAAAGCGGGGCTTACCTGTCTCACCTGCATATTCATAACAATGACAGCTCCTGGGACACCCACAGTGCCCTGTTTGAAGGAACACTCCCCATCCGGGAGCTGCTGGAAACGGCTATGGAGAAGGTGGACGTCACCGCCACCCTGGAGCTGCCAGACTGCCTGCCATCGGTAAAATGGCTGCTGGAGGAATAGCACATGGAAGACAAGCTGAAAGGGATTCTGGAGGCGGTGAAGCCTCTGGACGAGGCCGCCATGGAGGCGGCGAGGAAGCGTCAGATGATCCTGGCCAAGCCTCCGGGAAGCCTGGGGCGGCTGGAGGATCTGTCCGTCCAGCTGGCGGGCATCACCGGCAAAGTGAACAATACCGTGGCGCGGCAGCACCTTCTGGTGTTCGCCGCGGACAACGGCGTGGTGGAGGAGGGCGTGTCCAGCGCGCCCCAGTCTGTTACTTTGATGCAGACCATCAATTTAACCCGGGCGAAAACCGGAGCTTCGGTGCTGGCAAGGCACTTCGGCTGCGGCATGACCGTCTGCGACGTAGGCGTGAACGCGGTGATCAAAGAACCGGCGGTTCTGAATCGGAAAATCGCCTTCGGAACCCAGAATATGACCAAAGGCCCGGCCATGACCCGGCAGCAGGCAGTGCGGGCGATTCTCACCGGTGTGGAGCTGGCCGAGGACACCCCGGCGGATGTGCTGGGCATCGGCGAAATGGGCATCGGCAACACAACGACCTCATCCGCCGTCCTTTCCGTGCTCCTGGGCGTGGAGCCGGAGCAGGTCACCGGCCGGGGGGGCGGTGTCACCGACGAGGGCTTCCGGAAGAAAAAGGAAGCCATTCAGAAGGCCATCGAAGGGAACCGCCCTGACCCGGCGGACGTGGTGGATGTGCTTTCCAAGGTAGGCGGCTTTGACATCGCCGCCATGTGCGGAGCCTTCCTGGGCTGCGCCCTGACCCGGCGGCCGGTGGTCATCGACGGGTTCATTTCCGCGGTGGCGGCTCTGTGCGCCGTCCGGCTGTGTCCCAATGTCAAAGGCTTTCTGATTCCAAGCCACGCCTCCTTTGAGATCGGCTACCGGATGGCCATGGAGGAAATGGGTCTGACCCCCATTTTCCAGCTGGGGATGCGGCTGGGGGAGGGCAGCGGCTGCCCCCTGGCCTTCCAGGTACTCCGCGCTGCCTGCGCCGTGATGAACGATATGGCCACCTTCGACCAGGCGGGCATTGACGACGGCTATCTGGAGGAAATCCGCCAGGGCGACAAGTTCTCCGTGGAGGGAAAGGCATGAGAGTGTTCATTTCCGGCGGCGCGAAAAACGGCAAATCCGGCTATGCCCAGCGTCTGGCCGTGGTGCTGGCTCAGGGCGGGAAGCACTATTATGTGGCCACCATGATCCCAACGGACGAGGAAGACCGGGAGCGGATCCGGCGGCATGTGGCCGACCGGGCGGGGATGGGCTTTGAAACCATCGAGTGCGGCACGGACATTCTGTCTTGTTTTGACAGGGCGGAGGCTGACGGAACTTTTTTGCTTGACAGCGTCACCGCCCTGCTGCAAAACGCCATGTTCCCCAAGGAAAAGGGCTACGCCCTGGACTGGGAGGCAGCGGACAAATGCGCCGCCGACCTGGCGGAATTTGCGAATCGGGTGGCCAACGCGGTGATCGTCAGCGACTATCTTTACGCCGACGGGGAAACCTACGACCCGGACACGGAATGCTATCGCGCCTGTCTTGCCGGAATCGACCGGATGCTGGCAAGGCTCTGCGACACGGTCATTGAATTTTCCGTCGGGCAGAAAATTATCCACAAGGGAGGACTGCCGGAATGAAGCGAATTGCGCACGGCTTTGCCATGTGCCAGAGCATGTTCTGCGCCATTCCCTGTCCCTGGCAGCTCTGGGACGAGGATGCCCGGGAGCTGATGATCCCCATGCTGCCCCTTCTGGGGCTGGAAATCGGGGCAATTTGGGCGTTCCTTGGCTGGCTGACGGGATTTCTGGGGCTTCCGACCCTGGTTCGTGGGCTGATCCTGGGAGTATATCCCTATCTGGTCACGGGCTTTCTGCACCTGGACGGCTTCATGGATGTGACGGATGCGGTGAAGTCCTGCCGGGATCTGCATAAGCGGCGGGAAATTCTGAAGGATTCCCATGTGGGTTCTTTCGCGGTTATCAGTCTGTGTCTGCTGGTGCTTTCCCAGGTGGTGCTGTTTGCCAGCGTCAGCTCAGAGAAAAGCAGCCTGATTCTGCTGTTTATTCCGGCGGTGAGCCGGTGCGGCTCGGCTCTGGCGGTGACGGGGCTTCCCGCCATGTCCACCAGCCAGTACGCTTCCCAGAAAAAGCACACCCGCCGGCTCTGGTGGCTGGGCGGACTGACCTGCGTCCTGGTGGGGCTGAGCTTTGTCCTTTGCGGGAAGCTGGGTTTTGCGACCGTCGGGTGTTTTGCGGGCTATGGCCTGGCTCTGCGCCGGGGCTATCGGAGCCTGGAGGGGATGAACGGAGATATCGCGGGCTACGCCCTGACCCTGGGAGAGCTGTGTGCCGCGGCGGTGTATGCGCTGATTTAGGAGGAAAATATGGTTTTGATCATCGGCGGTGCCTATCAGGGCAAGCGGGATTACGCGAAAAAAGCCTTTCATCTGGCGGAAGACGACATTTTTACCTGCGAGGGAACCAAAATCGACTTTTCTCACAGGTGTATCGACCGGCTGGAGAAATTTGTGCTGGCCTGCGTCCGGGAAGGAATTGACCCGGAGGGCTATCTGCGGGACAATCAGACCCTCTGGCAGGACAGCGTTTTTATCTGTCGGGACATTTTCTGCGGGGTGGTGCCCATGGATCCGCTTGTCCGGAAGGGACGGCACACCACAGGCCTGGTCTGTCAATACTTAGCAGGGCAGGCGGCTCAGGTCAGCCGGATCTTCTGCGGACTGGAGCAGCGGTTAAAATGAGCATTTACCTGATCCGCCATGGGAAGACACTGGCAAACGAAGCCCATCTATATTGCGGCAGTACCGACCTGCCCCTGTCCCCGGCGGGCGTTGGGGAGCTGGAAGCCCTTCACTATGACATTCACCCCGCCCGGTTCGTCACCAGCGGAATGCGCCGTACGGACGAGACTCTGAAGGCTCTTTTCGGGGATGTGTCCTTTTCTGTGGATGCCCGGTTCCGGGAGGTGGACTTCGGGAACTTCGAGATGAAAAGCTACGACCGGCTCAAGGGCGACCCGGCCTATCAGGCCTGGATCGCCGGAGACAACGAGGCCAACGTCCCGCCCCACGGGGAAAGCGGCGCACAGATGACCCGGCGGGCTCTGGCGGCCTACCGGGAGCTTCCCGACGGCACGGCGCTAGTCTGTCATGGCGGGGTCATTGCGGCCATCATGGCGGAACGCTTCCCGGAGGAAGGGAAGCACCGCTACCAGTGGCAGCCCCCCAACGGCCACGGCTATGAGATCAGCGGCGATACCTACCGAAAAATTCCATAAAAATACGCGGTGCAGTTTTTGCACCGCGTATTTTACGTCAATCCGACAGCTTCACCACGAAGGTGTCCCCGATTTTTTTCATGGAGCCATAGTAGGGATAGACCGGCATCTGCGCAAATTCCTGAGTCGCGGCGATTTCCGCCTCCTCCGCCTGGGTGGCGAAGGGAATGGCAAAGCCCACATACTGCTCCAGGAACCGCGCCTTGGAGTAGCTGTCCGGCTTGAAGCCGGTAACGCCGGTGAGGGTGTCGGTGAAGCTCAGGTGTTCCTCGTAAAAGCCGGGATCCTGCCAGGTGCCGATGACGGCCAGCTTGCTTCCCTGGGTAAATTCCGGGGAGGCCTTGACGTCCGCAATCAGGGAGGTGTAGAAGGCGTAGGCGTTTTCGTAGCGCAGATGCAGGGTCAGATAGGATTCATTGGCGATGTAAATATTGACGGTCACGATCAGAGAGCACAGCACCGGAAGAATATTCAGCACCGCCCGGCGAAGCCGGGAGACCGGCGGGCAGGAGTCTGCCAGCATTAGCATCAGCAGATACACATCCACCACGCTGTAGAGCACGATGGTGTGGATGGAGGCCGGGGCAATGAAGAGAAAAATGCAGCACACCGCCAGGGGAAACAGCACCAGTGCCGCAATCAGCAGCACCAGATTCAGCGCGTCACGTTTCTTCGCCCGTACCCGGACGATCAGCAGAATTCCCGTGCAGAGCCACAAAAGCCCATGAAGAACCCTGGAAAATTCCGTCGGAACCAGGCAGTAGGTGCCGTCTGTAAAAAGGGAGAAGAAGGCGCGGTAGGCAAGCAGGGCATTGCCGGGCAGAGACAGGGGAGAGAAGGCCATGCCGTCTGTGGCGTAAATTGCCATTTCCTGGTGGGTCAGTGCCAGAGCCAGCCAGGCGATTCCGTAATACAGCCCCAGGGAAAGAGCCAGGAAGAGAATGTAGCCCAGACCGTCCCGAAGGACGGCCTTTCCATCCTCACCATCCAGAAGCCGGCGGAAGACTACGATTACCAGAAGTCCGGCGCACAGGCCGATGAAGGCCTGATAAATGCCCAGGGCAAACACCAGGCAGCCCAGAGCCGCCAGGTGAAACCACGTTCCCCGGCGGGTTACGAACCAGGCCGCCAGAGCCGTCAGCAGGAAGGCCAGACCGTGGCTGGTGCTCATGAACATATAGCCGAGGGTGCCCGTGAGAGACGGAAAGGCGACTACCAGTCCCGCCGCCAGCACCTGAGCCCAGCGGCTTTTCAGAGGCAGGACGCGCGCCAGGACGCACACGGCCACCGCCAGCAGGCAAATGGTGACAATGCCGTAGATCCAGGGCATGGACACATTGGGAAACAGGTTATCCATGAAGCACAGCCCCCAGCGGCCCAGCACCACGCTGCCGCCCTTGGCAAACAGGGCGTTGGCCTCGTCGTGGTTCACAAGCTTGTTGGCGAAGGCAAAACCGTGGGCAAGAAAGCCGAAAATCAGCGCGGCGCACAGGGGCACCCGGTTTTCCTTGACCTTTTTGCCCAACCAGAGCAGCACCCGCTGAAACAGCAGAGGACTATTTTCCGTCATAAGTGGACACATCCTTTCATCTTTATCATTATAGCCGGATTTCCGGACAGCGTCAATAGACAGAAAGCCTTGGGAAACGCTGAATAAATCGCCTGCGGCCGAGCAGTGCTCTATCCGTGCGGGTTCAAAAGCGGCATATCCCTTGCGGATACATACAGAATTCCACCGTTTTCCGAACCTTGCCTGAAAACAGAATCTCTCGCTGCCAGCGTTTGCCGCCGGATATCAGGGAGCCGATCCAGACCGCACAGTCCTCCGCCAGGGCGCGGGCCAGCGCGGCATTCACTCGATCCAGTCCCCCGGATAGGGAAATATCATCCACGAGGAAGCAGATTTTCCGCACGCATGCCATCTCCCTTTCCCGGCGGAACAGCCTGCCAGAGCCACCCGGGTGTGTGAAGGCCAGAAAAATGTAAAATTATGAACAAGATGTAAAATAATGATTGAAAAAGAAACAAAAGCGTTGTATACTGACAATTGTGATTCTTAAGAAACCTGTTTTAACGAGCGTTTGAATGGGCATTTCATGTATGCGGTTTATGGTGACGGAAAAATAAGCAGGCGTACAGATGGGGAGCACTCCGATCCCGGGAACTGCTAACTAAAAAATACGTTATGGGAGGAATGGGCGAATGGAAATTTCCTTTCAGCAATTGAAGAAGCTGTCCAAAAAGGACGCTTCGCAGCTTCCTCAATACAGACTGGCGGTTTTGGGAGACTGCGCCACCCAGCATTTGGCCGCAGCTATTCGGGGCTACGGCGTGTATGTCGGCCTGGGACTATCCGTCGCGGATGCCGACTACAATCAGATTGACGCGCAGGTCATGGATCCGGGTTCGGAGCTTTATGCCTTTGAGCCGAACGCCGTGCTGATTCAGATGTGTACGGAAAAACGCTATGAAGCCTTCTGTGCCGCGCCTTTGGCGCAGCGAGCTGCCTTTGCGGAGGATACCTATGCCCGGATCCGCCGGATCTGGGAGCGGATAAATGCGAACACCAAGAGCAGGATCCTTCAGTGTAATTTTCCGCTGATGGATGACGGCAGCTTTGGACAGTATGGGAATAAGACACTGGAATCCTTCCTGTTTCAGCAGCGGAAACTGAACTATCTTTTGATGCAGGGATGTCAGGACGTGAAAAATGTGTGCCTTGTGGATCTGGATGCCTTGCAGTCTCTCCGTGGCCGGGAGAAGTTTTCCGATGCCAAACTTTATTACATAGCTAAAATGCCCATTTCCGTGGAGATGTTACCCAGTGCTGCCAAACAGGTGGTAGATATTGTGCAGGCACTCCGGGGCGCGGTGAAAAAGTGTGTCGTCGTTGACTTGGACAATACCCTTTGGGGCGGCGTTATTGGGGATGATGGCCTGAGCGGCATCCAAATCGGAGAATTGGGCACCGGACATGCCTTCGCGGATTTTCAGGCATGGCTGAAGGAACTGAAAAATCGGGGGATCCTTCTGGCGGTGTGCAGCAAGAACAACGAGCGGACGGCGAAGGAACCCTTTGAGAAGCATCCGGAGATGGTATTGCGCCTGGAGGACTTCTCCATGTTCGTTGCCAATTGGGAGGATAAGGCCGGCAATATCCGCACAATTCAGAAGACGCTGAACATCGGCATGGATTCGATGGTATTTCTGGATGACAATCCCTTTGAACGGAATCTGGTGCGCGGCATGATTCCTGAGATTACGGTGCCGGAGCTGCCGGAGGATCCGGCAATGTATCTGTCCTACCTGCGGAGCCTGAACCTGTTTGAAACAGCTTCTTACTCTGCCGAGGATGCCAACCGCACCCGACAGTATCGGGAGCAGGCGGAGAGGACGGTCTTCGCTTCCGCGTTCGATTCCTACGATGCCTATTTGGAGGGGCTGGATATGAAGGCTGTGGCTGCGCCCTTTGATGATTTCCATTATCCCCGCATTGCCCAGCTGACCCAGCGATCCAACCAGTTCAATCTCCGGACTGTGCGATATACGGAGTCGGAAATTCAGTCTCTTGCCGGGGATGACAGTCATATCTGCCTGTATTTCACGTTGAAGGACAAGTTCGGTGATCACGGTCTGATCAGCGTGGTCATTGCGGACAAGGGCACGGAGGGCGACCTCTTTATCAGCGAGTGGCTTATGAGCTGCAGAGTGCTGAAGCGGGGCATGGAGGAATTTGTGATTGACAAAATTCTGAAAATTGCCGCGTCCCAGGGCTTCCGAAAAGTCATTGGTGAGTATATTCCCACCCCTAAAAACGCCATGGTGCGGGATCTGTACGAAAAAATGGGTTTTGTCCGGGTAGGCGAAAATCGCTTTGAAGCGGATGTTGCCCATTTTCAGTATCACAAAACGTTTATCACGGAGGAGCAGAACGATGACAAGACAGGAAATTTTTGAAAAGCTGAATGAAGTTTTTGCGGATGTGTTTGATGAAGATGTGGTAGTTACTGACGGAACGACTGCGGATGATATTGCCGATTGGGATTCACTGACACACATCACGCTGATCTCTGAGGTGGAGGATACATTCGGCATGAAATTCTCTATGAAGGATGTGCTCGGCATGAAAAATGTGGGCGAAATGGCAGATATCATTCAGAAAAATATCTGATTATTCCCGGGCGGCCGATGCGTTCGCGGTCGGGTTGCTCAGCGGATATACAAGAAAGTAGGGATTCCCTTTGGTTTTTTCGTCCGCTGCCTTTTTGTTTGCTTTTCTTCCTTTGACCCTGGCCGGCTACTATCTTCTGCCCAAACGATGCCGGAACGTCTTCCTGATGTGTGCGTCATTGCTGTTTTATGCCTGGGGGGAGCCGAAGTTTGTCCTGATTATGATTTTATCCATCGGGATGAATTATGTATTCGGCCTTTTGGTGGTTCGCAGGGAGACACCGGGCTGGCAGAAGCGAATTCTCACGCTTATGGTCATTGCGAATCTTTCGTTGCTGTTTGTTTTCAAATATCTGAACTTTACCATTGAGAATCTGAATCGCTTGTGCCACGGAGCCATTCCGCAGACCCATATCACGCTTCCCATTGGCATCTCCTTTTTTACCTTTCAGGCCATGTCCTATGTGTTTGATGTGGCGTTGGGACGGGGAAGGGTGCAAAAGAATCCGTTGAATGTGGCATTGTATATTGCTTTGTTTCCGCAGCTGATTGCCGGGCCGATTGTCCGTTACGAAACAGTGGCGGAGGAGATTGATACGCGGACGGAAAGCCTGACGGAGTTTGTCAAAGGTATCCGCAGATTTACGGTGGGTCTGGCGAAAAAGATGATTCTATCCAACAGCATTGCCTTACTGGCTGACCAGGCTTTCAGCTATGGAGACATTTCCGGCCTTTCCGCGGCCATGGCCTGGCTGGGGGCATTGGCTTATGCCTTCCAGATTTATTTTGATTTTGGCGGATACTCTGATATGGCCATTGGTCTGGGTCTGATGTTCGGTTTCCATTTTGACGAAAATTTCAATTATCCCTATATTTCCAGAACGGTGTCAGAATTCTGGCAGCGGTGGCATATTTCTCTGAGTTCCTGGTTCCGGGATTATCTGTTTTATCCGGTTTCCCGAAAAGCGGCGCCTCTGGGAAAGAAAGTAAAGCAGCGCTGGGGAAAGACAGCCGGCCGCCTGACACCTTCGGTGATTGCGCTGGCTGTGGTGTGGCTCAGCACCGGCATCTGGCACGGTGCCAGTTGGAACTACATATTCTGGGGCATTTACTATGGCGCTCTTTTGATCGGCGCGCTGGTTTTCCAGCCAACCTCGAAAAAATGGGTGAAGCGGCTGAATATCCGCGTCAATTCTCCCTGGTTTATTGGCTTTCAGATCCTGCGCACCATGGTGCTGGTACTGCTGGGCTATGTGTTGTTCCGCTCCGGCTCACTGCGTTACGCACTGGGCTATTTCAGAGCAATGTTCGGCCTGGCTGGGAACGCGGCCGTGGACACCGCCGCATGGGACGCACTGAAAAACCATGCTTCCGTCCTTTTGCTGTGTGCGCTCGGCTCGACTCCGTTTATTGGGTATTTGCAGCGAAAGCTGGGACGGCTGGGTTCCTCGGAGTTGGTCAAAAACGCTGCTTGTCTGCTGCTTCTGATCCTCTCGGCTGCTTACATTGTCAGCTCCAGCTATAATCCGTTTATCTATTTCGCGTTTTGAGACGCTAGATGGAGGTTTATTCATGAAGAGATTTCTTGTGTGGTTTCTTCTGGCGGCAGCACTGGCCGGACTATGCGGCTGCACTGCCCAGGTGAGTCCGCCGGAAACGGCAGAAACTGAGACTGCGGCGGCGGTGAACACAGCTCCGGAAGCCCAGCCAACTACCCAGGTAACGGAACCGTCCGCCTCGGAGAGTTCTCTGTTTTTGAAGGTTTCCGCAATCACTCTTTCCGTGGTCGGTGAAAGTGAGGACGTCTATCTGGGGCTGGTGCCCCGGGAGCTTGTGACCTGGGAAAGTGACGACCCTTCCGTGGTTTCGGTGGAAAACGGCGTGCTGACGGCGAACAGTGTTGGCACTGCGACGATCCGGGCAACTTACCGTGACCAGGTAGCCGAATGCACTGCCGGGTGCCTGGCGGAAACCCAGGAGGAGCTGGACGGCCTGGGCTTTGATATCCTTTCTCAGCCGAAGCGGATAATCCCAGAGGTGGATCTGGACGAACCCTGTACCTATTTTGACAATGCTGCTTTGGTAGGAGATTCCATTGCCTATATGATGATGCAGTGTGAAAGCCAGGGGGATTATCTTGGGAACCTGCTGTTTATGACCAGAGGCGGTACCAGCCTGAACGGCTTTGTTCAGCACGCCAAGAATATCTGCTACCGGGGCGTTGAGCGAAATCTGGAGGATGCCATTGCTATGTCAGCGGTGGATCGGATGTATATTTTGATCGGCTCCAATGATATTGCCTCCAGTCCTCAGCGGATCCGCTTCTTTGAAAACTGGGACATCATGCTGGAGCGTATTCGGGAAAAAAGCCCGGATGTGGAGATTGTGATGATTTCCAATATTCCCCGATATGCCGACCCAGCCAAGCAGGGCAGCACGTTCCGGAACTACAACAGCAATGTCGCCGAATTCAACCAGAAGCTGCGGCAATACGCCGCAGACAACGGCTGCATGTATTTGGATTTGTGCAGCTACATAGAGGATCATTGCGGCCGCATGGCGAAGACCTATAAGCTGGACGGCTACCATCTGAATCAGTCAGGATACTTTGTCTGGATGAAGGTTCTGCGCTACTATGCCCAATATGAACTTGAAGGAGGAACCCTTGCATGAAAAAGACCATTACGCTGCTTCTGACCCTTTCGCTGCTGCTGTCTCTGGCAGCCTGCGGCGGAAAGGAAAAAGCCCCCTCGGTGGATGTGAATGCGCTGTATGACAGCTACAGTGAACTGCTGCCGGAGATGTTCTACCCGGATGATGTCACCTTGCTGAATTTTCTCGGCATCGATGTGGAGGATTGCGCCCAGTATAAGATTGCTATCTGCGCCGAGGGTATGCGGGCGGACGAGGTTTGGCTGATAGAGGCCAAGGATGAGACCGCGCTGGAAACATTGACGCAGCTGGCTCAGAGCCGCATTGCGTCCAAGCTGGACGAGACGGTTTCCTATGCGCCTGACCAGTACCTTATCGTGCAGAAGGCTCAGGTGCTGACCAACGGTCTATACCTGGCTCTGCTGATTTCTCCGGATGTGGATACTTTGAAGGCGGGCTTTGAAGCCTGCTTCCAGTAAACCATTCTATGGATAGTATGAAAAAGCGCAACGTGGCGGCGCTGATCCTGTTCTTCGGATTTCTATTTTCCATTGCGGCGGGGTACTTTTTGCCAAGACCCGCATTTTCCGAAATGGAAAAGCGATACCTGGCGGAAGCGCCCGATTTCAGCTGGGAAGCGGTATCCTCCGGAGAGTGGAGCAGCCAGGTGGAGGAATACCTGACCGATCATGTTCTGGGAAGAAATCTGCTTGTGGGTATCAATGCTTATCTGGAATTGCTGGCGGGACGCCAGCGGCTCAAGGACGTCTGGTTGGTGGACGGCAAGCTCGTGGAGGCACCGGTTTCTTTGGATGAACAGGCCATAGCCCGAAATATGAGAGCCATCAACGGCTTTGCCGAGGGGCTTCAGCAGAAGGTGCATGTGATGATCATTCCTTCCGCGGGCTGGGCTGCCGGCGTAGAGGGCTATGCGGATCAGGATGCGCTGAATGCGATTTACGCCGAGGCGGGGGCGGATGTGAGCATGGTTCCGGTGGAGGCGCTTTTTTCGGGAAAGCCGGAGCTTTATTACAACACCGATCACCATTGGACAAGCCGGGGAGCCTACCAGGGCTACGCAGCCTTCCTGACGGCAGTTGATAGAAAATGCAGACCGCCGGAGGACTTTCAGATTACTGCAGTCCAGGGCTTTCGGGGTTCGACCTATTCCCGCAGTGCCCTGTGGCTGACTCCCGCTGAATCGATTGCGCTGTGGCAGGGCAGTGACAAGCTTACCGTCACAAACGGGGAGGCAAAAGAAGTTCATTCTGGAATCTTCTATCGGGAGCGACTGGAGGAAGCGGATAAGTATACTGTATTTCTGGACGGAAATCACTCCATC
This sequence comes from Clostridiales bacterium UBA6386, assembly GCA_002437585.1. Taxonomy (GTDB): domain Bacteria; phylum Bacillota; class Clostridia; order Oscillospirales; family Oscillospiraceae; genus Faecousia. Next base: position 23,148 of record DJQM01000035.1, on the reverse strand, counting down.
GTCCGCATTCGGAATCCGGAGAAGCAGGGTAAGCTGCTGGTAATCCGGGACTCTTATTCCAATTGCCTGGGAGGCTTTCTTGCGGAAAGCTATGGAGAAGTGGTGCTGGTCGACCTGCGCTATTACCGGCAGGCGGTATCGGAGCTTGCGCGGAGGGAAGGCTTTGACAATATCCTTGTGTGCTATAGCTGCGCCAATTTTCTGACGGATACCAACCTGATGCTGCTGCGATAAGCGGAAAACGCAAGAAAAAAAGCGTGACCAATTCGGTCACGCTTTTTATGCAAGGAAGGCTCACATATCGTATACGCCCATGATGACGATGCCTGCGAAGGTGATGAAAATGCAGGCATAGTGCTTCCAGCTGAGCTTTTCCTTCAGGAACAGCCGGCTCCACAGGACGCTGACCATGCAGTAGGAGGCGATGATGGGAGCCGCCAGGGCGGACTCGCCGCTGGCCAGAGCGTAGATGTAAAAGAGCTGACCCACGGTCTCACAGATGGCACCCAGGTATTTGGGGGCTTCCATTTCCGGCACCAAGGGCTGCTTCTTGATGAGGCAGGTGTAGACGAACATGACGGCACCGGCGGCCAGGAAGGTCAGCTCATAGGCCACGTTGGCGGATTCCTCGTTCAGGGTCTCCAGCACCAGGTCGTCAGCGAAGGTGCCAGCAGCGTCCAGCACGCAGTAGGCAATGGGCAGCGCCAGAGCCAGCCAGCTTTTGGCGTACTTGTAGTTGGAGGCCTCCTGACGGGCAGCCCGGAGGTCTTCGTCCTCGTTGGCTTCCACGAAGCCCAGGCCAATGACACCGGCGCAGCACAGCACGATGGCCAGATACTGGACGGGAGCCATCTTTTCCGCCGTGCCGCTGACAATGGCAATGATGGCCACCAGCGCACCGCTGGCGTTGCAGATGGGAGAGGAAATGGACAGCTCAATGTAGCGAAGACCCACATAGCCCAGGGTCATGGAGCTGATGTACAGCAGGGAAATGGGCAGGTAAGTCCAGATGACCGCCCAGGAGATTTCCACGCCGCACAGGAAAATCTTGTACAGGGCGTGCAGACCCATGACCACGCCAACGGCCATGACCATCTTGTTCTGACTGTAGGGATCTTTCGCGTCCCGACAGCCAATTTTGGAGAAGAAGTCCGAACCGGACCAGCATAACAGCGCGATGATAGAAAACCAGAACCAACTCATTCAAAATTACCTCTCTTTTTGCGTTACAGATTTACAAGACCCGCATCCACCATTTTTTGCAGGCTCATGAGAATGCCCAGCTTGGCGTGGTTCCAGGTCAGTCCTCCCTGGAAGTACACGGCGTAGGGCGGACGGATGGGGCCGTCGGCGGACAGCTCAATGGAGCTTCCCTGGACGAAGGCACCGGCGGCCATAATGACCTTGTCGTTGTAGCCGGGCATGTCGCTGGGATAGGGGGTGGCGAAGGAGTCCACCGGGGCGGCGGCCTGAATGCCCTTGCAGAAGGCCACCATACCCGCCTCACTGCCCAGCTCCACCGCCTGAATGATGTCGTGACGGCTCTCCGCGGCGTTGGGCACGCATCGGAAGCCCAGGGGCTCGTAGAGATTGGCGGCGAAAATCGCACCCTTCTGCGCACCGGCCGTGACGGTAGGAGCCAGGAAGAAGCCCTGGAAGAGGCTTGTCATCAGGCCAAGATTTGCGCCTACCTCCTTGCCAAGGCCGGGAGCGGACAGCCGGTAGGCACACCGATCCACACATTCCTGGGTGCCGCAGATATAGCCGCCGATGGGAGCCAGACCGCCGCCGGGGTTCTTGATGAGGGAGCCTACGGTCATATCCGCCCCCACGTCCGAGGGCTCGACAGGTTCCACGAATTCGCCGTAGCAGTTGTCCACCATCACGGTAACGCCGGGCTTCACGTTCTTACAAAAAGCAATCAGCTCCCCGATCTGGGACACGGAGAAGGTGGGTCGGGTGGCATAGCCCTTGGAACGCTGAATGGTGATGAGCTTGGTCTTTTCATGGATGGCCTTGCGGATGCCCTCGAAGTCGAAGGTGCCGTCGGGCTTCAGGTCGACCTGCCGGTAGGTAACGCCGTATTCCGCCAGGGAGCAGGGGCTTTTCCGGATGCCGATGACCTCCTGCAGGGTGTCGTAGGGCAGACCCACCGGGGACAGCAGCTCGTCGCCGGGGAGCAGATTGGCACTGAGAGCGACGGTCAGGGCGTGGGTGCCGCAGGTGATCTGTGGCCGCACCAGAGCCGCTTCCGTGTGGAACACGTCGGCATAGACCTTTTCCAGCGTGTCCCGGCCAAAGTCGTCGTAGCCGTAGCCGGTGGTGGCGGTGAAGCACCCGGCGGAGACCCGGTTTTTCTGCATGGCCCAGACCACCTTGGCCTGGTTGTACTCCGCCACCTGGTCGATGGCGGCGAACCGGGCGGTGAGCTTTCCCAGCTGCTTCTCGCCGTAGGCGTAGACCGCCGGGGAAATGCCCATGGTTTCATATAATTCCAGTAATTTTTCCATATTTCTAACCCTCATTCTTTATGTGGCAGAGTATTTCATCCGCCAGATCGCGGAGTACTTCCGGCCGGGAGATCACCAGGCCCGTTTCCCTGTCCCCCAGAAGGAGCAGCGTATCTCCGGGCTGAATGCCGAACAGCTCCCTGGCCTCCTTGGGGATGACAATCTGACCCCGGTCGCCGACCTTGGCGGTGCCGAAGACCCGCTGCTGCCGGTTTTTTCCGAGAATGTGTTTGCCCGACGGCATAGCATCACTTCACTTTCAGAATCATACTTTTCATATTTTGCACACCTATTATACGGAAAGAATCTGCCCCCGTCAAGGGGCGGATGCTTATGAATTCTACCCGAAAAGCGAACGCTTTCTTGTGAATATAGGACAAATCCCCCTTTCGGCGAGAGCCGAAAGGGGGATTGGAAGATTTTCTTACGCGGCTTCCCAGCCATTGTCCCAGTCGGGAGAAGTGGTCTGCGAGGATGCCTCAGTGGGGGTCTCGGTTGCCTCCGTAGTGGCCTCCGTGGTTTCCTCGGTGGCTTCCGTGGTTTCCTCCGTGGTTTCCTCCGGCGGGATGTCCACGATCTGGGCGATCTGGCGGCTCAGAGCCGCATAGGTGGTGGTGGCCACATAATCCGAGCCGATGCGGGCGTTGGTAGTCCGGTTATAGCGGACGGTATAGCTCTTGGTCTGGTAGCCGTCCCGGCCTTCCCGGATTACGTCGCCCTGCTCGTGGCCTTCCTCATGGCCGTAGGCGAACTTCACATACTCGGTTTCCGCTTTGATGGTCTGGGTGATTTCGGAGCCAAGCACCCGGTAGTAGTCCCGATCCTCGGTGCCGGAAATGCTGACGCGCACATAGCCGCCGGAATACTGGGCGTTGATCCGGACGGGATACTTGAGGTTATTCTGCAATCTCAGACTGGTGTCCGCGTCCAGGCCGCTGCCGATGTAGCTGGGCATCTGGGCAAGGCCGGAACGGGAGGTGACGGTGAGGTCAGACAGCAGAGCCGCGCAGTACAGCGTAGAGCTGACCTGGGCTAAGCCGCCGCCCTGGGTATCGTCCAGACCTGTGTCCTCAGGCGCGGACTTATAGCCGGAGCCGACTACGGCGGAGAAGGACAGGCTCTCGCCGGGATTCAGCACCCGGCCGTCCAGTGCCTGACAGGCCTGACGGAGGTTATAGGCGCGGTTGTCGTTGCCGTCTCCCCGGGTCTGGTATTCACCCAGGGTGTCCTTGAAGAAGGAATCCGCGTCCAGCAGATCCGGCTCAATGTATTCCATGGGAATCCGGATCTCGTCTCCGGGCTGGGCGGCATCCAGAAGCTTCTGGGCTTCCTCCAGGTCAAAGCCGTAGCCATAGGAGCCGGCTACCGCGTTGCCGTTGGCGTTCACGGTAGCGTTCACCGGGGCGATGTAGAATTCCTTATAAATCTTCTCCAGGTCAACGGCATCCGGCTCCCGGAGAATTTCCACATTCTCCACGGTGACCCGGAACTGCCGCTGGCTGTAGGCATCCAGCACCAGGTTGTAAACCTCGTCGGGGTCAAAGCCCACGCCGGGTTTGCCCAGCTGAATGACCAGGGTCTGGCAGGGGGCGTTCTTGTCGAACTTGTCCGCGGACAGCTCCGGCTGGGTGCCCTCCAGGCCGTAGGTGGTCTGAACCAGGGTGCTTCCGGCATTTCCGGACTTTTCGGAAAGGAATTTCTTGATGTTCTCCGTTTTCAGATTCAGGTGGGGAAGCAGGCTGATGTAGTGGGGCTCGGTTTTGGAGGCCTTGTAGAGGGCATCCCGTTCGGCCTGGGTACCGGCTCGGCCGTAGTTATAGGCTTCCTCCACGGCGGTGGCTACATTCAGGGAAGCTCCGGATTCCTTGGGGGACAGCAGAAGCTCCGTGCCTGCCAGGTCAATGACCATGTCCCGGGTCTCGTAGCTGTCGCCCACGGCTTCGGTGAGAGCCTCCATGGCCTCCTTCTGGGTCATGCCGCCCACGTTCACGTCGCCGATGTAGACGTTATTCAGAATTTTGCCGTGATAGGGGTCGCCCGCGCTGCGGACGAACAGCAGGATCACGAAGACAATGAGCATGACAGCCAGAGCGCACAGAGCGGCCAGCACCAGCTTCTTGTTCTGCTCGTAGAATTCCAGCACCTCGGCCATCCACTGGGGGCGGTCGCCTCTGGCCTTGGGCTCCTCTTCATCTTCGGGCAGCACCTCGTCCACCTCCGGCTCCAGAATGTGCCGACGGGGGGCGGCGGGCTTGCCGGTGATCTTCCGGAAAGCGTCCTCAATCTGCCGCTCCTCGGCGGCGGGGTCGGCGGAAGGCTCCGGCCGTGCGGCGGGCTTCCTCTGCACCGGATCGGATTCGGACGGCACCTGGTCGGCCGCGGCCGTCGGCGTTTCGCCGGTCAGATTGTCAAAATCCAGATTCAGCTCTTCCTCGGCGGGGAAGGCCTCCTGAGCCGGCTCCTCGGTGGGGAAAGCTTCCTCAGCGGGAAAAGCTTCCCCGGCGGAAAAAGCGGCCTCATCCAGGGGCAGCTCCCGGGCAGTGCGCTCGGCTCTGGGCTTCCTGCCGGACTTCCGGGTCAGATCCCGGTAGGCCTTTTCAATCTCCCGCTCCTCCTCCCGGTGGGGTCTGGGGCTGGAAAATTTTCCTTGTGACATATTAGGCTCCTCCTCTTTGAGGGATAATTTGCAATATTATAGCATATTTCCGGAGAAAAGCAACGCTCATCATAATTTATTAACATTTGCTTAAACACTTCTTAGGAATTACAGAAGCTCCTGTAGCGGTCGATGAACACCTTGCTCTGCTTCAGACTGTCCACCCCGGCAGACAGCTTCAGCCGGAGGGTAGGCTCCTTGGCGGCTGCCAGGAAGGTCACCCGGCTGCTGTAATCCGGGTCGGCGCACAGAGCACTGACCGCCTCGAAGTTCAGGCTGGTCAGGGTGAAGAGCACGTCGCCGGCCTTCTGCTTGATGTCCTTGACGCTGACCTCCTTGGCCTTGGCTCGGAGCAGGGCGATATCGATGAGGTTGAGCACCCCTCTGGGCGGCTCGCCGTACCGATCCACGATTTCATCCAGCAGATCGTCCGCGTCCTCCTGATTGCGGATGGCGGCCATCCGGCGGTAAAGATCCATCCGCTCCTCTCCCCGGGACACATAATCCTTGTCCACGTTGGCGGTGACGTTCAGATCGGCGGTACACTCCGGTGCCTTGGGGGCGGCACCCTGCTCCTCCAGCACCGCCTCGTCCAGGAGCTTCAGATACATGTCGTAGCCCACGCTCATCATGTGGCCGGACTGCTCGGAGCCAAGCAGATTGCCCGCGCCCCGGATTTCTAAGTCCCGCATGGCGATCTTGAAGCCGGAGCCGAACTCCGCGAAATCCCGGATGGCGGAAAGCCGCTTCTCCGCGACTTCCGTCAGATTCTTATCCGGCCGGTAGGTGAAGTAGGCGTAAGCGTGGCGGGTGGAACGGCCTACCCGGCCCCGGAGCTGATGAAGCTGGCTCAGGCCGAACCGATCGGCGTTTTCGATAATGAGCGTATTGGCGTTGGGAATGTCCAGCCCGGTTTCAATGATGGTGGTGCACACCAGCACCTGAATGTCCCCGTCGGTCATGGCCTGCATCACGTCTCCCAGAGCGTCCTCGCTCATCTGCCCGTGAGCCACGCCGATGCGAAGACCGGGAATCCGCCGCTGGAGGGCGCTTGCGCACTGGTCGATGGTTTCCGTCCGGTTGTGCAGATAGTAGACCTGACCGCCCCGCTCCACCTCCCGGCGGATGGCATCGTCGATGACGGCATTGTTGTGCTCCAGCACGAAGGTCTGCACCGGATACCGGTCCGCCGGGGGCTCTTCGATGGTGGACATGTCCCGGATGCCGGACAGGGCCATGTTCAGGGTCCTGGGAATGGGGGTGGCGGACAGGGTCAGTACGTCCACGCCCTTGGACATCTCCTTCAGCCGCTCCTTGTGGGTTACGCCGAAGCGCTGCTCCTCGTCGATGACCAGCAGTCCCAAGTCTTTGAACTGGACGCTTTTTTGCAGCAGCTTGTGGGTGCCGATGACCAGGTCAACGGAGCCGGCGGCCAGATTGCGCAGGGTCTGCTGCTGCTGTTTCGGGGTGCGGAACCGGCTGAGCACGTCAATGTTCACCGGGAAGCCCCGGAACCGGGCCACGGCGGTGGTATAGTGCTGCTGGGCAAGCACCGTGGTAGGCACGAGAATGGCCACCTGCTTGCCGTCCATGACGGCCTTCATCACCGCCCGCAAGGCAACCTCCGTTTTGCCGAAGCCCACGTCGCCGCAGAGCAGCCGATCCATGGGGGTGGGGGACTCCATATCCCGCTTGATGTCCGCGATGCAGCGCAGCTGATCGTCGGTTTCCGGGTAGGGAAAGTTGTCCTCGAATTCCTTCTGCCAGGGGGAGTCGGCGGCGAAGGCAAAGCCGGGCTGCCGTTTCCGGGCGGCGTAGAGCTGAATCAGCTCCCCGGCCATATCCTTGGCGGCCTTCCGGGCCTTGGCCTTGGTTTTCTGCCAGGCGTCGGAGCCGATTTTATTGAGCCTGACATTGCTGTCCTCGCTGCCGCCGCCGATGTATTTGCTGACGAGATCCAGCTGGGTAGCGGGGACGAACAGGGTATCGCTGCCCTGATAGGCGATTTTGATATAGTCCTTGATCGCGTTGTCTACCTTGATCTGCTCCATGGCCACGAACCGGCCGATGCCGTAGTTTTCGTGTACCACCAGGTCGCCGGGGGTCAGATCGGTGAAGGCACTGAGCTTCTGCCGGTTGGTGGAGCCGGTTTTCTTCCTGGGGGCGGCCTTTTTCCGGACCTCCCCACGGGATAGCAGCTGGCCCTCGGTGAGAATGGCCAGACGGCTCAGGGGATACTCCATGCCGTAGGGCAGGCTGCCATCGGTAAGGAGAATCTGACCGGGATTGGGCAATGTGGTCAGGGGAATGCAGATGAAGGCGGAGAGATTTTTTGCCCGGAGCATTTCCTGCAAAAGCTCCGCCCGCCGCCGGGTGCCGCAGAGCACCAGAGAGCCGAATTCCTGCTTCTGGTAGTGCTGCAAATCCGAAGCGGCGGTATCCAGATTGCCGCCGTAGCCGGGCAGCTGCTTGGCGGTCATGGGATACAGCTGCTTTGGCGGGCAGTCCTCGGGATAAGAAGCCCCGCCGAAGGTATCGAAAAACAGAACCGTTTTCTCCTTCAGCCCGGCGCAGAAGTCCTCCCACTGGCACACATAGTCGCAGAGCTCACCGGCAACCAGCCCCGCCTGTAAGAGGCTGTCCAGCTGCATACCCATCTCGTCGCTGCGGCTCCGGGCGGCCCGGTGAAGGCTGGATTGATCGCAGAGCACCACCAGGGCGTTTTCCGGGATGTAGTCCGCGGCGGTGGCCATTTCCGGATAAATCAGGGCCATATACCGGTCGGAGGCCGGATTGTGGAGATTATTCTCGTATTTTTCCAAATCCCGGGTCAGGGTGGTGACAAGGGGTTCGTTGACGTTTTTCCGCCGCTTCTGCCGGGCAATCAGGGAGGTCAAGTCGCGGCACAGACCTTCGATTCCCTGGGGGTGAAGCCCCGGCTGGGTCTCACCCACAGGCAGAATGGTGACGCATTCCGCGTTTTCGTTCCGCCGCTGGGTCTGGGGGTCAAAATAGCCCATGGTATCCAGCTCGTCGCCGAAGAATTCCGCCCGGATGGGCTGGTCGTTTGCCGGAGAGAAAATATCCAGAATGCCGCCCCGGAGGGCGAACTGGCCGGGGCCTTCCACCATGCCGCAGCGGCTGTAGCCCGCGGCCACCAGCCGGGAGGTCAAGTCGTCCATGGGATACTCCCGGCCGATCTCCAGCCGGAAGGAAGCCGCCTTCAATACGGCGGGAGGCATGGTGCGAAGGCTCAGGGATTCCCAGCTCATGATCTGGATAGGCGTGCGGCCTTCCGCCAGGTCATAGAGCTGGCGCAGCCGTTTCTGCTCCCAGGAGCGGGACACCACGGCGGCGTCGTACAGGGTCAGATCCCGGCCGGGGAGGATGGGCGCGTCTTCTTCCAGAAAGCCCTTCAGTTCCTCCTGGAGCCGCCGGGCGGCCATGTCGTCCTGGCACAGAAGCACCATGGGCTTTTTCAGCTCCCGGGACAGGCCTGCCAGAATGTGACTGCGGTTGATCTGGCCGATGCCGGTGATGGCTACGTTATCGCCCTGCCGGAGGCTTTCCAGAGCACCGGTGTATTCGGGCATTTTTTTCAGCAGGGAAAACAGCTGTTCGATCATTTCTTCACCTCATTTTTTGGGAACGCGGCAACGCGGAAAGAGAAGTTTCTTCTCTTTCCGTGAGTTTGAAAAACACAAATTCCAGAGATTTACAAGGGCTGGAATCTATGAAAATTTTAACGAAAAAAGTGTAGGGGCGTCCAATGGCCGCCCGAAAAGAAGCGGTTTTGCACACAGAAAATTGCGAAATTTGCGGACGGCCAATGGCCGCCCCTACATTCCGATTCGGGGAAATCAATTGATTTCTAGGTCAGGGATGGGAGCCGTTGAACCGATTTTCCGCCTCCGGCACACCCTTGTCAATGATGGCTAGAGCCGCCTGTCCGGCGTTTTCCAGGGACACGGCCATGGCCTTTTCGTCCAGGGCGGAGAAGGAACCCAGCACCCAGTCCGCCAGATCATAGTCCGGGTTTGGCTTGGCACCGACACCGATCTTCACACGGGGAAAATCCTGGCTGCCCAGCTCCTGAATAATGGACTTGATGCCGTTGTGGCCGCCGGCGGAGCCGTCTCCACGAACCCGCAGCCGTCCCGGAGCCAGGGAAATGTCGTCAAACAGGACGATGATCCGCTGGGGCGGTATTTTGTAGAAGGCGGACAGCTGGACAACAGACTTGCCGGATAGATTCATGTAGGTCTGGGGCTTGAGAAGAAACAGCTTGGTTCCGTTGTAGCTGACTTGGGCGTAAAGCCCCTGGAATTTCAGCTTATCCACTTTCGCATTCAGCTTTCCGGCCAGAATGTCCAGAGCCCGGAAGCCGCAGTTGTGCCGGGAATGCTCGTATTCCTTACCGGGATTGCCCAGGCCTACGATGAGCCAGGCATCCTGGGGCGTGCTTTTGAACATAGTCTATGCTCCTATAATCCATGTGATTCCTGGATATTATACCACGCAATAGAGGAAAAACGCAATATCCGATTGCCACAAAAAACGGTTCCGGAACCGGCACCTTTCTGTATGGTAAACGAAATTTTGTTTGAAAAACATCTTGAGACTTTTCATCATCTGTGGTATACTGAAAGGAACGAATCCTGAAAAATTGAGGAGTAAGAGAATGAACGACACAATCCGCATTCAGGGCGCGCGGGAGAACAACCTGAAAAATGTGAATCTGACCATCCCCAGAGACAAGCTGGTGGTGTTTACCGGCCTTTCCGGCTCCGGCAAATCCAGTCTTGCCTTTGATACCATCTATGCCGAGGGACAGCGGCGGTATGTGGAGAGCCTGAGTTCCTACGCCCGGCAGTTCCTGGGTCAGATGGATAAGCCCGACGTGGATTCCATTGACGGCCTGTCCCCGGCCATTTCCATCGACCAGAAGACCACCTCCAAGAATCCCCGCTCCACCGTAGGCACGGTGACGGAAATCTACGACTATCTGCGCCTTCTGTGGGCGCGGGTGGGCGTGCCCCACTGCCCCAAGTGCGGCAAGGAAATTCGCCGCCAGACCATCGATCAGATCGTTGACCGGGTGGAGGCCCTGGGGGAGGGAACCCGGTTTCTGGTGCTGTCTCCCATCATCCGGGGGAAGAAGGGCGAGCATAAGAAGGTCTTCGAGGACGCGAAGAAGTCCGGCTTCGCCCGGGTGCGGGTGGACGGCATCCAGTACGACCTGACCGAGGAAATCCCCTGCGAGAAGAACAAAAAGCACACCATCGAGCTGGTGGTCGACCGGCTGGTGCTGAAGGAAGGCCTGCGCCGCCGTCTGACGGATTCCATCGAGACGGCCTGCAGCCATTCCGGCGGCCTTGTCACCATCGAGCTGCCCAAAACCGGGGAGGAGCTGAGCTTTTCCCAGAACTACGCCTGTGAGGACTGCGGCGTCAGCCTGACGGAGCTGGAGCCGCGGATGTTCTCCTTCAACAACCCCAGCGGTGCCTGCCCCAGCTGTATGGGTCTGGGCTTCCGGCTGGTGGCGGATGCGGATCTGGTGATTCCCGACCGGGACAAGTCCATTCTGGACGGAGCCATTCAGGCTCCCGGCTGGTCCAGTGCCCGGACGGATTCCGTGTTCCGGATGTATTTTGAGGCATTGGCGCAGAAATATCACTTCTCCCTGTCCGTGCCCGTGAAGGAGCTGTCCGAGGAAGCCATGCATGTGATCCTCTACGGTACCGGCGGGGAGAAGCTGCGGATGACCTATAACCGGGGCAACGGCATGGGGGTGCTGGAGCAGCCCTTTGAGGGCATTCTGAACAACATTTCCCGCCGGTTCCGGGAGACCCAGTCCGATGCCGCCCGGAAAGAGCTGGAGGAGTGCATGACCAGCGCGCCCTGCCCCCAGTGCGGAGGAAACCGTCTGTCGGACATCGCCCGGGCGGTGACGGTGGGCGGCCTGGGCATCATGGATTTCTGCGCTCTGAGCATCGAAAAGGAGCTGCAATTCATGAATGACCTCCATTTGGAGGGAAATCTGGCGGTGATCGCCCAGCAGATCGTGAAGGAAATCCGCTCCCGGCTGCAATTTTTGTCGGATGTGGGTCTGGGCTACCTGACGCTGTCCCGTTCCTCCGGTACCCTGTCCGGCGGCGAAAGCCAGCGGATCCGGCTGGCCACCCAAATCGGCTCCTCCCTCATGGGGGTGCTGTATATTCTGGACGAACCCTCCATCGGTCTGCACCAGCGGGATAACGACAAGCTCCTCGATACCCTCAAGCATCTGCGGGACATCGGCAACACCCTGATCGTGGTGGAGCACGACGAGGACACCATGCGCTCCGCGGACTTCATCGTGGACGTAGGCCCCGGGGCGGGCAGCCACGGCGGCGAGATCGTGGCCACGGGCACGGTGGATGAGATCATCGCCTGCCCCCGCTCCATCACCGGCCAATACCTGTCCGGCGTGAAGAAGATTCCGGTGCCTGCCACCCGGCGGCCGGGGAACGGCCAGCATCTGACCATCCGGGGTGCCTCGGAGAACAACCTGAAAAACGTGGATGTGGAGATTCCGCTGGGCACCTTCACCTGCGTCACCGGCGTGTCCGGCTCCGGCAAGTCCAGCCTGGTCAACGAGGTGCTGAATAAGACTTTGCTTGCCAAGCTGAATCATGCCCGCACCCGTCCCGGTGCCTGCCGGTGTGTGGAGGGCATTGACCAGCTGGATAAGGTCATTGACATTGACCAGAGTCCCATTGGCAGAACCCCCCGCTCCAACCCGGCCACCTATACGGGTCTGTTTAATGACATCCGGGACTTGTTCGCTTCCACCAACGACGCGAAAATCCGGGGCTACGGCCCAGGCCGGTTCAGCTTCAACGTCAAGGGCGGCCGGTGCGAGGCCTGCTCCGGCGACGGCCTGGTGAAAATTGAGATGCACTTCCTGGCGGACGTGTATGTTCCCTGCGAGGTCTGCCACGGTGCCCGGTACAACCGGGAGACCCTGGAGGTGCAGTACAAGGGAAAGAACATTGCCCAGGTTCTGGACATGACCGCCGAGGAAGCGGTGGATTTCTTTGAGAATCTGCCGAAAATCCGCAGAAAAGCCCAGACCCTGGTGGAGGTGGGACTGGGCTATGTGAAGCTGGGTCAGTCCAGCACCACCCTGTCCGGCGGCGAGGCTCAGCGGGTGAAGCTGGCCACGGAGCTGGCACGGGTGTCCACGGGCAAGACCATCTATATTCTGGACGAGCCAACCACCGGCCTGCATGCGGCGGACGTGCATAAGCTCATTGAGGTCTTGCAGCGGTTGGTGGACGCGGGGAACACGGTGCTGGTCATCGAGCACAATCTGGACGTGATCAAAACCGCCGATTATATCATCGATCTGGGCCCGGAGGGAGGCGACGGCGGCGGCTATATCGTGGCCACCGGTACCCCGGAGGCGGTCGCCCAGGTTCCCGAGAGCTATACCGGCCAGTATTTGAAAAAGTATCTGTAAAACAGAAAACCCGCCCCAAAGGGGCGGGAAAGTATGCGAAAAGGTTCCGATATTCTATGTCATTGCGAGCCAGTGCTCACACTGGCGTGGCAATCCGTTTCCAAAGCCTTTCCCCAGGGAAGGCGTTGGAGGCACCTCAGATTTCCTTCTGATACAGCGAAACCGGCAGACAGTTGGACAGCTCCGTCAGGGCGTGATCCCGCTCTCCGGCGTAGTCAATGCGCATGGCGGGCGAGCGAAGCACCCCGGTATTCTCCCGGCGCAGAGCCATGGTCATGGTGACACGAGTACCCCAGCCCTCCGGCTGATCGATGAGTACCGCCCCACCGTGGGCGGCTGCCGCCGAGCGCACCAGCACCATGCCCAGTCCCAGGCCGAACCGGCTGTCCTCAATGGTCGGCTGCCGCAGATATCGGCTGAAGAGACTTCCCCGGATGTCCTCGCTAATGCCGGGGCCGCTGTCCCAGATGCTCAGCCGCAGGGATCTTCCTCCGGCCGCAAGGGAAACCCGGACGGTACCGCCCTTGGGGGTGAATTTGATGGCGTTGGACAGAAGATTCAGCACCGCCCGCTCCAGAAGCTCCCGATCGGCCAGGCACAGCAGAGGCCTGGAAAGACCCTGATATTCCTGACGGATTCCGGCTGCCTCCGCCAGAACAGCGGTTTTCTCAAACAATTCATCAAAAAATGCGGTCAGATCCGTCGTTTCCATCCGGGCATTGCCCAAGGAGCGGCCTGCGTCGGACATGTTCCCCACCAGACGAAGCAGCTGATACAGCCCCCGGTTCAGGACGGCTGCCTGGGGGTTGTTTTCCGCGCGCAATGCCTGTGCCCCGTGCATGGCCGCGGCCAGGGGCGTGCGAAGCTCCCGGGCGGCCAGGGACAGTGCCTGCAGGGCGGTATCCCCGGTGTCCGCATCCAGAACAAACACGTTCGCCCCCTCGTCCTTGGTCACACAGCCGTGGAAGGCGGTGCCGGACAGGGTCAGCTGCACATACAGGCATCCGGTCTGAAAGCCCTGATAGCTTTCCAGCCCGGAGGTGATCAGGGGTTCGATGTCCATACCCGGCTCCAGAAGCAAACCCTGGGCGGCGGCATTGACCTGAGTGATCCGGCCATCTTCCACATAGAAGCCCGGACGGATCAGCAGATTCAGCCAATCCCGCGATTCTTTTTTCTTCTCCATGATGCCCTCCCAATCCACTTCCAGTTTGCGCAATATTCGTAAAATCTTACCCGGCGCAATTCGACATTATCTCTATCATACCGGGAAATGACAAAAATAGCAAGGGTGAATTTTTATGGCAGACTTATCAACCCACAAAGGCCACCGGGAACGGCTCAAAACCCGCTTTTTAAATACGGGACTGGACAGCTTTACGGACGTGCAGGCACTGGAGCTGCTGCTGTTCTACGCCATTCCCATGAAGGACACCAACCCCATTGCCCATGCCCTGCTGAACCGGTTCGGCAGCCTTTCCCAGGTGCTGGACGCACCGGTGGAGGAGCTGAAGAAGGTGCCGGGGATCAGCGGCCATGCGGCGGCGCTCCTGCATCTGACTACGGAGCTGGCTCGGTTTTACCAGGTGGACAGTGCCCAGCGGGTGGAGGTGCTTACTTCATTAGATGCCTGCGGAGCCTATTTGGTGCCCCGGTTCTTCGGCCGGAAGGTGGAGACCGTATTTCTGCTGTGCCTGGATGCCAAGTGCAAGGTACTCTGCTGCCGTCAGATCGGGGAGGGAAGCGTGAACGCCGCCAGCATTTCTGTGCGCAAGGTGGTGGAAGCCGCGCTGAACGCCAATGCCACCTCGGTGGTGCTGGCGCACAATCACCCCAGCGGCGTGGCACTGCCCTCGGCGGACGATGTCCAGACCACCCAGCGGATCGCCCAGGCACTTCACGCAGTGGACATCGTGCTCATCGACCACATTGTGGTGGCCGAGGGAGATTACATTTCCATGGTGCAGTCCGGCTATTCCTTTGAGCCGAACCTGCTGCCCTGAGGAGGAAAATATGGATCATTTCAAATTGGTATCGGAATACAAGCCCTCCGGCGATCAGCCGGAGGCCATTGAAAAGCTGGTAAACGGCGTGAACTGGGGGCTTCACGAGCAGACCCTTCTTGGTGTTACCGGCTCCGGCAAGACCTTCACCATGGCCTCCGTCATCGAGAAGGTGAACCGGCCTACTCTGGTGCTGGCGCACAATAAGACCCTGGCTGCCCAGCTTTGCAGCGAGTTCCGGGAGTTTTTCCCGGAAAACGCGGTGGAATATTTCATTTCCTACTACGATTACTACCAGCCGGAGGCCTATATCGCCCACACGGATACCTATATCGAGAAGGATTCCTCGGTGAACGAGGAGATTGACCGGCTGCGCCACAGTGCCACCTCCGCGCTCTTTGAGCGGCGGGACGTGATCGTGGTCAGCTCCGTCAGCTGCCTGTACGGTCTGGGCGACCCCATCGACTATAAAAGCATGGTGATCTCCCTGCGGGTCGGCCAGGAGTACCCTCTGGACGAGGTGCTGAAAAAGCTGACGGAAATCCGCTATGAGCGAAACGACCTGGATTTCTCCCGGAATAAATTCCGTCTCCGGGGGGACACCCTGGAAATTTACCCGGCTTACTGGTCGGGGCGTGCCATCCGGGTGGAGTTTTTCGGGGATGAAATTGACCGGATCAGCGAGATCAACGCGGTGTCCGGCGTTGCCGAGCGGTTCGTGGAGCATGTGGCCATTTACCCGGCCAGCCACTATGTGGCCTCCAAGGAGAAGCTCCAGCGAGCCATGCTGGAAATTCAGCGGGAGTGTGACGACCAGGTGGCGTTCTTCCGTGCCCACGACAAGCTCATCGAAGCCCAGCGGATCGCCCAGCGCACCGCCTACGACCTGGAAATGCTGACGGAAATCGGCTTTTGCAGCGGCATCGAGAACTATTCCCGGGTGATCCAGGGTCGGGCACCGGGCACGCCGCCTACGACCCTTTTGGACTATTTCCCCAAGGATTTCCTCATGTTCATTGATGAGAGCCATGTGACCCTGCCTCAGTGCCGGGCCATGTACGCCGGCGACCGGAGCCGGAAGGACGCGCTGGTGAACTACGGCTTCCGGCTGCCCTCGGCCTATGACAACCGTCCCCTGAATTTCCCGGAGTTCGAGAAAAAAATCAATCAGGTGATTTACGTCTCCGCGACCCCCGCCGACTACGAGCGCACCCGCTCCGGCCAGATTGTGGAGCAGGTGATCCGTCCCACCGGTCTTCTGGATCCGCAGGTGGAGGTGCGTCCCATTGAGGGGCAGATCGACGACCTGATCGGGGAGATCAACGCCCGCTCCGCCCGGAACGAGCGGGTGCTGGTAACGACCCTGACCAAGAAAATGGCGGAGGATCTGACGGCTTACCTGCAAAAGGCGGGGATCAAGGTGCGCTACATGCACTCGGACATCGGTGCCATGGAGCGGATGGAGATTATCCGGGATCTGCGGATGGCGAAATTCGACGTGCTTGTGGGCATCAACCTCCTGCGGGAGGGTCTGGATCTGCCGGAGGTGAGCCTGGTCGCCATTCTGGACGCGGACAAGGAGGGCTTCCTGCGCAGCGAGACCAGTCTGATCCAGACCATTGGCCGTGCGGCTCGGAACGCCGACGGCAAGGTCATTCTCTACGCCGATACGGTGACTCCCTCCATGCGGGTGGCTATGGACGAGACCGCCCGCCGCCGGGAGATTCAGGACGCCTACAACAAGGCTCACGGCATTGTGCCCAAGACGGTGATCAAGTCCGTCCGGGATCTGATTGAGATTTCCTCTCCCACCGCCGAGCGCAAGGGCAGAACCGGCGTGAAGATGACAAAGGTGGAAAAAGAGAAGGAAATCGCCCGGCTGGAGAAGCAGATGAAGGAGGCGGCCAGGATGATGGAGTACGAGTACGCCGCCGTCCTACGGGATCAGATCATCGAGCTTCGGGGAAATGGAGTGTAAGCACGAAAAACCTCTCAACACCTGCGGGTGGATGCAGCTGCCGGATAAGCTCCTTTTTCTGCGGACGGATATTGCAATGGCATATTTTTCTTCCGACTTCTTCGACAGCAATATGCCCCCGGTTCCATTGGAACCGGGGGCATATTGCGTCTTCTAGAAATCAATGGCTTCGCCGTTCAGGGTCAGCGTGTTCTCCGAACCAAGGGTGAGGATATAGACATCCTCCGGCTCACCCCTGGCAATCAGGTCGGCCAGCACCAGCTCTGCCGAATGAATGCCGTCGGTAAAGGTGATTTTCGCAACGCCCTGGTTTTGCAGATAGCCCAGTGCCCGGAGGGTACCGGTGAGAATGGCACCGTCGGCTTCGGCCGTCAGAGCCAGAATCCCGTCCGCCTTTTCTGCCTGATGCTTCAGGCTGCTGCCATCCAGGTGGAGTACCCGATAGAGCGGCTCCCGCTTGTCGGCTTCTTCCTCGGAGGAAGCGGGCTTTGCGGGCGGCTCTACCGTGCCGGTGATGGTGTCCAGAACGGTTCCGTCGCCGGATGTGCGCTCTACCTTACCGGTGGTATACAGTCCGGAGGTGTCCGGTTCTATTTCATCGCCGCTAGCTCCATCGCCACGTCCACCGCGGCCGATGGCTGCGCCGAAATTGGCATCAGCACTTCCAGCACCGCCTGTAGCCTCCACCTGGGAATCCCCGGAGATGGTGATATCACTATCGACGTAGCCGAACATACCAGCTCCGATGCCCGCACCGTTTGTTCCGCCGGTGGCGCGTACATCTCCACCGGAGATGGTGATATCGTTGACGTTGCCGCAGGAGCCGCCGCCGATGCCTGCGCCGGAATTACCGCCATTGGCGGTGACTTCTCCGCCGGAGACGGTGATGCTGCTGCCATCGCCAAAGGAGCCGCCGCCGATGCCTGAGGCCTCGACTCCGCCGTTGGCGGTAATCTTCCCGCCGGCGATGGTGATATCGGTGCCATCACTGCCTTGGCCGCCGCCGATGCCTGCACCGCGATCCCCGCCGTTTGCGGCCAGTTCACAGCTTCCGGATTTGGAACCGATGGTCAGGTTGCCATCATTGCTCTTTTCTACGCCGGCGTGGCCTTCGTCGCTGGTAGCTGTGTTTATGCCCTCCACGTTCAGGTTTACGTCGCCCTTGCCTTCGGTTTTGATCGCGGCTTTTCCGGTACCCGTGGAATCGATGTTGGTGTCCTTTATAGTCACATTGGCCGTGGTACCCGCATCCGCCTTGATGGTGATGGTGTTGTCGGTCTTCCCGTTGCTGGTAATGGTGGGGTTGCTGTCCTCCTTGGTGCTACCCTTGTGGCTTACATCCTGCCGGGTGCTGCCGTCTGCACGCTTGGACGTGGAGACGGTGACGCTGCCCTCGCTCAGGTCGTATTCGGCAGCCAGCACGCTCACGGGCAGGAACGCCGCGATCAGCAGCACGGACAGCGCACGGATCATCCATTTCTTCATTGGAATTCCACCTTTCCTTGGTTGTGAATCAAAAGGCCTATATGCCAATTCCTTCATGTGTAATCATATACGATTTTTCCCTCAATTGCAAGATGGATGGAACCAATTTGTAGGGACATACAGAGACTGGCTTGCGCACCTGTGCAATTCACACGAACCGGAGCGCAGGCTTGCGATGACATGCGTTTATTTCGGTGCAGAAAAAGCGGGCGGCCAATGGCCGCCCACAGAGATTTTCGTAGATGATCTGCTTACTTCTGCCCCTCCCAGAAGGGTTCGGGCTTTTCGCAGTTTTCACAGTCGCCCTTGCACTGCTGGGGCTTATACTGAAGCTCCTGACTCTTCACGCTGACGGTGGTGCAGGCGGGGATGGAGTGGGTAATGAACACGTTGGAGCCGATGACGCTGTCCCGGCCGATGACCGTGCCGCCGCCTAAGATGGAAGCGCCGGCGTAGATGGTCACGTTGTCCTCAATGGTGGGGTGCCGCTTCTTGCCCCGGAGGCGCTGGCCGCCCCGGGTGGTCAGCGCACCCAGAGTCACGCCCTGGTAGACCTTCACATGGTCGCCGATGACGGTCGTCTCGCCCACCACAATGCCGGTGCCGTGGTCGATGAAGAAATACTTGCCGATGGTAGCACCGGGGTTGATGTCAATGCCGGTGACGCTGTGGGCGTGCTCGGTCATGATCCGGGGCAGCAGGGGAACGCCCAGGGCATACAGCACATGGGCAAGCCGGTACACCGTGACCGCGAAAAGCCCCGGATAGCAGAAAATGATCTCGTCCATGCTGAAGGCGGCGGGATCGCCCTCAAAGAAGGCCTCCACATCCGTCTGAGCCACCGCCCGAACCGCCGGAATGGCCTGGAAGAAGGCGATGCTCAGCTTCTGAGCTTTTTCCGCCGCCGCCTGCTCTCCCAGCTCGGCGCGGTACAGCAGGGTCAGCTGCTTGTTCAGGTTGTACATCACATCTTCAATGAGCATGGAAAGATTGTGACGGGCGTTGTAAATGCGGTAGGCCTTTTCCCGGGTGGCTCCGGGGTAGACGATCCGGATAAGCTTGCCGATCATGTCGGTGACGATTTCCTTATCCGGGTGACGGAAATGGTCGATTTTATCAATGGCCCGGCCATTGCGGTAGTCCTCCAGTATGGTATCGACAATGGTTTCCACCTGGGATTCAATGGATGACAAACACAATCCCTCCTAATCCTTTTTTACCAGTCTAGCATAGAAGCCCAAAGAATGTCAATGAAAAAGTGCGGCTCCGGAACCCCCGGAGCCGCGCGGCCTTATTCCTCGAAGTTCAGGACATCCTTGAACTTCTCCTTGAAGACTTCGTAAACCGCATCCAGGGTTTCCTCGTCTTCCACAGCCAGATAGTTCTCGTTATCCTCGTCCACCGGCTCCACCTCCAGGATGACGATCTCGTCCTCACCCTGGGGCATCAGCACCAGATACTCGGTGCCGTTATATTCGATGCAGTCCAAGTATTCAAAGTCCACGTCCTGGCCGTTTTCATCGGTCAGGGTCAGAATGCTGGTTTCCTCTTCTTCGGGCAGATTGGTTTCCGGTTCCATGGGAATCCCTCCTGTATTCAAATGATTGTGCCCCTATTATACCTGAATTGCGGAAGAAATGCAACACGAAAAATCAGGCCGGAAAAAGAAGATTGACTTTTGGAAAAAATCGGGTATAATACACACGAAAACTGCATACAAGCCTTATCAAGAGTGGTGGAGGGAACGGCCCTGTGAAACCCGGCAACCTGTCCGGAAGGAAAAGGTGCCAAATCCGTCGGCAAACGAAAGATGAGGGTCTGATATTTTTAGCGCACATCAGATCGTCTGATGTGCGGTTTTCTTTTATCTTCCGTGTGCGCAAAGAAAGGAAAATGTTATGGAAAAAAGACTCTTTACCTCGGAATGCGTTACCAACGGCCACCCGGACAAGGTCGCCGACTCCATTTCCGACGCCATCCTGGATGCCTGCTTAGAGCAGGATCCCGGCTCCCGGGTGGCCTGCGAGACCATGGTCACTACGAACTTCTGCATCATTTGCGGGGAAATCACCACCACGGCCAAGGTGGATTATGCCCAGGTAGCACGGGACACCATCCGGCGCATCGGTTACGTCCACCCCGGCGACGGCTTTGACGCGGACAGCGTCCAGGTGGAGTGCCGGATCCACACCCAGTCCGCGGACATCGCCCTGGGCACCAATGACGAGGTAGGCGGCGCGGGAGACCAGGGCATGATGTTCGGCGGAGCCTGCACCCAGACCCCGGAGCGGATGCCCCTGCCCGCCGCCCTGAGCCGGGCATTGTGCAGCCGGCTGACCCGGTGTGTCCAATCGAACGACCTGCTTCGCCCGGACGGCAAGACCCAGGTCACGGTGGAGTTTGACGAAGCGGGGAACATTGTGGGCATTGATACCGTGGTGGTGTCCGCGATGCACAGCGAGGATTTTGAAATTTCCGCGCTGCGCCGGTATATCCGGTCAGAAGTCATCGCCCCGGTGCTCCGGGACTATGGCTTTGACATTGGGGATGTTGCCCACATTTTCATCAATCCCACCGGCAATTTCGTTATCGGCGGTCCCAACGGGGACACCGGACTGACCGGCCGGAAGATCATCGTGGACACCTACGGCGGCTATTTTTCTCACGGCGGCGGGGCGTTTTCCGGGAAAGACCCCACGAAGGTCGACCGGAGCGGCGCGTATATGGCTCGGTATCTGGCAAAAAACCTGGTGGCGGCGGGGCTGGCGACCCAGGTGCAGGTGCAGCTGGCCTACGCCATCGGCGTGGCTCAGCCGGTGTCATTGCGGGTGGACAGCTACGGCACCGGCCGTATCTCCGACGAAAAAATGACGGAGCTTTTGCGCCAGACCTGTGACCTGACCCCGGCGGGGATCATCCGCAAGCTGAACCTGCGCCGTCCCATTTACGCCTCCACCGCCGCCGTCGGCCACTTCGGCGTACCCGGCCGCCCCTGGGAGCAGACCGACCTGGCCCCCAGACTGAAAGAACTTGCCGGTCTCTAATATTCGCACCAGCACAGACCGAAATATTTTAGAGCACTTCCGGCGGTGCGGCCGGGGGTACGGAGGAAACACTGGATAAACTGGCAAGAGCTGTGAGCGAGAGATTTTTCGGCCAATCAAGGCAGAAAAAGTGGAGGAATACTAGATGTATTTCCCACTTTTTCTGATGAAGAGTGGGCGGAAAAGATCCGCTCACAGCCGTAGACAATTTATTCAGTGTTTCCTAACGGGGGCGGCTTTTCGGCAGCGCCCCCTAAGTCGGCTTCTTCTCAAGGTTCTTGCCGAGACAAGAACCTTGCCCCCGGAGGGTATAGCACCGAAAGTTTCTGTAAGATTCAAATAATACGCATAAACTTCTGACTTTTGGGGCGATGTGGGCATCGCCCTCTACGGACTATTTCCCAGCTTTCCTAATTACGGACGGCGAATTTTCTCCGTCCGTTTTGATATCTCTTGGCAAACGGGGAAAACTGTGCTATGATAGCCGAAAAAAGGGAGGGGTTCCCATGCTGGATTATATTCGTATCGGCTGCGCCGTTCCGGCGGTGCGGGTGGGAGACACCAGGAAAAACGCGGAGGATATCTGCGGCTTTCTGCGCAAAGCGGACACGCGGAACGTGGATTTGCTGGTGTTCCCGGAAATGTCTCTGACGGGCTATACCTGCCAGGACTTGTTCTTCCAGGACACCCTGAATGAAGGGGTCTGGGCGGGTATTCGGGAAATTCTGGAGACTTCCGCCGCCTGTCCACGGGTGACGGCGGTGGTGGGTCTGCCGGTGCGGCTTGGCGCGCGGATGTTCAACTGTGCCGCGGTGATTGCCGGGGGCAGGGTACGGGGCATCGTCCCGAAAACCGCCATCCCCAATTATAATGAGTTCTATGAAAAGCGGTGGTTTGCCTCCGGGGACGCGCTGGATCAGGACAGCCTGGACGTAGGCACGATGCTCGGCGGCGCGCCGGAATTTGCGCCCCTTGGACAGAATCTTCTGTTCCGGTTGGCAGACGGGGCACTTGTGGGCGTGGAAATCTGCGAGGATTTGTGGACGCCCCTGCCGCCCTCTACCATGCTGGCACTGGCTGGAGCGGAGGTCGTCGTGAATCTGTCCGCCTCCAATGAGACCATCGGCAAGCGTGCCTACCGCCGGGAGCTGGTGAGGCACCAGTCCGCCGCCCTGAACTGCGCCTATGCCTATTGCTCCGCCGGTTCCACGGAATCTACCCAAGACCTGATTTTCTCCGGCCAGAGTCTGATTGGCGAAAACGGCACCTTGCTTTCCGAAACCCAGGAGGCCATCGCCACGGACTATCTGCTCCTTTCCGACTGCGACCTGGGCAAAATCCGTGCCGATCGGCGGAAAAACAAGAGCTTCGGCGATACCGCCCAGCGGTTCGGCGCCCGGGCGGAAATCATACCGGTTTCCGACGGCCATCTCCGAGGCGACGGCACGGCCTACCGGCTGGAAAAGCTGCCTTTCGTCCCTGCCCAGCGGAAGCACCGGGTGGAGCGGTGCATGGAGATTTTCAACATGCAGGTGGCAGGCCTGCGTCAGCGGCTCCAGGCCATCGGCAATCCCAACGCGGTCATCGGCATTTCCGGCGGCCTGGATTCCACCCTGGCTCTGCTGGTGGCAGTGGAGGCCATGCGCCAGCTGGGACGGCCGGCCTCGGATGTGTACGGCGTGACCATGCCCTGCTTCGGCACCTCCGACCGCACCTACCGCAATTCCTGGGAGCTGATGCGCACCCTGGGCATTTCCTGCAAGGAGATCAACATCCGCAATGCGGTGAACGTGCATTTTACGGACATCGGCCACGATCCGTCCGTCCACGACGGAACCTACGAAAATTCCCAGGCTCGGGAACGCACCCAGATTCTCATGGATTACGCCAGCGTGGTGAAGGGCACCGTGGTGGGCACCGGCGATCTGTCCGAGCTGGCTCTGGGCTGGTGTACCTACAACGGCGACC
>DJQM01000009.1 GCA_002437585.1 Clostridiales bacterium UBA6386 | reverse complement strand
AAAATTATTATACCACATTCCACTGACTCGCAATGACATGGTTTTTTGACAGTCTCAGCCGGGAGCTAAGCTCCCGGCTGTGTTTCTTCCAGACTGCTTCGGGAAAAGACGATTCTCCCCTTCTCCGCGCTGCCCTCACAGAGGAACTCCCCCCTCGGCTCGCCCCCAGGATAAAGCTCGCAGATCCGACTGGTGCCGGTAGGCTCCTTGATAAACAGGACGATCTTATCCGCGCAGAAGGTATAAGCCCCGGCAAATTCCTCTGGCTTCTCAGCAGGCGCAATGACCCCGTCCTGAAAATGATACCGCTTTCCATCCTCCACCCGGTACCAGTCGCCGGTATACAGCTCCGGCGCGATGGCAGTGTTTTGCAGATAGAAAACGCCACCCAGCACCACTGCCAGTGCCAGGCCGACGACAATCAGACGCTTCATGGAATTCCCCCGGTTCCCAGTTCTTCCTGTATTATACACGGCTCGGTAGGAATTCGCAATCTGTGAAACCATAAAAATTATGTAAACTTATTTTGTGAATTTCATACAATCCGGCAAAAAGCCCGAAACGCAGATACTCTGCACGGGCTTGGGAATCGTCAGGCTCGCTTCTTCTCAGCCATTTTGCGGATCAGGCGTTCGTGCATAATCACCATCAGCGTTAAAATGGCGGCCAGGTACACAGGCAGCAATGCCACGGTGATATGGCTGGCGATCAGTCCGAACAGCGGCGGCATCAGGCAGATCCCACAGTAGGCGCATGCCATCTGAATGCCAATAATGGCCTGGGATTTGTCCGCGCCGAAGTGCTCCGGCGTAGAATGGATCACACAGGGATAGATCGGCGCGCAGCCCAGACCGATGATCACAAAGCCCGCCAGAGAAGCCGCCGCCCCCAGAGGCAGCAGGATCACCAGAATTCCGCAGCCAATGAGTGCCTGTCCCAGGCGGATCATCTGGGTGTCACTGAGCTTCATGGTCAGAAAGCCCCCTGCCGCCCGACCACCGGTAATGCCGATGTAGAAAAGGCTGGCATAGGTGGCCGCCGTTTCCGCCGGAACGTGCCGATACAGTGCCAGATAGCTGCTGGCCCAGAGCCCGGTGGTGTTCTCCAGAGCGCAGTAGCAGAAAAAGCAGATCAAAATCTCCCGCACGCCGGACAGCTTCAGCACCTGTCCTAAAGTCAGCGTCTGTGCCTCCACTTGATTACCGGTCTCGTCCGTCAGCTGGGGGCGGCTCTTCCAAAGGGGAAGGCTGAAAAACAGGATCCCCGTCAGCACCGCCTGAATCAGGGCAACGCTCCGGTAGCCCCCATTCCAGGTACCGCCGCTTGTCATGGCAAAGCCCATGATGTAGGGGCCGGCGGCGGCTCCAACGCCCCACATGCAGTGCAGCCAGCTCATGTGCCTGCTCTTATAGTGCAGGGCGACGTAATTATTCAGGGATGCGTCCACGCTTCCCGCCCCCAGGCCATAGGGAATGGCCCAAAGGCACAGCTGCCAGAAGGCGTGGCTGACGGAGAAGCCAAACAGTGCCGCCGCGGTCATGGCCACGCTGAGGAACGTCACCCTGCCGGTACCGAACCTGCGGGTCAGTCGGTCGCTTTGCAGACTGGAAACAACGGTTCCCAGAGCTATGATGGTAGAGATCACCCCGGCGTAAGACACGGGAACCCCCATCTGGGGATACATGGTGGGCCAGGCCGAACCCAGCAGAGAATCCGGAAGCCCCAGGCTGATAAAGGCCAGATAAATGATAAGCAGAAGCAGTTGGAACACAGATCTTTCCTCCTCTGGTATGTATCTGAAGAAACCGGCAAGAGCCGGCAGAAGATTTTGGCTCAGCCGAAAGTTCTGAAAGCAGAGGAATACGGTATGTAGCCGCAAGGGGTGTGCCGCATCCGTAGGCCAGCTTACGCTGGCAGCGGCTGTGTTATATTTTTCACTTTCAGAACTGCACGGATGGAGTAAAAGGCTCACCGTCCAGCCGTAGACGATTTGTTCAGAGCTGCCATAATTTTCTTATAGAATACAGCCATAATTTCATATCCTAAGAGCAAATATTCTCCTGTTCATGCAGAAGCCGCCACATTTCCCCCATTCGCTCCATGAATTCCGGCAGATTCGCCGGGGAAATGACCTCCCTGGGATTCTCCGGCTGGCACCAGGGAAGCTCCGCCTCCCCCACCCACAGGAAAAAGCTACCTTCCTCCTCCGCCCGTTCCGGCACGACGAGCACTCCCTCCGCAGCCAACGCGCTGGTGCCCCACTTCTCAATTGTTCCGCAGACCCGGTAGCAGGCCAGATACACGGTTGGGGTAAAGGGCATCAGCTCCGATGGCCCCATGGGGTCGATGCCCATCCGGTTCAGTGCCACGCACAGCCCCGGATATGTAGCAGGCAGCATTTCATAGTAGTTTTTACAGTAGGCGCAGCCACAGTGATCGGCGGCATTGGCTCGGGTATGAGCCCGGGTCATCTCCACATCCACCTGCATCACCCAATCCGCAAGTTCAAACAGCAAGCCATTTACTCCTTTACCGCGCTCAGGATCCAGCGCACCAGCTCCTCCCGGCCGTCCCCCTTCTCCGCGGAGAAGGGAATCACAGGGCAAGCCTCCGACAGCCCTAAATCCCGGCGAATGACCTCCAGATTGGGCTTCCGCTCGCTTTTTTTCAGCTTGTCCATTTTGTTGGCCACCACCACGAAGGGGCAGCCGCTGTCCAGGAACCAATTTGCCATGGTGATGTCGTTGTTCGTGGGCGGGTGGCGATAGTCCACAATCAGCACCCCCAGGTCGATCCGCTGGGCGGCGAAGTAGTCCTCCATGAGCCTTCCCCACCGCTCCTTCTCCTTCTGGGAGACCTTGGCAAAGCCGTAGCCCGGCAGGTCTACCAGATAGCACTTTTTATCGATGACGAAGTAGTTCACATGGACGGTCTTCCCTGGCTTATCCCCCACCCGGGCAAAATTTTTCCGTTGCAGCACCCGGTTGATCACCGAGGATTTTCCCACATTGGACTTTCCGGCAAAGGCGATCTCCGGCAGCCGATCTTTGGGAAAATCCCCGGTGGAAGCGGCAGAAATCAGAAATTCCACATTCTGAAAATTCATATTTCCTCCTTACTGCCGCAGCTGGGGCTTTCTGGGCTTCTTCACCAGCTCCCCGGGCAGCTCCGGCAGAATCCCGGCAGCGCACTCGGTCTGCTTGTTCAGAGCCGCGTCCAGCACCGTGTCCACGGTCCGGGCGGTGATGAAATTCAGCTGACGGCGGACGGTCTGGTCGATCTCCTCCAGATCCCGCTCGTTGTCCGCGGGGATGATCACCGTCCGGATGCCATGGCGCAGCGCCGCCATGGTCTTCTCCCGCAGGCCGCCGATCCGCATGACCCGACCCCGGAGAGAAATCTCGCCGGTCATAGCCACGTCCCGCCGGACGGAAACCCCGGTCAGGGCGGAAACAATGGCCGTACACACCGTCACGCCCGCGGAGGGGCCGTCCTTGGGCACCGCCCCCTCCGGGAAGTGGACATGGATGTCCTTGGTCTTGTAGAAGTCCGGGGCAATGCCCAGCTTCCCGGCATTTGCCCGGATGTAGCTCATGGCCGCGTGGGCGGACTCCTTCATCACGTCGCCCAGGTTACCGGTCAGCTCCAGCTTGCCGCTGCCGTCCATGACACCGGCCTCCACTTCCAGAGTCTCGCCGCCGACGCTGGTCCAGGCCAGGCCTGTCACCAGACCCACCTGGTCGGTGCAGGGCAGCCGATCGGGCACGAACTTCCGCACCCCCAGAAATTGCTCCAGATTGTCCGGCGTGACCACAATTTTCTTGCTTTGGGTGTCCTCCAGCAGCCGCATGGCTGTCTTCCGGCAGATTTCACCGAAATCCCGCTCCAGGCTTCGCACGCCGGATTCTCTGGTATAGCAGGAGATGATCTCCCGCACCGCCTCATCGGTGATGCGCAGCTGGCTCTTTTTCACGCCGTGCTTCTGCAGCTGCTTGGGAATCAGGTGATTTTTGGCGATCATCAGCTTTTCTTCATCGGTATAGGAGCCAAGCTCGATGATCTCCATCCGATCCAGCAGCGGCCGGGGCACGGTGTCCAGGGTGTTTGCGGTGGTGATGAACAGCACGTCGGAAAGGTCGTAGGGAATTTCCAGATAATGATCCCGGTAGGTTCGATTCTGCTCCCCGTCCAGCACCTCCAGCAGTGCCGCGCTGGGGTCTCCCCGGTAGTCAGAGCCCATTTTATCAATTTCGTCCAGCAGGAGCACCGGATTATTGCTCCCCGCCTGGATCATGGCGTTCACGATCCGGCCGGGCATGGCTCCCACATAGGTCTTCCGATGACCCCGGATGTCCGCCTCATCGTGAACGCCGCCCAGGGAAACTCTCGCCATTTTCCGGTTCAACGCCTTGGCCACGGAATAGGAAATGGAGGTCTTGCCCACACCGGGAGGCCCCACCAGGCAGAGAATCTGGGGCGGCATTTCCGGGGCGGTCTGGCGGACGGCGATGGTCTCCAGAATCCGCTCCTTCACCTTCTCCATGCCGAAGTGATCCTTTTCCAGAATCTTCCGGGCGGCGGCCACATCCAGCCGCTCCTTGGTCTTGACGTTCCAGGGAAGCTCCAGAACGGTGTCCAGATAGTTGCGCAGAACCGCCCCCTCGGAGGAACCGAAGGGCTGCTTTTTGAGCCTTTCCACGTCCTTAAGGAGCTTCTTTTCCACGTCCTCGGAAAGCTTCAGTTTCTGAATCTCCCCGGCGTAGCCTTCGCACTCGTTCTCGTCTTCCCCGTCCCCCAGCTCGTCCTGGATCACCTTGATCTGCTCGCGCAGATAGTAGTCCCGCTGGTTTTTGTCCATGGCCTCCTTGGTCTTCTCCTGAATCTCGGATTCCAGGTTCAGCATCTCCATCTCCCGGTGGAGAAGGCGCAATGCCATTTCCAGCCGCCGGACAGGATTCAGCTGGCACAGGAGCTTTGCCTTATCCGGGAATTCCATGCCGGAATTCTGGGCAATGCTGTCGGCAATGTAGCCGCAGCTGTCGCTTGCCATCATGTGCAGGTACACCGCCTGAGCCGGATGCTCGGACATTTGCAGGTACAGCCCATACAGGCTGTTTGCCTCCCGGCGAAGTGCCTGGCCACGCATAGAGTCCCCTTCCTCGGCTTCCGGCACTGCCTCGATGGTACCGGCAAGATACGGCTCAGACTGGAACACCTCGGTGATCCTGCCCCGGCACACTCCGGTGACCAGAATCCGCAGGTTTTCGCCCTGAGGCCGCAGCACCTGCTTGACCTTGGCCACGGTGCCCACGGCATAGAGATCCTTCAGCTTGGGGTCGTCCACCAGCAGATCCTTCTGGGGTACCAGAAACAGGGTCTGATCGGCCTTCATGGCCGCTTCCAATGCCAGCGCAGACTTTGCCCGGCCTACGTCAAAATGCACCGTCTGATCCGGAAACACCGCCAGACCCCGCAGGGCCAGAATGGGCAGCTTCCCGGCATACAATTTTTCTTCCTTCAAGGGGTTTCCCCTCCTTTTGCAAAAAAGGGGGTAGTCCTGGCTACCCCCTTTCGGTTATTTTTTTTCAGAGAGCTTTTTTTCTCTGGGGTGTGCGGCATCGCGCACAATCTGCGGCTCCGCGCCGTCCACAGCCTCCGGGGTGATAATGACCTTCTGAATGGTAAGGTCGGAGGGAATCCGATACATGATCCCCGTCATAATCTTCTCCATGATTGCCCGCAGGCCACGGGCACCGATCTGACGGTCGATGGCCTTCTGGGCAATGAGCAGCAATGCCTCATCCGTGACCTCCAACTGAACGCCGTCCATGCCCAGCAGTGCCTGGTATTGCTTGGTCAGCGCATTCTTCGGCTCCACCAGAATCCGCACCAGATCGTTCTGGGTCAGGCTCTTCAGGGTGGTGATTACGGGCATCCGACCCACCAGTTCGGGAATAATGCCGAATTTCAGCAGATCGTGGGGTTCCACTTGGGTAAACAGGGTACCCACGTCCCGCTTATTCCTGCTCTGCACCGGCGCGTCAAAGCCGATGGCACTTTTGTCCGTCCGCTTTTCGATGATCTTGTCCAGGCCGTCGAAGGCGCCGCCGCAGATGAACAGAATGTTGGTGGTGTCCACCTGGATCATCTCCTGCTGGGGGTGCTTCCGCCCCCCCTGAGGGGGTACGTTGGCAACGGTGCCCTCCAGAATCTTCAGCAGAGCCTGCTGAACGCCCTCGCCGGACACGTCCCGGGTGATGGAGGTATTCTCGCTCTTGCGGGCAATCTTATCCATTTCGTCGATGTAAATAATGCCCCGCTGGGCAAGCTCCACATCAAAGTCCGCCGCCTGCAAAAGCCGCAGCAGAATATTCTCCACGTCGTCGCCCACATAGCCGGCCTCTGTCAGGGTGGTAGCATCGGCGATGGCGAAGGGCACATCCAGAATTTTTGCCAGGGTCTGGGCAAACAGGGTTTTGCCGCTGCCCGTGGGGCCGATGAGCAGAATGTTGCTCTTCTGAAGCTCCACATCGGAATCCGCCCCCATATAAATGCGCTTATAGTGGTTGTACACCGCCACGGACAGGGCAATTTTCGCCTCGTCCTGTCCGATGATATACCGATCCATAAACGCCTTCATTTCCACAGGCGTGGGCAGACGCTCCGGGGTCTTCAGTGCCTCGGGGGTGTCCAGATCATATTCCTCCCGCAGCAGATCACTGCAGGCCTGCACGCAGTCGCTGCAGATATACACCCCAGGACCGGCAATCAGCCGGGTTGCCTGATTCTCCCGCTTCCCGCAGAAGCTGCAGCGAATCGGCGGCTGTTCGTTATTTTTTGCCATGCACCTGGTACCTCGTTTCTACTGTAATCTGTCTTTAGTGGTGCTCCAGCACCCGGTCGATGAGGCCAAAGGCCTTGGCTTCGTCGGCGGTCATAAAGTTGTCCCGCTCGCAGGCATCGGTGACGGTTTCGATGGGCTGTCCGCAGTTCTCGGACAGAATCCGGTTCATCCGCTCCTTGATGGTCTGCAGGCGTTTCATGTGGATGGCCATATCCGTGATCTGACCCTGAGTGCCCGCGGAGGGCTGGTGGATCATGATCTCGGCGTTGGGCAGAGCCATCCGCTTGCCCTTGGTGCCGGAGCTAAGCAGAAACGCGCCCATGGAGGCCGCCAGCCCCACGCAGATGGTGGCTACATCGCACTTGATGTACTGCATGGTGTCATAGATGGCCATACCCGCGGTAACGCTTCCGCCGGGGCTGTTGATATAGAACTGGATGTCCTTGTCCGGATCCTGAGCCTCCAGATACAGCATCTGGGCAACCACCAGAGAGGCGGTGGTGTCATTGACCTCCTCGGACAGGAAAATAATGCGGTCGTTCAGCAGACGGGAAAAAATATCATAGCTGCGCTCGCCGCGGCTGGTCTGCTCAACAACATAGGGAACTAAACTCATGGTAATGTCTCCTTTCAAGGGATTTGATACGGAACATTCTAGCCATCCCAGGAGAAAGTTATTCCGGGGAAATCAGGGAAACCGGCGCATCACCGGTTTCCCTGATGGTTAGTACACGGGATATCAGCCCTCGGTCTTCTCCTCAGCCTTTTCCTGGGCCTTGGGAGCCACGGCCACGGCGGAATCCACGATCAGCTTGATGGCCTTCCGGGTCACCAGGCTGCCGGTCAGCTCCTCGGCGGGAACCATCTCCTTGACCTTGGCCTCGTCCAGCTCATACTGCTTGGCCAGAGACTTGATCTCCTCTTCGATCTCCTCGTCGGTGGCAGTCAGGCCCTCAGCCTTGGCGATGGCCTCCAGGGTGACGGTGATCCTGGCCTGCTTCTCGGCGGCGGGACGGAAGGCGTTGCGCATGGTGTTCACGTCGCCGCCCATCATCTTGGCGTACTGCTCCATGGAGTAGCCGCTCATCTGCAGCTGATAGCCGAACCGCTCCATCTGAACGTCCAGCTCATTCTCCACCAGAGCTTTGGGCATATCTACGGTGGTGTTCTCGGCAGCCTTCTCCACGCAGGCAGTCTCGAAGGCGGAATCGGCCTGCTTCTGAGCCTGCTCCAGAGCCTTGGTCCGGATGTCGGCCTTCAGCTCCTCCAGAGTATCAAACTCGGAAACATCCTTGGCAAACTCATCGTCCATCTCCGGCACGGTGGTCACAGTGACCTTGTTCAGCTTGACGTGGAAGACGACAGCCTTACCGGCCAGCTCCTTGTGGTAGTCCTCCGGGAAGGTGACGTCGATGTCCTTCTCCTCGCCGGCGGTCATGCCCACGATCTGCTCCTCAAAGCCGGGAACAAACTGGCCGGAGCCAAGCTTCAGGTCGAAGTTCTCGCCCTTACCGCCGTCAAAGGGCACGCCGTTGTCGAAGCCCTCGAAGTCGATGTTGGCGGTGTCGCCCATCTGCGCGGCCCGGTCAACGGTTTCGGTGGAGGCAACATTCTGCGCCATCCGATCCAGCTCGGCCTGAACCTGCTCATCGGTGACGGTAGCCTCGGTCTTCTCAACCTCCAGACCCTTGTACTGACCCAGAGTGACCTCAGGGTAAACCTCCGTGGTCAGGGTCAGGGTGACGGAGCCGTCGTCGGCGATCTTCATATCGGTCAGGCTGGGACGGCCGATGGCCTTGAAGCTATCCTGCTTGGCCACGGCGAAGTCATAAACCTCAGGGAAAATTTCCTCCAGGCCGTCTTCATAGAAAACGTGAGCGCCGTACAGAGCCTCGATCATCTTCCGGGGAGCCTTGCCCTTCCGGAAGCCGGGTACCAGAATCTGCTTGCGAGCCTTCAGGTAAGCCTTGTTGATGCCGGTCTCCATCAGATCCTTGTCGATTTCCACCACGATGGTGGCCTCGTTGCCGTTTCTTTCAATGTTCTTTACGTTCATCGGTTGTTGTCCTCCTAAATTGGCTCGCAGGGCGATACCATTCTATATATAATTTCATAGCCGAACCATTCTATCAAAATATGCGGCTTTTGTCCATAGTTTTTCAGAAATTTCTTTTATGAAGGCAACACCGCGCAATTGTGTCTGCGAGCCTCAGCTGTCTTTTTACCCCATTTCCTCAGCTTGAAAAATGGGAAATACATACAGTATTCCTCCATTTTCCAAACTTTGAACTGGGATAAAAATCCTGGCTGCGTCTTCTTTTCAAATTGTGCGCTGTTGCCTTAAATTACGCGATAGGGGTGAAATCCCAGATAATCCGCCGAAACCAGGCGAAATTCCACCCCATCCCACTGTCCCTCCATGGCAAGCTTGTGGCTTCCGCCGTGCAGATGACCGTAAAAGCACCGGCGCACCTCATATTTGGCAAGCAATTCCAGAATTTCCGGGCATTCGTAGCCCTTGTATCGGGGCGGGTAATGTAAAAATACGATTTTTGGCTTCTCCCCCGCCGCCTTTAAGGAAGCTTCCAGCCGCATCAGCTCCCGGCGGAAGACCTTCTCGTCGTGGTGGCCGCTTCTGTCCTCCTCAAAAAACCAGCCACGGGTGCCGCACAGGGCAACATTTTCGTATTCATAGGCGTTGTTATTCAGGAGCTCCAGGTCGGAAAAGCCGTTTTCCTGGCAGAATTTCCGGAATTTCGCCGCTGTACTCCACCAGTAGTCGTGATTTCCCTTTACGATGATCTTCCGGCCGGGAATCCCGTTCATCCAGGCAAAGTCCAGCCTGGCTCCTTCTAAGTCCAGAGCCCAGCTTAAATCCCCCAGGAGCACCGTGGTATCCTCTGGTCGGATGACCTTCATTCCCTCCCTGAGCTTATCCATATAGCCCACCCAGGCTCCGCCGAACACGTCCATGGGCTTCGGCGCGCCCAGGCACAGGTGTAAATCCCCAATGGTATAAAGTGCCAAAAACGCACCTCCAATCCTTCAAATAATGCGGTTTTCCAGTTCTTTTTGGGTCATTCCCAACGCTTTCGCGGTGATATCCAGGCTGTGTCTGGGGCTGGTGTCTGACAAAATCACCGCCCAGCCTGCCCGGCCGGTTCTGGCCCGGTAGTCCATAAGCCCGGCGTAGGCCAGTGCTCCGGCGGGATCCAGAATATGGCCGCAGGTTCGGTAAACCCCGGAAATGGTCTGCAGCGTCCGCTCCGAGCTGACCACGCTGACGGCCATCCCCTGGCGAAGCTTTGACAGAACCTCGTCGCAGGGTGCGTAAGCGGCTCCCCGGCGGCAAGCGTCCAGGTAGCGCGCCACCTCGTCACAGCCTCCGGCCTCGTAAATCAGCCGCTCCAGCTCCGGGGGCACGACCACGTCCGCCTGGGGGAGGATCGTGGGGACGCTCACCCCGTCGGTGCGCATCTGGCCGTGGCTGAACAGGTTCCAGATTTCGTTGTTTTCATTGCAGCAGCACAGAATTTCGCCAATGGGCGCACCCCACTGCCTGGCATAAAAGGCTCCAATCGGGGCGGAAAAGTCACCGGAAAGCACAGAAACGGCCGGATTCGTCATACCTAAGTTGCACAGCTCCGTGCAAATTCCCATGAGGACAGAGGCGCGCAGAGCAATGCGCACCCACCCTGCCGGTTTCTCCACACCCAGAAGTCTGGCCAGAGAAGCGGCCATGGTGTCGTAATCCCAGCCCGGGTTGAACCAGGTCAGCGCCAGGTACAGCCGGGAGCCAAGGCTCACCAGCCGGACGGGGCTGCGGCCTACGGCGAACTCCACATCCCAGAGGCTGCACTGGCTGCCGAACAGGTGGTTCAGCAGCCAGGCGATCCGTCCGGCGAAGGGCTTTTTCGCCAGTGCCTCGAAGGTCTGCCGGGGCATTTTCGGATGCCGGTAAGGAAGGAACCTTCCCCCCTCCGGGCCAGCTGCCGTTTCCAGCACCCGCTGGGCGGTGTACACCTCCCGGTCATTGCGCGTGGTCATGTACAGCATAGCGTCCCTCCCTCCGGCAGTTTTTCCCAGCACATTCTATCACAGTCCCAGGGGGATGTCTATCAATAAAATATGAACAAATGCGAGGGCATCCGCCGGAATCCTCA
Source organism: Clostridiales bacterium UBA6386 (assembly GCA_002437585.1). Lineage (GTDB taxonomy): Bacteria > Bacillota > Clostridia > Oscillospirales > Oscillospiraceae > Faecousia. The sequence continues at coordinate 3,850 of DJQM01000009.1, read as the reverse complement.
GGCATTTCCTGCGGTTTCCCGATTTTTCGTCAGAAATTTTTCAGAACCCGCAGGGCGTTTCCCCAGAAAACCTTCCGGATCAGCCCTTCTGTCAGACCCCGGGCTTCCAGCCGGTCAGCCAGAGCCGGATAGCTCTGCACGCCCTCGAAGCCGTCGGGGGTGTGCTCCACTCCATCCAGGTCGCCGCCCAGGGCAATATGCTCCCCCTCCGGATCCAGCTCCAGGAAATGGAGAATATGGTCGCAAACGGTGTCTAAATTGGCACTTTCCCCCGTAAAATCCCGGCAGAAATTGTAGCCCGCCACACCGCCGGTCTGGCAGATCGCCCGGAACATATCGTCGGTCAGATTCCGCTTGTGGCCGCAAACCGCCCGGCTGTTGGAATGGGTGGCGATGATGGGAGCCTGGGTGATGTTCAGAATGTCCCAGAAGCCCTCATCGCTGATGTGGCTCACGTCAATGCCCATGCCGAGCCTTTGCGCCTCCCGGACGTAGACCCGGCCTAAGTCGGTGAGACCGCCGCCGGTGACGTTGGAGCCGGTGAGAGGGTTCTTTTCATTCCAGCCAAGGCTGGTGATCCGGAAGCCGATGGTGTGCAGATCCTCCAGAAGCTCCGGGTTGTAGTCGATGCCCGCGGTGCCCTCCAGGGTCAGAACGGCGGATATTTTGCCATTTTGCCGGTTTTCCTCGATTTCCGCCGGGGTATAGGCAATGGCAATGCGGTCGCTGTTGCTGTCCACCTCCCGCTGGATGGTGGCAAGCTCCCGCTCGAAAAGTACGACGGGAGACAAATTCCCCACCACCGCTTTCTCCGAGGTGGTAAAGCAGGCGAAGCACTGGGCGTAGCCCGGAAGGGCCTTTGCCCGCTCCAGGTCGATGTGATTCCCGTTTTTCCGCAGGCTCCCCGCCTGGTTCCGGTCGTCCCCCAGCAGCTTGAAGGCACAGTCGCAGTGAAAGTCAAAAACAGGCACGTTCATTGAAAGGCATCCTCCAGATGATTGATTTCCGGGTGTCGGGTCTCCATCCCTTCCGGGGCGTAGATTTCGACCACGTCAAACCGACAGGGAAGCTCCGTCGGGTTCTGGGCTAAGTACATGGCGGCGGTGGTACGAATTCGCTCCTGCTTCCGGCCGTCCACAAATTCTCTGGCTCGGGCAAAATCCGCCGATTTCCGCAGCTTGACCTCCACAAAAACCAGGAATTTCCGGCTTCTCACGATCAAATCAATTTCGCCAAACCGGCAACGGTAGCCAGAGGCCAGAATCTCATAACGCTTTTTGCGCAGGTATTCCGCCGCCAGGGCTTCCCCCCAGGCACCGGTCAGATTATTTTTCCCCATAGAATTTTTTCAGGAAGGTTTTCCGGTGGATGGGACAGGGGCCAAATTGGCGCAGAGCCCCATAGTGAGCCTGGGTGCCGTAGCCCTTATGAATGTCAAAGCCGTACTGTGGGTAAGTTTTCGCCAGCTCCAGCAGGATGTCGTCCCGGGTGACCTTGGCTAGGATCGAAGCCGCCGCGATGTTGGCACTGAGGCTGTCTCCCTTGACCACGGTCTTCACCGGCAGGCCGAAATCCGTCTCCCGGTTGCCGTCGATGAGCACCAGCTCCGGTTTCACGGGCAGCTGCTCCAAAGCCCGGCGCATAGCCAGAAACGTAGCCTGCAAAATGTTGATTTCGTCAATTTCCTGCTCCGAGGCAAGGCCAATGCCGTAGGCGATGGCCTGCTCCTTTATCAGCGGGAACAGCTCCCGCCGCTTTTTATCCGACAGCTTCTTGCTGTCCGTCAGTCCCGGAATTTGCAGGTGCTTCGGCAAAATCACCGCCGCGGCGCACACCGGCCCCGCCAGCGGCCCCCGACCCGCTTCATCCACGCCGCAGATCATCTCGCAATCCTGGGCATCCTCAATTTCCCACATGGTCAGTTCGCTCATTGTAAATCCTCCGGCATTTCCAAGGTAAATTTCCCCAGCTTACCCCCCCGGAACTCGTCCAGCAGCACTCTGGCCATCCGCTCCAGGTTCACTTCGCCGCCGGAAACCAGGTAGCCCCGCTTCCGGCCGGCCAGCTCCAGAAGCTCCCAGCCGGGCGTGTCCGCCGGGGCTTCCACCTGATAGCGGTCAAGGAGTGCCTTGGGGTAGTGCTTGTGCAGCAGGGTCATCAAGAAACAGGCCAGCTCCTCCAGGTCGATGACGTTTTCCTTCACCGCCCCGGTGTAGGCCAGCATCATACCCACCTTGGGGTCTTCAAATTTCGGCCAGAGAATACCCGGAGTGTCCAGCAGCTGGAGTCCCGCGTCCACGCTGACCCACTGCTTGCCCCGGGTCACGCCGGGACGATTCTCCGCCTTGGCACCCTTCCGGCCGGAAATCTGGTTGATGAGGGTAGATTTTCCCACGTTGGGAATGCCCACCACCATGACCCGCAAAGGCCGGTTCATGCCCCGTTTCGCGTCCCGCTCCAGCTTCTGCGCGCAGGCTCGGCGAACCGCCGGGGTGAAGTCCGAAATGCCCCTGCGGCTTTTGCAGTCCGTGGCGATGACGCTCATGCCCCGCTCCCGGAAGTAGGCCGCCCATTTTTTCGTGGCCTCCGGGTCGGCCAAATCCATCCGGTTCAGCACCAGGATCCGGGGCTTGCCGCCGCAGATGGCATCGATGTCCGGGTTCCGGCTGGATATGGGAATCCGGGCATCCACGATCTCGCACACCGCGTCCACCAGCTTCAGGTCTGCCTCGATCTGCCGCCGGGTCTTGGTCATATGGCCGGGGTACCACTGGATATTCAGTTTCGCGTCTGTATGATTCATTTTTTATTACTCCGTTGTTGTTGAAATAAGCCCAACGCGGGAAAAATCCCGGGAGCGTTCCCCGTGGTGGGTGCCCGGAAGGATCAGAAATACCGCCTTGCCCAGCACCTCCCGCCGGTCGATCTGGCCAACCCGCGGGCTCCGGCTGTCCAGGGACACCGCCCGGTTATCTCCCAGCACAAAAACGCAGCCCTCCGCCACGGTCAGAGGGAACACCGTTCCCTCGTCATTGGTGGTCAGCTGCTTGAGATAGGGTTCCTCCAGCGGTTCTCCATCCACATAGACGATTCCTTCCTCAAAATCGATGTCCACCTGCTGACCCTCGGTGGCGATGACCCGCTTGACGATGGGCTTTCCATTTTCAAAGCTCTGCTTGCTGACAACCACAATGTCCCCCTGTTTGGGTTCGCCGCAGAAGGTCTCGCTGACCAGCAGCAGATAGTCCCCGTCCCAGAGGGTATCGTACATGGAATTCTGGGTCACCACGATCACCCGGAAGAAAACGAGAAACACCAGCATGATCGCCGCCAGCATATACAGAAGGTCGTGGACATACAGCACCAGGGACTGCTTCCCCGTGCGCTGCTCGGTTTTCTTTTTGGAGGCCATGGCGTTTTTCTCCTTCCCCCCATCGGAACAATTTATGGTTACTATATCACAAATCCCGGAAAAAGCCAATAAAAAAAGAGGGCGCAGCCCTCTTTTCTTATCCAGTTTCGGGTAATCCGGCTTTGGATTAAACCTTCTCCTTGACCTTGGCAGCCTTGCCGGCACGGCCACGCAGATAGTACAGCTTCGCGCGGCGAACCTTACCGGTGCGGACAGTCTCGATCATAGCCACGTTGGGAGAATGCAGGGGGAAGACCTTCTCACAGCCTACGCCGTAAGAGATCCGGCGAACGGTGATGGTCTCGCCGATGCCGCCGTGCTTCCGGGCGATGACGGTGCCTTCAAACACCTGAATCCGCTCACGGGCACCTTCCTTGATGCGCACATGCACACGAACGGTGTCGCCGACCTTTGCCTCGGGCAGCTCCTCCTTCATGT
>DJQM01000034.1 GCA_002437585.1 Clostridiales bacterium UBA6386 | reverse complement strand
CGACAGCCGCTACAGCAGCTATGGCATGGGCTTCGTCAAATTCGCTGCCGAGGAAAAGCAGCTGTTCCGCTGGCTCTATCTGGAGGGCGAACAGCCGGGGGGCTATCAGAGTGACATTTTGACGCAGGAGGTCATCGGCGTGATCGTCGATGAATTTGGATATGCCGAGGACGTTGCCCGCCGCTTTCATCAGGATATGATCTACTTTACCTACGGACTGGCGATTCTCGCCAATACGGATCACCTGCACCTGACGGAGGCAGAGCTGCGTGAGGCGTTCCGCCGGGAGTTCCGTGGGCTGATCTCCATTTATGGGAAGCCTGCAAAGCTGCCTGAATTTGCTGTGAAAGCCGGTGTTGTTTTATGAATCTGAAGGTGTCCTTTTCGTGGATCGGGCTGGTGATCTTTGCGCTGCCTATGCTGATCAACATCGCCTATGTCATGTTTCCGCCAGCCGGAAAAGCGGAACAGACCGCATCGGTCACGCATTGGATCGAGATCGTCGAACAAATCAGCCGCATTGCCTATCTGTTTGCGGTTACGCTGCTTGTGAGCCGGGAAAATCTCAGCTTCCGGAGCGTCTGGTTTTCCCTTGCGGCAGTTTTCCTGGTGCTGTATTACGCCGTGTGGCTCCGCTATTTTATGGGCGGACGGGAGATCGCGCTTCTGAGCCGTTCGTTTTTCTTAGTCCCGATGCCGCTGGCGGTGTTTCCTGTGCTGTACTTTCTGTGCGCCGCCATCTGGCTGCATAACCTTCCGGCTGCGATCATAATGGTGATTTTTGGCGCGGTGCATCTCACTGTGTCACTCCAATCCTTTCGCTGATGCCTGTTGTGCGCTGCGCTCAAAAAATTTTCAAATAGGACTTGACAAGTGACCGTTCGGTAACTATACTATGAGTTACCGAACGGTTACTTTTGCGAGGAGGAAGGTTATGGCTGGAGATACGAAAGAACGAATTTTGGAAACGGCACTGGAGCTGTTTGCGCAGAACGGCTACCTTGGGACATCCATGAATGATATTGCGAGGCAGTTAGGATTTACAAAAGCCGCCTTGTATAAGCACTACACCGGCAAGCAGGAAATTTTGGACAGGATCGTGGAGCGAATGAACAAGATGGACTATGAACGCGCGGAAAGCTATGAAATGCCGGAAACGCAGCCGGACGGCTTTGCGGAGGCGTATCTGAACACGCCGGTGCAGAAGATCCGCGCGTACAGCACGGCGCAGTTTGACCATTGGACGAAGGAGACGTTTTCTTCCAACTTCCGCAAGATGCTGACGCTGGAGCAATACCGGGATCAAAAGCTGGCGCAGCTCCATCACGACTATCTGGCCGGCGGGCCTTTGGAGTACATGGCCGCAATTTTTCGTAAGCTGACGGATTCTGACGAGGCTGCCATGCAGCTGGCTCTGGAGTTCTATGGGCCGATGTTCCTGCTTTACAGCGTTTACGACGGAGCGGACAAAAAAGAAAGGATTGCGCCGATGCTGCGCGAACATATCGACCGCTTTATTGCCAGGGTCGAATCCGACTACAGAAAGGCAGGAACCCCATCATGAAAGAAGCCGTGGAGGAAAAACAATGGGTTCTGTGTCCGATATGCGGCGCAAAAACGCGCTTGCAGCTTTTGCCGGAAACGGAACTGAAAGCATTTCCGCTGTTCTGTCCCAAATGCAGACGTGAAAGCATTATCAATGCCAAGCATTTTACCGTTGAAACCAAACAGCCAGACGCAAAGACGCAGTGCTGATCGCAAAGCCGATCACGCACCGCGTCTTATTTTTTGAGAGGAGTGTTTCTATGAACGCAATGATTTACACCACCAACACCGGCAGCACCCAGCGTTATGCCCGGCTGCTGGCGCAGAAAACCGGACTTCCGGCGTATTCCCTCGGGGAAGCGAAGAAACAGGTCTTTGCCGGGGCGGAGGTCATCTATCTCGGCTGGATCCTGGCAGGCTCTGTCAAGGGCTATGCCGAGGCCGCGAAGCGTTACCGGGTACGCGCCGTCTGCGCCGTGGGCATGGGACAAACCGGAACGCAGACGGACAGCGTGCGGAAAAAGACGGCGATTCCGGCGGGTATTCCGCTGTTCACCCTGCAAGGGAACTTTGATGTGAAAAGACTGCGCGGCATCTACCGCCCCATGATGGAGCTTATGGTCAGTACAGTGGGCAAGGCTCTTGCTCAAAAGACCGACCGCACACCGGAGGAGGACGATATGCTGGATATGATGCTCCATGGCGGCGAGCGGGTCAAGGCAGAGAACCTGCGTGCCGTACTGGATTGGTACAACGCACAGAAATAGGAGAGGGAGGAATTTACCATGATGTGTCCGAAATGCGGAAAAGAAATGAGAAACGGCTATCTGTTCAGCAGTAAGGACGGCGCGTTCAGCTTTGCGGCCGAAGTACCAAGTGCCCTGGAAAACGCCAAAAACGCGGAGGGATTTGTAAGGCTCACCGCTTTGAAGGTCGGCGGCCGCACCAGCGTGAAAGCCTGCTGCTGTGAGGCCTGCGGAATGATCATCATTCAATATCCATCCGGAAAAACACATTTACGCCGCCGTCGGCGACAGCGGCAATGTGATCTATGTTGATCCGAACGAGAAAGCTGTGGCTGCGGTTTCTGCCTGCTTTCGGCCGGCAGTCCGTGACCGCATGGAATTTATCGAAAATACGCTGCTGCCGGCAGTGGGCAAAAGGTCTTTTTTATAACGTTTGCGTGCCGCTTGACATTTGGAAAAATCCGATTATAATACAACTAACTAATATTAGTTAGTGAGGTACGACAATGAAACAGGAAGATACGAAGCAGAAGATTTTGGACAAGGCTCTGGAGCTGTTTTCCGCCCGGGGCTATGATTCCGTCAGCGTGGATCAGATCGCAAAGGCGGTGGGCATCAAAGCACCGTCGCTTTACAATCACTTCCCCGGTAAGCAGGCAATTTTCGATGCCCTGGTGGAGTCTACGGCGGCGCGGTATGAGGCGGATACCGATCGGATCGACATTCATGTGCAGAACGCGGCGCGGGATATTCCTGTTTTTACGCAGATCACCGCCGACGCCCTCTTTGAAAAGGTGCGTCAGATTTTCGAGTATTCTCTCCACAATGAAACCATCAGTCGGTTCCGCCGCATGATGACCATCGAGCAGTTTCGTTCCCCGGAACTGGCGGCACTGTATTCCAGACGATATGTGGAGCGGGTGCTTGCCTACCATGCCGGTATCTTCCGGGCTTTGATTGCGGCGGGCGAAATCACGGCGGCGGATCCGGACACCCTGGCGATGCTGTATGTTTCGCCGGTGCTGACGCTCATTGGAATCTGTGACCGCCAGCCGGAACGGGAAAGCGAGTGCTTGGAGAAGCTACAAAACCATGTGCGGCTCTTTTTCCGAATGGTTCACACAAAGGAGGCGTAACAGATGAAGAAGTCAGGACGGACGCTGCCGCAGAAGCTGGGGCTGCTGGGCGTGGTCAGCTTTCTTTCGTATGCGGCGGCGGTGGTGTTTGCGCCGCTGGCCTATCCCGGCTATGACTGGATGGCGCAGGCGGTCAGCGACCTGAGCGCCGCCAACGCGCCGTCGCTGTCGCTGTGGAATCAGCTCACCGCCCTTTACAACGCCTGCGAGGTCGTTTGCGTGACCGTCGTCTGTATCGGCATCCAAGGACGCAAATCCAAGCTGCTCCGTTCGGGCATTTATCTGTTCGCCATCATGGAGTGGGTCTCGGCGGTGGGGTATCGGATGTTCCCGCTGAGCGACAGCGGCTACGCCGGAGCCTTTCAGGACGGGATGCACATGGTCGTCACCGCTTTGGTAGTGCTGCTGTCCATCGTATCGCTGACCGTTATCATCGCTGCTGGGGTAAAAAGCAGGGATTGCCGTTCTTACGGTGTATGCGCAGGTGTTGCTCTCGGCATGATGCTCGTCGGCGCAATGGGGATGAAGATTGTCCCTGCCGGATATTTCGGCGTTGTGGAGCGTTTCAGCGTGTTTGCGGCCACGGGCTTCAATGCCGCGCTGGGCGTCCACCTGTTTTGTAGGAAGAATGAAACATAGCTATGGATTCAAAGAAGGAGGAATCGAATATGACGGAAAATATGCTGTCTTTTTTGCGGGCGGCAGCACCGTGGGTCTCACTGGGGCTGCTGATCGCCTTTCTCTGCGTAAGGCCGACGATCCGCGAAAACAAAGCGGGCGGCGATTACGCGCAGGAGGGCATGTGCGCCGGTATGTGCCTTGGCCTTATGCTCGGCTCTCTGACCGGCGGCGACAGCGGACTCGGCACATCCCTCGGGATGCTGCTCGGCCTTGCGATCGGCCTTTGCGTGCCTAAGGAAGGAAAGGGAGGGACACGGCGATGAGAAATAAGTGTTATCCCCGTCCCCATGATCCGCAGACGGTCTACCTGAAGGACGTGATCACCGGCCAGAATATCGAGGTGGGCGATTACACGATCTACAACGATTTCGACCACGATCCCCGTGATTTTGAAAAGAACAATGTGCTCTATCATTATCCGGTCAACGGCGACCGCCTGATCATCGGGAAATTCTGTTCGATTGCCTGCGGCGCGAAATTCCTGTTCACCAGCGGAAGCCATTCACTCCAGTCTCTTTCGACCTATACCTTCCACATTTTCTTTGACGAATGGGATCTGGACGTAAAAGACATCTGCGATGCCTGGGACAACAAAGGCGACACCGTAATCGGCAACGATGTGTGGATCGGCTATGAGGCGGTCATCATGCCGGGTGTCAGGATCGGAAACGGCGCGATTATCGGTACCCGAGCCGTGGTGACGAAGGATGTGCCGCCCTATACGATCGTAGGCGGCGTTCCGGCAAAGCCCATTCGCAGACGGTTTGACGAGGAAACCATCGGAAAGCTGGAAGCACTGCGCTGGTGGGATTGGGACGAAGAAAGAATCAAACGCTGCATTCCCGCCATTCAGTCGGGCAGCCTGGAAGCATTGGAGCGTGCAGAATGAAACCGACTGTGATCGACCCGAAAACGACCGCCCGCGCGGCGGCGTTTGGACTTTGGATGAACGCGCCCAATCCCTGGTGACGTTCTTCAAGACCCTGGATGTTACGCCGCTGGTTCGGTTCAGCCGCAAGCGCGGGCTGAAATTCAATATGCTTCTCTGCTGGTGCATCGGCAGGGCGGCGAGTGAGGTCAAGGCGTTTTATACGCTCCCGGTGGGGCGTGAGCTGCTGCAATATGACAGCATCGCGGTGAACACCATCGTAAAAAACAAAACCGGCGAGGTCAGCTCCTGCGATGTGCCGTTTTCCAATTTAGCTTTTTTCCGTGAGAAAATCGGGAAAAGGTTTTCTTTCCATGTCCTGTTTCAGAAATGGCTGAAAGCAAACGCCGAAAAGACCTATGGGGACGCAATTCTGGCGTATGATCGGCTCTTAGAGGAAAAGAAGCGGCACAAGCCGGAGATCGGCGGGCAGTTTGAGTACAATACCTACATCCGTGACTTTTTCGCGGACAATCCCGGCAAAAGCCTGCGCGATGCAATCGTTTGCTGGAATTACAAAAAGCTAAATTGGAAAACGAAAACAACAGGAGGCAAGCTTATTGGAAAGAAATAACCGTACTCGCAGCAGCATGAGTATTGTCTGGATTGGGAAGGGTCTGGAGAACATGCAGCGTCGTATGGATGCCGGGGACAATCTGATTGCACAGAAAAAATCCGCGTTTTTCGGATTTTCAGAGAAAATCGGCGGACGAAATCTGCACCGCTGGAATCAGATGTCAGCTTTTCAGCAGCGAAAGCAGTTCTTCGGAAGACATATTCAGGATTCTGGTCTCCTCGCAGCCGGATATTGTGTCCAATAATGCGGCCTTCCTTTCCTGAAGCTCCAGAATTTTTTCCTCGATGGTGTCCTTCGCGATCAACTTATAGACCTGCACATGCGCCTGCTGGCCGATGCGGTGGGCGCGATCCGTCGCCTGATCCTGCGCCGCCTGGTTCCACCAGGGGTCAAAGTGGATCACGATATCCGCCGCCGTCAGATTCAGACCCGTGCCGCCTGCTTTCAGGGAGATGAGAAAGACCGAAGCTTCGCCTGCGTTGAAGGCCTTGACCATGGAAGCGCGCTTTTCCTTGGACGTCGAGCCCTGAAGGGTGAAGCTCGAAATATGCAGCGCATCCAGCCGCGCACGCAGCCGGTCGAGCATGGAGGTGAACTGCGAAAACAGCAGGATCTGGTGGCCGTTTTCCACCATCGCTTCGCACAATTCCACGCAGGCGTCCAGCTTGCTCGCAGGGCCGTCGTAATTTTCAAAGCAGAGTCCCGGATCGCAGCACACCTGCCGCAGCCGGGTCAGCGCGGCAAGAATTTGCAGCTTGCCCTGCCCATCGCCGAGATCCGCAACGGCGGCCTGCACACAGGCGTAATAGAGCTTCTGCTCCTCCTCAGACAGAGAGATTTTCCGGACATATTCTTCCTTGGGCGGAAGCTCTTTGAGTACATCCTTTTTCAGCCGCCGCAGTATAAACGGCTGCACCAGCCGCCGCAGATGAGATTCGGCGCCCGGGTCCTTGGACTTGAGGATCGGCTTTTCCAGCTTTTCGCGGAAAGCGTGATTGGTGTAGAGATACCCCGGCATGAGGAAATCAAACAGGTTCCAGAGTTCGCTGAGCCGGTTTTCAATGGGCGTCCCGGTCAGCACGAACCGCTGCCGGCACGATAGACGCTTGACGGCCTTGGACGCGAGCGTCGAGGCGTTTTTGATATGCTGAGCCTCATCGAGTACACAGCAGTAAAATTGCAGCATCGTATATGCTTCGATGTCCTGCCGGATGAGTTCATAGGAGCTGACCCATACGTCATATGTCGCCGCTTCCGCGCGCAGACGCTCGCGCTGGGCGGCATTTCCCAAAATCAGCTGATAGCGCAAGTGCGGGGCGAATTTTTGCAGCTCGTCGCCCCAGTTGTAGATCAAAGACGCCGGGCAGACGACAAGACTCGGCGCACCGGCGGTTTTCCGGGGAACGGACGATAAAAACGCGATTATCTGAAGCGTTTTGCCAAGTCCCATTTCGTCCGCGAGAATGCCGCCGAAGCCGTAGCTCTCCAGCGTTTTAAGCCACTGATAGCCAGTCTGCTGATACGGCCGGAGCTGTGCGTGCAGCTCCGACGGCAAGGCGTAGTCGCTCTCGGAGAGCGTCTTGAAATTGCGGATCATGCCGCGCAGCTGGCTGTCGCGGCTGACCCGGATGCCGTCGGTTCCCGACAGCAGCTCGTCAAGATACAGCCCACGATAGGCCGGAAGCGTCGCTTTTCCGCGGGAAAGCTCCCGACCGGAGAGCTGGAGCATCTGCGCCATTTCCGCCAGCTTTTCACACGACGAGCCGTCCAGCTCCAGATACCGGCCGTCCGGAAGACGGTGATATTTTCTGCGCAGCAGCATACTCCGGTAGAGCCCCGAAAGCTCCTCAGGCGGATAGCCGCCGGTGTCCAGCGTCAACGTCAGAAGCCCATCGGAAACGGAAAGACCGATGCTGGCCGGTGCGGGCTGGAGACGTTTGCGGTTCAGGCGGTCGCTGAAATAGACCTCGCCTCTGCGGCGAAAAGCGTCGATGGCACCCGTGAGAAAGTCATACGCCGCGTCCTCGCCCTGCAAGACAAACTGCCGATCCTGCTGCTGAAAAAAGCGACGGACGAACAGCAAAGCGGCACCTTCTTCTTTTTTATTTCGCCGTACGCCGTCGAACTCGGAGGGATCGTCAAACGCGATCGAATGCGTGTCGTACCGGAAGACCGGCTTGACAAGCAGCGTGTCCTGCTCCATATCAAAATAGAAGCAGACCGTGCAGGGGTCGGGGATGTAGCTTTGAAAAAGCTTCTGCGGATCTTCGACCTCGACCTGTTCGCCGAGTGCCGGCAGCACGCAGCCGCAGAAGGTCGGAAGATCCTTCTTTGCCAGAAACATGGTCTGCTGTCTGGATTCGAGCAGCGGGTAGATCTTTTCCCGAAACTCACCTGAGCAGCGTAAAAGCACCCCGCCGCCCAGCGCGTACAAGCTCCGATAGCTGCCGAAAAAGCGGTAGGGGCAGGGTGTCTGAACCGTCAGCCGCGCGCCGCCGTCTTCTTCCGCGATCAGAAGACGAACCTGGGGGTCTTTTTGCATGAGCGTGAGCGAGTGGGAGCCTGCATAATCTACCGGTGCGTCGGATAAAAGATCGAACCAACGGTCAAAGGAATCGCCGGTCAGCGTGATCTCGTTTTTCCGATGATCCGGAGGCTCATAGCCCATATAGTAAGAACTGAGTGAGCGATACCTGCCGTATTCGTTCATCAAAAGCCGGATCATCGCCTGTGCCTTCGGCTCAAACAGCGCAAGGTCATGTGTCAGAGTCAGCCCTTTTCCGTAGACGACTGTCCGGTGCTGATCCACATTGTCCAGAAAATTCCGGATATTCTGCACGCTGTACAGCCGGTCATACCCGACGCGAAAGGAAAAGGAGGGATATTCACTTCCATATCCGTCGCACAGCACCGCACACAGGCGGATGGGCTGCTGGGAAGGGGCGGCCGATTCCTGCGAAATTTGCAGATAGCGCTGGAGCATCCGCCGCGCATACTGGTCGCTACCGGGCACACATGTGCGCGGCGGCTCGCTGAGGAAGGCGATCATGGCGGCGGCAAGGTGCTTGCAGCGGCCAACGTCGGCGAAGCGCGGGCAGGAGCAGCTGACGCGCACGCGGCTGTCCTTTCTTTTGCTAAACCGCACCGCATAACGCTTGCTGCCGCGGACGGTGCAGCTGACGTTCAATTCCGTATCGGTTTTCGAACACCGCATATCCGTGACCCGACCCTGCCGGTAGTATTCCATCCCGCGCTCATAATCGGTGGGGGAAAACAATGCTTTTACCTGATTCAGATCCATTTGAACACTCCATTCTGCGCTTCGCCGGAAACGGGCCGAAAAGACCTAAACTTTGCCGCTTCGCGTCTTTTTGTTCAGTATAGCAGATAACCGCGGAATAATCCATAGGCATTATACCGCAGGTGGGCATGAGTTGTCTGCCTGAAGCCGGAAACTGCCTTAAGAAGCTTTGCACCGTGCTCGTTCGATGCGACCGATTTCCGCAGCGGTCGCTGATGCAGAAAAATCAGGGATTATCCTGATGGAACCTCTTGCGGAACTCGGTCGGCGAGATGCCGATGATCTGCGTGAATACGCGGGAAAAGTAATTCGGATCGTCAAAGCCCACGGACGCGGCGATCCCGGCGATACTCTCGTTGGAAAGACAAAGCGGATTTTTCGCAAGCTCCATGCGCACCTTATTGACGTAGACATTGATGTTAACGCCGATACGCCGCTTGAAAATGCGGCTAAGGTAGGAATTGCTGCAATGGCAGAATTCGGAAAGCTCCGCGACGGTAATGCGATTCTTATAATTGACACGAATATACTCCAGGGCGTGCGCAAGAATCGTGTCTTCACTGGAATCGTGATAGCGACCGACCGTATCGGAATGCGGTTGTGTACTGCGCAGCAGATGATAAATCTGGCCGAGATATTCCGACAGCAGCTCCAGGGCGGAAAGCATATGATCCACATCCACATTCGGCGTGTGAATGGATTGCTGGTAAAGCCGCTGCGCCAGATCTGCATCCAGCGGCGGCTTTTGCGTGCAGGCACGGCAGATGCGGCGGAGCGTCCTGGACTCCCGGTTCTGAAAAAAGCCTGCGTTGATGGAGCCGATCAATGTGTCCCCGTCAAAGATCGGGATCACATATTCTCCGAGACCGGCATGACACATTCCAAAATAGGTGTGTCTGCCGCGCTCACATTTGTGGTATATCCTTCGGATCATGCTCAGGCAGATCCGATAATGGGCCTGGTCGGATTTCATATACATGCAGAATGGATTCGTGTGGGCAAGAAAAGGACGGAGTGCTTCATCCAGCTGCTTGTTTATGGCGACAAAGCCGCAGAAGTCCTTGATGCAGAGCTGAACACCGTGCCGCTCTGTCAGATAGCGCAGGTACGCGTTGATTTTTTGAAAGGAGTTATCCATACCCACCTCCGGCGTTTCGGATTTATCTGCAGTTTAGCATAGAAGAAGCACAGCGTCAAGGTACAGTGCAGATTTGTCCAGAAATAAAGCAGAAAATTCAATGCAAAACACGAGAAAACCTGCTATGATAGGCGCATAAATCAGAAATTCACGAAGACCCAGCAACGAATTTGTGATAAATGTACAAATCATAGAAGGATTTTTGTGCATACACAACAAGCAAAGTAAGCCAAACGATTTAGACCAGAGTGGGAGCGCATAAATCATGCAGAAAATACACAAGCAGCTCGCGGTGATTGGCGGCGGCTCGGCAGGCGTCTGCGCGGCGATCGCGGCAGCACGGCACGGCATTCAGACGGTGCTGGTCACAGATCGTCCGGTTCTGGGTGGAAACTCCAGCAGCGAAATCCGCGTCTGGACGCGGGGCGCAACCGGCGCAGGGAACCTGTACGGCGAGGAAATGGGCATCTGGGGAGAGCTGAAGCTCGAAAATCTCTACCGAAACCCGGATGCAAATCCCATTTTCTGGGACGATGTTCTGCTGGACGCCGTACTGAAAGAACGGAATCTGGAAATATTTCTGAACACGGAGATCTTTTCCATAACGATGCGCAGAAGCGGTGCGGTTGCCTGCGTATATGGCATCCAGCAGGGAAGCGAGCAGCAGCTTGAGCTGGAAGCGGAGCTGTTTATTGACGCAACCGGCGACGGAACCGTCGGCGCGAAAGCCGGCGTACCGTTTTCGGTTGGAAACGGAAAGCACGAAACGCTCGGCAATTCTATCCTGTATTACACCAAAAAGGAAGATCATCCGGTTCCCTTTGTCGCGCCGGACTATGCCTATGATATGGCGCACATTGAGAAGATCCTCGGCTGCGGCGGACGCATCATCAATGAAAAGATGAGCGGCAGTGACTGCTGGTGGTTCGAATACGGCGGCCTGCGCGACACGATTGCCGACGCGCAGGATATTGCACTGGAGCTGCGGCGGCTGGTGTACGGCGTGTGGAACTATGTGAAAAGCAGTGGAAAGTTTGATGCCGACTGCTATACGCTCGACTGGATCGGGGCGATTCCCGGTAAGCGCGAGAGCCGCCGGATGCAGACGGAATACTGCCTGACGGAGCATGATATTCTCACGCAGCGGACATTCCCGGATGGGGCGTTTTACGGCGGCTGGTATGTCGACGCACATCCGTCCGGCGGAATGTATGATTCCGGCGAGGAGAACTGCGTGCAGACGCCGGTGAATGTCTACCAGATTCCTCTGCGGTGCCTGTATAACCGGCAGGTGCCGAATCTGCTGTTTGCCGGGCGCATCATTGGCGTGGAACGAAGCGTGTTTTTTTCCAGCCGCGTGATGAACACCTGCGCCCTGTCCGGGCAGGCGGCAGGAACGCTTGCCGCGCAGTGCCTGAAGGCCGGAAAAGTGCCGGCAGAGCTGACAGGCGCGGAAATCACCGCCGTCTGCCGGACGCTGGCACTGGACGATATGTTCCTCCCAGGCGCGAAGATTGAGGTTCCGGAAGATCTTGCAAAGCAGGCGTCCATTTCCGTCAGCAGCGTACATAATGGTTACCCCGGCAAAACGACGGGGCGGATCTCTTTGAAGGAAGGCGGCTTCCTGTGCTTTCCGGCCATGCCCGGGCAGAGGCTTCGGGTTGCAGTCCATGCCGAACTGCCGGTTACGCTGCTGGCACGATGTGCAAGCGCGAAGCTGCCGAACCGTTTGAACCTCGGCACGCAGACGACACAGCGGAAATGGGAGCTTTGCCAGGGCGCTCAGATAATCGAAGCGGAAATTGCCCAGGAAGGCACATTCTGCATCTGGGAATTTGCGCCCGCACCGGGCGCAGAACTGGCGATCTGCGACCGGATCCGGACAGGCTTCCTCTGTGGACAGAGCGAGTCACCGGCACTCTATGAGCCGTGCGCGTGGTATTCCAACGAACCGGCAATTTACGAGGGAAGGCATCTCCTTTCCGGCGAAAACCGCCCATGGGGCGAGCCGAACGCATGGATCGCTGCACCGGAGGATGCAGAACCGTGGGCAGAACTTCGCTGGGATGAACCGGTCGAAGCACGGGAGGTTCGGCTGTATCTTGCCCCTGACCTTGCGATGGAGCTGCCGAGCAGCCATGCGAGCCATTGGGAAAAGAGCCATCAGTTTGCTGTGCGGACGGGAATGCCGCCGCAGCTTGTCCGGGAACTGACGCTGACGGCAGAACTGGAAACCGGCGAAACGGTACGTCTTGCAAATCTTCACGGCCAGCACCAACGGCTCATCACCGTGCATCTTCCGGAAATGCCGCGTCTGTGCGCACTGCGCATAACGGTACGGCAGACCTGGGGCGGCCTGCCGCCTGTTATCTACAAAATCAGCATTTTTTAGTCATCACGGCAAATGCCATGATATAAAACACAAAAAGAAAGGAATCTGACACCATGAAAAAACTGTTTGCATTGCTTCTGGCGGTCGCGCTCTGCTTGAGTCTTGCAGCCTGCGCAGCGGCGCCGAAGGACACCGCCAGCACTGACGCCGCAGCTACCACCGCGGACGTCTCCGGTGCATCCGAGCCTGCTGCTGAGGGCGGAAAGAACATTGTCTGGGCCGGCTGGTCCGGCGAGGAAGAGGCCAGCAAGGACATCTTCCAGCGCATGATGAAAACCTATGAGGACGCTTCCGGCAACACCGTGACATGGGTCGGCTGGACATGGGCGGATACCGCGCAGCAGCTTCTCATCCGCACCCAGGGCGGCGAGCAGCTCGACCTGGCGCAGGCGGACATCGGCATCTTCAACACCATCGCCGCGGCGGGCGTGCTGGCCGACTGGAACGAGATCCTTGGCGAGGATTATCTGAAGGAAAACTTTGAGCAGTCTGCGCTCAGCGTCGGCAACATCGACGGCAAGCAGCTTGGCCTGCCCTGGAGCATGGCGTCCATCACCATGGTCTACAACCCCGAAATTCTGGCCGCTGCCGGTTGGAACACCGTTCCTGCTACCATCGAAGAGTTCGAGCAGTGCATGGCCGACATCAAGGCTTACAACCCTGAGATTATCCCCTATGCCGTCTCCACCAAGGACGCCACCTGCGCAGGCGACTTCATGCCCTGGCTGTGGACGTTCGGCGGCGCCATCTTCAACGAGGACGGCACCGTTGCCATCGACTCTGACGCGGCTGTGAAGTGCGTCGAGTGGTATCAGAAGCTCATCAACGAAGGCTACATCGCCATGGACACCGGCCGCGGCGAAGCGCGCCAGATGTTCGCGCAGGGTCAGGTCGCGTTCTATGACGATGCGGTCGTCGCCAAGGGACAGGCCGTCAACAACGGTGTTGCTCCGGAGGACGTGGTCAAGGTCTGCTCTGCCATGTCCCGTCCCGTTCTGAACGCCGGCGATCAGCCGCAGTCCACCATGTGGGGGCATATGCTCGTCACGTTCCAGAACTCCGAGTATCAGCAGGAGGCCGCAGAGCTGGCAAAGACCCTTGTCAGCGATGAGGTTGCCATGGACTACTTTGAGAACAACGGCATGCCCCCTGTCACCAAGAGCATGGCTGAGAAGGATGAGGTCAAGAACGACGCTTATCTGAACGGCTTCCTGCAGGCAACCTCGACGGCTCGCCTGGAAGAGACTGCCCGCATGACCAATGCCAGCGAAGTGAAGACCATCATCACCGAAGAGCTGCAGTACGCGCTGCTCGGTCAGAAGACCGCGCAGCAGGCTGTTTCCGACATGGCTGCCCGCCTGAAAGCACTGTAATTCTGTTGTATCTCCTTACCTGCGCCGTCCCGGCCTCTGCCGGGACGGCACACCCTGAGCGACCCGGCGCAACGCCGCAGAATGGAGGTTTCCTGCATTGAAACAACTGAAAAATGGACGCGGGCTGACAGACTCCCAGATGGGCTTTTTGCTGATCGTGCCGGGTCTGGCGGTTTTCCTCGCCATTATCCTGTATCCCTTTATCGACGCGGTCATCACCAGCTTTACAGACCGCTCCATGCTGTATCCCGACTATAAATTTGTCGCCTTTGCAAATTATGTGAAGGTCTTCAAAGACCCCTATTTCGGAAAAACGCTCGGCACGACACTGCTGTTTGTACTGGGCAGCACCATTCTCCCCTACACGCTGGGGTTCATTTGGGCAATCGACCTGAATCAGGGCTTCAAGGGCGCGGAATTTCTGCGTGGCGTAACGTTAGTGAACTGGATCATTCCCGGAACGGCCATCGGCTTTCTCTGGAGCTGGATCTTCAATGGTCAGTACGGTATTCTAAATAGTATTCTCAAGGCACTCGGCATCCTGGAAACCGGGATTCCATGGCTTGGCCAGACGAACACGGCGCTTTTGTGCGTGATCGTCGCGCGTACATGGCAGATGCTGCCGTGGTACATGGCGTTCCTGCTCGGCGGCTTGCAGAGCGTATCCCACGATCAGGTCGAGGCGGCGCACATCGACGGTGCGAACAACTGGACGACGTTCTGGTACATCATCCTGCCCGGCATGAAGCAGACGGCAGTACTGGTGTTCATTCTCGGCCTGATTGGCAATTTGCAGCATTTCGACCTGCCGTGGACGATGGCGCAGGGCGGTCCGGCGCGGGCGACGACGACGCTCTCCATCGAGGTCTATACAACGGCATTCAAAAACTGGAACATGGGCAAGGCCGCCACGGTCGGCACGATCTGGGCGATCCTGCTTGCGATTTTCAGCATTGTCTATCTGCGCCAGCAGAGCAAGGAAGAACGCTGAGGAGGGAAAGAAATGTCACAAATGTTTCAAAGGACAACTGCATTTCGGCTCTTCTTCTGGCTGAGCCTGATCTTGATTGGCTTTTTCATCTTCTTCCCGCTGCTGTGGCTGATCAATACAGCGCTCAAGCCGACGAATGAGACGTTCAGCACCTATTTCTTCGTCGGGCCTCTGACGCTGGACAACATCATCCATATCGTGACGGATCCGAAGATCATGGGTTACCTGAAAAACAGCCTGATCGTATCCTTCGGCTCAAGTCTGATGGCAACGGTCGTCTGCGCGTTTGCGGGCTACAGCTTCGCAAAGTTCCGCTATCGCGGGCGGAGGTTCGTCATGGGCATGTTCATGATGAGCCAGGCGTTCCCGCAGGCAATCCTGCTGCTGTCCATCTATTCGCTGATGAATAAGGCGGGGCTGCTCGGCAGCTATTGGGCACTGCTGATCAGCTATGTGGTCTTTACACTGCCGGTCGGCACATGGACGCTGAAAAGCTATTTTGACAACATTCCGGACTCTCTCATTGAGAGCGCGAAGATAGACGGTGCGGGTCATTGGCGCATCATGACGAAGATCGTCTTTCCGATGGCGGTGCCCGGCATGGTCTCCATCGCAATCTACGGCTTCGTCTGGAGCTGGAACGACCTGCTCTATTCGATGACGCTGGTTACGGATACGGCGAAGCGGACGCTGGCCTCCGGTCTTGTCATGACGTTCCTTGGCGAGGCGTCAACCAACTGGGGCTATATGATGGCGGCAAGCATTGTCGCGGCACTGCCCGTCACGGTCATATTCGTATTTTTGCAGCGGTACTTCATCCAGGGTCTGACAGCGGGCGCAGTAAAGGGTTAAGGAGTCTCTGGGCAAATCGGCAAGGGCTGTAAGCGGGAGCGTTTTCGAGCAAGCGGTGCTTGCCCTCCGAATATCAGAATGGCGGTATATCATATAGTTTGAAAAGAAAGAGCCGAAATTTTCTGTACTGAAGTTACAGAAAATTTCGGCTCATTTCTGAAAGTGAAATGCCCCTCAGAAAGGAATGACAATGGATTTGACGTGTAGGACGTCGAAACTTGCGAACAGAAGTTGCTTGCTTTTCCGCGGATATATGGACAGATGCGGCTGAAAAGTGCTGAACAGACACGGAAGTCCTGTATGCCGTGAGATGTATACAGGACTTTTCTTCTGTTTTCATCCTAAATTCCTGCGGAATTAACCTGAATTCCCACTGGGGAACCTCTGAATCAATCGTCTGTGCGCTTCGACGGATCCATTCCGCCAATTCTGCGGTTGAAAAGTTCAGAATATGCCGTATTCCCTCGCGTTTCAAACCCTGACTTGACGAAAAATCTCTCGTCGAATCTGCTTGCCAAATTATGCGGTGCCCCACAGGGCAGTCCCATGGTTTCCCTGCCTTGCCTGAGAACTGAGTTCCTCGCAGTCAGCTCCTGCCGATTTCATCAGCACTTTCCCTTATGCGAAGCACCGCCCTGGCTGCCATTGCAGTCAGGGCGGTGCTTCGCACATATTTACTTGCCGGGCTTGAAGGAGTCCTTCAGGCTCACAGACCGGTTGAATACCAGATGTTCCGGGCTGGAATCCTTGCTGTCCGGGCAGAAGTAGCCCAGACGCATGAACTGGAAGCTCATGGGAGCCTTGGCATCCTTCAGGGAGGCCTCTACCTTGCAGCCGGTGAGGGTTTCCAGGGAGCCGGGGTTCAGACAGGCCAGGAAGTCCTTGCCGGAAGCGTCGGGGTCGGGGTCATTAAAGAGATTGTCGTACTGCCGAACCTCCGCGTCCACAGCCGTAGCCGCGTCCACCCAGTGAATGGTGGCGCCCTTGACCTTCCGGCCGTCGGCGGGGTCGCCGCCCCGGGAGTCGGGGTCATAGGTGGCCAGCACCTCGGTGACGCTGCCGTTTTCGTCGGTGACGCAGCCGGTACACTGGATGAGGTAAGCCCCCTTCAGCCGGCATTCGGGGCCGTTGGGGTACAGCCGCTTGTACTTGGGGATGGGCTGAGCCAGGAAGTCGTCGGCCTCGATCCATAGATTCCGGGAGAAAGTGACCTCCCGGGTGCCGTCCTCAGGGCGGTTGGGGTTATTCTCTACGGTGACGGTTTCGCTTTTGCCCTCAGGATAATTGGTAATGGTCAGCTTCACGGGCTTCAGCACCGCCATAACCCGCTGGGCGGTTTCATTCAGGTCTTCCCGCAGGCAGAACTCCAGGAAGGCGTAGGGGATGGTGTTGGGGCTTTTGGCCACGCCCACCCGCTCGCAGAAGTTCCGGATGGAGGCGGGAGTGTAGCCCCGGCGGCGCAGGCCGCACAGGGTGGGCATCCGGGGATCGTCCCAGCCGGAGACGTAGCCGTTTTCCACTAAAGCGCGGAGCTTGCGCTTACTGAGCACCGTGTGGTCAATGCCCAGCCGGGCAAACTCGATCTGCCGGGGATGGCAGGGCACGGACACATGCTCCACCACCCAGTTGTACAGAGGCCGGTGATTCTCAAACTCCAGGGAGCACAGGGAGTGGGTGATGCCCTCCAGAGCGTCCTGAATGGGGTGGGCGAAGTCGTACATGGGGTAGATGCACCACTTGTCCCCCTGACGGTGGTGGTGCATGTGACGGATCCGGTAGATCACCGGGTCACGCATGTTGAAGTTGCCGGAGGCCAGGTCGATTTTCGCCCGAAGGGTGTACCGGTTATCCTCAAATTCGCCAGAGCGCATCCGGGCGAACAGGTCAAGGCTCTCTTCAATAGGCCGATCCCGGTAGGGGGAGACGGCGGGGGTGTTCAGATCGCCCCGGTACGCCTTGAACTGCTCGGGGGTCAGCTCGCACACATAGGCCAGACCCTTCTGGATCAGCTCCACTGCGTACTCGTAGTCCTTCTCGAAGTAGTCGGAGCCGAAGAAGAACCGGTCGCCCCAGTCGAAGCCCAGCCAGTGAATATCCTCCTGAATGGCCTCTACGAACTCCACGTCCTCCTTGGTGGGGTTGGTGTCGTCCATGCGCAGATTGCACAGGCCGTTGTATTTTTCCGCGGTGCCGAAGTCGATGCACAGAGCCTTGCAGTGGCCGATGTGCAGGTAGCCGTTTGGCTCCGGCGGGAACCGGGTGTGGACGGTCATCCCGGCAAATCGGCCGCCCGGGGCAATATCCTCATCGATGAACGCGTGGATAAAATTCTTGCTTTCTGTCATTTCTGCCATATCCGGACATCCTCTCTTCTGTTGGTTTTATAATATTGTGTCATTATACCCGATTCCCGGAAAATTTGCAACCAAAAATCCAGACAAACTCCGCACCTTTGCGCGTTTATCCTTGTGCAGGATTACAAGAATGCTTTCCTGCTTTTTCCAACAGCCGGAAAAGCCGCTGCCGGAGAGAATCGATGAGAAGGGAAATCAGGGTAAATACAGCCGCCGTCAGTACCACATGCACACCGATTTCCGCAGGCGGTAGGGAAGCCCAGGAAGCAAAGTGCCCTCCCATATAGCCAAACCACACGAAATGCTGGGTGTTGATCAGATATACCGCAAAAGCACCAGGTGCGGCAAAAGCGGCAAACTTCCGCAATGGCTTGCCTGGCCGCAGTTGGGAGAACAAAACGGTATACAGGATGGCAATCAGCAGGTGGCCGGGGAATATATAGGTGTCTACTACCAGTGCGCTTTCAGAGCGCAGAGGATAGCACCACCAGGCGGATAAATTGCGCATTACAAACGCAATCAGGAATACACCAACGATACCAAGGAAGGCGGCGGCTGGGCGAATGCGGCAGCCAAGGCCGGTTTTTCGAAGAATGGCTCCCACAATGTAGAGAATCATCAGCCAAGTGAAGGAATACCCGCCGTTGCAGATGAAAAGCCCCAGATAAACTTCCAATGTGGTAAATCCGAAAACAATCAGTGCCAGCAGCATCAGCAGATATTGATTGTCCAGATTGCGTACCGCAGCATTCAGAAAGGGAATCAGAAAAAAGACCGCGGTATACCCGGTGAAGTACCAACTCTTATGGGCAAGAAGCGGGAAGCAGGAGGTCAAAAGATTGGAAAGTCTTGCGCTGTCTGGACGCAGCCATAGGGTCAGCAAGGTGAGAAGCAGGTTGTAAAAGACCACCTCTCCCCACAAGCGCAGATAGTTTTTGATTTTCAGGGGTCGAGCTTCCTCCGTATAGCTCACAAAGCCTGTAATGATACCGAAAATATTGACTGCACAGTAGCACCACATGGACAGGATATTGCACACAAGGGCTTGACTGCCACTTGTGGCTCCCTGCAAGCCGCCTACTCCCAGAATGTGCAGAACGATGGCATAAAATGCAGCCACTACCCGCAGAAGGTCAATGCCAATATTTCTTCGGGGGGGGTACTACTAACGCAAAGCATATTCTGAAATCCTTCCGACAGATCATTACAAAACCAAAGTTATCATATCATAGGGAAAAACGAAATGCAACAATAGAAGAATGTGAAAAATGCAAAAACAAATGAAGAAATCTGAAAATTATGGTTGTCAATTTGCTGTTCTTATATTAAAATAGACGGGACATAACAAGAAGGAGCGTGGATGCAATGTCTGATAGGAAGTATCGGCGGATTCTGCTGAAGCTCAGCGGCGAGGCTCTGGGCGAGGGCATTTCCGACAATGTGGCGGTAGGCCTGGATTTCTTCAAGATTCACGCCGTGTGTGAGGTGATCCGTCAGTGCCACGATCTGGGCGTGCAGATTGGTCTCGTCATCGGCGGCGGTAATTTCTGGCGGGGCGTGAAGAACGGCAGCGGGAAAATGCAGCGTTCCCACGGGGACGCCATGGGGATGCTGGCAACGGTTATGAATGCCATCGCCGTGGCGGACGTGCTGGGGCAGCACGGGCTGGATGCCCGGGTGCTCAGCGCGGTGGAAATGAATAAGTTTGCCGAGTACTTTACCCGGGATCGGGCGGATCGCTATCTGAATGAGGGTAAGGTGGTTATCTTTGCCGCAGGCACCGGCAATCCCTATTTCTCCACCGACACCGGCGCGGTGCTCCGGGGCGTGGAAATTGAGGCCGACGCGGTGCTTATGGCCAAGAACATCGATGCCATCTATTCCGCTGATCCCAGAACGAATCCGAATGCGGTTCGCTACAGCCATCTGACCTATGACAAGGTGCTGGCAGACCACCTGAAGGCTACCGACAGCACCGCCATGACCCTGGCCATGGACAACCATATGCCCATGGTGTGCTTTGCCCTGAATCCCCCGGAAAACATTCTCCGCGTCGTCCGCGGAGAAGAAATCGGAACCACTGTTACCATCTAAGGAGGACAAATCAATGAGCGTGGATTTTAAGGAATTCGCAAGAAGAATGGACAAGACTCTGGAGCACCTGGAGGAGGACTTCGGCTCTGTCCGGGCCGGTCGTGCCAACGCCAAGGTTCTGGATCGGATCACCGTGGAATACTATGGCAGTGAGACGGCTCTGAACGGCGTTGCTACCATCTCTACGCCCGATGCCCGGACGCTGGTGATCCAGCCCTGGGATACCAAGCTTCTGAAGGATATCCAGAAGGCCATCCAGCTGTCCGACCTGGGTATCAATCCCCAGAACGACGGCAAGGTTATCCGGCTGGTGTTCCCCCAGCTGACCGAAGAGCGCCGTAAGGAGCTGACCAAGCAGGTCAAGAAGTACGCCGAGGATGCCAAGGTGGCCATGCGCAATGTCCGCCGGGACGGCATGGACTATGTGAAGAAGCTGAAAAAGAACAGCGAGATCACCGAGGACGACCAGAAGAAAGCGGAGAAGGACTTGCAGGATCTTCTCGATAAGAGCATCAAGCGGGTGGATTCCGCCCTTGCCGTCAAGGAAAAGGAACTGATGTCCATCTGACGAGACAAAAAGCGTTGGGGGTGCTCCGCACCCCCAACGTATGGCGGAAACTCTGAATAAATCGTCTGCGGCTGGACAACGGATCTTTTTCCCTATCCGCGCAGTTCCGAAAGCGGAAAATACACAAAGTATACCTCCGCTTTTGGAACCTTCGGCTAGAGAAAAACTTCTCGTTGCCAGCTCTTGCCGATTTAATCAGAGCTTCCGGTGTATATCTGACAGAAAGAGGTGCTTGCCTTGGCACTTTCCGATAAGCCCACACCGCCCCGGCACATTGCCATCATCATGGACGGCAACGGCCGCTGGGCCAAGAAGCGGGGTCTGCCCCGGACCGCCGGACACGCCGCGGGAGCGGAGGCCTTCCGGCGGATCGCAAATTATTGCCGCACCCTGGGCGTGGAATATCTGACGGTCTACGCCTTCTCCACGGAGAACTGGAAACGCTCTGCCGACGAGGTCGCGGGGATTATGAAGCTGCTGCGCCGGTATCTGGAGGAAGCCCTCCGGGATATGGAGAAAAACCGGGTTCGGTTCTGCTTCTTCGGCGACCTGTCCCGGCTCAGCCCGGAGCTGCAGGCTTTGTGCGACCGGGCGGCCCGACAGAGCGAGGACTATGACGTGCAGGTGAATTTCTGCCTGAACTACGGCGGCCGGGATGAGATCGTCCAGGCGGCTCGGCGGTTTGCCCAGGATGTTCAGGCGGGCGTCCATAAACCGGAGGAGCTCAGCGAGGAGCTGCTGTCCACTTATCTCTACTCGGCGGAGGTTCCCGATCCGGAGCTGATTATCCGACCCTCCGGGGAAATGCGCATCAGCAATTTTCTGCTGTGGCAGTCCGCCTATTCCGAATATGTATTTATGAATGTGCTGTGGCCTGATTTTTCTCCCAGCGATCTGGATCAGGCCATTGAAGAATATCACCGGCGCAACCGCCGTTTTGGAGGAGTATAAAGACATATGAAAACCCGTGTCATTTCTGCGGCGGTGCTGGTACCGATTCTGTTTCTGATTGTTCTGGTGGCTCCGATCAGCGCGGCGGCGACAATCCTGGGCATTCTGCTTGCCATTGCCGCCTATGAGCTGTTGTACCGGACGGGACTTGTGAAGCAGCCCCGGCTTGTGATTTATTCCTCCGTCATGGCCTTTGTTATTTCCATGTGGAGCTATTTTGAGGCGGTGCGCGCCTATTTTGTGCTGCTTTTAATGGCCTTTTTCATGCTGATGTTGGCGGAAATGATGATGGATCATATCAAGGTGCGCTTTGAGACCGTCAGTATGTGTTTTGCGGGCGGCGTGATGATTCCCTACTTTCTGACAGCACTGATCCGGATTCTGACCATGAATATCGGAAGATATGTAATTCTCATTCCCTTCATTGTGGCCTTCATGAACGATGCCGGTGCCTATTTCGTGGGGGTGCGCTTCGGAAAGCACAAGCTGGCTCCCGTGGTCAGCCCCAATAAGACCATCGAGGGGGTCTTCGGCGGCCTGGCCGGGGCTATGATCGGTATGCTGCTGTATGCTCTGATTCTGGATTTTCCCCTGAAATTCGAGGTCAATTACCTGATAGCTCTGCTTTATGGTCTGCTGGGTTCCGCCGTGGGCACCTTCGGCGATCTGTGCTTTTCCATCATCAAACGGCAGACCGGCATCAAGGACTACGGCAACCTGATCCCCGGCCACGGCGGCGTGCTGGATCGGTTTGACTCTCTGTCCATGGTAGCCCCCCTTATGGAGGCACTGCTGCTGCTCCTGCCTCTGGTGGAGATGTAAGGAGGCTGCTTTTATGGTCAAATGCGTCAGCATTCTTGGCTCCACCGGCTCCATCGGCCGGCAAAGCCTGGATATCATCAGCCGCCTGCCGGGACTGCGGGTGGCGGCGCTTACTGCCGGCTCCAGCGTGGAGCGGATGGCCGAACAGTGCCGTACTTTCCGCCCCGCACTTGCGGTCATGGCCACGGAGGAGGCGGCCAAAGAGCTGAAAGCCAGGATTGAAGACCTTCCCATCCGGGTAAACTGGGGGCAGGAGGGTCTGCTGGAGGCGGCTTCTTTGCCGGAAGCGGACTGCGTTATCACCGCCGTGGTGGGCATGGTGGGTCTGAAGCCCACCCTTGCCGCCATCCGGGCGGGCAAGCGGATCGGCCTTGCCAACAAGGAGACCCTGGTCTGCGCCGGGGAGCTGGTCATGGCAGAAGCTCAGAAGTATCACGCGGAAATCGTTCCCGTGGATTCTGAGCATTCGGCTATTTTCCAGTGCCTCATGGGCTGCCATGACCGAAAGGAAATCAAGCGGCTGATTCTCACCTGCTCCGGCGGCCCCTTTTTCGGCATGACCCGGGAGCAGCTGCGCACCGTTACCAAGGCGGACGCCCTGAAGCATCCCAACTGGAAAATGGGGGCGAAAATCACCGTGGACTGCGCCACTCTCATGAACAAGGGGCTGGAGGTCATCGAGGCCATGCGGCTGTACCGGGTGCCCCTGGAGCAGGTGGACGTGGTGATCCACCGGCAGAGCGTTGTCCATTCCATGGTGGAATTTACCGATGGAGCCATCCTGGCGCAGATGGGCACCCCGGATATGCGCCTGCCCATTCAGCTGGCTCTGACCTACCCGGAGCGGATTCCCTCTCCGGTGGAGCCGCTAAACCTTCTTACCTGCGGCAGCCTGACCTTCCAGAAGCCGGATGCGGAGAATTTCCCCTGCCTCCGGCTGGCCAGGGACTGCGCCAGGCTGGGGGGAACTGCCTGTCCGGCCATGAACGGCGCCAATGAGGAGGCGGTTGCCAGGTTCCTCCGGGATGAGATCGGCTTCTATGACATCTACCGGCTGGTTTCTCAGGCGGTGGAGAAGACACCCTTCCTGCAAAATCCTTCTCTGGAGGAAATTCTGGAAGCAGACCGGCTGGCACGGACGGCGGTGCAAGACCTTTCCCAACGTTAAGCGAGGCAATTTATGAGCGTTCTTTTTGCGATTCTCCTGTTCAGTATGCTGATTTTTGTTCACGAGCTGGGTCATTTCGCGGCAGCCAAGCTGTCCGGCGTCCAGGTCAACGAGTTTTCCATGTTCATGGGGCCGGCTCTGTGGTCGAAAAAAATCGGCGAAACCCTGTATTCCATTCGTCTCATCCCCATCGGCGGCTACTGCGCCATGGAGGGCGAGGACGGGGACAGTGACAATCCCCATTCCTTTGGTCATGCGGCCTGGTGGAAGCGGCTGATCATCTTAGCCGCCGGGGCGGCCATGAATTTTCTTGTGGGCGTGCTGATTATGGTGGCCATTTATCTGCCTGCCAAACAGGTGGTTGTGCCGGTGATCAGCAGCTTTGAAAGCTTTGCTACCATCAATGGTGCGGACGGCCTTCAGGTGGGGGACAAAATCCTGGAGCTGGACGGAGAAAAAATCTATGTCCAGTCGGATTTTTCCATGCTGCTGAACCTTAACCCCAGCCAGACCCACGACCTGGTGGTTCTCCGGGACGGCCGGAAGGTGACATTGAAGGATCTGCGGATGGAAACCCACACCGTCACCGACGACAGCGGAGTCACCCGGAAGCTTTACGGCATGAATTTTACGGTGGAGCCTTTGAACTTTGCCGGAAAGATTCGGTATGCCTGGAATCAGAGCCTGGACACCGTGCGCCTGGTTCGGCTGAGCCTGCAAATGCTGGTCAGCGGCAAGGCGGGACTTGGAGACATGACCGGCCCCGTGGGCATTGTTCAGCAGATGACCGTGGTGGCGGACGAATCGGCCAGCCGCCGGGAGGCTCTGATGAACATGCTGTACTTCGGCGGCTTCATTGCCATCAACCTGGCGGTGATGAACCTGCTGCCCTTGCCTGCCCTGGACGGCGGCCGGATCGTGTGCGTGGTCATCACCACGGCGGTGGAGGCCGTCACCCGGAAGAAGATCAACCCAAAGTATGAGGGGTATCTGCATGGCGCGGGCATGATTTTGCTCATGGCTCTGATGGCGGTCATCATGTTCAAGGATATTTTTATGTTATTCAGAGGATAATGCTATGACAAGACAGATTCTGGTGGGTGGCGTGCCCATCGGCGGCGGTGCCCCGGTGGTCATCCAGTCCATGCTCAACACCAAAACCACGGACGTGGAGGGAAGTCTCCGGCAGATTCGTCAGCTGGCGGCGGCGGGCTGTCAGATCGCCCGGCTGGCCGTGCCCAACCGGGAGGCGGCAAGAGGCTTTGCCGAGATTTGCAAGGAAAGCCCTCTGCCATTGGTGGCGGACATCCACTTTGACTATCAGCTGGCCATCGCCGCCGCGGAAGGCGGTGCCAGCAAAATCCGCATCAACCCCGGCAACATCGGCGGGGAGGATCGGGTGAAGGCCGTGGTGGCCGTGTGCAAGGAAAAGCATATCCCCATCCGCATCGGCGTCAACGGCGGCAGCCTGGACAAGCGGCTGCTGGAAAAGTACGGCCATCCCACGGCGGAGGCACTGGTGGAAAGTGCCTTCGAGCATCTGGAGCTGCTGGAAAAGCAGGGCTTCTATGACACCTGCGTGTCCATGAAGTCCTCCACTGTGCCCACCATGGTGGCGGCTGCCCGGCTGTTCCGCTCCAGGTGCGATTACCCGCTGCACATCGGCGTGACGGAGACCGGCCCTGTGAAGCAGGGACTTATCAAGTCCGCCATGGGCATCGGCGCGCTGCTGCTGGACGGCATCGGCGACACCATCCGGGTGAGCCTGACCGATGATCCGGTGCAGGAGGTCTACGCTGCCAAGGATATTCTCAAGGCTGCGGGGCTGCGCAAGGAGGGCGTGAACATCGTTTCCTGTCCCACCTGCGGCAGAACCCGGATCGACCTGATCGGCCTGGTGAACCGGGTGGACGAAGCCCTGCGGGATTGCCAGAAGCCCATCACCGTAGCGGTCATGGGCTGT
Source organism: Clostridiales bacterium UBA6386 (assembly GCA_002437585.1). Taxonomy (GTDB): domain Bacteria; phylum Bacillota; class Clostridia; order Oscillospirales; family Oscillospiraceae; genus Faecousia. Next base: position 4,593 of record DJQM01000034.1, on the reverse strand, counting down.
GTGGTCAACGGCCCCGGGGAAGCCCGGGAAGCGGACATCGGCATTGCCGGCGGCGACGGCTGGGGGATGCTCTTCGAGCACGGTCAGCAGGTGGAAAAGCTTCCCTACGACGAGCTGCTGCCCGCCCTTCTGCGGCGCATCGAAGCCATGTAATTTGTTGATTTATGGAACAGAAAGTCTACTTATTTCAGATGTTTCCGGATTATGAGCCGCCTGAGGCACTGCTGCCAGTGCTTTCTCAGGCGGCTATCGCCGCCGCGGACATTTCCGCCGAGGCCGGGAGCGTTCATGTGGTGGTGCATTCGGAAAGCTACATCCCCCAGCGGCTTCTTGACCAGGCGGCCAGGGAGATTTCCTCCCTCTATGGCCTTCGCCGGATGAACCTGACGGCTACCCACCCGGCCTCGCAGCTGCAAAGCATCGAGCCGGAGGAGCTCCGGGACTTGTTTGTGATGCACGATTCCATGGCCCGGGGGTCTCTTGCCGGAGCCAGGTGGGAGTGGGAGGGGGAGAAGCTGACCATTCACCTGGCGGCCAACGGGAAGGCGGCTCTGCTGGAGCATGTCCCGGCAGTTCAGCAGAATCTCCGGGAGCGGTTCGCCGCTCCCGTGACCATTGCCATTGAGACCGGCAACGAGCTGGAGGGCAAGGCTCTTATGGATGCCATGCAGACCCTCCGGGAGCAGACCATCCGCAAAATGCCCGCCGCCGCTGCTGCCCATCCGGAAAAGCGGGAGGAGAAGGCGCAGACCCAGAGTGAGGCCTTCTACGGCAAGCCCTTCCGGGGGTCTGCCGTGCCCATGAAGGATCTGACCATGGACATGGGTACGGTGATCGTAGAGGGTCGGGTCTTCAACGTGGAGCACAAGGAGCTGAAAAAGCGCAACGCCTATGTGGTGAAGTTCGACATGACGGACAATACCAATTCCGTGCGTATCAGCCGCTTCATGGAGGCAAACGAGGCAAAGCCCATCCTGGAAAATGTGGCGGTAGGCTCGGTGCTTCGGGTTCAGGGGCGGCTCATTGAGGATCGGTTCGAGAACGAAATGGTACTCAAGCCCTACGCCATGGAGCCTGGCTCCCTGCCCAAGCGGCAGGACAAGGCGGTGGGGGCAAAACGGGTGGAGCTGCACCTGCATACTACCATGTCCAATATGGATGCCCTGACCCCCACGGATGCGGCCATCAAGCAGGCGGCGGCCTGGGGTCATCGAGCCATTGCCATCACCGACCACGGCTGCTGTCAGTCCTTTACCGATGCCCTGCACTGCGTGGAGGGGAAGAAGCCGCCGAAGGTGGCGGGCACCGACGAAACAATCAAGATTCTCTACGGCTGTGAAGGATATTATGTCAACGACGTGGACGACCGGATCGTTGTCCACGGGGACAAGGACATGGATTTCCACCAGGAATTCGTGGCCTTTGACCTGGAGACCACAGGCCTTTCCTCCCGGGACGACCGGATCATTGAGATCGGCGCGGTGATTTTGAAGGACGGCCAGGAAATGAGCCGCTTCCAGACCTTCGTTGACCCGGGGCGGCATCTGGAGCGGAAGATCGTGGAGCTGACCGGCATTACCGAGGACATGCTCCAGGGTGCGCCGAAAATCGAGGAAATTCTTCCCAAATTTCTGGAATTTGTGGGAGATCGGGTGCTGGTTGCCCACAATTCCGACTTCGACACCGGCTTCATCCGGGCGGCGTGCGAGCGTCAGGGCCTGCCCTACACCTACACCGCCGCCGACACTCTGATTTTGTCCCAGAATCTATTGCAGCACCTGAGCAAATTCAAGCTGGACATTGTATCCAATGCCCTGAGCCTGCCGGACTTCAACCACCACCGGGCGGGGGACGACGCCATGACCTGCGGCCTCATCATGACGAAGCTCATGGCAATGCTGGAGGAGGAGTACGACATCCACACCCTGCAAACCATCAACCCGGCCATGGTGAAGCTCCGCTCCGGGGGCCGGATTACAGACCGGCAGGCTCGGCACATCATCCTCTTTGCCAAAAATCAGGTTGGCCTGCGGAATCTCTATCACCTGATTTCCAATTCCAACCTGAAGCACTTCCGCCGGGTACCCCGGATCCCGAAATCCGAGCTTCTGGAAATGCGGGAGGGGCTTATCATCGGCTCTGCCTGCGAGGCCGGCGAGCTGTTCCAGGCCATTCTCGACCGGAAAAGCCACGACGAACTCAAGCGCATTGCCTCCTTCTATGATTTCCTGGAGGTGCAGCCTCTTGCCAATAACCGGTTCATGCTGGATAACGAAAAGTACGAGGCCAAGACCGACGAAGACCTCCGGAACTACAACCGGAAAATCGTCCAGCTGGGCGAGGAGCTGGGGAAAATGGTGGTTGCCACCGGCGACGTTCACTTCCTGAATCCGGAGGACGAGATTTTCCGGCATATCCTGCTTGCGACCAAGGGCTTTGCCGACGCGGACAAGCCCATGCCCCTCTATTTCCGCACCACCGACGACATGCTGGCGGAATTTTCCTACCTGGGCGAAGAGAAGGCCTATGAAATCGTGGTGGAGAATCCCAATCAGATCGCCGATATGTGCGAGACCATGCGCCCGGTGCCCCACAACCTGTTCGCCCCGAAAATCGAAAACTCCGTGGAAGACCTGAAAAGCCTGGTTTACGGCAAATTCCATCGGCTCTACGGGGACAATCCCCCGGAGGTGTTTGCCAAGCGCGTGGAGACGGAGCTTCACGACATCATCTCCTGCCACTACGATGTGATTTACATGTCTGCCCAGAAGCTGGTGCAGAACTCCCTGGAAAACGGCTATCTGGTTGGCTCCCGTGGCTCGGTCGGCTCGTCGATTGTTGCTTACATGTCCGGCATTACGGAAGTCAATTCCTTCCAGCCCCACTACCGCTGTCCCAACCCGGAATGCAAGTACACGGAGCTGAAGGTACCGGAGGGCTTCAACTGCGGGGCTGACCTTCCGGATGCGGTGTGCCCCAAGTGCGGCACGAAAATGGAGAAGGACGGCTTCAACATCCCCTTCGAGACCTTCCTGGGCTTTGGCGGCGACAAGGTGCCGGATATCGACCTGAACTTCTCCGGCGAGTACCAGTCCAAGGCCCACGCCTACTGTATCTCCATGTTCGGCTCGTCTCATGTGTTCCGGGCGGGCACCATCGGCACGGTGGCGGAGAAAACCGCCTTCGGCTATGTGAAAAAGTACCTGTCCGAGCGGGGCAAAACCGCCTCCCGGGCGGAGGAAGCAAGGCTTGCTACCGGCTGCGTGGGTGTCCGCCGCACCACCGGCCAGCACCCCGGCGGCCTGGTGGTCATCCCTCAGGAGAACGAAATCTGGGATTTCTGCCCGGTGCAGCACCCGGCGGACGACCCCAATTCCGATCAGATCACCACCCATTTTGAATACCACTCCATGGAGGAGAACCTGCTGAAGCTGGACATGCTGGGTCACGACGACCCCACCATGATCCGGATGATGGAGGACATGACCGGGGTGGATGCCAAGACCATTCCCCTGGACGATAAGGACACCATGTCCATTTTCACCTCCTCCAAGGTGCTGGGCTATGAGGACGATCCGATCTTAGGCCCCACCGGTGCCGTGGCCATTCCGGAGTTCAACACCCGGTTCACCCGTGGGATGCTCATGGACACCATGCCAACCCGGTTTGATACCCTGGTGCGGCTGTCCGGCTTCTCCCACGGCACGGACGTGTGGCTGGGCAACGCCAAAGACTTAATCACTTCCAAAACCGCAACCGTTGACTCAACCATCGGCTGCCGTGACGACATCATGCTGTACCTCATCTCCTGCGGTATGCCGGAAAAGCGTTCCTTCAAAATTATGGAGGCCGTCCGGAAGGGCAGGGGACTGCCGGACGGGGCGGAGGCGGAGATGGTGGCCGCGGGGGTGCCGGACTGGTACATCGGCTCCTGCAAGAAGATCAAGTACCTGTTCCCCAAGGCTCACGCCGTGGCCTACGTTATGATGGCCTTCCGGATTGCCTGGTTCAAGGTGCACCACCCCCTTCCCTTCTACGCGGCCTATTTCTACCGCAGAAGCCAGAAGGGCGGCTTTGACGCGGTGATGATGACCGGCGGCAAGGAGGCGGTGATGGCCAACATCCAGGCCATCGACAGCAACGAGGAAGCCACCGCCAAGGATGAAGATCTGCTGACCACCCTGGAGGTGGTGTACGAATTTTATCTGCGGGGCTTCAGCTTTGCCCCCATCAGCATTTACGACAGCCACGCCATTCAGTTTCTCATCAAGGATGGGAAAATCCTCCCCCCCTTCGTGGCCATCTCTGGACTGGGGGAAAGCGCGGCCTGGGATCTGATGGAGGGCAGAAAGGGCAAGACCTTCCTGTCCATCGAGGAAGTGGCCGCCGCCTGCCCCAAGGTCTCCAAGACCCACATGCAGATGCTGAAAGATGCCGGTGCCTTCGGGGATCTTCCCGATACCAGCCAGGTCAGCTTCTTCTGACGCAAAAAAGCCTCGGTGCAAACTGCACCGAGGCCTGTTCATATATCAGAGCAGAGCCAGAAACCCATTTTCCGAGAGCTACCGAATAACGCATGTCATTGCGAACCAG
>DJQM01000020.1 GCA_002437585.1 Clostridiales bacterium UBA6386 | reverse complement strand
TTCTTCAACAACTATCGTCCTCAGTTCTACTTCCGTACCACTGACGTGACCGGCATCATCTCCCTGCCCGAAGGCGTTGAGATGTGCATGCCCGGCGATAACGTTGTGATGAACGTTGAGCTGATTACCCCCATCGCTATCGAGAAGGGTCTGCGTTTCGCTATCCGCGAGGGCGGCCGTACCGTCGGTTCCGGTGTTGTCACCGAGGTTTCTGAGTAATTTTCAGTAGAATCCTGACACAATTGCGCCCCAGGCTCTGCCTGGGGCGTTTTTTTGCTGTCGGCTGATCCGACAGCAAATGCGTGTGCTAGCTGGCCGAAAAACCATAGGGCGTGCTCGGTATCGTTCTTGTAGTATCAATCACATATTGCATGTCATTGCGCACCAGTGTGGTGCTCCGCGCAGCTACCGTACAACGCATGTCATTGCGAACCAGTGCGCACACTGGTGTGGCAATCCGTAACCCCTGCCTTCCCTTGGGGTGGTGCTCCGCGCAGCGAATCAAAATTTAACAATTGCCAGTGGCAATTGCACAATAATGTATAGGTGCCCGCCGCAGCGGGCGGATGAGGGTCTTGTCTCTCCCTATGGGAGAGGTGCCCGGTCGGGGCGGAGAGGGCGATTTTTACCCTCTCAGTCGGCTTCGCCGCCAGCTCCTCCAGAGTGGGAGCCAAGGGAGAACGGATTGCCACGTTGGCCGTTGGCCTCCTCGCAATGACATGTGTTTATTTCGGTGCAGAAAAAGCGGGCGGCCAATGGCCGCCCCTACTTACTCTCTTGAAAATGCTCCGGTATTTTGAATGTGGTATGTGAATAATGAACCGTGAATAACGCAACAAGCACTCACTCTCACGAATGGGTGCTTGTTGGCGACGCGGGTCTATAAGCCGGGTTCTGTCTTGACAGCCATCTATCTAGCCCCGCGGTTGCCCGCAGGATCAAGCCGCCTCCTCGGGACGGTCGGGCGAACCTATGTCCCTCCACGGCGTTGCTCCGGGATAGAGTTTACAGCACCCGCATGTCTCCATGGGGCGGGTGCGCTCTTACCGCACCTTTTCACTATGACCGGGAAACCCGGCTACATCTCTCTGTTGCACTTGTCCTGAGGTTGCCCTCGGCGGGCGTTACCCGTTATCCCTGCCCTGTGGAGCCCGGACTTTCCTCATCCGCAGCCTTTCGGCTTGCGTCCGCGGCTGTCCGACCCGGTCGCGCATGTATTGTAACCCAAGAAAGGGGAATTGTCAAATGCCCTTGCAAATTCTTTTGGAAACCGCTATACTGTAGGTATCCTTTATCAAGTGAGGAATGACCAATGACGGACAAGTTCGCGGAATATTTTCGTTCTCTGAAGGGAAAAAGAATCGCGGTGCTGGGTCTGGGTGTGAGCAACCGGCCGCTGGTGCGGCTGCTGCTGGAATTCGGCTGCAATGTTACCGGCTGCGACAGAACCCCCCGGGAAAAGCTGGATCAGGAGGTGCTGGAGCTGGAAACCGCCGGCTGCGCTCTGCGCGTCGGGGAAAACTATCTCGACGGCGTGGAGGCGGATGTCGTGTTCCGCACCCCCGGAATGCACCCGGCGAACCCGGCTATTCAGGCCTTAGTGGGTCGGGGTGCCCGGGTCACCAGCGAGATGGAGGTTTTCTTTGAGGTCTGCCCCTGCACCATTCTGGCGGTGACCGGCTCCGACGGAAAAACCACCACCACGACCCTGGTTTCCGAAATGCTGAGGGCTGCTGGCAAAACCGTCTGGCTGGGGGGAAATATCGGCACGCCCCTGCTGCCTTTCGTGCGGCAGATGAAGCCCGACGACTTTGCCGTGGTGGAGCTAAGCTCCTTCCAGCTCATGGACATGAAGCGCAGTCCCGTCCGGGCAGTGATCACCAACCTGGCTCCCAACCACCTGGATATCCACAGGGATATGGCGGAATATGTCCAGGCGAAAACCAACATTTTCCGCTACCAGGACGAAAACGGCATCCTGATCCTCAATGCGGACAATGCCATTACGGCCGCCTTCCGGGGCAAGGGCAAAACCCTGTTCTTCTCCCGACAGAAAGAAGCGGACGTGTGCCTGGCGGACGGGGTGATCTGCCGTCACGGGGAAGCTGTGCTGAAAGCCTCGGATATCCTGATTCCCGGGGTACATAATGTGGAAAACTACATGGCGGCCATCGCCATGGTGGAGGGTCTGGTGGAGGATGAGACCATCCGCCAGGTGGCAAGAACCTTCGGCGGCGTGGAGCACCGGATCGAGCTGGTGCGCATTAAGGACGGCGTGCGGTTCTATAATGACTCCATTGCCTCCAGCCCCAGCCGCACCATCGCGGGTCTGCGCAGCTTCCCGGAGAAGGTGATCCTGATTGCCGGAGGCTACGACAAGCACATTCCCTATGACGTGCTGGGACCGGAAATCTGCGCCCATGTGAAGAAGCTGTTCCTGGGCGGCGCCACCGGGGAGAAGATCCGTCAGGCGGTGATTTCCTGCCCGGCGTATGACCCCAATAGGCTGGAAATTACGGACTGCGGCAGCTTTGCGCCGGCAGTCCGGGCGGCGGCAGCGGCGGCAAAAGAAGGGGACGTGGTGCTGATGAGTCCCGCCAGCGCGGCCTTTGATCAGTTCAAGAATTTTATGGTCCGGGGCGATTTCTATAAAAAACTCGTGAAGGAGCTGTGACCATGGATATCACAAAGGTGACCCGGCCTGCCCGGAAGCTGCTGAGGCTGAAAACCTGCGGCGCGGTGATCGTGGCCGCGGGCAGTGCCTCCCGGATGGGAGGCATCGACAAGGTGATGGCCTCCCTGGGGGGCGAGCCGATGATTGTCCGGACGGTTCGGGCTTTCCAGAACTGCGATGCCATCGCTTCCATCGTCATCGTCACCCGGGAGGATCTGATACGGCCTATCTCCGGCCTGTGCCGGGACATGCGCAAGGTCACGGCGGTGGTCTGCGGGGGCAGCAGCCGCCAGGAATCGGTACATCTGGGACTGAACGCCCTGCCCAAGGGCACCAAGCTGGCCGCCGTCCACGACGGGGCAAGGCCGCTGATCTCCTGGCAGGTCATTGACCGGACTGTCCGGGCGGCCAACACCTACGGCGCGGCGGCTCCGGCCATTCCGGTGAAGGACACCATCAAGGTCGTAAAGGGCGGCGTGGTGGAAAGCACGCCCGACCGGGGGAGCCTGCGGGCGGTACAGACCCCTCAGGTTTTCGACTTTGATCTGCTTCGCGGAGCCTTGAAAAAGGCGGCGGCGGACAAGGCGCAGGTTACAGACGACTGCTCCGCCGTAGAGCGGCTGGGCATGAAGATCAAGATCGTGGAGGGGGACGAGCGGAACCTGAAGATCACCACCCCCATAGACCTGAAAATCGCGGAGCTGCTTCTGGGGGAAGAGAAATGAGAATCGGACACGGATATGACGTACACCGGCTGGTGGAGGGCAGAGACCTGATCCTGGGCGGGGTGAAAATCGAGTATGAGAAGGGGCTGCTGGGTCACTCCGACGCGGACGTGCTGCTGCACGCGGTGTCCGATGCCCTGCTGGGGGCAGCGGGGCTGGGGGATATCGGCCGCCATTTCCCGGATACCGACCCGAAATACAAGGGGGCGGATTCTCTGATGCTTCTTCGGGAGGTGTACCGGAAGGTTTCGGAAAAGGGCTGCAAGGTGGGCAACATCGACGTGACCATGATCGCCCAGAGACCGAAATTGAAGGACTACATTCCGCAGATGCAGGCGAATATCGCCGCCGCCGTGGGCGTGGAGACGGATCGGGTGAACGTGAAGGCCACCACCGAGGAAAAGCTGGGCTTCACCGGCACCGGCGAGGGCATGGCCTGCCACGCGGTGTGCTTATTGGAAGAAATATAAGGAAAGGCGCGGGGGATCCCCGCGCTTTTTTATGTCATAAATTCTTCGTATTGCCCGAGCACCCCCAAAATACGAATAATAGCGATCCGAAATATTTTGACCTGCTTCCGGCGGAGCGGCCGGGGGATTCTCAAGGGGGCGGCTTTTCGGCAGCGCCCCTTGAGTCGGCTTCTTCTCAAGGTTCTTGCCGAGACAAGAACCTTGCCCCCCCCGGCGGGAACAGCACCGAAACACGCATTGCGTGTAGAAATTTTTTTGCTTTGGGACGATGAGGGCATCGTCCCCTACAAGTGTAATTGGTTCTAAGACACTTGAAGAACCGGCTTTTGTCGAAACACGAAAATCGCCCTGGGGTCATAGACTGGCTCAGGGAGGGAATGGGAATGCGCGTTTATTATGTATCGTTCCGGTCTGTGACCTTCGGGCAGCAGGCGGAGCGGCTGCTGCGAAACAGCGGATACCAATGCAGTCTCCGGCGTTCGCCCCGCTGGATGGAGGAGCAGGGCTGCGGCTACGCCCTGCGGCTCCGGGCTGAGGAAATCGAGCCGGTGACCCGGCTTCTGCGGGATCATCAGATCCCCATGCGGCGGGCGTATGTCCAGAGTGCCGACGGAAAAATGGTGGAAGTATGATCTATCTGGATTATGGAGCCACCTCCTTTCACAAGCCCGCCGCCGTTTACCGGGCGGTGGAGCGAGCCATGCGCCTGTGCGCCAATCCCGGCCGGGGCGGATACGAGCCTGCCATGCGGGCGGCCGAAATGGTGTACGATTGCCGGGAGGCGGCGGGGAAGCTCTTTTCCTGCAGGCCGGAGCAGGTGGTACTCACCACCTCCTGCACCCACGGGCTGAATCTGGCCATCCGGTCGGTGGTAAAGACCGGGGGTACGGTGGTGGTCACGGGCTTCGAGCACAACGCGGTGGTGCGCCCCCTGTATGCCCTGGATGCTAAGGTGCGTGTCGCCGGACGGCGGCTGTTTGACTGGGACGACACCTTGTCGGAATTCGCGAAGGCTCTGCAGGAGGCGGACGCGGCGGTATTTACCCATGTGTCCAACGTCTTCGGTTATATTTTGCCCGTAGGGGAGATGGCGGCCATGTGCCGGAAGCGTGGGATCCCCTTCATTGTGGACGCGGCGCAGTCCGCGGGAACATTGCCGGTGAATTTCCGGGAGCTGGGGGCGGATTTCGTGGCCATGCCCGGCCATAAGGGGCTTCTGGGTCCTCAAGGAACGGGGCTGCTGCTGTGCGCTCAGCCGGGAACGCCGCTGCTTTACGGCGGCACCGGTACGCAATCCATTTCCCGGGAAATGCCGGAGGAGCTGCCCGAGCGGCTGGAGCCGGGAACCCTGAACGTGCCGGGCTATGCGGGGCTGACCCAGGGTCTTCGCTACCTGAACCGGGTAGGCACCGACGGAATTTTCCGGCGGGAGCAGCTTTTGACGGAGTACTGCGCCCACGGCCTGATCCGCCAGGGCTTCCGGGTCTTCGCCGGACCCCACCAGGCGGCCACGGTGTCCTTCGTGCCGCCGATGGACTGCCAGTCAGGGGCGGAAATTCTGACCCGGCAGGGCTTTGCCCTGCGTGCCGGGCTTCACTGCGCCCCACTGGCTCACGAAAGCGCGGGAACGCTTCCCACCGGCACCGTCCGGGTGAGTCTGGGCTTTGACACCACCCGGGGAGAAATCGATGGTTTTCTCCGGGCAACAGCCAAAATCCGAGAAAATCGGTAACAGAATTTTTACAGAAATGTCTATTGCCATCGGCGAAACAATCCGCTATAATAGAACGGATAATAGGTAAGTGTACGGTGCGGGGTATGCCTGCGGCGAATTTGCGCGAAAAGGGGCTTGATGGGAAGATGAATCTGATTTCACAGATACTGGGGATGAAATGGTCAGACTATCTGGATATTCTGGTCGTGGCGTTCCTGGTTTACAAATTGCTTCCGCTTCTGAAGACGCCCCATATCATGCGCCTGGCGCGGACGGTGGTTGCGCTGGTGGCGGTTTCCTGGGTCACCAGCATTCTCCGACTGTACACCCTCAACTGGATTCTGAATCAGGTTCTGGCCATTGGACTGCTGGCCTTCGTGGTGCTGTTCCAGCCGGAGCTGCGGCGGATGCTGGATCACCTGGGCAACGTAAAGCTTTCGAAGCTTTTCGTTGCCAGCCGCCCGGTTCAGGAGACGGAAATCGTGATTACCCAGACGGTGAAGGCCTGTGAGACCATGAGCCGGGAGAAGGTAGGCGCGCTGATTGTCTTTGCCCGGGATCAGCGGCTGGACGATTACGGCAAAACCGGCACCACCATTGACGCCCAGGTTTCCGATCAGCTGATCCGGAATATTTTCTTCAAAAATTCGCCGCTGCATGACGGCGCCATGATTATCCGGGAGAATCGGATCGCTGCGGCGGGCTGCGTGCTGCCCCTGAGCAGCAACGAGAAGCTGCCCCCGGAGCTGGGCACCCGGCACCGGGCAGGCGTGGGCATGAGCGAGGCCACGGATGCGCTGGTCGTCATCGTTTCCGAGGAAAGCGGTGACATTTCCGTGGCCAAGGGCGGTATGCTCAAGCGGTCGCTGGAGGTAGCTACCCTGGACAAGCTCCTGCGGCAGGAGCTGTGCGCAAACACCCAGACCCAGCCGGAGAAGCATTTCCCCGCTCAGCTGCTGCAGAAGCTGTCCGACAAGACGAAGGAAGGTGATGGCTATGGAAAGGAATAAACTGTATTCCATGGTGCTGTCGCTGGCGGTTGCTATGTGCCTGTGGCTGTATGTGTCTCAGAATGTGAGCATTGAGGAGGATAATACCTTCTCCAACATCCCGGTGGTGATGGAGGGGGAGTCCGTGCTGAACGAACGGAACCTGATGGTAACGTCTCTGTCCAATTCCACCGTTTCTTTGCACCTGACCGGTGCCAGAAGCGAGCTGAGCAAGCTGGATTCCAGCAAGCTGGCGGCCAAGGTGGATCTTTCCCAGATCACCGAGCCTGGGGAGCGGATCGCCCTGAGCTATACCATTTCCTATCCCAGCGACGTGTCCGCCTCCTCCTTTACCGTTGGCTCCAAGAATCCCAGCGCGATTTTCGCCAATGTGGACTATCGCCGGGTGGCGGAGGTGCCCGTGGTTATCCAATGGACGGGCAACCGTTCCGAGGATTACATTTACGATACGGAAAACGCGGTGCTGGACAACAATACGGTGACCGTCAGCGGCCCGGCATCGGTGGTGGATACCATTGACCATGCCAGTGTGGAGATAGATCTGACCGATCAGGTGGAGTCCATCAGCCAGAACTATCGCTACACCTTGTGCGATGCCGATGACAACCCGGTGGATGCCAGCCAGATTACCACCAATGTGGAAGAGGTTCGGCTGGACATGCAGATCCAGAAGATCCGGGAGGTGAAGCTGGTGGCGGATGTGGTCTACGGCGGCGGTGCCAACGAGCATAATACCAAGGTTTCCATCTCTCCCGAGACCATCCGGGTGTCCGGCGGCAAGGCGGTTCTGGCGGAGCTGGGGGATACCCTGACCATCTGCTCGGTGAACCTGGCCGACCTGGAGAAAAACAGCAATGAGCTGAAATATGCCATCACCCTGCCGGAGGGCGTGACCAACCAGACCGGTGTCAACGAGGCTACGGTTTCCGTCCGGTTCACCGGACTGAAGACCAAGGAGCTGACCATTGACCAGTTCGAGGCTACCAACGTACCCGAGGGGATGGAGGCGGATATCATCAACGCCAGCCTGACGGTGAAGGTTCGGGGGCCTGAGGCGGAGATTGCCGCCCTTGAGGAAAAGAACGTCCGGGCGGTGGTGGACTTCACCAACGCGGAAATCGGCACGGCCACTTACAAGGTCAGTCTCATCTTTGACAATGCGTTTGCCAACGTAGGTGCGGTGAAGAGTACCTCCGTGTCGGCCACGGTACAGGCGGTGAGCTGATGGAACAGATCGTGCGAGTCCGGCGGCTTCTGGAAAACGGAAACGCCGAGGTTGTCCATGTCCGGGAGAGCGCCTGTTCCGGGGACTGCCATAAGTGCAGCGGCTGCGGGGCGGCCAAGGAGGCGGTGATCTTCACCGCCCGGAACGCCATCGGAGCCAGGCCTGGGGAGCTGGTGCGGGTGGAGTCCTCCACCGCGCCGGTGCTGAAGGCGGCGGTGGTGCTGTATGTGCTGCCCTTGATTCTCTTCTTCCTGGGCTATTATCTGGGAACCCTGCCGGGAAGCTATGGCACTCTGGGGGGCTGCCTGGGCTTCGCGCTGGGGATGGCCATTGTGATTGCCTATGACCGGCTGGTCGCCCGGAAGGCAAACCTGACCTATACCATTACGGCATATGCGGAAAACATGCCGAATTTCACCGGAAAAGAGGAAGATACCCATGGTTAAGAGCATGACCGGCTACGGCCGGGCTGTGGAAACCGTCAACGGCCGGGAGTACACCGTGGAGCTGCGCTCCGTCAATAACCGATACTTAGACTGCACGGTGAAACTGCCCCGAACCCTGTCCTTCGCGGAGGACGCGGTGAAGCAGGCGGTGAAGGCCACCATTTCCCGGGGCAAGGTGGATGTGTTCATCTCCCTGCGGGCCGAGGGCGCCCAGGATGTGAAGGTCACTTTGAACGCCCCGGTGGTGGAGGGGTATCTGGCCGCCATGCGCCAGATGGTGGATTTTTACGGCGTCCGGGACGACATCAGCGTCAGTACCCTTTCCCGGCTGCCGGACGTGTTCACCGTAGAAAAGCCTGAAGTGGACGAGCGGGCTTTGCAGGACGACCTGATGGGCGTGGTCAATCAGGCACTTGCCCAGTACGACGCCATGCGCTGCGCGGAAGGAAAGGCTCTGGAAAACGACCTGCGCGGCCGTGGCCAGACCATCCTGGAATTGGTTGCCCAGGTGGAGGCCGGAAGCGGACAGACGGTCATCGATTACCGCACCCGCCTGGAAAACAAGCTGAAAGAGGTTCTTGCCAATACCGCCATTGACGAAAGCCGGATTCTCACGGAGGCGGCCATTTTCGCCGATAAGGTGGCGGTGGACGAGGAGACCGTCCGCTTAAGAAGCCACTTGGATCAGATGAACCATATGCTCACCGCCGGCGGTGCCATCGGCCGGAAGCTGGATTTCCTGCTTCAGGAAATGAACCGGGAGAGCAATACCATCGGCTCCAAGTGCTCCGACGTGCGGCTGGCCAGGATCGTGGTGGAGATCAAGGCGGAGCTGGAAAAAATCCGGGAACAGACCCAGAATATTGAGTAAGCCGGTGATTATATGAAGCTGATCAACATCGGATTTGGCAGCATGGTCGCGGCAGGCCGTGTGCTTGCCATTGTGGCTCCGGACTCCGCCCCCATCAAGCGGGTGGTGCAGGAGGCCAGGGATCGGGGAATGCTCATCGACGCTTCCTACGGCCGGAAGACCAAGGCGGTGATCCTCATGGACACGGATCATGTGATCCTGTCCGCCATTCCCACGGAAACGATATGCGCCCGGTGGTCAGGCCACGGGGAGCCGGAAAGAGAGGAAGAAGCATGAGCAAGGGGAAGCTGATCGTGATTTCCGGTGCCTCCGGGGTTGGAAAGGGCACGGTTCTGGGTATCATGATGCGTAAGCGGAAGGATCTGTCCTTCTCTGTGTCTGCTACCACCCGCCCTCCCAGACCCGGGGAGATTGACGGGGTGCACTACTACTTTATCACCCGGGAGAAATTCCAGGCTATGATCGAAGACGGAGAATTCCTGGAATACGATGCCCACGCGGCAAACTACTATGGTACCCCCAGGGCTCAGGCCGAGGAAAAGCAGGCGCATGGGCCGGTGCTGCTGGACATTGAACCCAAGGGTGCAAAGCAGGTGAAGGAAAAAATGCCGGACGCGGTGCTGATTTTCATCATGCCCCCTTCTGTCCAGGAGCTGGAACGCCGTCTGCGGGGTCGGGGAGATACCTCGGAGGAGCAGATCAAGATGCGCATGGAGCGAGCTGCCTGGGAAATGGAGCAGCGGGTCTGGTATGACCATGTGGTGGTCAACGACGACCCGGAGCGATGCGCTCAGGAAATTTTGAAAATTATCGCTGAATAAGCGTTAACTTTATGATTTTCGATTTTATTTTTGGTTTTGGAGGAATTTGATTATGCTGTACCCCCCTGTTGCGGAACTGCTGGAGCATGTGGATAGCCGTTATCTGCTGGTGAATGTGGTGGCTCATCGGGCCCGCCAGATCGCCGCCGAGGCTGAGGCCTTCCAGGAGGAGCTGCCGGAGAAGCCGGTGACCCTGGCCATTGAGGAAGTTGCCGACGGCGAGCTGTCCGCTACCATCAAGGACGAATATCAATATTGATTTTTGGAGGAACTGGGGCTATGATCGGAAAAATTGCTGTTTCTGCGGCAAATTTTGCCATCGATAAGCCCTATTCCTATCGGATTCCCCAGGATATGGCCCTTGCCCCCGGTCAGCGGGTGATGGTTCCCTTCGGTCGCGCCAACCGGCGCACGGAGGGAATTGTCCTGACTGTGGAGCCGGGCAGCGAGGATAAGCTGAAGCCGGTGGAAAGCTGCCTGGACGAGGAAGCAATTCTCACTGAGACCCAGCTGCGGCTGGCGGCCTTCCTTCGGGAGCGGTATTTCTGCACCTTTTTCGACGCCATCCGGGCGATGCTCCCGGCGGGACTCTGGTTCCGGACCCGGCTGACGGTCAGCCTGACGGAAGACCTAAGCTGGAAGGACAAGAACTTGCGCAAGAAGGGAGCGACCCAGGTTCTGGAGCTGCTGGAAAACTTAGGCGGCACCGCTCAGGAGGAGGCACTTCGGAATCTCATCCCCGATGAGGACGCTCTGCGGGGGGTGCTCAGCTACCTTCGGCAGAAGAAGTGGATTGACTGCCAGACGGATTTCCTGCGGAAGACCCAGGACAAGTCGGAAAAAATTGCCACCCTTGCCCAGTCTCCTGAGGAGACCATGGCCTACGCCGCCGGCCGTCCCAAGTCCGCCGCCATGCAGCGGCAGGTTTTGGAACTGCTTTGCAGCGTGGGCAGCGCGGCGGTGAAGGATGTGTGCTATTTCACCGGTGCCTCCACGGCCACGGTGAACCGGCTGGAAAAGCTGGGCTATCTGACCCTTTCCCAGCGGCCGGTGCTCCGGTGCCGGGAAATCCGCCCGGCGAGGCTCTCCGGCCCGCTGGTGCTCAACGGCGAGCAGCAGACCTGCTTTGAAGGCCTGGCTTCCCAGATGGAAAGCCAGGAGCCGGGGGTAGCTCTGCTTTACGGCGTTACCGGCTCCGGCAAGACAAGCGTGTATATCCGGCTGATCCAGACCTGTCTGGACATGGGGAAAAGTGCCATGCTGCTGGTGCCGGAGATTGCCCTGACCCCCCAGCTGCTGGGGATTCTGGCGGCCTATTTCGGCACTCAGGTGGCGGTGCTGCACAGCAGTCTGTCCGCTGCCGAGCGGTACGACCAGTGGAAGCGGGTGAAAAAGGGCGACGCCCGGGTGGTGGTCGGCACCCGCAGCGCGGTGTTTGCCCCCTGCGCCCCCGGCCTTATCATCCTGGACGAGGAACAGGAGCACTCCTACAAATCCGAAAGCTCCCCCCGGTACGATGCCAAGGAGGTGGCCATCTGGCGGGGAGCCAAGGAGAAGGCTCTGGTAGTTTTAGGCTCCGCCACTCCCGATATTGAGAGCATGTACCGGGCGAAAAACGGCCTGTACCGGCTCTATACCCTGCGTCAGCGTTACAACGGCCGCCCCCTGCCGCAGGTGGAGATCGTGGACATGCGGGAGGAGCTGAAGCTGGGAAATGACACCTCCCTGAGCATTCCCCTGCGCCAGCGAATCTTAGAAACCCGGCAGGCCGGCAAGCAGACCATATTGCTCCTGAACCGCAGGGGCAACAGCCGGGCACTGGTGTGCGTCGATTGCCGCCAGACCCCGGAGTGTCCCCGTTGCAGCGTCCATTTAACCTATCACAGTGCCAATCACCGGCTGATGTGCCACTACTGCGGCTTTTCCATGGCCGCGCCGGATCGGTGCCCCGCCTGCGGCGGACCGCTGAAAACCATCGGTACCGGCACCCAGAAGGTGCAGCAGGAATTGGCGGCTCTGTTTCCGGACATGGAAACCAGCCGGATGGACGCGGACACGGTCAGTGCGGTGAATACCCACGAGAAAATTCTGGAGCATTTCCAGAAGGAAAACGTCCCGGTGCTTCTTGGCACCCAGATGGTTGCCAAGGGTCTGAATCTGCCCAACGTGACCCTGGTGGGCGTACTGGACGGAGACCTGAGCCTCTATTCCGGGGGATTCCGGGCAGGGGAGACCACCTTTAATATGCTTACCCAGGTGGTGGGTCGGGCAGGCCGGGGCGACAGTGTCGGCCGGGCGGTGATCCAGACCCTTCAGCCGGAGCATCAGGTCATTCACCTGGCTGCCCGGCAGGATTACGACGGATTTTACGATCTGGAAATTCAGCTCCGGCAGGCTCAGGGGGCACCGCCCTTCGGGGATTTCGCCCTTGTCACCTTCTCCGGCCAGGAGGAGGGACAGGTACTCCGGGGAGCCGCGGTGTTCCGGGACAGCCTGAACGCATGGCTGCGCCAGGTGCCGGCGGAAAGGTGCAGTGTGCTTGGCCCTGCCCCCTGCGTGGTGCCCAAGGTCAACTATCACTACCGCTATCAGCTGACCCTGCGCTGCCATATGACGCGGCCGCTCCGGCAGCTGCTGGCCGCGCTGCTGCGGAAATTCAGTCAGGACAAAGCGAACCGTGGAGTCAACGCCTATATTGATGTCAACGGCTATGAGATGTAAAGAGAGGAACCGGAAATGGGACTGCGGAAGATTTTGACGGATCAGGATCCGGCACTGCACAAGGTTTGCAGGCCGGTGGAGAAATTTGACGGGCGGCTGCACAAGCTGCTGGGCGACATGAGGGAGACTTTGGCCAATGCCAACGGCGTGGGTCTGGCCGCCCCTCAGGTGGGCATCCTGCGCCGGGTGGTGCTGGTGGACACCGGCGACGAGGTGCTGGAGCTGATCAACCCCACATTGCTCGCGACCTCCGGCGAGCAGGAGGGAGCCGAGGGCTGTCTCAGCGTCCCCGGCAAGTACGGCCTGGTGAAGCGTCCCAATTACGCCAAGGTTCGGGCCCAGGATCGGTACGGCAACTGGTTCGAGGTTGAGGGGGAGGCACTGACTGCCAGGTGTTTCTGCCATGAGCTGGATCATCTGGACGGCATTCTCTACACCGAGGTCATGGAGCGGTTCCTCACCGAGGAGGAGCTGGAAGCCCAGGAAGAATAAGGGGGATAAACCTTGCGAGTCGTGTTTATGGGTACGCCGGACATCGCGGCGACCTGCCTGAAAAAGATTTTGGCCGACGGCTTTGAGGTGGTCGGTGTCTATACCCAGCCCGACCGACCCAAGGGTCGGGGCATGAAGCTGGTGGCATCTCCGGTCAAAGAGGTGGCACTGCGCGCAAATATTCCGGTGTTCCAGCCGGAAAGCTTCCGGGAAGAGGAGACGGTGGAGGCTCTGCGGACTCTGAAGCCGGATATCTGCGCCGTGGTTGCTTACGGGCGGATCCTTCCTCAGAAGGTGCTGGACGTGCCGCCGCTGGGCTGCATCAACATTCACGCCAGCCTTCTGCCGAAGTACCGGGGCAGCGCGCCCTATCAGTGGGCGGTGCTGGACGGCCTGACGGAAAGCGGTGTGACCGCCATGTACCTGACCCGGGAAATGGACGCGGGAGATATCATTGACGTGGCCAAGACCCCCATCGGGGAAAACGAGACCGCCGGAGAGCTGCTGGATCGTCTGGCGGTGCTGGGAGCGAACCTTCTGAGTAAAACTTTGGGTCGGTTCCAGACCGAGGGAAAGCTTCCGGGAACTGCCCAGGATGCTTCTCAGGTGTCCTACGCCCCCATGCTGGATAAAACCATGTGCCCCATCGACTGGAGCAAAACCGCCTGGCAGGTACACAATCAGGTTCGGGGGCTTCATCCCTGGCCGGTGGCCACCATGGTTTTGCAGGGCAAAACCTTCAAAGTCCACGACACCCGTGTGACGGAGGGCACCGGAAAGCCCGGGGAAATCCTGGGTCTGACCAAAACCGGCCTGCGGATCGCCTGCGGAGAAGGCGCGGTTGAAATCACCTCCCTGCAGGCCGAGGGCGGAAAGCGCATGGCCGCGCCGGACTATTTCCGGGGTCATCCCCTGGAAGCCTGATGGGTGCCCGGGAAACCGCGCTGAACGCGCTGATCGCCTGCCGCCGGGAGGATGCCTGGCCAAACGCCGTGCTGAAAACGACCATCCGCCGGGATGGGCTGGACAGCCGGGACGGGGCACTGGCGACACGGCTTTGCTACGGGGTGTCCCAGAACCGGGAAAAGCTGGACTTCTATTTACGCCAGCTGCTTCACGGCAGACTAAAAGACCTGCACCCGGTGGTGCGGGACATTCTCCATCTGGGGCTTTATCAGCTCTATGAGCTGGATAAAATTCCGGACAGCGCGGCGGTGAACGAATCCGTCGCCCTGGCAAAAAAATACGGCAAAAATCCCAAAGCGGCTTCCCTGGTCAACGGCGTTCTGCGAAACGCCGTCCGTACCCGGGGACAGCTGGAGGAACCCACTTCTTACGCTGACCGGTACAGCCACCCGGACGGCCTGATCTCCCTTCTGAAGCAAAACCTGCCCAAGGGAACCCTGGAGCCGATGCTCATTGCGGACAACGGCGTGCCGGAGACCACGGCGCAGGTGAACACCCTCCGGATTTCCACCGAAGACTTGAAAACCCGGCTGGAAGGGGAGGGGGTCATCGCTGCCGATCATCCCTGGATGCGGGACTGCCTGATTCTCTCCGGCACGGGAGACCTGGAGCGGCTGCCGTCCTTCCGGGAGGGGCTGTTCTACGTTCAGGATCCGGCGGCAAGGCTCAGCGTCCTGTGCGCCCAGCTTCCCAGGCAGGGGGCACGCATTCTGGACTGCTGCGCGGCTCCCGGCGGCAAAAGCTTCGCCGCCGCCATCGCCATGGGCGGCCGGGGAGAAATCATTTCCTGCGACGTACACCCCCATAAAACCCAGCTGATCGCCAGGGGCGCGGCTCGGTTGGGGCTGAACCAGATTACATCGAAGCGGCAGGACGCTTCCGTTTTCGTCCCGGAATGGGAAAGCACCATGGACGCGGTGATCGCGGACGTACCCTGCTCCGGCCTGGGGATCATCCGGAAAAAGCCGGATATCCGGTATAAAAACCTGGAAGAAACCAAGAATTTGCCGACATTGCAGCGGGCTATTCTGGAAAACCAGAGTCGGTATGTAAGACCCGGCGGACTGCTTCTATACGCCACCTGTACGGTGCTGCGCCGGGAAAACGAGCAGGTGGTGGAAGCATTTCTGAAAAGCCACGAGGATTTCTTTGCGGAGCCGCTGCCCCTGCCGGAAATCTTCCCCAGAAACGAAACCGGGATGCTGACCCTGATTCCCGGACAGTACGACACCGACGGCTTCTTCATCTGCCGTCTTCGGAGGAAAGCATGAACCTGAAATCCCTGACCCAGCCGGAGCTGGCGGACATCTTGAAACAGCTGGGTCAGCCTGCCTTCCGGGCGGGGCAGGTGTTTGCCTGGCTCCATAAGGGCGTTCGCTCCTACGACGAAATGACGAATCTGCCAAAAGCTCTCCGGGAGGCTCTGGAGCGGGAATATCCTCTGTATGCCCCCACAGCAGTGCGGAAGCAGGAATCTCAGAAGGACGGCACCGTCAAATATCTCTGGCGGCTTTCCGACGGGAACTGCGTGGAGACGGTACTCATGCGCTACCGTTACGGCAACACCGTGTGCATTTCCACGGAGGTGGGCTGTCGGATGGGCTGCGCCTTCTGCGCCAGCACCCTGGGCGGCCTGGTGCGGCGGCTGGAGCCGGCGGAAATGCTGGATCAGGTGCTTTTTACGCAAGTGGATTCCGGCCTGCCCGTTTCCCATATTGTGCTGATGGGCATCGGTGAGCCGCTGGACAATTTTGACAATGTCATGCGCTTTCTGGAGCTGGTGAACAGCCCTCAGGGCATGAACATTTCCATGCGGCACATCAGCCTGTCCACCTGCGGCCTGGTGCCGAAAATTGACGAGCTGGCGGCCAGGAAGCTGCAAATCAGCCTGGCTATTTCCCTGCATGGGCCCAACAACGAAATCCGGAGCAAGATCATGCCGGTGAATAAAGCCTACCCCATTGAGGAGCTGATGCAGGCCGTCCGCCGGTACTATGACGCTACCGGACGGCGGATTCATTTTGAGTACGCCATGATTGACGGGGTCAATGACACTCCTGCGTGTGCCAAGGAGCTTTTGCGGCGGCTGAAGGGTCTGGGGGCACATGTGAATCTGATTCCTCTGAACCATGTGGAGGAAAGCCCGTTAAAGCCCAGCTCCCGGGAGGCGGTGGCCATCTTCCAGAAAATTCTGGAAGACGGCGGTGTCACGGCCACGGTTCGCAGGACTTTGGGCGGGGATATCGATGCCTCCTGCGGGCAGCTTCGCAGAAAATACGAAAAAAAGCACGAGTAAAGAAGGAAGGTGCTGTGGCTATGCAGAGCTGGGGACTTACCGATCCCGGATGCGTGCGCAAGCAGAATCAGGATGCCTACCGAATTGAACGGCTGGACAAGGAAACCCTGCTGGGCGTGGTCTGCGACGGCATGGGCGGCGCCAAATCCGGCAACATTGCCAGCACCCTGGCGGTGGAGGTCTTCGTCGAAGAAATTCGCCGGAGCTGGCTGCCTGGGATGGAGTCCGACCGGATCGACCAGATGCTCCGCAGTGCGGTGAAGCTGGCAAACTTCACGGTCTACGACCAGGCGGCTCAGTTCGAGGAATTTGATGGCATGGGCACCACCCTGGTTGCGGTGCTGGTGCGCCGGGATCGGGCTACAATAGTCAACGTGGGCGACAGCCGGGCTTACGGCATCAATCGGACGGGCATTCACCAGGTCTCCAAGGATCACTCCCTGGTGCAGATGATGGTTGACCGGGGGGACGTGACTGCAGAGGCGGCGAAATCCTATCCGGGAAAGAACTACATTACTCGGGCTGTGGGCACGGAGCCTGTGGTGATCTGCGATATTTTCCACGTCGGCGTGAGCAAGGGCGATTTCCTGCTGCTGTGCTCCGACGGGCTGAGCAATCTGATGGACGACCAGGAAATCCTCTTCGAGGTGGCTCATGGCGTGAACAAGCACCACTGCTGCAAGCGGCTGCTGAACATTGCCAAAAGCCGGGGCGCGCCGGATAATGTGACCAGCGTGCTGATTCAGGTCTGAGCCTAGGGCAGGAAGGAGCTTATATGGATCAATTTATTGGACGGCTTCTGGACGGCCGGTACGAGATTCTTGAGGTCATCGGTACCGGCGGCATGGCCGTTGTTTATAAAGCTCGCTGCCATCGGCTGAACCGCCTGGTTGCGATCAAAATTCTCAAGGACGAATTTTCCAGGGACGAAGAGTTCCGCCGCCGGTTCCGGGCGGAGGGCGAGGCCGTGGCCATGCTCAGCCACCCGAATATCGTCCAGGTCTATGACGTTTCCTCCTCGGATGGGGCGGACTACATCGTCATGGAGCTCATCGACGGCATTTCCCTGAAGGAATATATGGAGAAAAAGGGCATCCTCAACTGGAAGGAAACCCTCCATTTCTCCTTGCAGATTGCCAAGGGCCTGGAGCACGCTCACAGCCGGGGCATTGTCCACCGGGACATCAAGCCCCACAATGTGATGGTGCTGAAAAACGGCTCCGTGAAGGTCATGGACTTCGGCATTGCCCGGGTGATGAACAAAAGCAACACCCTGACCAAGGAGGCTCTGGGCAGCGTCCACTATATCTCTCCCGAACAGGCCAAGGGCGGCCACACGGATAACCGTTCCGATCTGTATTCCCTGGGCGTTGTGATGTACGAGATGATGGCTGGCCGCCCCCCCTATGACGGGGAGTCCGCGGTTTCTGTGGCCATCCAGCACATCAACGGCGGCGCGCCCCTGCCTTCCACCTTCAACCCCAATATCCCCACGGGTCTGGAGCAGATCATTATGAAGGCCATGGCGTTGGAAGTCCGGGATCGGTACGTTTCTGCCACGGAAATGCTCCAGGACATGGAGGAATTCCGGAAGAATCCCGCCATTGTCTTCGACTATCACACGCTGATGGACGACGCCACCCGGAAAATCCCCACGGCGGGGATGCCCCTGACCACCGCGGAGAAGAAGGTGCAGGCCAGAACCGGCGAGCGACCCTCCGCTTCCTTACCCAGAAACAGCGCGGTGATGGCGCATTCCGGCACGGCTTCCAGGTCTACCGCCAGCCGGGAGTCCGGCCATACGGAAAGCCGCCGGAGAAGACGCCGGGAGGCCGAGAAAAAGAAGAACACCGAGCGCAGCCGGATCGCCACCACCGCCGTGGTGGTTTGCAGCGCGGTGGCGGTATTTGCCATTATCCTGTTCCTGATTGCCCTGTTCAACGGAGCCCTGCTGAACCAGGAGAAGGACATGGTGGAGGTGCCTTACCTCATCGGCGGCACCTACAGCGAGGAGCTGGTGGCGGCCCACGACGACTTCAATTTCCGGCTCCGTCCTCAGGAGTACAGTGAAAACCATCCGAAAAACGAGATCATCAACCAGGAGCCGGCCGGGGGCACCAAGGTGCAGCGGGGTTCGGATATCTGGCTGACGGTGAGCATGGGGCCGGAGCCGGAGGTGAAGAAGCTGGATAACTTCGTAGGCGCGGACGCGGAGGAGGCCTGCAAGCTCCTGGAAAGCCAGGGCTTCAAGCCGCTCAAAAAGAAGGAAGCCAGTTATGTCTACCAGCCCGGCGAGGTGACCCGGACGGATCCTTCCGCCGAAAGCGAGGTAACAGAGGGTCAGACCATCTATATTTACGTCAGCACCGGCCCGGACATTGTGGAAAACTCCATGCCCAATGTGGTGGGTCTGGAGCTGAACCGAGCCAAGGAGCTGCTGACCCAGCTGGGCTTTACCAACGTGCGCTATGAGCCTACGGAAAGCACAAGGCCGGAAAATGAGGTGGTCTATCAGTCGGTGGAAAAGGACGAGACCCTGGACGTTTCCTCCGAGATCATCATCCAGTATTCCAGCGGCGTAGTGGAGACCCAGCCCACCCAGACCACTGCCCCCCAGGAGACCGAGCCGGACAATTCCGTGCTTATCAGCGTGTCCTGGGTGGTGCCGGAAAGCACCGAGGAAGCCAGGCTGGACGTGTGCCTGGGTGGCACCCGGGACGTGATCGTTTCCAAGTCCATCGCCCCCGGGGCAAAGACGGTGCTGCTGGATCTGACGGGTACGGGTACCGTGTCCTATGACCTGTACCTGAACGGTCAGTTCCTGGAAACCAAAACATTGGAGTTTACGAAATGACCCAGAGATTGCAGGGGCGGATTCTGCGCTCCATCAGCGGCTTCTATGATGTGCAGATTGAGTCCGGCCTTATCACCTGTCGAGCCAGGGGGATTCTTCGCAAGGCGGGGAACTCTCCGCTGACCGGCGACCTGGTGGAAATCTCCGTGGAGAAGGGCAAGGGTATGGTGGAGCGCATCCTTCCCCGGAAAAATGCCTTCGTCCGTCCGGCGGTTGCCAATGTGGACGCGCTGGTGGTCTTCGCCGCCAACGTCAATCCGGTGACGGAGCCATTCCTCATCGACCGGGTGGCGGCCATCGCGGGGGATCAGGAGGTGCCGGTGTATCTGGTGGTCAACAAGTGTGACCTGGATCCGGCAATCGACCTGGTACGCATTTATGAGCACGCGGGCTTTCCGGTGATCCGCACCAGCGCGGAAACCGGGGAAGGGGTGGAGGAGCTGCGGACGCTGCTTGCCGGAAAGCTCACCGCCTTCACCGGAAATTCCGGGGTGGGCAAGAGCAGCGTTCTGAACCGTCTGGCACCGGGGCTGGCTCTGGAGACCGGAGAGGTTTCCGAAAAGCTGGGTCGGGGACGGCACACCACCCGGCATGTGGAGCTGTACCCGCTGGGGGAAAACACCTATGTGGCGGACACCCCGGGCTTTTCCTCCTTCGATACCGACCAGATGGAAATGATCCTTAAGGAGAATCTACAGTATTCCTTCCCGGATTTTGGCCCCTACCTGGGCAAATGTCGGTTTGACGACTGCTCCCACCGGAAGGAGCCGGGCTGCGCCGTCCGGAGTGCCGTGGAGGCCGGGGAAATCGAGCCCAGCCGCTACGACAGCTACCTGCGGCTTTATGAAAAGTCCAGCCAGATCAAGCCCTGGGAGATCAAATGACACGCTGAAAGCCCGCCGCGAAAAACGCGGCGGGCTTTTCAATGTGTCAAAGAAACACCCAATTCTTCCGAGCGCTTTCGATAGAACTACCCATAGCAATCCGAAACATTCTTTTGCGCTTCCGGCGATGCGGCCGGGGGATTCTCAAGGGGGCGGCTTTTCGGCAGCACCCCTTGAGCCGGCTTCTTCTCAATGTTCTTGCCGGGACAAGAACATTGCCTCCGGAGGAACCTGCACCGAAAGCTTTTGCGAGCCGATAAGTGGGGTGAAGAGCTTATGGCCTGGATGAATATGTGCGTTGCTTTTTAAGGAGCTTTTGTAACCTTTCGGCCTGCCCAATGGTATTCTATCTGAAAGGCCTTTCAGAAAAACAACATGTCCCAAACAGAAAGAGGGAATGCCCATGAGAATGGAAACCCAGGTACTGGCGGAAGCCTGCCGGGACAGGCTCTACGCGGCGGCCTTCCAGGTCTGCAAAAATCCCGCGGATGCGGAGGATGCCGCCCAGGAAGCCTTGCTGCGCTATCACGTCAGCACAAAAGAATTTGAATCCGAGGATCATATCCGCTTCTGGCTGCTGCGGGTGGCCATCAACTGCGCGAAAAACGCGGGCAGCTCCTTCTGGCGGCGGAAAACGGTGCCGCTGGAGGACTACATGGACACCCTGGAATTCCCCACCGGGGAATCCCGGGAGCTGTTCGCCGCGGTGATGGCTCTGCCGGAAAAATACCGGCTGGTGATTCACCTTCATTATTATGAAGACGAATCCGTGGCACAGATCGCCAGGGTTCTGAATCTGACGGAAAGCAACGTCAAGGTGCGGCTGAGCCGGGGCAGGGGAATGCTCCGGGAAAAACTACAGGAGGAATGGGACAATGACGAACCGTGAAAAATACAAGCAGGCCTTTTCCGTGCTCCACGCTTCCGGTGGGGAGGACTGGGACGCGCTGGCCGGGAAAAGAAAGCCGAAAGGAAAGGCGGCGGCCAGACTGGTGCTGCTGGCGGCGGTAATCTGCCTTCTGACGGTGACTGCCTCTGCCGACAGCCTCCGGCAGATTTTCGGCTGGGGCGGAAACCTGGAGGTGCGGCAAACAGATGCCGGGTCGGAGGTTTTGGTGCACACGGACAATCTGAGGTCGCCGGTGGAACTCCGGGAGGGACGGTTGTACTTTGTGGTCAACGGAGAGAACCTGGACATTACTGACCGGGTATCCAAAACCGAGAGCTTTACCTATGAATATGAGGATGAGCAGCAGGTTACGCATTGCTGGGTGGTGGGGCTGAACGGGGATACCCTGGACAGCTACGGCTACGCCGAGTACCTGAAGACGGACAACTGGATCGGCGGCTACTCCGCCCGGGTGAATATTCACGAGGATGGGAAAACCGATGCCCAGTGGCTGGAAAGCTGGAAGCAGGAAAACAACTGCCCCTGGTAAACGAAAAGAGGGCTGGCGCGAAAATCGCGCCAGCCCGATTTATTCGTGAGCATCTTCAATGAACTCGGCGATATCCTCCAGTCGGCAGTGCAGAATCCGGCACAGACGCTCCAGCGTATTTGTCTCCACGTTCTGGTTGTGCTTGAGCCGGTTGATGAGGGAGCGGTTGAAATTGTGGTGGGTGTAAAGATCGTACTGGGTCACGCCCCGCTCTTTCATGGTCTGCCAAAGCCTATCGTAAATGATCATAATATCCACACCCCTTGTAAAGATTCCCCTTGATTTTTCCCTATTATCGCAGTAAAATAAACCAAGGAATAGTGTCTGTATAAACACACTATTCACAGGAGGGAACCATGGAAGAGCTGATTGCCGCGATTGCTTGCGCCAACGAGGACGAAATTGAAAAGATTCTGCGCACCGCCATTTGCCGGAAGCGGGAGCTGTATCCTGGCTGGGACATCGAATACCATGCCCGGCTGAAAGGGCAGAGCGAGAATCTGAAACCGGGAAAGGCGAAAAAGACAAGACGCAGATTGTACGAAAAGCGCAAAGAAAATTTGTGATTTTTCCTGAAATTTTCCTTGACAAATGGGAAGACAGGTGGTATCATAATTGGGCGCGTGTGGGGATAGACTGCGCGCGCAATGCGATGATGCAGGAGATTGCGCCGGAAGGCGGTAACTTCTGCGGAGTATGTCCGGTCATCGGGCGGCTGAACTGCCTTGTGCGCGCTTGCGTATATCGCTGCGCCTATGGGAATGGGTCGGCCTCGGTCGGCCATTTTTCATGGCTTAGAGTGATACGCACGGCGGCGCGGACAAGATAGTTCGACCGTACCCAGCCACTACGCAAACTGAGTACGATATTCAAGGAGGAAAACAAACCATGGCAAACCAGATGATCCGCATTCGGCTGAAGGCTTATGATCACCAGCTGATCGACTCCAGCGCGGCAAAGATCGTGGAGACCGCCAAGCGCAACGGCGCCCAGGTTTCCGGCCCCATCCCCCTGCCCACCAAGAAGGAAGTTGTTACCATCCTTCGGGCTGTCCATAAGTACAAGGACTCCCGTGAGCAGTTCGAGCGCAGAACCCACAAGAGACTGATCGATATCCTCAACCCCAGCCAGAAGACCATTGAGGCTCTGATGAGCCTGGATCTGCCCGCCGGCGTTGAGATTGAGATAAAGCTGTAATGACGCGTAACAACGCAATTGCAGCAGCCCGCACTGTCTGGCATCGGGCGGACGGGTCATGTCGGCAACCGTCCCAATGCGGTAAGCCGACCAATAACCTATAAAAAAGGAGAACCAATCATGCAGAAAGCAATCATCGGCAAAAAAGTGGGTATGACCCAGATCTTCGATGAGAGCGGCAAGGTAATCCCTGTTACCGTTGTGGAAGCAGGCCCCTGCACCGTCACTCAGAAGAAGACCGTCGAGACCGACGGCTACACCGCCGTCCAGCTTGGCTTTGAGGACATCAAGGCGTTCAAGCTGACCAAGCCTGAGGCCGGCCACCTGAAGAAGGCCGGCGTTGAGGCAAAGAAGCACCTGAAGGAGTTCAAGCTGGACGGCGCGGCTGACATGAATGTCGGCGACGTTGTGAAGGCCGACACCTTCGCCGCCGGAGACATGATCGATGTCACCGGTATTTCCAAGGGTCACGGCTACCAGGGCGTTGTGAAGCGTCATGGCGCGGGCCGGACTCCCATGACCCACGGCGGCGGCCCTGTCCACCGTCATGCAGGCTCCATGGGCGCGTCCTCTCACCAGTCCCGTATCTTCCCCGGTAAGATCGGCGCCGGTCAGATGGGCAACGAGCAGGTCACCATCGAGAACCTGGAGGTCGTGAAGGTGGACGCGGAGCTGAACATGATCGTCATCCGCGGCGCCATCCCCGGCCCCAAGGGCGGCCTGGTTTACCTGCGGAACACCGTCAAGAACAACAAGGTCAAGAACGTGGAGACCGGCATCAGCAAGAACCCGCAGAAGGCTTCCGGCAGAAACCCCCAGAAGGCTTCCGCGAGAGGCTAAGGAAAGGAGATCTTAAATCATGCTTAAGACGAATGTTTATGATATGTCCGGCAAGCTGGTTGGCGAGATCGAACTCTCCGAAGCAGTTTTCGGCATTACCCCCAACGCTGCGGCGGTTCACGACGCAGTCAAGAATCACCTGGCCAACAAGCGGCAGGGCACTCAGTCCGCTCTGACCCGCGCTGAGGTTTCCGGCGGCGGCCGTAAGCCCTGGCGGCAGAAGGGCACTGGTCGGGCTCGTCAGGGTTCCACCCGGTCTCCCCAGTGGACCCACGGCGGCATCGTGTTCGCTCCCAAGCCCCGGTCCTACAGCTTCGGTCTGAACAAGAAGGCCAAGCGGCTGGCACTGAAGAGCGTGCTGTCCGCCAAGGCTGCCGAGCAGGCTGTGATCGTCATTGACGAGATCAAGATGGACGCCCCCAAGACCGCTGACTTCGCCAAGTTCCTGAAGGCCGTGGGCTGCGAGACCAAGACTCTGGTCGTCACCGCCGCCGCTGATGGGAATGTGGTCAAGTCCGGCCGCAACATCTCCGGCTGCGAGGTCACCTTCGCCAACCTGCTGAACACCTACGACGTGCTGAACGCCGACAAGCTGGTTGTGGACAAGGCAGCCCTCCAGAAGATCGAGGAGGTATTCGCATAATGAACGCTTACGATATCATCAGAAGACCTGTCATCACCGAGCAGTCCATGGAGGCTGTGGCTGACAAGAAGTACGTTTTTATGGTGGACGTCAACGCCAACAAGACCGAGATCAAGGCTGCCGTTGAGCAGGCCTTCGGTGTGAAGGTGGCCAAGGTCAACACCATCCGTATGCAGGGCAAGGTCAAGCGCACCGGTGCTTACCCCGCCGGCAAGCGCGCCGAGTACAAGAAGGCTGTCGTTACCCTGACCGCCGATTCCAAGACCATCGAGTTCTTCGAGGGCATGGTCTAATCAATCTCAAAAAGGAGAGAAACGCACATGGCAATTAAGACTTTTAAGCCTTACACCCCCGCCCGCCGCAACATGACTGTTTCCGGCTTCGACGGCGTGGACAAGAAGGCAAAACCTGAGCGTAGCCTGGTTGAGACCCTGAAGAAGCATGCCGGTCGCAACAGCTATGGTCACATCACCGTCCGTCATCACGGCGGCGGCAACAAGCGGAAGTATCGTGTGATCGACTTCAAGCGTCTGAAGACCGAGATGCCCGCCACCGTGCAGCGCATCGAGTACGATCCCAACCGCTCCGCTTATATCGCTCTGATCCGCTATGAGGACAGCACCCTGTCCTACATCCTGGCTCCTTACGGCCTGAAGGCTGGCGACGTGGTTCTGGCTTCCGCCAACGCGGACATCAAGCCCGGCAACTGCCTGCCCATCGCCAACATTCCCGTCGGTACCGTGATCCACAATGTGGAGCTCCAGCCCGGCCACGGTGCTCAGCTGGTCCGTTCTGCCGGCGCCGCCGCTCAGCTGATGGCCAAGGAAGGCGAGCTGGCGCAGATCCGCCTGCCCTCCGGTGAGGTTCGCTACGTCCGCACCAACTGCACCGCCTGCATCGGTCAGGTGGGCAACCTGGATCACGAGAACGTGCACATCGGCAAGGCCGGTCGGAAGCGTCACATGGGTGTCCGTCCCACCGTGCGCGGCTCCGTCATGAACCCCAACGACCATCCTCACGGTGGTGGCGAGGGCCGCGCGCCTGTGGGTCGTCCCGGTCCTGTGACCCCCTGGGGCAAGCCTGCTATGGGTTACAAGACTCGTAAGACGAAGAACCGTTCCAACAAGTTCATCGTCAAGCGCAGAAACAGCAAGTAAGGAGGAAATGAAATGAGCAGAAGCATCAAGAAGGGCCCTTTCGTAGCTCCTGAGCTGTACAAGCGCGTGGAGGAGCTGAACAAGGCCGGTGACAAGAAGGTTCTGAAGACCTGGTCCCGTTCTTCCACCATCTTCCCCTCCTTCGTCGGTCACACCATCGCTGTCCACGACGGTCGGAAGCACGTTCCCGTCTATATCACCGAGGACATGGTCGGTCACAAGCTGGGTGAGTTCGTTCCCACCCGCACCTTCCGTGGTCACTCCGGCAGCAAGACCGCGAACAGCAAGTAAGGAGGTAGAATGATGGAAGTTTTTGCACATGTTAAATTCGTCCGTATGTCTCCTCGTAAGGTCAAGCTGGTTTGCGACATGATCCGCGGCAAGGACGTGAAGACCGCCGCCGCTCTGATGAGCCAGACCTCCAAGGCAGCCTGTGAGCCTATGGCCAAGCTGCTGAAGAGCGCCGTTGCCAACGCTGAGCACAACAACGGTTTGGACACGGAAAACCTGTATGTTTCCACTGCTGTGGCGAACCCCGGCCCCATTCTGAAGCGCGGCCGCATCGCTTCCCGCCGTGGTTTCGTTCGGATCAACAAGAGAACCACTCACATCACCATCGGTGTGAGCGAGAAGGCTTAATCAGGAGGTAGCTATGGGACAGAAAGTTAATCCCCATGGACTGCGTGTTGGTGTAATCAAGGACTGGGACTCCCGCTGGTATGCCCGTGAGGACAAGGTGGGCGACCTGGTCGTCGAGGATTACAACATCCGTAAGTATCTTAAGAACAAGCTGTACGCCGCTGGCGTAGCTAAGATCGAGATCGAGCGTTCCAACGGCAAGGTCAAGATCAACATCAACTGCTCCCGTCCCGGCGTGGTCATCGGTAAGGCCGGTGCCGAGATCGAGAACCTGCGCAAGGAGATGGAGGCCAAGCTGGGCAAGAGCGTGAACCTGAACATCATTGAGGTTCGCTCTCCTGACCTGAACGCGCAGCTGGTGGCCGAGAACATCGCTCAGCAGCTGGAGAAGCGTATCTCCTTCCGCCGGGCCATGAAGAAGGCCATGCAGCAGGCTACCCGCCTGGGTGCCAAGGGCATCAAGGTCACCTGCGGCGGCCGTCTGGGCGGCGC
>DJQM01000004.1 GCA_002437585.1 Clostridiales bacterium UBA6386 | reverse complement strand
GGGTTGCTCAGTAGACATTATAATAGGGAAAAGGCGGAATGCGTATGAACATCGATACCAATACCATTGTGCCGATTTCCGTTGCCAACCAGAATTTTTCCAAGGTTGCCCGGCTGGTTGACCAATACGGCTCGGCAGTTATCATGAAAAACAACACGCCCCGGTATATCATTTATGCGTTTCATCAGGCGGACACCATGCAGGCGGCGGCAGATGAGGATGTGCTTGCTTCCTCCGCCAAGCTCATACGCCGCAACGAGCACGTCTACGAGGAGCTGGCCAAATGAAGGTGCTGAGCAAGCACCAGATCAGGATGCTCCACACTGCATTGATGGCTCGGTCCGGCGGGATCGACGGACTCCGGGACGAGGGATTGCTGGATTCCGCTGTCAACACACCCCTGCAAACCTTTGGCGGTCAGGCGCTTTATCCGTCCCTTTTTGGAGAAAGCGGCGCGGCTGGGCTACGGCCTGATTCACAACCATCCTTTTCTGGATGGCAATGAGCGGATTGGAACCCACGCCATGCTGGTGTTCCTGGACATCAACGGCATTTCCCTTTCCTATACGGATGAAGAGCTAATTGCTGCGATTCTTCAGGCTGCCTCCGGGGAGATGGACGACCCGGGGTCTGTTGGAATGGTTAAAAGCGCATGTGGAATCCAATTAAAAAGCAGGCACTACACTGTGAGTGCCTGCTTTTCTGCTGCTTTGGGTTACGCAAAGTCCAATCCGAAATAGCCCGGAGCCCAGGTGTTCGTCCGGGTGGGGCGGAACATGGCGAAGGCTTCCGTTCCGGGAATCCGGAAGGTACCCTGCACTTTGCCCAGCGCGCCCAGAATTCCGGAAGCCTGGGAAGCGTCCCCCAGCAGCTCCATAGGCGCGTCCTCGGTGGCGGCCAGAAGAAAGCCGTCACCTGCATACAATTTGGCAGATTCCGCCAGATATTCGATGGCTCCGGCCTCCTGAATAATCCCTCCCGCTGGAAGATATTTCCGGCGCAGGGCGGCGTATTCCTCTGGGGTCACTTCCTGAAGGAGCACCGGCTTCCCGGCGGCGGCGGTCAGATTCCGCACACCGCCAAAATTCCGGTAGCCCATGGCCGCGTACATTTGCCGAAGCCCCTCGTCTGCCGGAACCAGCACAGAGCCGCCATAGCCCCGCTCGGTGAGCACGTCCTGGGTTTTTGCCATCAGCTCCCGGCAAAGCCCCTGGTGCCGGTATTCCGGAGCAGTGGCTACGGCGTAGAGATAGGCAAGCTTCCGTCCTTCACAGGCTGTGTCCATCCAGGCAAGGCCTGCGGCAATGGAGCCGCCCCGGAGGATGGCCAGGGTGTTTTCCTCCCGGAAGGCCGTCCGGAAGAAGCTGTCGATCCAGCCGTCATCCCCGAAGCAGGCTTCCCAAAGTGTTTTCCACATCGTCCTCTTCATGCAGTCCCTCCGCCAGGTAGGCGCAGTATTTTTCCTCCATGTGGTGGGGCTGGTAGCTGAGCTTGGCCTGACGCAGGCCGGGAAGACCCATGTCGTCCTCACGGTTCAGAAATTCCAGCTCCGGGTGCATCATTCTTAGGTGCCGGGCAAACTCGCAGTTCACGGCGGCGTAGGCACCGTCCACATCCTCCTGAGCCTTTTCAAAATGCACGTCCATGGTGTTTTTCGACAGTCGGGAGGCCATGGTCACGGCCAGTACCTGACCGTTCTCCACCAGCATCAGCCCCTCCAGACCCAGACTCTCGAAATGCCGGAAGGCTCGGCTCAGGGCGATTTGCTCCAGAAGATAGTCTCCGTGAGGATCCTCGGCCAGACGCTGGCGGAACCACTTGTCCACCATCTCCCGGGCCTGGGGGAGATTCTCCTTTTCCAGAGGAACGCTCTGGCAGTCCGGATGTTCATTGTTGAATTTATGCACATGGTTCCGCTTTTTCTGGAATTTCCGACCCTTCAGGTCGGCCAGATCGTCGATGGAATAGACGTAGTCAAAGCCGTCCCGGTCAGGCCGGAAGAGAAACCTTCCGGGGAACCAGCTTTCCAGCTCCTGGGTCTCTGCCTGGGTCAGGCTGGTGAACCGGCAGGGAATGCCGCGGCTTTTGGCATCGTCCAGAATGGCGTCCAGAACCGCCCGGCGATTGCCGGTGCCAATGGGGTAGGGATAGACGCTTTTCCCGTAAAAATGGGAGAAAAAGCCCACACATCCCGGGAAAAACGCTGCTTCCTGCCGTCCCCAGAGATAAAGATTGGCGAAGCTGTACTCGCAGCTTCTGGGGGGACAGGCGAATAAAATGGCTTCATATTGTGCTTTCTGAGAAAGCTGTAAACGGGAAAAAGAAATCATGATTACACACCCTCCTGGTTGCTATATTAGCATATTCTGCCCGAAAATACAAGAAAAACCCCGGAAGAATTTCCGGGGCTGCTTTCATGGGAAGAGCTTGCTGTCCAGGCCGCGCTTTTTCAGGGCGTAATAGAGGACGGTGCCTGGAACCAGCAGCACCGCGGCCTCGCCCAGGGCGACGTACAGGGCGTTCAGTCCGAAGCCGCCGCCGATGTACACGGTCAGCTCGCCGCCTACCAGAATGGCGTTGGCAATGGCGGGCATCAGCATGGCAGGCAGGGGATAGCCACGGACGGTGACGTGCCGGGTCAGCCACATGCCCTCAGCGGCAAACAGGGTGGCGGCGGAGCCAAGCAGGAAGTCCAGAGGCAGGGCGGCGGCATAGGTGATGTTGAAGACCAGGCAGCCCAGGGTCAGGCCGGGAATGGCGGCGGGGGTGAACAGAGCCAGCACGCACAGAGCTTCGGACAGCCGCATCTGGATGGCCCAGGTGGCAGAGCCGGGGAGCAGCAGGTTCTGCAGGTGGGTAAGCACGGCGTACAGGGCGGCGATGATGGCGGCCTGGGTCAGGTAACGGGTGGATTTGGTCATGACGATTCTCCTTGAAACAGAAAAAATGGGCGCAGTCCGCACCCATCGCAACAAAAAATGGGCGCACAAAGCGTCCATCCAAAGAAGGCTCGCCCGAAGCGCGCCAGATCCTAGTTTTGTTTACCGACAGGATGGTTACGAACTGTCCTATGAAATTGTGGAGGTATTGTATCAGAGAATGGGGAAAATGTCAAGCCCCCGGCTTGTGCTGAGGGCTTGCGGATCAGACCTTTTCTCCGTCGATATCGGTGGGCCGGGAGGGGATGATCAGAGCTGCGATGATGTATGCCAGGATGCCCGCGCCGGCGAAGAGACTGAAAGCGCACCAGCCCAGACGGATGAGGGTGGGGTCGATACCGAAAAATTCGCCCAGGCCGCCACAGACGCCGGCCAACATGGCGTTTTCCCTGGAGCGATAAAGCTTCTTACTGTTCATAACACAAAACCTCCATGGTTTCACTTTCTATTTCTAATAGTATACTCCTTGTATTATAGAGTAGTA
>DJQM01000001.1 GCA_002437585.1 Clostridiales bacterium UBA6386 | reverse complement strand
ATGGCGATGATTTGCGTGTTCATTGACTTCACCTCATTTCTAATTATTGCTGTTGCTTCTGGAAATAGAAAAAGCCGCCACTTCAAAATTAACAGTGAAGTGACGGCTCTTTCTATCGCCGGAATACGAGTTCCTGAAATGAAAAAAGCACCCAGCATTTATACTGTGTGCTACATCAAATTCATATTCAATTATTCAAATTAGCTCAAACTATGCCAAACTGCCACAGCCAAAAAACGAGGGGAAGGAGGGCTGAAAAGCACCCCAAAAATCGGCTCTCGGTTAACCACTTTGGGAACCACTTCCCCCTCTTTTTGCCCTCTTTTTGGCCAGTTAACCACTTGCGGACCACTAAAAATTGGATGAAATCGGCTCTCGTTTTGCCAAATTTGGTCAAACCATATCAGCCCGTTTAGATATAGCAAAAGCCCGGAAAACCTTGATTTTCCGGGCTTTTTGAACCATTTTGATATAGTCTGAACAGTCGATTATCGCTTGCTGAACTGCGGAGCGCGACGAGCTGCTTTGAGACCGTATTTCTTTCTTTCCTTCATTCTGGGGTCACGGGTCATGAAGCCGGCGGCCTTCAGGGAAGCCCGGTACTCGGGGTTCAGGGTGACCAGGGCACGGGAGATGCCGTGACGGATGGCACCGGCCTGACCGGAAACGCCGCCGCCGGCAACGGACACAATGATGTCAACCTTGCCCAGCAGATCGGTGGTGACCAAAGGCTGACGGACAAGCAGCTTCAGGGTCTCCAGACCAAAGTAGTCGTCGATGTCACGACCGTTGACAATGATGGAACCGGTGCCGTTCTCGTAGACGCGAACGCGGGCAACGCTGGACTTACGACGGCCGGTGCCGTAAAAATACTTCTTCTTGCTCTCGTACATTCTAAGTTACCTCCAAATTAGTCCAGGTTCCAGGCTTCGGGCTTCTGGGCGGCGTGGGGATGCTCGGCACCCTTGTACAGGTGCAGGCGGGTCAGCGCGCTCTTGCCCAGGGTGTTCTTGGGCAGCATGCCCTTGACGGCCAGCTCCATGGCGTAGTCGCTGCGAGCCTCCATCATGTCACGGGCCTTGGTCTCCTTCAGGCCGCCGATCCAGCCGGACACACGATAGTACTTCTTGTGCTCCAGCTTCTTGCCGGTGAGGACAGCCTTGTCGGTGTTGATGATGATGACGTTATCGCCGCAGTCAACGTTGGGGGTGAAGTCAGACTTGTGCTTACCGCGCAGCAGGTTGGCGGCGGTGACGGCAGTACGACCCAGAGGCTTGCCGGCAGCGTCGATCACATACCACTTGCGATCCAGGGTCTCCTTCTTCAGCAGAGTAGTGGACATTATGATTTCCTCCAATTGGATAAATATTTTGACATTTTCAGGCACCTGGTGTACAATGACCCCCAGGACACCAGAAGTTTATACCACATCGGAATTCAAATGTCAACCGCATTTTTGAGAATTTTTGCGCAGCCCGAAGAAATCTCTTGAATTCTTCCAAATGCTCACGAATACTCCTGAATGCTCACTTGCTATTTTTGCCGGTTTTAGGAGAAAAGATAAGAATGCAGAAGCTGATGGGACTGGTCCGCCGGTGCGTGGACGACTATAATATGATCGAGGAGAACGACAGAATCGCCGTGGGCGTGTCCGGGGGAAAGGACTCCCTGGTGCTGCTGACGCTGCTTGCCGGTCTGCGGGAATACTACAATAAGCCCTTCGCGCTGGAGGGCATCACCATCGACATGGGACTGGGCATGGACTACTCCGGGGTACAGAAAATGTGCGACGGACTGAATGTGCCCTATACGATTGTAAAAACCGAGATCGCCCCGATTGTTTTCGACCACCGGAAGGAGAAGAATCCCTGTTCCCTGTGCTCGAAAATGCGCCGGGGAGCCTTAAATCAGGCACTTCTGGAGCGGGGCTTCAACAAGCTGGCGTTGGGTCACCACTATGACGACGCGGTGGAAACCTTCCTCATGTCTTTGCTTTTCGAGGGACGGATCAGCTGCTTTCAGCCGGTGACGAAGCTGGACAGGACAGGCATTACCCAGATCCGACCCATGCTCTACCTCCACGAGAAAACCGTGGACAATTTTGCCGTGCGCCAGGGTCTTCCGGTGATGTCAAATCGCTGCCCCGTGGACAAGGTGACCAAGCGCCAGGAGGTCAAGGAGCTGATTTACAGCCTGAGCCAGACCTACCCGGACTTGAAGGAACGTATTTTCGGAGCCATGCAGCGGTATCCGCTGCCGGAATGGGAGCCACATGGGAGATATAAACGACCGAAAGAGCAGGAATAATTTTCTTTTCCTGGGGCATACTTCCTCCGTAAGGAGGCGGTAATGATGGTAAAAGGCATTTCCAGGCAGGTGATCGTGGTGCATCCGCCGGAGCAGAGGCTCTTCGAGCAGGCCATCTTCATTCTGAAGGACGGGGCCGTGGGTCAGGGGATCACCGATGAGGCGTTATTGAAAGAAGCCCAGTGCGCCATCCGCAGCCCGGAGAAACCGGCGCGGAAGCGGCGGATGTATCTTTCCGGGGCGGTGTGGGCCTTGGGCGGGGCGGCGGTCACGGGGCTTGTCTGGCTGGCCACGGTGTTTCTATAAAAGAAGGATCAAAAGAGCGGCATCGGAAAACACCGGTGCCGCACGGGAAAGAGAGAAACGAATGAAAATCGGAAACATACAAGTGGATAATCCGCTCTTCCTGGCTCCCATGGCCGGGGTCACGGACTGGGCCTTCCGGACAATCTGCGCCCGACTGGGAGCCGGGGTAACGGTGACGGAAATGGTTTCCTCCCGGGCACTATGCTATAAGGATCAAAAGAGCGCGAAGCTCCTCCGGAAAAACGAGGGCAGCGTCTGCGGTGCCCAGATTTTCGGCAACGACCCGGACATTATGGCAAAGGGCGCGGTGCTGGCTCTGGAAATCTCCGGCTGCGATTTTATTGACGTCAATATGGGCTGTCCCATGCCGAAAATCGCCGGCTCCGGGGACGGCTGCGGCCTGATGCGCACCCCGGAGCTGGCGGCGGATATCGTGAAGGCGATCAGCCGGGCGGTGGAGGTGCCGGTGACGGTGAAATGCCGTCTGGGCTGGGACAAGGGCAGCATCAACGTGCTGGATTTTACCAAACGCATGGAGGACGCGGGAGCGGCCATGGTAGCTGTCCACGGCAGAACCCGGAGTATGCTCTATTCCGGCACCGCCGACTGGGACATGATTCATAAAGTCAAAGAACAGCTGTCCATTCCGGTGATCGCCAACGGCGACATTACGGACGGCCAGGCGGCGGCGCGGTGCTTAAAGCGCACAGGCGCCGACGGCCTGATGATCGGAAGAAGCGTTTTCGGCGATCCCTGGATTTTTAGGGAGGTTCAGGCGGCACTTCGTGGGGAGGAATCCCCAGGGCGGCCAGGCCTTTCCGACCGGGTGGCAGTGGCTCTGGAGCAGTTCCGGCTGGCGGAGCAGGATCACGGGGAGCATATCGCCTGCCTGGAGGCCAGGAAGCACTTTGCCTGGTATCTGCGGAGGGTTCCCCGCAGCAGCTACTATAAAAATCAGATCACATCCCTGACCACCATGGAGGATATCTACCGGGTGGCCAAGGACGTGGTTCGGGATTTGTCATAATCGTGTATAAAAAGAAAGCCGCTTCATATCCTAAGCCGAGAGGTGAGGATATGAGGCGGTTTTTGTTTGGCATTCTGACGGTGCTTCTGCTGGCGGTGCCGGCGGCGGGGGAGACCATCCGCTGGGTGGATTTTGACGTGTCCTATGAATCCCTGGAATACGCCCTGCGCCAGGACATTCTGACGGCTCAGCAGGAAAAGCACATTTCCTGGATCGACAGCCTGGCACTGGCGGGCTGCCGCACCGGGGGAAAATGCGGCCTTTCTTCCGTGAAGAGGGCGGTTTCCGATCTGAAAGGGGACAAGTCCCCGGAGGAGCTGCTGGGAAGCAATTACCGGTACTATGATTATTATCACCGGGCTTACGAAGCGGTGCTGGGCGGCCTTGTGGGGAGCTTCGCCATCGAAAAGGATGGGCAGTGGATTCCGGCCTACGGCCTGAAAGCCTTTTCGCCCATTGCCGCCGGCTGTGGCTACAGCCACTATAACGATTTCGGAGCGGCTCGTTCCTTCGGCTTCCGGCGCAAGCACCTGGGAAACGACCTGATGGGTTCCCTGGGCACGCCGGTGGTGGCGGTGGAGGGCGGCGTGGTGGAGGCCATGGGCTGGAACCGGTACGGGGGCTGGCGGATCGGCATCCGCTCCTTTGACGGCCGCCGCTACTATTATTATGCCCATTTGCAGAAGGACAAGCCCTTCGCGCCGAATCTTCAGGAGGGGGATATTGTCCAGGCTGGAGACCTGCTGGGCTTTATGGGCAGAACCGGCTATTCCGACCGGGAGAACGTGAACAATATTGAGACGGTGCATCTGCATTTTGGCTTACAGCTGGTCTTCGAGGAAAGCCAGAAGGAATGCAGCTCGGAGATTTGGGTGAACGTCTATCCGCTGGTGCGGCTGCTGTCCGCCCACCGGAGCAGCCTGGTTCAGACAGGCGATGGCTGGCGAAGGGTGTATCCCTACCGGGATCTGGATACGCAGGACTATCCGACGGGAAAAATTACGAAAATTTCGTAGTTTTTGCGGCTACGAAACTGTGTTAAGTTAAGGAAAATAGCAGATTAAACGATTTCGTAAAGCCAAATTTGTGAAAATTGCAGAAAAACCGGAAAACTATTGAAATGGCGCAAAATCATGCTATAATGAAATAAAATCAAAAACGCGTAAAGAAATAAAGAAAGATTTGTAAAGATGCGAACCCAATGGCGGCGGAGCGTAAATTCCTGGGTCTGCTGCCTGAAAATTGGGTTTTTCCCGCTGCTGCGGGCGAAAGAGGTTATCTATGATGACGGAAAAGGAGCT
Organism: Clostridiales bacterium UBA6386; assembly: GCA_002437585.1. GTDB lineage: Bacteria > Bacillota > Clostridia > Oscillospirales > Oscillospiraceae > Faecousia. The sequence goes on along the minus strand of DJQM01000001.1, from coordinate 40,708 downwards.
AAGGCGGCTTTCCCGGGCGGATCTGCTGGAAATGCTGATCGACCAGAGCCTGGAGCTGGAGCAGACCAAGAAAAAGCTGGCGGCGGCGGAGGAAGCCCTGGCCAGCCGGGTGATCGAGATCAATTCCGCCGGCTCCATTGCCGAGGCGGCTCTGCGCCTGAACGGGGTCTTTGAGGCGGCGCAGGCGGCCTGCGACCAGTATGTGCAAAATATCAATCTGCTGAACGAGCGCAGTGAGATGATCTGCCGCCGGATGGAGCAGGAAGCCCGGGAGAAGGCGGACAGGCTCCTGGAGCAGACCCGCCGGAAGTGTCTGGCCATGGAGACCGGGGTCTCGGAAGAGGACTTGCCGCCGGAGAGCGTCCCGACCCAGGAGGACTTTACATTTAATAGTAGGTAATGCTATGAAGCGCAAGGAACATAAGGAAGTCCCGGAAATTTCCATGCTCCGCAAGGAGCTGAAGCGGGAGCAATACAAATTCCGCTACGCCGCGGTGCTGAAAAGCACGGTGTACACCCTGGTGGTGGTGGCGGCCTTCGCGGTGCTGGCGGCCACGCTCTGGATGCCGGTGCTGCAAATTTACGGCAATTCCATGACCCCTACCTTGAAGGAAGGGCAGATCGTGGTGTCCGTCAAAGGCTCCCATTTTGAAAAGGGCGACCTGGTCGCCTTTTACCTGGGCAATAAGCTGCTGGTCAAGCGGGTGCTGGCCGGCCCGGGGGAGACGGTGAATATTCTGGAGGACGGAACCGTGTATGTGGATGGGGTGGAGCAGATCGAGCCTTACGTCTCCGAGAAGGCGCTGGGCGAGTGCGACCTGGAAATGCCCTATCAGGTGCCGGAATCCCGGTTCTTTCTGATGGGCGACCACAGAAGCACCTCCGTGGACAGCCGCAGCAGCGCGGTGGGCTGCGTGGCGGAGGAGCAGGTGGTCGGAAAAATCGTATTTTGCGTTTGGCCCCTTTCTGATTTCGGAAAAGTCAATTGATCATTGCGGGAGAGAAGACCTATGGATATCGATTTGGGCAAGCGTGCCGATGGCTACAGAGCCAGGCACCGAAAAAATCGAATATGGAAAAAGCTGGTGTCGGCTCTGGGCTGCCTGGTGGTTTTCTGCACCACCTATGCCCTGATTCTGCCTGCCATCACCATGGAGCGGGACACCCTGTGCGGCCTTTCGGAGCATGTGCATACGGAAAGCTGCTACACCCGGCAGCGGGGGACACTGGTCTGCGCCCTTGCCCAGTCGGAGGGTCACACCCACACCGATGCCTGCAAGGGTACGAAGCAGGTGCTCAGCTGCGAAACCCCGGAGACCGACGGCCACACCCACGGGGAGGGCTGCTATGATGCCGAGGGCAATCTGACCTGCACCCAGCCGGAGACCGACGGCCACACCCACACGGACGGCTGCTGCCGCGCGGAGGAAGTCTTCGTCTGCGGCATGGCCGAGACCGGGTCTCATCAGCATACCGATGACTGCTACGCCTGGGAAAATGTAGCGACCTGCGGCCTGGAGGAGCATACCCACACCGACAGCTGCTGCCCCCCAAAGCCGGTGGAGACCACCCAGACAGAGGAAACGCCTGCCCAGACCACGGAACCCCAGGAAACCGCCCCGCCTACGGAGGAAACCATTCAGGAGACCACGGAGACCGAGGCCGGTCTGATGCTGTTCGCGGAAGAAGCGGAGGAATCGCTGCCCAATGTGGAGATCAAGGTGGTTTCCACGCCGAAGGCCGACTACGACCCGTCTAAGGATAAGTTCAACACGGAAATCCGGATTGACTTCCGGATTCCCGGTTCTCAATTCAACAACCAAACCACTTATACCTATGATTACCCGGAGGGCATTGAGATCCCGGATAATCTGCTTAACGAGGATCATCCTTTCCAAGACGGCAGAGGTACTTACCGATTTGAGAAGGTCGGCACTCGTTACCAGGTGCGAATTAGTCTGCCGAACATCCTAACAACGACTGACGACGTGACAGGCTTCGTGAACTTTAACGGAACCCTGGATGCCTCTAAGGTGCAGGAGGACGGAAAGATCGTGATCGGCGATGGAGACAGCAAGCTGATTATCGATTCCAAGGACATCACCTACCCCGACGGCGAAACGGAGAAATACGACATTTCCGCCAGCAAATCCACGGACGGCACGATCAAGGACGGCAAGCTGACCTACAAGGTGACCATCAGCACCAAGAAGGGAACACCCAATCCAATCCAGTTTACGGACACCATTCAGGCGGATGGAATGACACTGGGTGCGCCAACCGTGAAGGTGAACGGCCAGACCCGACAGGCCACCTGGAATTGGAATGCCGACACCGGCACGGGAACCATCACCATGAACGACCTGCCCGGTCTGGGACAGAACGGATCCTATACTATAGAATATACCTACGATGTTACCGATTATCCCTCCGCGAAGATGAACCCAAAAAACACGCTCATCGTCACGGCCAAGGACGATGGCCGGGATCAGAAGGTTAAAGACGAGAAGACCGTCTCCGCCTGGATCGATAAGAGCCACACGGCCACAAAGAACGGACAGCTGGAGGACGGCCGGATCAAGTGGACGATCACGGTCAACGCCAATGGCACCGACATCGCCGGGGCAACCCTGACGGACGAAATGCTTAAGGCTCTGGCCTCCGGAACGAATATCTCCGTAACCCCCGCCAACGGTTATGTCTATGCGGACGGGAAGATCACCTTCAACCCTGTCAGCGGGGAGAAGAACAACCAGACCTATACCATTACTTATTATACAGATCTGCCTGCGGACGATACTCAGAAGACCGTGAAAAATGAGGCCACCTTCGATCCGGATCCCGAAGAACCCGGCGATGAGATCAAGACGGAGAAAACCGTAGACGTGGGCATTGACGTGACCAAATTCGGCAGCTATGACAAGAGTGCGGGTACCATCACCTGGAAGATCATCATCAACTCCAAACAACGGGACATTGCCGAGGCGGTGCTGACGGACGACATGCTGAGCCAGGCACTTCCCAATACGATTCAGGTCACACCCAACGAAGGATATGAGCAGAAGACGGAGAACGGCCAGGTGTCCATCAAATTCCTGGCGGGGGAAGACGGCAAGAACACCAATACCTACACCATCACCTATCAGACCAAGGCCAATCCGGCTATGACCGAGAAGACCGTTTCCAATACCGCCCACCTGGTCAAGGGAGACATCAAGGAAGAGGTGACCACCCAGGTCAAAATCGACAGCGACGGCTCCGTGAGCAAGTCCAGCGGCAAACTGACCCTCTCTGAGGACGGCACCACCGGAACTCTGCCCTGGACAGTCACGATTCACGTCCCCGCCGGGGGAATGCCCCAGGGGACAGAATTGGTCGACTGGATGGGTGATCAGAACAGAGACGATGTATATATGACCGCCGATCAGGTGCGAGCGGCCGTGCAGGCTTTCCAAGATGCCCTCGGGTTCCAGCCAAGTGACATGGAAGTTGCCCTTTCAAATCATGTATATCGTCCTCCGGATAAACCGGATTACTACCAGAATCTTGACAACTACCCAGACGTGAAGTTCCGGAAGATCACCATCAAGCTGCTGAAGGACTGGATCCCGACGACTGGCAATGCCCAGGACGTGACTGTGATCTACGATACTACTCTGGCCATCGACCCGACCAAGCAGAATGTGAAATATGAAAATACCTTTCAGGCAGGCGACAAACAAGGGAAAGACACGCATGAACACTGGAAATCCGGGGTTGAGAAGACCGACAGAAACTGGAAATCCGGACCCAGCACCGTTACCAGCCAGGGCGAACTGGTATGGCATGTGACCGTCTATCTGGATGAGACCCAGCGCAAGTCCCTGGATATTCAGGACACACTGCCCGAGGGCGTGACTCTGACGAAGCTGGAGCTGTTTCACCCGATGCGATGGGGCGGACATTATTGGCATACCATGACCATCGGGGAGAATGGTACTATTTCCGGAAACGCTGGCAATGACGCGGCGTATCGGGTAACGGGAAACTACGATTCAAGTACCAATCAGGTAAAACTGCAGGTAACCTGCAAGGACGACGCGGATATTCCTACAAAGACCACGGTTGGGTTTAAGTTTACCTGCCGGGCGGAATACACGGATGAAGTACCGCACACCTTTGAGAACAGCGTCACGGTGACGGGCATCGGCAGTGCCACCCAGACTCAGGAATGGACCTATGACAATCCGGATAAGACCGAAGTTTTGAGCAAAACCGGCAAATGGCTCAACAACAGCCGGATGCTGAGCTATTCGGTGGACATCAACCCTGACGGTAAGATGCTGGGTGAGGACGGTATAGAAACGCTGACCCTGGTGGATGCCCTGACCCACCCGAAGGTAATCTGGGCCTATACGCATGCTGAAGATGGATCATGGCCGGGAGCCAACTACCAGATGGACGTGTCCCTGATTCAGAGTTCAGTGAAGCTCTATCAGGTAACCCGGAATGAGGACGGAACACAGACCGAAACGCAGCTCCATGTGCCATGGGTTCTTGAGGAAACGCAGGATAACAGTAATCGCGTCTGCACCCTGCGCATGTCCAACGTGCCGAACGGGTTCCATCTGCGGCTGGAGTACATGTATCAGGTGGAGACCGCCGCACCGGAGGGCTACATCATCGACAGGCTTGGCGTTAGTAACAAGGTTGCGCTGGAGGGAACGGGTTACGAGAAAAAATCTGATAGCTTCCCGAGCAAGTGGGAAGATGCCGGTACCACCGGCCAGGTGACCTCCGGAAAGACACTGGCGATCTATAAGGTTGCCAAGGGAGACTACGGAACGGTTCTGCCGGGGGCACAGTTCACCGTCTACACGGTGGACACCTCCGTGAATCCTTATCAGTACACCGAGTATGCTTATCAGCGGGAGGACGGGACACAGTTTGCCAATCCCATCACCTCCAATGAGTACGGCCTGCTGACCATCCGGATCCGGGACAAGGAAGACGCACCGGAGAACTTCGCCTATAACACCCTCTATGCCATTTGGGAGACCAAGGCACCGGCGGGCTACCGGCTGCCGGACGACCCTCCGGTATTGTACTTCTATTTCTCCAACGAGGAAGACACGGAGCATGTCCTTCCCACGAACCTTCCGTCAGGCGCGCTGAATATGTCCAAGACAGACCGGCAGGAGTTCGTGGAAAACGAACCGGCTCCCGCCTATGAGCTTCCCCAGACCGGCGGCAGCGGCACCAGGGGCTTCACCCTGGGCGGCGCGGCACTGACGGCCGCCGGGCTGTATCTTCTGACGCGGAAGAAACGCAGAAGGAGGGACGCCAGAGCACAATGATTTCCGTAAACCAAATTCTGAAACAACAGGAAAAGAAAGGAATCACATTATGAACAAGCTGAGAAAACTGACCTGCCTGCTGCTGGCAATGGTGATGGTCTTCGCCCTGGCCGCCGCCGCTTCTGCGGAAGGCCAGCACACCATCACCGTTCCCGATGACGGAAGGAACTACAACATCTACCAGATTTTTACCGGCGACCTGACTGAGGGCGAAAACGGTGTCAAGGTGCTTTCAAACCTGAAGTGGGGCGTGAACGGCAATGGCACGACTGGCGATGAAGTGGAAGAGAATACGCTGAACGCTCTGGCTGCCGTGATGAACGGCACCGAGTCTGAAAAGCTGACGGAAATCCTGAAGCATGTCACCTTGAGCAATCCTGTTGCCACTGTAAATCATGATGCCCCGTATGCCTGCGCGGATGGCTACTATCTGATCGAGGATGCCGGCCCTGTGGGCAAAGGCGAGGCCTTCGGCAGATATCTTGTGAATGTGGCAGGCGACGTTACACTGACCGCTAAGGTTTCCAAGGTCTCCTTCGAGAAGAAAATCAAGGACACCAACGATTCTACCGGCGCAATCACCGGCTGGCAGGATTCCGCCGACTACGACATCGGCGATTCCGTTCCCTTCCAGCTCAAGGGTACCGTGGCGGAGGACTTTGATAAGTATACCACTTATTATTTTGCGTTCCACGATAAGTTGGAAGATAGCCTGACCTTTGAGCCTTCCAGCGTGAAGGTCTATGTTGGCACCCAGGAGATTACCACCGGCTATACCGTGAACACGTCCACCAGTGACGGCTGCACCTTTGAGGTGATTTTCAATGATCTGAAGCAGGTCAGCGGCGTAAAAGCCGAGAGTGAGATTATCGTGGAATACACCGCCAAGCTCAATGAAAGCGCGGTTCTGGGCAAGCAGGGTAATGTGAACCAGGCAATGCTGGAGTACTCCAACAATCCTTATACCGAGCAAAAGGGTACTACCAACTGGGATAACGTCATCGTCTTTACTTACAAGGTACTCGTGAACAAGTACGCCAACGAGGCTCTGGCGGGGAAAGAGTTGACCGGCGCGGCCTTCAAGCTGGAGAAGCTCTACAAGGATCCTGATACCAATCTGGACACCTGGAAGACCGTGCATGAATTCACCGTTGATGAGCAGAATCCTGCTTCCTCCTTTGAGTTCCGGGGACTGGACGACGGCCAGTATAAGCTGACCGAGACCGTGACCCCTGCGGGCTTCAACACCATTGATGCCATTGAGTTCACTGTGACCGCTGATCATAATATCACCTGGGAAGGTCAGGCTCAGGATGCGATCCTGACCAGCCTGTCCGGCGATGTAGCCACCGGTGAGATCACCTTCACGCCCAGCGACGATCAGGGCACCCTGACCACCAATGTGGTCAACAAGTCCGGTTCCACCCTGCCGGAGACCGGCGGCATCGGTACCACCCTCTTCTACGTCCTGGGCGGCGTGCTGGTGCTGGCGGCGGTGGTGCTGCTCGTCACCAAGAAGCGGATGCGTTCCGAAAACTAAGGAACTGTCAAGACAGAAGATTTCTAACGAAACGGAAATGCCCGGAATCTCGGAGACAATCCGAGATTCCGGCGCAGCGTATCAAAGAACCCTCATTATATTTGAATACTTCCGGTAAAACACCCCGTTGCAATCCGAAATATTTTGAGCAGTTCCGGCGGTGCGGCCGGGGGATTCTTAAGGGGGCGGCTTTTCGGCAGCGCCCCTTAAGCCGGCTTCTTATCAATGTTCTTGCCGGGACAAGAACATTGCCCCCGGAGGGATCGGCACCGAAATATTTTTGAATCGTAAATGTACACGCGCAGCCTTTCGTTTTTGAGGAAACGGATTGCCACACCAGTGCAGCGGCACTGGTTCGCAATGACATTTTTTCTAACAACACTGGTTCGCAATGACAGCATTTTGACAGATTCAACAGCAGCAAGGAGAACCCTATGCGCAAACATGCCTCGACAATTGCTTTAATTCTCATATTGGTCGTAGGGCTGTCCCTGATGCTGTACCCTTCCTTCTCCAACCGGTGGAACGAGGCGCATCAATCCCGTGCCATCGCCAATTATTCCCAGGAGGTGGCCAAGCTGGACGATAACCGCTACGGCGAGCTTTGGCAGCAGGCCCAGGCCTATAACCGTTCCCTGGTGGGGCGGGAAAACGCCTACCTTCTGGACGATGCCCAAAGGGAAGAATATGAGCGGCTGCTGGACGTGTCTGGCATGGGCATCATGGGCTACATCGAAATCCCCAGCATCAACGTGTCCCTGCCCATTTATCACGGTATTGAGGAATCGGTTCTGCAGGTGGCCGTGGGACACCTGGAGTGGACAAGCCTGCCGGTAGGCGGGGAGAGCACCCACTGCGTCCTGTCCGGCCATCGGGGTCTGCCCAGTGCCAGACTGTTTACCGACCTGGATCGGCTGGTGGTGGGAGACCGGTTCCGGCTGGGGGTGCTGGATCAGGTGCTGACCTATGAGGTGGATCAGATTCTCATCGTGGAACCCCAGGACACCGAGGCTCTGCTCATTGAGGAGGGCAAGGATCTGTGTACCCTCGTGACCTGCACGCCCTATGGCATTAACACCCACCGGCTCCTGGTTCGGGGACATCGGGTGGAGACGGAAAAGGACGCGAAAAATGTTCGGGTGACCTCGGACGCCATTCAGATCGAACCTTATCTGGTGGCACCGGTGGTGGCTGCCCCCATTCTGCTGGTGCTGCTTCTGGGACTGCTGATTCCGAAACGGCGGAAGAAATGAGTGATGAAATTATGAAACGAATCCAGAAACGATCCGCGCTGCTTCTGTGCCTGCTGGTGTTGGCGGGGACGCTGACTCTGCCGGTCGGTGCTCAGGAGGTGCCGGATCTGAAGCGGCCGGTTTCTCTGACCATTCATCATGTGTACAACCCCAGCGGCGAGAACATCCCCCTGTCTGGCGTGGAATTTTCCATGTACCTGGTGGCGAAAATGGGGGAGGGCGGCGCGCTGACGGCGGAGCCTGCCTTCGCCGGCTGCGTCACCGGCAGCAGCGCGGCGGACTGGCAGAAGACCCTGGATGCCATCACGCCCGCCATGCTGAAGAAGGCTTCGCCCGTGGACAAGGCAAAAACCGACAAAAACGGGGACGCGGTGTTTCCCTCCGGTGCTTCCGTCACGCTGACTCCGGGGGTTTATTACATCCCAAGCACAAAAATCGAGAAAAACGGCTGGGTCTATACCACCTCGCCCTTCCTGGTGAGTCTGCCAAACTACTTCGGTGAGAAGTGGGTCTATGACCAGGAGGCCAACGCCAAGTCCGGCCGGGAGGCCGGCATCACGGACATCGAGGTGGTCAAGGTCTGGAAGGATTCCTGTCATCCGGAACGCCGGCCTGAGTCCATTCAGGTGACGCTGCTGTGCGACGGCGAAAAAGCCGATCTGGATGACGCGGTGGTGACGCTTTCCAAGGATAACAACTGGAAATACACCTGGAAAAATCTGGACGCTACCCATGAGTGGACGGTGACAGAGGAGCGGGTGAAGGGCTACAACAATCCTGTGGTAAAGAAAAACGGAAAAATGATTACGGTGACCAACAGCTGCAACCGGCCGGACGACCACACGGATGATAAGCTGCCCCAGACCGGCCAGCTCTGGTGGCCGGTGCCGGTGCTGCTGTTGGCGGGACTGGTGCTGGTGGTCGTTGGTCTTGCCCGCCGCAAAGAGGACAATTATGAGGCATAAGGGAACCCTGCCCATCGCTTTGGGGCTTCTTCTGATTCTGGCGGCGGCGGTACTCACAGGCTACAACCTCTGGGACGACCGCCAGGCGGGACTGACCGCTTCCCAGGATCTGACGGCACTTGTCCGCCGGAATGAGGCCGTTCAGGAAACCGAGCCGGAGAGGGAAGGGCAGACCCTTCCTTCTTTTACCCTGCCGGATTACGAGCAGGTGCCGGAGATGGAAATGCCGGTGGTGGAGATCGACGGCCGGGAATATGTGGGGACCCTGTATCTTCCCACCATCGGAAGAACCCTTCCGGTGCTGAACGGCTGGAGCGGGGAGCTGCTGAAAATCGCTCCCTGCCGGTATCAGGGCTCCGCCTACAACGACAACCTGATTGTGATGGCGCACAATTACGATTCCCACTTCGGTCGGCTGAAAAAACTGCAGATCGGCGATCCCGTTACCTTCCGGGACGTGGAGGACAATGATTTTGAATACGAAGTGGTTTCCCTGGAAATCCTGAACCCGGAGGATGTGGAGCCGATGGAGGAAGGGGACTGGGATCTGACCCTCTTCACCTGCACAATTGGCGGAAAGACCCGCGTTACAGTACGTTGTGCAAGAATTCCTGCAAATAATTTCGTTGACAATTGAGCACTTTTGTGCAATGTAGTGCAAAAGTATTCCGTACATTGGTATGTTTTTTAATAAATTACCGAAATCAAGGGATTCTCCTGTTTTTATTTGCATTTTCCAAAGTTTTATGCTACAATAATCAAGAAATCCATACATCAGGGACTTGCGTAGCTGATGTGGAGACATTTTAAGGAGGAAATCGCATGAAAAAGATGATTAGCCTGGTGCTGGTTCTCGTCATGGTTCTGGGCATGACCGCCTGCGGTGCCAAGACTGAGACCCCCACCACCGCCGCCCCTGCCGCGACCGAAGGCACCGTTGCCGAGGCTGCCGCGACCGCCGCCGCTTCCGGCAATGACAACTGGAAGATCGCCATTCTGACCGGTACCGTTTCCCAGGGCGAGGAGGAGTTCCGCGCCGCTGAGAAGGCCGTGGCCACCTATGGTGCCGAGCACATTATTACCGCTACTTATCCCGATAACTTTATGTCCGAGATGGAGACCACCGTTTCTCAGATCGTCTCCTTCGCTTCCGATCCTGACGTGAAGGCCATCGTTATGTGCCAGGCTGTTCCCGGCGCCAAGGCCGGCTTCGACAAGGTTCGGGAAATGGGCCGTGACGATATCCTGCTGATCGCCGGCACCCCCCAGGAGGATCCCGCCGTTATCTCCGCCGCCGCGGATATCGTTCTGTACGCCGATGAGATCGGCCAGGGCGACACCATCATGGAAACCTGCGCCAAGTGGGACATCGATGTGTTCATCCACTACTCCTTCCCCCGTCACATGGCTATGGAGCTGATCGTCGGCCGTCATAAGCTGCTGCAGAAGAACGCAGACGCGCTGGGCATTGAGTTCGTTGACGTGACCGCTCCCGACCCCACCGCCGAGGCTGGCCTGTCCGCGTCCCAGCAGTTCATCCTGGAGGATGTTCCCCAGCAGCTGGCCAAGTACGAGGGCAAGAAGGTCGCCTTCTTCACCACCAACTGCGGTATGCAGCCCTCTCTGCAGGCTGCCTGCCTGGATGAGCCTAACGCTTACTATCCCTCTCCCTGCTGCCCCAGCCCTTACCACGCTTTCCCCGCTACCCTGGGTCTGGAGCTGGCCATCGGCGGTGACGACCAGGAGGCTCTGCACCAGATCGCTCTGAAGCTGAAGGAGCACAACGCCGTTGATCGCTTCTCTACCTGGGCTTCTCCCGTCGCCATGACCATCATCGCCGTGGGCGTCGAGTATGCCAAGGAGTATGCCGAGGGCAATATCAGCAGCAGAAATGACGCCACCATTCTGAGGGATATGTTCAACAGCAAGGTTCAGGGTGCTACCATCAAGAATTACACCAACGATGAGGGTACCACCTTCGACAACTACTACACCATCCTGCTGGCTCCTGTTGATTTTAACGATTACCTGTAATCGTATTTCAGGCGCTCCCTCAAGTTCACTGAGGGAATACGCCGGACTGGCGTAAACGCCTCAGTAATAACCAAATGCAAGTCCAAATAACGGGTCCACCCGATTGATTCGGGCGGACCCGCTTAACCGTATACAAGGAGGAACACAAAGAATGCGGAACGAATTCGTACTGGAAATGAAGCACATCACCAAGCAGTACGGCAATAACACGGTTCTGAGCGATGTGTCTCTTTCCGTAAAGCCCGGCGAGATCCACGCGCTTCTCGGCGAGAACGGTGCAGGCAAGTCCACCCTGATGAATATCCTGTTTGGTATGCCTGTGATTCACAGCACCGGTGGATTTGAGGGGGAAATTTTTCTGAACGGCGAGAAGGTCAATATTCTTTCTCCCCAGGATGCCATGACCATGGGAATTGGCATGGTGCATCAGGAATTCATGCTCCTGCCCGGCTTTACGATTACAGAGAACATTAAGCTCAATCGGGAAATTGCCAAGCCCAATCTTGTCAGCCGGGTACTGGGCAAGGATCTGGAGACCCTGGACTTCGATGCCATGCGCAAGGATGCCCGGAAGGCTCTGGACAGCGTCGGCATGAGCCTGGACGAGAATACCCTGGTGCGGGGTCTGCCCGTCGGCTACATGCAGTTCGTGGAAATCGCCCGGGAAATCGACAAGACCGGCGTGAAGCTGCTGGTTTTCGATGAGCCTACCGCCGTTCTGACGGAGTCCGAGGCCGATCAGCTGATTTCCGTTATGAAAAGAATCGCCGCCAGCGGTATTGCGATCATTTTTATCACCCATCGTCTGGATGAGGTCATGGCCGCCTCCAACCATATTACCATCCTCCGGGACGGCAAGCTGGTTGCCACCAGAGCCGTAGAGGATACCTCCATTGTGGAGCTGGCAGAGCTGATGATCGGCCGGAAGGGCGAGGCGGTTGTCCACGCCGCGGCCCGCGGCAGCCACTCCGACACCGTAGCCATGCACCTGGAGAATCTCCGGGTGGATATGCCCGGCGAGCGGGTTCGGGGCATTACCCTGGACATCTACGAGGGCGAGATTCTTGGCATCGGCGGCCTGGCCGGCCAGGGCAAGCTGGGCATTCCCAACGGTGTGCTCGGCCTTTATGACACGGAAGGCACTGTGGAACTGTTCGGCAAGGAGCTGAAGCCCGGCGATACCAAGGAGGCACTCAATGCCGGTATCGCTATGGTTTCCGAGGATCGGAAGATGGTCGGCTTGCTGCTGGATCAGGCCATTGAAGATAACATTGTATTCAACGCCATGCAGGTCAAGGACGAGTATCTGAACAAAATCGGCCCCTTTACCCTGAAGAGCAGCGGAAAGATCCGCGCTACCGCCGAGGAGATGATCCAGGAGCTGGACATCCGCTGCTTCGGCCCGACTCAGACGGCGGGCACCCTGTCCGGCGGCAACCAGCAGAAGGTCTGCATTGCCCGGGCACTGTGCATGAATCCCAAGTTCCTGTTCGTCTCCGAGCCTACCCGGGGCATCGACATCGGTGCCAAGAAGCTGGTGCTGGAGACCCTGGTGAAGCTGAACCGGGAGAAGAATATGACCATTGTCATCGTTTCCTCGGAGCTTCAGGAGCTGCGCAGCATTTCCGACCGGATCGCCATCGTCTCCGAGGGCAAGCTGGTGGATGTGCTGGTGCCGGATGCCTCCGACGCGGACTTCGGTCTGGCCATGTCCGGCATCAAGCCCTCCGAACACAACAAGAAAGAAGGTTAAGCGCAGATGACGAAGAATAAAGTGAGAAGAAGCGTTGCTGCCTTGCTGTGCCTAGCCTGCGTTGTGCTGCTGGTGCTGGGCGGCCTGAACCTGCCGAAGAAGAATAACGCCAGGGGCGAAGCCATCCTGGAAAGCCTCCGGGTGCGGATGCTGCTGAACGTCACCGGCGAAGGCGTGGTGGAAAGCTATGTAAACATCGCGAAACAGGAGGCTCAGGCGAAGGCCAAGGCTGAGGGCGGCAGCATGGCCGCCATCCGGGAAGCCGTCCAGAAGGCGGAAGAGGATACCCGGGCAAAGTACGAGAACGCGGAATTTGCCGAGGGCGTGGCTGCTACCCCGGAGCTGATCGCCGCGACGGACGCTTACAACGCCGCCATGATGCGCCACGGTGAGCTGGAGGCGGAAGCCCAGCAGGCCTACATTGACGCCCATTACGAAGAGGCGAAGGCCAAGATGGAGGCCGAGCGGGAGGCTCTGCTTGCCGAGGGCAAGGAGGTATCCGAGGACGAAACCGTGGAAGTGGATATGAGCGGCTTCGTTCCCACCCAGGAAATGCTGGATGCCCAGGCCGTGGTTGACGACGCTTATGTGACCCTGAGCCAGGAGCTGAAAAAGGTCTATACCGTTCTGGACGATGAGGCGCTGGCTTCCCTCCGGGAGACCATCGACGGCCTCATGTATCAGATCGGCGACGATTTTGATACCCAGTACGACCGGTACCTGACCCAGTGCGGCGGAAAATCCACCGCCTCCGGCTACCTGGTTCGCCACTCCGATGACCTGATCTATACCGCCCTGGCGTTGCTTGTGACGGCGGCTCTGCTGGCCTTCTATGAGTGGCTGGTTGCCAAGCTGGGCGTACCCCGTGTCATCATCGGCGTGTTCTTTATCCTGCTGTGCTTCATGACGCTGTGGTTCGACCTGTCTCTGCCCACGCTGCTCAGCAACACCGTGGTGCGTACCGGCATGAACTCCATCATGGTGCTTGCTATGGTACCCGGCATCCAGTGCGGCATCAGCCTGAACCTGGGCTTGCCTATCGGTCTGGTGGCCGGCCTCATCGGCGGCCTTCTCACCATCGAGCTGGGGATTCCCGGCTGGGGCGGCTTCCTGTTCGCAATCGCCGTTGGCTGCGTGATCGCCGCCATCTGCGGCTACCTGTACGCCCAGATGCTCAACCGGCTGAAGGGCGAGGAGATGTCCGTCACCACCTACGTCGGCTTCTCCATTGTGTCTTTGATGTGCATTGCCTGGCTGGTTCTGCCCTTCAAATCCCTGAAGCTGCGCTGGCCCCTGGGTACCGGCCTTCGGAACACCATCGGTCTGGATTCCACCAACTTCAAGCACATCCTCGACGAGTTCCTGGCCTTCAAGATCGGCGACTTCACCGTTCCCACCGGCCTGCTGCTGTTCATGGCTCTGTGCTGCCTGCTTGTGTGGCTGTTCTCCCGGAGCAAGACCGGCGTTGCCATGCAGGCGGTGGGCAACAATCCCCGGTTTGCTCAGGCTGCCGGTATCAACGTTGACAAAATGCGCATTGTGGGCACCACCCTGTCCACGGTGCTGGGCGCGGTGGGCATTCTGGTCTACTCCCAGAGCTACGGCTTCATGCAGCTGTATACCGCCCCCCGGCAGATGGGCTTCGTGGCCGCTTCCGCCATTCTGATCGGCGGTGCTTCCACCTCCCGGTGCAAGATCAGCCATGTGATCATCGGTACCTTCCTGTTCCAGGGCGTTCTGACATTGGGTATGCCCGTTGCCAACGTGCTGGTTCCCGGCTCCACCATTTCCGAGACGCTGCGTATTCTCATTTCCAACGGCATCATTCTGTATGCCCTGACCAAATCCGGAGGTGATTCCCGTGCATGATCTGCGTAAGAAATACGATATCGGCGCACTGCTGCGCGCCAATGCAGTTACCATCATGTTCGTGGTGCTGTGTATCATCTGCCTGATTTTCAGCGGACAGACCGTTCCCTATGTCATGTATGAGCTGTTCGGACGGCTCAGCCGGAACGCCTTCATTGTTCTGGCTCTGATCCTGCCCATTATCGCGGGCATGGGCATTAACTTCGCCATCACCATCGGTGCCATGGCGGCTCAGATTTCCGCCCTGTGGGTCATTGAGTGGGGCATCAGCGGCCTTGGCGGCTTCCTGGTGGCCATGCTGATGACCGTGCCCATTGCCGGTTTCTTCGGCTATCTCATCGGCAATCTGCTGAACAAGATGAAGGGTCAGGAAATGATCGGCGGCCTGATCCTTGGCTACTTTGCCAACGGTCTGTATCAGCTGCTGTTCCTGTTCATTTTCGGCAACCTGATTCCCCTGAACGCCCCTGGCCTGGTCATCAAAGGCTCCACTGGCGTTGCCAACACCATCGACCTGTCCACCGACCGGGGCTTCAAGTACGCTCTGGACGGCATCTGGAACGTGCCCTTCGGCACCGGACTGTATGTCTTCTGCGGCCTGTTCGTGGTGTGCGCGGTAGCGAGGCTCCTGCTGAAGAAGTCCGATAAGAAAAAGACGCTTGTGACGGTTGGCATTTGCGCCGCTGCTTGCCTTGTCTATCAGATTCCCGCCGTGGCAGCCCTGTTTGCTATGGTCAAGGTACCCATGGTCACATTCCTGGCGGTGGCACTGCTGTGCCTGTTCAACAATGCCCTGATGAAGACAAGACTTGGTCAGCAGTTCCGGGCGGTTGGTCAGAGCCGGACGGTTGCTAATGTCTCCGGCATCAATGTGGACAAGGTTCGTGTGACCGCCATCGTGATCTCCACGGTGCTGGCAGGATGGGGTCAGCTGATTTTCGTCCAGAACATGGGTTCCTTCCAGACCTACGGTGCCCACGAGCAGGTGGGTCTGTACGCCGGCGCGGCCATCCTGGTGGGCGGTGCTTCCATTCGGAAGGCCACCAACGGCCAGGCACTTCTGGGCTGTATCCTGTTCCACCTGCTGTTCATCGTGGCACCCTCTGCCGGTAAGAACCTGTTCGGCGACGCGGCCATCGGCGAATACTTCCGGGTGTTTATCTCCTACGGCGTGATCGCCCTGGCACTGGTCATGCACGCGTGGAGCGGCGTTCAGAGCAAGAAGAAAAAGAAGGCATAATTTGCCAATATTACAGAGTCAGGCTTCCGGCCTGGCTCTGTTTTTTTCGCGCCCAGAATGCCCCGGAGCCAGTTTAGATCCCGGGAGGATATGACGCCCAGCAGCCACAGGAGGCTTCCGAGAAGGATCAAAAAGAGCGCACAGGAAGCAGCGGTTCCGGATGCCAGGGCGGCAATGCGATAAGAAAGAAGGGCGGATGCCAGTGCCTTTCCGATGGTGCCCAGGGGCAGGGAAACCTGGGAGATTTTCAGCAGCCGCCGGAGGCTCAGCAGAAAATTCACCCCATGAGAAATCAAAAAACTGAGGAAATACCCCTGCATTCCGCAGCGCGGCAGCAGCACGAAGAGCATCCCCACGTCCATGGCGGAGGTGAGAATGTTGTAGCGCACGCAGGCACGCTGCTGACCCAGTCCCTTGGTCATGGCATCGATGATGGCATCGCAGTAGAGCATAGGAATCAGCGGCGCGTACCGGCGAAGGGACAGTGTCGCTTCCTCGCTGCCATAGAATCGGAGGCAAAGGGATCGAGCCAGGAGCAGCAGCAGCCCGGAAACCGCCAGGGCGTACAGGAGCGACGCTTTCAGACTCCGGCGGACGAGGTGTTGAATCCGATTTTCGTTTCCGCCGGCGGCGCATCGGGCAAGCTCCGGAATCAGAAGCTCTGCCAGACCAAACAGAATGCAGGCCGGGAACATGAGAAGGGGAAAGGTCATGCCGCTGACCATGCCAAAGCTGGCCAGGGGATTGGAAACGGCCGGATTCCGAGCCAGACGTTTGGGCACCATCAGATTTTCGGCGGTGCTGATCCCGGCTTTCAGAATATCTGCCGCTGCCAGGGGCAGGGCGATCCGGCATAGCCGCTGGCCGATTTGGGGTGCCTTTCCGGCTTTTGGATGCTCCCTTTGCCGCAGAACCATCAGACAGCCCAGGGTCAGACAGCTGCCCAGACTGCTTCCCAGAATCACGCACAGGCAGGCTCGGACGGCGCTGGCACCCGCCCAAAGCTTCAATGCCAGCATGGTCAGCCCCATGGAGCACAGCTGCTCGGCAACCTCCACGGCGGCCAGAGTTCCGATCCGGTTCGCAGCGGTGAAATAGCCCGTCATCACGCAGCAAAGGCAGGTCAGCGGCAGAAAGGCCGCCAGCAGCCGCAGCGCACCCGCAGTCTGGGTATTCCCGATCCAGAAGTCTGCCAGCCAGGGAGCCAGCCGGTAGAGAATCAGGGCGGCGCAGCTGCTGCAAAGAATGCTGTAGACAAAGCAGGCGGAAAGTGCGTGGGTCACGTTTTCCGTCCGATTCTTCCCCAGCTCCTCGGCGGTCAGGTACATGGCGGCGGTGCGCACGCCGGCGATGCCGGCAACCAGGGACAGAGAACCTACGGACAGCACCAGCTGCAGCAGCCCAATGCCCTCCGGGCCGATCCGGCCGGAAAGATAGACCTGAAAGGACGTGCCCGCCAGCCGGAGCAGCAGATTGACCCCGGTGAGCAGCAGTGCGGAATAAAAAATGGGAAGCCGTCTGGACAAAAGAATCCCTCCCTTGTCCACAATCTATGCAGACGCGGGAGGGAGTTATGCCTTTATGCTTCCGGGTTGAATGCCTTGCAGTAGGGAACCAGAGGGCAGTGGCCGCAGTCCGGATTCCTTGCGGTGCAGCAGTCCCGGCCGAAGAGGACAATCCGGTGACAGAAGTCGCTGCTTTCCTCCGGGGGAAGAATGGCTCGAAGCTGCCGCTCCACCTTTTCCGGATCCTTGCCGTGAGACAGGCCAAGTCTTCCGCAGACGCGGATGCAGTGGGTGTCGCAGACCACGCTGCCCGGCGTGCCGTACAGGTCGCCCAGCAGCAGATTGGCGGTTTTCCGGCCTACCCCGGGAATTTTCAGCAGTTCCTCCATGGTGTCAGGCACCTTGCCGCCGTAGGTGTTCAGGAGCATCTGACAGGCCAGGACAATGTCCCTGGCCTTGTGCTTGTAGAAGCCGCAGGAATGCACCAGTTCCTCCACATGGGAGATATCCGCGTTTGCCATAGCCTCCAGAGTGGGGTAGGCGGCAAATAGAGCCGGAGTGACCAGGTTCACCCGGGCATCGGTACACTGGGCGGATAAGCGAACGGCAATCATCAGCTCGTAGTCCTTCTGATAGTGCAGGGCGCAGGGGGCACTGCCGTAACGCTGCTTCAAAATGGCAATGATGGCATTTACTTTCTCTTCCATACTTGGGGCTTCCTTTCTTTTTGGCCATTATAGCAGGAAATCCGGGAAATTACAATCCGCAGTTTTCTTCCTCCGGGAAAATCCGATAGGCCTCCAGAGCGGAAATTTCGTAGGCCGTGCGGTTTTCGCTACCGGTTTCCGTCACCTTGGTGTAGCCCCGGCTCTGGAGCCGTCCAAGAATTTGCAGCACGTCCCGGGTATGGAGCTGGGCGCATTCCTGGGCGGTTTTGCCCCAGAGAATGCAGGGCAGGTAATCCGCCCGGCGGAAGGGTCTGGGCACGGCCAGCATCACATCGCAGATTTCCCGTCCCAGGGGTGTCCGGCGATAGATCGGTTCCCGACACAGGGGGCCTTCCAGGGTGACTTCATTGACGGGCACCCCATCCTCGCAGACGATCTGGCTGGCGAAGACAAAAATCAGCAGCCTTCTCCGGCCGTTTTCCCGGAGGTTGTGGGAGCGCACCTGTCCGGTGACGGTGAGCATTTCCCCGTCGGACAGCTCCGTTTCGTTGAGAATTTCCTCCTGGGCGATGATGGGCAGGGTGTCCACCGTGCCGGACAGCCGGGGCACCTCCAGGGGAAACCGAAAGAAACGGCGGCCGTGGTTTTCGTGGGAAAATTGGGGAAGGCAGCCCAGGCTTCCCCGGAGAACAATACGGTTTGCAGTCAGTTCCATAGTACCACCTCAAGTACAGAGTATGGAACATCCTATGGCCGCTGGAGGGAAAAGAGAACCCGGCACCGCAGGTGCCGGGGAAGTGTTTACTGAATATGAACGTGGTTATTGATATGATCCTGGCAGTAGCAGTAGTAGCCCTTGCACTTGGAGCAGTAGCGGAATTCCAGCTCTGGGTTGGACACATCCGTCCGGCCGCAGACCGTACACTTGTGGGTGTAGGGAGCCTTGGGGGCGGCGTGGCTGGCCTCGTAGGAGCCGGCATCGAAGCGGATTACCTTGGCCTTCTTCCGCGTGGGGGACTTCCGGCGAAGCAGTCGGGAGGCATTGGTTCGCCAGCTCATGGGGATCACGTTCAGCACGTCTTTTCCGAAGAACAGGAAGTAGTTGGCCAGGGACACCACAGAAAACAGGTTGTAGGGGAAGGGGTAGGACACCAGACCCACGACCACGAGCACCAGGTCGATGAGGGCGAAGATCCAGGCCTTCACGGGAATGATGAAGAACAGCAGGAAGTGGGCATCCGGGAACAGGGTGGCGTAGGCCAGGAACAGGCTCAGGTTCAGATAAGCCACATCCGCCTGCCCGCCGAAGAGCAGACAGTAGACATCCATCATCACCACGCCGGACAGATAGTAGAGGTTAAACCGGAGGGTGCCCCAGATATTTTCCATGGCTCGTCCCAGAGAGTAGTAGCAGAACAGGGACACGGCGGTCAGCAGCAGATTGCCCGCGCTGTAGGTCAGGGGATAGGTGATGAGCCGCCAGACCTGACCCTGTAAAATGGAACCACGATCAAAGCAGAGCAGGTAGTAGAGAAAAGAATTTCCGTACATCCGGCTCATGACGTACACCACGGCGGTGCCCAGGACGATGTAAAGCATCAGGTTGGGAATGCCTTTATTCCGGTTTTGGTAGCAGTAAAGCTCAAACTTTCTGCGAAGGTTTTTCATGGCAGAGCCTCCAATAGTCATATTGCTCCCATTCTACCAGGAAAGGCTGGAAAAGTCTATCACGGATTTGTGAATTTTGGCGGATAGAATAGCCGTTCCCGCAGATTCCCACCGGGTACACCGGGCGCGTCCACCCGGAACAGGGGATAGAGGTTTTCCCATCGCCGCTCCAGATCCTGGAAAGGGTGGTCTACAGGCTCCCCGGCGTTGCGGAAGAAGCCCTGCTTTTTGACGGCCTTCAGAATTTTCCGCCCCCGGTCGTTGAAGGCCAGCACCCGGACATAGGGAGCTTCCGCCTCCATCTGAGCCTGAGTGATGCCAAGACAGGCGCACAGGATCATCCGGTCGATCCGGGTTCGGGTGTAGCGTTTGGATTTTACGGCGGTGGCCAGGACTTCCAGGCTGGCCTCCTGCCGAGCAGCGCGCATGAGCTTTCGCCAAAGCCCCTCGCTGCCGAAGGGCAGAGCCGCAAATTCCGCTTCCGTCATGGTGCGAAGACGATAGAGCACCGCCCGCTGCCCTGCTTTCAGGGTGTGCATGGGGGCGTTTTCAAAGCACCGGACAGCCGCCTGGGGAAGATAGGGGGAAATGTCCGCTCCTTGCTCCAATTGAAGCCGTAGGGAAGAGGCGGAGGGATTTGCGGCATCCGGTGTCTGTGCGTGGTAGCTGCCCTCTCGCCGGATGGGCAGGGGCTTCATGGGAGAGCCTTGTGCAAGGATGGCCTTGCAGTATTCCACCGCCAGAATGTTGTTGGGTGTTTCCAGCAGAGAGCCGGGCAGTCCCATCGCCGTCAACGCCGCCTGACGGGCAGCAGGGAAGGATTTTCCGCTTGCCAGCCGCTCCCGGAGAAGGGGAGAAAAGTCCTCGCTCAGAAGTGCCTGAGCGGCGGCGGAAAGTGCCTCCGCGTCCGTCGTCTCTGCCCCGAAGCACAGGCCGTCGCACAGCCGGGAGAGAATGGACACGCCGCCCATCGCAAAGCCCTCCGCCGAAGACAGGCATACAGGAGCGGGCAGTTCTACTACCAGGTCGGCTCCGCACCGGACGGCGGCCTCCGCCCGGCGCATTTTGTCAAAGATTGCCGGGTGTCCCCGCTGGACAAAATTGCCGCTCATGGCGCATACCACACCGGTATCGGCTCCAAAATCCTCCCGAATGCGGACAATTTGCTTCCGATGCCCCAGGTGAAAGGGGTTATACTCACAGATAATTCCCACATTCATGGAAATTTTTCCTCCTTCCCGAAATTTTTCCGTTTCAGGGCTTGAGAAATCCGGAAAAATGCAATATAATAAAGCCAGCTATGGTTATCATATCATAAAGTCCCCAACAAGGAAATAAAAATTTTAGGAGGCAGATTCCCATGAACATTCTGATTATCAATGCCGGTTCCTCCAGCCTGAAGTATCAGCTGATGGATCCCGACACCGGCGTGGTGTCCGCAAAGGGTCTGTGCGAGCGTATTTACATCGACGGCCGTCTGACCCACAAGACCGGCGACAAGAAGGTCACCAAGGACATTCCCATGCCCACCCACTCCGAGGCCATCGCCGCGGTGCTGGACATTCTGGTTGACCCTGAGTACGGTGTGATCAAGTCCGTGGACGAGATCGATGCCGTTGGCCACCGGGTTCTGCACGGTGGTATGGAGTTCTCCGATTCCTGCATCATCGACGACGAGGTTATCAAGGCCATTGAGAAGTGCATCCCCCTGGGTCCCCTGCACAACCCCGCTAACCTGATGGGCATCCGTGCCTGCCAGGCGGTCATGCCCAAGACCCCTCAGGTGGCTGTGTTCGACACCGCCTTCCATATGACCATGCCCCCTAAGGCTTACCGCTACGCCATCCCCACCGAGTATTACAAGAACGACGACATCCGCCGCTACGGCTTCCACGGCACCTCTCACAAGTATGTGGCCAAGCGTACCGCGGAGCTGGTTGGCAAGAAGGCGTTCAAGATGGTCAACTGCCATCTGGGCAACGGCTCCTCTCTGTCCGCCATCAAGGACGGTAAGTGCATGGATACCTCCATGGGTCTTTCTCCTCTGGCTGGCGTTCCCATGGGCACCCGCTCCGGCGACATCGACGCCTGCGTGGTGCAGTTCATCTGCAACAAGTACGGTATGAGCGTGGACGACTGCCTGACCATGCTGAACAAGAAGTCCGGTATGCTGGCTCTGTCCGGCGTGTCCTCCGACTTCCGCGACCTGGGCGACGGTGCTGCCAAGGGCAACGAGGACTGCATCCTGGCTCTGGACAAGTTCGCTTACGAGGTTGCCAAGTATGTGGGCGCTTACGCCGCCGCGCTGAACGGCATTGATGTGCTGACCTTCACCGCCGGTGTGGGCGAGAACGACTGCGAAGTCCGGGCAATGGTCTGTGACTACCTGGGCTTCATGGGCGTGAAGCTGGATCCTGAGCGGAACAAGACCCGGGGCAAGGAGATGGTCATCTCCACGCCCGATTCCAAGGTGCAGGTCTGGGTGGTGCCCACCAACGAAGAGCTGATGATCGCCCAGGATACCGCCGAGCTGGTCAAGGCTGCCAACAAGTAAGGAAAATTCACGTTCGTTTTGAAAAGCCGCCGCGTTATCCGCGGCGGCTTTTACGATCAAAAGGAGGAAAACCAATGGAACCGGTTGTGGAGCGTTTTTTGCGTTATGTTTCCTTTGACACCCAGTCAGACGAGCACTGCGAAAGCTGCCCTTCGACGGAAAAGCAGAAAGCCCTGGGAGCCGCACTGGTGGCGGAAATGGGGGAAATGGGAATCGGGGATGCCCGCATGGACGAAAACGGCTACATCTACGGCAGCATTCCCGGCGATCCGGACTTACCGTCCATCGGCCTCATTGCCCACATGGACACCTCGCCGGATGCCAGCGGTGCCAATATCCGACCGCAGATTCTGGAATACACCGGAGAAGACCTGTGCCTGAACGCCGAAAAGAGGATATATCTCCGGCAGAGTGACTATCCGGCTCTTCAGAACCATGTGGGCAAGCACCTGATCGTCACCGACGGCACGACCCTTTTGGGAGCGGACGACAAGGCGGGCATTGCGGAAATCCTCACCGCGGCGGAGGAAATCCTACGCCGGGGCGGCCGTCACGCCACGGTAAAGATCGCCTTCACCCCGGACGAGGAAATCGGCAGGGGCGCGGATGGCTTTGACGTGGCCGGCTTCGGCGCGGACTATGCCTACACCGCCGACGGCGGCCCGGTGGGGGAGATCGAGTATGAGAATTTCAACGCCGCCGGTGCCGCAGTTACCTTCTATGGCCGGAATATCCATCCGGGTTCGGCGAAAAATGCCATGGTGAACTCCCAATATCTGGCTATGGAATTTCAGAGTCTGCTGCCCGTCCACCAGCGGCCAGAGGCCACGGAAAGCTACGAGGGCTTCTTCCACCTGACGGAAATGTCCGGCACCGTAGAGGAAAGTCGGCTTCACTATATCATCCGGGATCACGACTGGGCAAAATTCACCGAAAAAAAGGCGGTGATGGAAGCCGCCGCGGACTTTCTGAACGCCAAATACGGCAAGGGCACGGTGGAGCTGGCCATCCGGGACAGCTACTACAATATGCGCTCCCAGATCGAGCCGGTGATGTTCATCGTCGAACGGGCGAAAAAGGCCATGGCCGCAGTGGGGATGAATCCAAAGGAGGTTCCCATCCGGGGCGGCACCGACGGGGCAAGGCTCAGCTTCATGGGGCTGCCCTGTCCGAACCTGTGTACCGGTGGGGAAAATTTTCATGGCCGGTTCGAGTATATCCCGGTGGAGGACATGGTACTCTGCGCCGGAATGCTGGCGGAAATTCTCACAAGCTTTGACTAAAGACGTGAAAAGCCCGGAATGGCATCACCATTCCGGGTTTCTTCCATGCGTTTTACTCGGCAAAATCCGCCTCTTCAGCCACGGGCTCGTGGGGTGCAGGCTCCTGAGCGGGGGTCTTGGCGGGCACTTCCGCGGCAGGAGCCTCGACAGGCACCTCCACAGCGGCAGGCTCTTCCGCGGCTGTCTCCACGGCGGGAGCTTCCGCAGCAGATTCCTCCTTGCAGGCGGGGCACTTGGGCGCAGAGGCCAGAACCTTCTTGGCCCAGGCGGTGATCTGCTCACCGTAGGTGGCGACAACATAGACGGCACCGGCTACGGCAGCCAGAGCGGCCAGAATTTTGACAATGGTATTCAGAGTTTTCATATGGCACAACCTCCATAACGTAATCTTCCCATATTATAACCGGTATGAGAAGAAAAAGCAAGAAACAAATTGGGTTTATTTGTAAATTAAAGGATCTTAAACATAACCGTACATGCCCCGGACGCTGACTTCGCCGGAGTTGACGGTCTCAATGTGTCCATCCGGAAAGCGAACCAGCAACGCTCCGTCCTCGTCAATGTCCTGAGCAAGGCCGTGGCGAACCTCGTCGCCCCGCACCAGGGAAACCGCCTGACCCAGGGTAATGCAGTCCTTTCGGTACTGTGCCATGATTTCCGATTTTCGTGACAGAAGCCCGGTGCTCATTCCATACAGGGCTTCCAGCTCGGCGGCGGCCAGACCGGCTCGGTCAACGGGGGAGCCGGAGACCATAGCGAGAGAACCGGCTACCGAACGGATTTCCTCCGGGAAATCGGATTCCCGCTGGCAGCAGTTGATACCGATTCCGATGATGGCATAGTCCACATTCCCGTCTTTGTCCAGTCGAAGCTCGGTCAGAATGCCCCCCAGCTTCCGACGGTCAGAAACCAGGTCGTTCGTCCACTTGATGGAGGGTCGGAATCCGACGGCCTTTTCGATGGCGTCGCACACGGAAACGCCTGCGGCGCAGGTCAGGTGCATGAGCCGGGCAGGGGAGCAGCCCGGGCGCAGAAGCATACTCAGGTAAATGCCCACCCCAGGGGGCGATAGGAAGCGCCGACCCCGGCGGCCGTGCCCTCCGGTCTGGTGATCGGTAATCACGGCTGTGCCGTTGGGGGCACCCCGGGCGGCAAGAATTTTCAACCGGTCATTGGTGGAATCCACTTCCGGAAGATAGTGAATCCGATCCCGCCAGGGATAATCCGGAGCCAATGCGCTAAAAATTGCCTGTTCCATTTCAGTCGATGTCCTTCAGGACTTCCTCCGGCGGCCGATCCAGCATTTCCGGGTGAGCCAGAATCCGCTTGTAATGTTTGAAGAAGGCGGCGTAATAATAGCCGTCCACGATCCGCTCATCCAAAGAGAATTTCACGTCCACATACTTGCGCTGCACCACACTGCCGTCCTCCGTGACTTCGTAAGCCCGCCGCTTCATACCGAAAGAGCCGAACACAGGCAGGTTGCCGAAATCATACAGGTGGTGGTAGATGGGCGGAATGCCCAGAGACCCCATGGAGGTGAAGAACAGGCTCCCGTGGAAGGGGCTGACCTCCAGCAGGAAGCCGGGGAGCAGGCCGAAATAGTCCATGGTTTTCAACAGCCACACGGCGAATTTCAACAGCACTCCGGGAATCAGGGTGAAGACCCCGGCGGTGGCGTCAAAATCGCTGTCCAGAGAAGCTGTGCTTTTTACCTTGTCGACGGCCTCCTGGTACTTGTTGTAAACGTCCGCGGCGGTGTCCGTGGGCTTTAAGTGTACCTTGATGACCGTCTCCGGGGAATCCGTCCGCATTTCCTTCTTGATGGTCATGCAGTACTGAATGTCGTCCCCACGGGAGTAAACCTTCTGGCCGGCAATAAACCGGTTCAGTCCGGGGAAACGGCACAGGCAGCGGACGTAGCAGGCCAGCAGCACATGGGTGATGCCGAAGCTGGTCAGACCCTCCCGCCGCTTCTGACGGATGTAGCGGTCGATCTGGCTGATCTCGATGGAATCCGAGAACAGGTTGTCCGAGGTGTTCCGGGTGACCATGATGTAGGGGGACACCTGGGACATGGCAGGCAGGGTGCGGATTCGCCGTCCGTCGGGACGATCACCCCAGGTGGGGTGGTACTCACCGGCAGGGTGCACCCGAACGGCAAGACAGGCCAGGATTACGCCGGTCAGAGCCAGAAAATCCGCAGCGCAGTCCTTGTAGGCAGCCAGGTCTCCAGCCAGGATCCCCCGGCGGTAGAAGTACAGCAGGATTCCCATGGGCACGCAGACCATAGGCAGCAGAAAGAATACCCCCTGATGCCCGGCGGTGATGTCCGTGTAGCTCACCGCGAAGAAGATCAGCGCCAGCCAGAACAGCAAGGTCATCATCCGGCCATTGACATTGCCGGAGATCCAGAGTCCGGCGTAGAGGCACATCATCCAGACGGGAATGGCGGTTTTGTAGAACTGGTTTTCACCGTTCAGCAGGGCGATGAGCGCGAACAGCGTGGTAGCCCCGATTGGCAGAATGATTTGACACCACACGAAATAGCCATCCACCGGTCCTTTCAAGTCGGAGAAGGCAATGCGGGTCACTGCCGAAGCTGCCATGCACAGCGTCATCAGCCAGATCAGCACGTTGTTGCGGCTGACGTAAAGATGTATAGTTTTCTTCATACCTTCATAATATATCAAACCGGATAAAATAGCAACAAAAAAAGCAGGGGTGTCCCTGCTTTTTTTTGAAGGCTTATAGGCTGGCGATGGCAGCCATGTATTCAGGCGTAGTGCCGCAGCAGCCGCCCAGGAGCGTTGCCCCGTTTTCCTTGCACTTTGCCATAACCTCCGCAAACTCCGCCGGAGTCTGGGAATAGACCGCCATGCCGTCGCTGCCGATGGTGGGAATGCCCGCGTTGGGCTTGCAGATCAGGGGGATTTTCACCGAACGGCGGAGCTTGGTGACAAGGTACGGTGTCATCATGTCCGCGCTGACGCAGTTGAAGCCCACGGCCACCGCCCCGGAATCTTCCAACGATTTCAGAGCTGCCCCGGCATCGGCTCCGGAGAACAGGGAACCGTCTGGCTGCATGGTGAAGGAGTACATGGCGGCGTCCGCTCCCTCCAGCTCCGCGGCGCACAGAATGGCCTCCGCCTCCTGCTGATAGAGTAGGGTCTCGCCGATAAGCAAGTCCGCGCCGCCGGCGATCAGACCGTGGATCTGGCGGCGGTAGTTTTCCACCATCAGGTCAAAGCACGCCGCGTCCCAGCTGTCGCAGAAATTGGCCAGAGTGGTAATGTCTCCGGCAATGAGACAGCCGGGTGCGGCAGAGCGGGACAGGGCGACCAGAGCCTCGTTGATGGCTTCCGCCTGTCCGTCCAGTCCCACCCGCTTCAGGGCAATGGGCTGCCCCTGGAAGGTGGGTGCGTAGATGATCTGGCAGCCTGCCTCGGCGTAGGCACGCTGGAGAGCGACCAACGGCTCCGGATTGGCAAGAATCCATTCTTCGGAGCAGCAGCCCTTGGGCATACCGGAATTTCGCAGATTGGAGCCGGTGGCACCGTCTAGGATATGGACGCCTCCGGCGATTTTTTCTTGCAGCTGTTGTCTTGTCAGCATGATGATCCCTCACAGTTCAAAATTCATTTAAGCGTATTATATAGGAAAAAGGCGGGGAATGCAAGAGCATTGACTGTTTCCCGTTTTTCTGCTAGGATAAACCAAACCGACCAAAGGAGCGAAGACAATGAAAAAATCCGTATTGCAGGCCTATGCCCGGCTGATCGTCCGCTGCGGCGTGAATGTCCAGCCCGGCCAGGAGGTCATGATCCACGCGGGGCTCGACCAGCCGGAATTTGTGGAGCTGGTTGTGAAGGAGGCCTACGCTGCCAAGGCCAAAAAGGTCATCGTGGAGTGGAGCTATCAGCCCTTGGAGAAGCTTCATCTGCGCCGCCAGTCCCTGAAAACCCTGGGCACGGTGGAAGCCTGGGAGCGGGAGCGGCAGGAGCACATGTGCCGGGTGCTTCCCGCCCGGATCTATCTGGAATCCGATGACCCGGACGGCCTGAAGGGCATGAACCTGAACAAGGCCGCCAAGGCTCGGCAGCTGCGCTATCCCATTCTGAAGCCCTACCGGGATCGGCGGGAGAATCGGGATCAGTGGTGTATCGCGGCGGTACCCGGAAAGAAATGGGCGAAAAAGGTCTTTCCCGGTCTGCGTACCGGCACGGCGGTGGAAAGGCTCTGGCAGGCCATCCTCAGTGCCTCCCGGGTGACGGAAGACCCCGTTGCCGCCTGGGAAGCTCACAACGCCGACCTGAAAGCCCGCTGCGATTATCTCAACGGCCTGCGCATCCACGCTCTGCATTACAAGGCGGACAACGGCACCGACCTGACCGTAGAGATGATTCCCCAGGCCATCTGGTGCGGCGGCCGGGAGGACAGCCTGCAAGGAATTTCCTTTAACCCCAACATCCCTTCCGAGGAGTGCTTCATTTCACCCATGCGGGGAAAGGCGGAGGGCGTTGTCCACGCCACCAAGCCCCTGAGTTATCAGGGACAGCTCATTGAGGACTTCCGGTTCCGGTTTGAAAATGGCAGAGTGGTGGAAGCGAAGGCCCGGACGGGGGAGGCACTGCTGCAAACCATGGTGGCCATGGACGAGGGCGCGGCTTATCTGGGCGAGTGCGCATTGGTTCCCCAGCGCAGCCCCATCGCGGAAATGGGCTTCCTGTTCTACAATACCCTTTTTGACGAAAACGCCGCCTGCCACCTGGCTCTGGGCTGCGGCTTTGCCGATACCATCGAAAATTTCCGGAACCGTTCGTTGGAGGAATGCCGGCTTTTGGGGGTCAACGACTCCATGATCCACGAGGATTTCATGATCGGCTGCGACAGCATGGACATTGATGCCCTCTGTGAGAACGGCCGGACGATGCCCATTTTCCGGGGCGGCAATTGGGCGTTCTGAGAAAGCTCCGGCAGGACGACAACTTTTTTCAAAAAACCAAAAATAATACTTGCATTCTTCCCGGCAATGTGATATGATATCCGGGCGATTGAAGATTGCTTTGGGTGCTTTGTGCCCTTTAACTGATACGAAAGAGGTGAACGAAATGAAGGAAGGTATCCATCCCAAGTACGAACAGACCACCATCCGCTGTGCCTGCGGCAATGTCTTTACGACCGGTTCTACCAAGAAGGACATTCGTGTTGAGATCTGCTCCAAGTGCCACCCTTTCTATACCGGCAAGCAGAAGCTGGTTGACACCGGTGGACGGGTTGATCGCTTCAACAAGCGTTTTGGCTTGAAGTAAGAGCAGAAAATTCCGCACTACGGATCCGTGGTGCGGATTTTTTGTTTTTTCTGAGAAAAACAGTTGTCCCAGGGTGGGCGGATGTGCTATACTAAACCATAATGAATGATGCTTCGGAGGAACCTATGGAAGAAAATCTTGAAACCGCCGTCCAGGAGCGGGCGGTGCTGGTGGGACTGAACGCGGATTGCTTTACCGAGGAGCAGACCGCCACGGAGGAATCCCTGAAGGAGCTGGAGGATCTGCTGGAGACCGCCGGAGGCTTCTGCACCGGCAAGGTACTCCAGAACCGGCATACCCCGGATTCCCACAGCTTCATCGGCGAGGGCAAGGCCCAGGAGATCCGGATGCTGGCGGAGGCCACCCAGTCCACCATGGTGATTTTTGACAATGAGCTGTCTCCCGGCAATATCCGGGCGTTGGAGGAGATCATCGGCGTGACGGTCATTGACCGCAGCGCGTTGATTCTGGACATTTTCGCCCAGCGGGCGAAAACCAAGGAAGGCCGGCTTCAGGTGGAGCTTGCCCAGTATCAGTATTTGCTCCCTCGGCTTTCCGGAATGGGTGCCAGCTTGTCCCGGCAGGGCGGCGGCATCGGCACCCGGGGCCCCGGCGAGACCAAGCTGGAATCCGACCGGCGGCACATCCGGGAGCGGATCACCCGGCTGGAGGAGGAGCTGGAGCAGGTGCGCAAGGTTCGGGCCGTCCAGCGGGAGCGGCGGATGAAAAACGCCATTCCTGTGGTGGCCATCGTTGGCTACACCAACGCGGGAAAATCCACGCTTCTGAATCAGCTGACCAACGCGGGCATTCCCGCCAACAACCGACTTTTTGATACCCTGGACACCACCTCCCGGCAGTTGAAGGTGTCCGACAATCTGGATGTGATTCTGTCCGATACCGTGGGCTTCATTTCCAAGCTGCCCCACCACCTGGTGAACGCCTTCCACGCAACGCTGGAGGAGCTGGAATACGCAGACCTGCTGCTTCACGTCATCGACGCTTCCGACCCGAATCTGGAGAAGCATGTGGCCGTGGTGGACAAGCTCATCGCCCAGCTGGCAAAGCCCGGCACCCCGGTGCTCAAGTGCTATAATAAGGCCGACCTGGTCTATTCCGAGGATATTCCCAAGGGCAAGGATATCGTGGCCATTTCCGCCAAACGGGGTCGGAATATGGACGGCTTGCTGAAGGCCATCGAGGAAGCCCTGGGTCATTCCCGGCACCATGTGATCCTTCGCTTCCCCTATGACAAGGGCGGTATGGTGGAGACCCTCCACGACAATGCCCAGGTGAAGAAGGTGGAATACACCGATTCCGGCATCGAGGTGGAGACGGTGCTTGACCCCATTCTGTACGGCAGACTTTCGGAATTTATTGTGAAGGAGTGCTGAGGCCTTGGACGAATACCTTGTCCCCACCGGATACGGCGAAGACGAGTTTGTGGAGAAAAAATCCCGGTTCATCGGCAGGCTTTGGCCGGCGGAGACGGAGGAGGAAGCGCTTGCCCGGATCCAGGAGATGAAAAGAAAGCACTACGACGCTACCCATAACTGCTGGGCCTACATCATCCGGGACGGTGCCGTCCGGTTTTCCGACGACGGAGAGCCCGGGGGCACCGCGGGAATGCCTATGCTCCAGGTGCTCCAGCGGGAGGGGCTGTACAATGCGGTCTGCGTAGTGACCCGGTACTTTGGCGGCATTCTGCTGGGAGCCGGGGGACTGGTGCGAGCCTATACCCGGGGCGCGAAAATCGCTGTGGACGCGGCGGGCAAATCCAGGAAGCGGGTGTGGACAGTGCTGTATGTGCCCTGTCCCTACAGCTTCTATGAGCGGGTGCGGCTGGAGGCGGAAGCCTTCGGCGGCATTGTCCGCAAGGCGGACTTTGGAGCCGAGGTGGAGCTGGAGCTGCTGTTTCCGGAAGCAAAGACCCGGGAATTTCTGGACAGGCTCACGGATATGACCGCGGGCACTGTGGAAAGCATGGAAATCGGCCAGGAGTACCGGGCATTTCCGGTATCCGGGAAAGGAAGCGATTGCGGTGACGGTTAAGGAAGAATTGGAGCGACAGGAGCATAAACGGCTGAACCCTCTGGCCGCTTTTGCCGACCAGACCAAGGGGCGGCCCCGGCAGGAGGAGCCCCGGGAGCTGGACGTGCGCACCTGCTATCAGCGGGACATTGACCGGATCGTTCACAGCAAGGCCTTCCGGCGGCTGATGCACAAGACCCAGGTTTTCCTCCGGCCGGAGGGCGACCATTACCGCACCCGGATGACCCACACCCTGGAGGTTTCCCGGATCGCGGGCACCATCACCCGGGCATTGGGGCTGAATGAAGATTTGTCCGAGGCCATCGCCATGGGGCATGACCTGGGTCACACCCCCTTCGGCCACGCCGGAGAGGCGGCACTTTCTGACTGCCTGGGCAAGCCCTTCCGCCACAATGAGCAGAGCCTGCGGGTGGTGGATATTCTGGAGCGGGACGGCATGGGGCTGAATCTGACCTACGAGGTTCGCATGGGCATCGTGGGTCACACCGGCGACACCTGGCCGGAAACCCTGGAGGGACAGATCGTCCGCCGCAGCGACCAGATCGCCTATGTCAATCATGACATTGACGATGCCATCCGGGCGGGAATCCTCACCAACGACGACATTCCGACGGAGATTTCCGACATTCTGGGTCACACCCACAGCAGCCGGATCAACACCCTGGTGACGGACGCGATCGCCGCCTCCCGGGAGGCGGGGGCTATCTGCCTGACACCCAAGGTGGAGCGGGCGTTGAAAGATTTGCGCAGTTTTATGTTCGCCCGGGTCTATCGGAATCCGGTGGCCAAGGGGGAGGAAAGCAAGGCCAAGGACATGCTCAAGCGGCTCTTTGACTATTACATCGCCCACCCGGAGGCCATGCCTGAGGACTTCCAGCCCCAGCTGTCCTTCGACGGCATGGAGCGGACGGTCTGCGACTACATCGCCGGTATGACGGACAACTACGCCGTGGACAAATTTACGGAGATTTTCATCCCTATGGGCTGGCACGTCCGGGGATAACGATAAAATCATGAGGAAGGAGGGACGCCATGGATTTTCCGGAGGCATTTCTGGATGAGCTGGTTGCCAGAAATCCAATTGAAGATGTGGTGGGTCAGTATGTGAACCTGAAACGCTCCGGTTCCAACCTGTTTGGCCTATGCCCCTTCCACAGTGAAAAAACACCCTCCTTTTCCGTTACGCCGGATAAGGGAATGTTCTATTGCTTCGGCTGCCACAAGGGCGGCGGAGTGATCAATTTTGAAATGGAAATAGAAGGCCTGAGCTACCCGGATGCCGTCCGGGCACTGGCCAAGCGGGCAGGGCTGGAGGTGCCCGATGACGAGCAGTACCAGTCCCGGTATCGCCAGCAGGAGCGGCTCTGGGCATTGCACAAGGAGGCGGCCCGATTCTTCCACAGCCAGCTGTACGCGCCGGTCGGGGCAAACGCCCTGCAATACGCCGCCAGCCGGGGAATGCCGAAATCCATTCTCACAAAATTTGGCATCGGCTACGCCCCGGACAGCTGGACAGATTTGGTGGACTATCTGCGAAGCAAGGATTATACCGATCAGGAGCTTCGGGATTCGGGTCTCGTGACGGTCTCCAAAAAGAACGGGAATCTCTTCGACCGGTTCCGGGATCGGCTGATGTTCCCCATCATCGATGTCCGGGGAAATGTCATCGGCTTCGGTGGGCGGATTATGAATAATGCCGACAAGGATGCGGCAAAGTACTTAAACTCTCCGGAGACCCTAATTTTCAACAAACGGAAAAACCTGTTTGCCCTGAATCTGGCGAAGAAAAGCAAGCTGGGCTATCTGATTCTGGTGGAGGGCTACATGGATGCCATCGCCCTGCATCAGTATGGCTTTGACTGCGCGGTGGCATCCCTGGGCACGGCACTGACCGAGGATGGAGCCAATCTTCTGTCCCGGTACACCGATCAGGTGGTGCTCATCTACGACGGCGACGAGGCCGGACAGAACGCCACCCAGCGAGCCATCCCCATTCTGGAAAAGGTTGGCCTTCAGGTGAAGGTGCTGAAAATGCGGGACGCGAAGGATCCGGATGAGTATCTGAAAAAGTTCGGTGCCGACCGGTTCCGGATTCTTCTGGAGGAATCGGCAAACCGGGTGGAGTATCAGCTGAACGCCATCCTCAGAAAATACGACCTTCGGGACGACGAGCAGAAGGTGCACTACCTTCAGGAATCCGCAGAGCTGATTGGATCTTTAAGCAGTGCCGTCCAGCGGGAGGTCTACGGAGGCCGGGTGGCGGAGGCCGCGGGAATCAGCCAGGACGCCATGAAGCTGGAGGTGGATCGGGCACTGAAACGCCGTACTTATAAAGAGAAGAAAAATCAGGAAAAGATCGATTTGTCTCCCGCCCGGAATTTACAGCCCAAGGAGCGTTCTATCCGCTACAACAATTTGCGTTCGGCAAGGGCGGAAGAAATGGTGTTGGGTCAGATCCTGCGGGAACCTGCGCTGATCGCGCAGATTCCGGATTTGAAGGCGGAAATGTTTTCATCAAGCTATTTAGGGAGAG
The DNA here is from genome assembly GCA_002437585.1 of Clostridiales bacterium UBA6386. Classification (GTDB taxonomy): domain Bacteria; phylum Bacillota; class Clostridia; order Oscillospirales; family Oscillospiraceae; genus Faecousia. The sequence goes on along the minus strand of DJQM01000001.1, from coordinate 7,143 downwards.
CATTTACGCAATTGACTGAGCGTTACCGGCAGGGATTGCAGGTAAACTTAGGTATTTTGACTGACTTTACTCCGGAGGAAATGTCACAAATCGCGGGAATCGTTCAGCAGCAAGGGCCTGTAAATGAGCGCAGCCTTCAGGACTGCGCGGCGGTTATCCGGGAGGAATATCAGAAATCCCAGACCAAAACCGAGGACGATATTATGCGTCTGCGGGAAAAATTGCAGAAAAGCAAAGGAATCAAAATATGACACAGAGTGTGGATACAGAAAAGAACCTTCCGGTGAGCACCGGCGAGGACGATATGCGCCAGTTCCTCCGGGAAATTCGCCAGTACCCCCGGCTGACCCCGGAGGAGGAACGGGAACTTGCCCGCCGGTGTGCCGCCGGTGATGAGGACGCCATCCGGCAGATGGTCAATTCCAATCTGCGCCTGGTGGTGAGCATCGCCCGGGAATATGCCGGGCGGGGCGTGGCTCTGCTCGACCTGATCCAGGAGGGGAGCATCGGCCTGCTGACGGCGGCGAGAAAATTCGACTATACCATGGACTGCCGGTTTTCCACCTATGCCACCAAGTGGATCCGCCAGGGCGTGACCCGGTGCCTGATCAATCACGGCAGCCCTATTCGGGTGCCTTTGCATACCGCGGAAAAAATGCGGGCGGTGGCGGCGGCCAAGAACGCCCTGACCCAGGAAACCGGTCAGGAGCCGAACGCCGCCCAGATCGCCCAGCGGTGCGGCCTTCCGGAGCAGCGGGTGAAGGAGCTGATGCTCCTGACCCCGGACGTGTGCTCCCTGGATGTGCCCACGGGGGAGGGGGACGACGGCGTTCTGGGAAATCTGGTGGAGGACTCTCTGTCTCCCCAGCCCTATCAGGAGCTGGTGCGCCAGGAGCTGGTGGGTGCCATCGACAAGCTTCTTTCTACGCTGAATCCCCGGCAGCAGCAGGTGCTCCGGCTCCATTTCGGCATGGAGGACGGAGTCTGCCACCCGCTGGAGGAGATTGGCAGGCAGCTTGGCATTTCCAAGGAACGGGTTCGCCAGATTGAACGGCAAGCCATCGACAAGCTGCAAAAAAGCGGGCAAAGCCTGGGGTTGGAGGATTTTTTGAATGAATGAGCTGGAATTTTCCTTCGAGCCGGTGCCGGTGGACGTGTTTCTTTCCGGGCTGAAGGCAGGGGATCGGGTGTCGGCTTCTCAGCTTCTGACGCTCCTGGAAGGGGAGAACACCGAGACCCTGGAGGATGCGCTGCAAACCCTGGAAACCACCGGCGTGAGCCTGGACATTTCTGACCTTCCCAAAACCCATGGCACCGGCGAGGCCGCCCCTCGGCTGCGGCAGGAGGAGCAGCTGGTGTCGGAGGGGCTTGACCCAAAATCCCTGGAGGAAAATGACCCGCTGCGGCTGTACTTAGAGGAGCTGGCTGCGGTTCCCGCCTTTGGTGACGAAGCACTGCTTGCGGCTCGGTGCGCCGGGAACGGCGGCGGGGAAGAGCAGCTGGTCAATCTTGGTCTTTCCCGGGTTATCGACCTGGCGGGGGAGTATGTGGGCTACGGGGTGCTGCTGATGGACTTGATCCAGGAGGGCAGCCTGGGTCTGTGGCAGGCCATTCAGAGCTTTTCGGGAGGGGAGTATGCCGCCTACCGGGATCGGTGGATTCGGTTTTATCTGGCACGGGCGGTGCTTTTGCAGGCACATGCCGACGGCGTGGGGCAGAAAATGCGCCGGGCTATGGAGGACTACCGGCAGATTGACGAACGGCTTCTGTCCGAGCTGGGGCGAAATCCCACCCTGGAGGAGATTGCCGAACAGCTGCACATGACCCCGGAGGAAACGGAAGCGGTCAGAAAAATGATCGACAACGCCCGGCTGGTTGACCGGGTGAACCGTCCGAAGGAACCGGAGAACCCCCAGGAAGCGCAGGCGGTGGAGGATACGGCCTTGTTCCAGATGCGCCAGCGCGTCGGCGACCTGCTGTCCGGCCTGAACCAGGCGGATGCCCGGCTTCTGACCCTGCGCTTCGGTCTGGAGGGGGGGAAGCCTCTGAGCCCGGAGGAAACGGGAAAGCGAATGGGGCTGACGCCCCGGCAGGTGGTTGCCCGGGAGGCAGCCGCCCTGCGCAAACTGAGAGAGGGATAACGTATGGCTAAGAAAATTTCCATCGCCATTGATGGCCCTGCCGGTGCGGGCAAAAGCACCATCGCCCGCCGTTTGGCCGCGGAAATGGGCTATCACTATGTGGATACCGGTGCCATTTACCGCACGGTTGCCTACTTTTTTGACCTGTGGGGGGTAAGTCCCAAGGACATCGACGGCATTCGCCGCTACATTGACGAGCTGACGGTCAGAATCGAATACGATGCCCAGGGCGTTCAGCACATGATTATGAACGGCATGGATGTGACCGGGGATATCCGCACCCCGGACATTTCCCAGAAGGCCAGCCTGGTCTCCGCCCATGCCATTGTCCGGGACATGCTGCTGGATATGCAGCGGGAAATTGCCGAAAAATACGACGTGATTATGGACGGCCGGGACATTGGCACCGTGGTGCTGCCTAAGGCCACCGTAAAATTCTTCCTGACGGCCTCCCCGGAGGTTCGGGCCAGGCGGCGCACGAAAGAGCTGCTGGAAAAGGGTCAGAAGGCAGATTACGAGAAAATCCTCAAGGACATTCAGCAGCGGGATTATCAGGATACCCACCGGGAGGTGGCACCCCTGAAGATGACGAAGGATTCCGTAAAGCTGGACACCTCGGACATGACAATCGATCAGGTCATCGCCGCCATGAAGGATACGATTGCGAAGAAGGTGGCTCCGTGAGCGTCCGGGTAGCGAAAAGCGCGGGCTTCTGCTTTGGCGTCAGCAGGGCGGTGGAGCTGGTGGAGAAGGCCGCTCAGGAGGGTCGGAAGGTTGCTACCCTGGGCCCCATCATCCACAACCGGCATGTGGTGGATAAGTTCCAGAAGATGGGTGTCCGGGTCATTGAAACGCCGGAGGAGGCACTGCCCGGAGAGACGGTGATCATCCGCTCCCACGGCATCAGCCGGGCGGTATATGAGCGGCTGGAGGCTCAGAAGGTGGAGATCATCGATGCTACCTGTCCCTTCGTCAAGCGAATTCACACCATCGTCAGCCGGGCAAGCGAGGAAGGCAGGCTTCCCGTCATCATCGGCACGCCCACCCATCCGGAGGTGGAGGGAATTGCAGGCTGGTGCGGGGATTGCCGGGTGTTTCAGGACGCTTCAGAGCTTGCAAACTGGGTGAAATTCGAGAAAATTTCCAGAGATTTGGCAATTTGTATGGTTTCCCAGACGACTTCCACCGAATCTTTGTGGAAATTGTGCGGTGAATTTGCAAAAAAACAGTTTACTAACTTGAAAATTTTTGATACAATATGCAAAGCAACGGAGTATAGGCAAAGCGAAGCAGCAGAACTGAGTGGAGTATGTCAGGCAATGGTTGTTGTAGGAGACCCCAAAAGTTCCAACACAGGCCGTCTCGCTATGATTTGCCGAGAACACTGCGATAAGGTCTTCCTGGTGGACAGTGCCGCCGAGCTGAAAGCGGAAGATTTTTCCGGTGTTACCGATGTTGGAATCACTGCCGGTGCGTCAACTCCGGCGTGGATTATAAAGGAGGTCAACAAGACTATGAGTGAAATTACCAATGCTGAGGCTGTACAGGAGGAGAACTTTGCGGAGCTTCTCGAGCAGTCCATCAAGACTTTAAATACAGGAGATAAGGTCGTTGGCACCGTTACCGGTATCGGTAACACCGAAGTTCAGGTAGATCTGGGCACCAAACATGCCGGCTACATCCCCTATGATGAAGTCAGCAACGATCCCTCCGTCAAGCCTGAGGACGTTCTGAAGGTCGGTGACGAGATCGAAGTCTTCGTCGTCCGCGTGAACGACCAGGAAGGCACTGTGCAGCTGTCCAAGAAGAAGCTGGACGGCCTGAAGGTCTGGGACGACATGGCTGCCTGGGTGGAGGACAAGACCACCGTGGAAGGCGTCATTACCGAGGAGAACAAGGGCGGCCTGGTCGCCAATGTGAAGGGCATCCGCGTCTTTATTCCCGCTTCCCAGTCCGGCATCGCCAAGGGCGGCGACATGGCCGGTATGGTGGGCAAGACCGTGCAGATGAAGATCACCGAGGTCAACCGTGCCCGCCGCCGTGTCATCGGCTCCATCCGCGCTGTGACCTCCGAGGCTCGCAAGGCCGCTCAGGAGAAGATCTGGAGCGAGATCGAGGTCGGCAAGAAGTACCACGGCGTTGTCAAGTCCCTGACTTCCTACGGTGCCTTTGTGGACATCGGCGGCGTGGACGGCATGGTGCATGTTTCCGAGCTGAGCTGGAACCGGATCAAGACCCCCGCGGACGTGGTGAAGGTCGGCGACGAGATCGACGTTTACGTCATCTCCTTCGACCCCGAGAAGCACAAGATTTCTCTGGGCTACAAGACCGCCGAGATGAACCCCTGGAATCAGTTCATGACGAACTATGCCGTGGGCGACGTGGTGGATGCCAAGATCGTCAAGCTGATGACCTTCGGTGCTTTCGCCGAGATTCTGCCCGGTGTGGATGGCCTAATTCACATTTCCCAGATCGCCGACCGCCGGATCGGCAAGCCCGAGGATGTTCTGTCCGAGGGTCAGGACGTGAAGGTCAAGATCACCGATGTGGATGCCGAGAACAAGCGCATCTCCCTGTCCATCCGCGCTCTGCTGGAGGACAACGGCGAGGATGCCGAGTAATTTTCCAATCAAACACCGGGGCTGACCGCAGTCCCGGTGTTTTTCATAAGACAGAAAATCCATAAGGAAAGGACACCACTATGGTCAAGCATATTATTTTCTTCACGTTGAAGCCAGAGGCCGACAAAGCCGCGGTGATCGCTGCGGCACAGGCCGCCCTTATGCCCCTGGTGGGCAAAATTCCGGGTCTTACCAAAATGGAAGTGAAAGAGTCCTTTGCGGGGGCGGACTTTGTGCTGTATTCCGAGTTGGAAAGTCGGGAAGCACTGGCGGTTTACGCCGATCACCCGCTCCATCTTGCGGCAAAGACCCATTTCTTCCCCTGGGTGCAGACCCGGACGGCAGCTGACTACGAGGTTTCAGAAGAGAGAATGACGAAAGCAGTTGTAACGGTTGTCGGCAAGGATCGGGTGGGCATTATCGCAAATGTCTGCACCGCGCTGGCCGGGTTTCAGGTCAATGTTCTGGATATCAACCAGACGGTCATGCAGGGGTATTTTACCATGATGATGGTGGTGGAGGTCTCCGCCTGCAATGTGCCGCTGGGGGATCTGGTCACCGGCATGGAGCAGATGGGGCGGGAAATGGGACTGTCCATCCGGGTTCAGCGGGAAGACATCTTTGAAGCCATGCACCGGATCTGAGGTGTCGCTATGCTGAACTATAATGAGATTCTGGCCACCCAGGACATGATCGAAAAGCGGCACCTGGACATCCGCACCATTACCATGGGCATCAACTTGCTTGACTGCTGTGACCCGGATTTAAAGGTGTGCTGTGCGAAAATCTATAAGAAAATCACCACTTTGGCCAAGGATTTGGTAAAAACCGGCGAGGAAATCGAGAAGGAATTCGGAATTCCCATTGTGAACAAGCGGATTTCCGTGACCCCCATTTCTCTGGTTGCCGCCGCCTGCCAGACGGATTCCTATGTGGAGCTGGCCAAGACCCTGGACGCGGCGGCCAAAACCTGCGGGGTGAATTTCATCGGCGGCTTCTCCGCTCTGGTGCAGAAGGGCTGCACGGAAAGCGACTGGAAGCTGATCCGCTCTATTCCCGAGGCCATGAAGGTCACAGACCGGGTCTGCGCCAGCATCAACGTAGGCTCCACCAGGGCGGGCATCAACATGGACGCCGTCGCCGAAATGGGTCGGATTGTGAAGAAAACGGCTGAGCTGACTGCGGACAATGGGGGACTGGGCTGTGCCAAGCTGGTAGTGTTTGCCAACGCCGTGGAGGACAACCCCTTCATGGCCGGTGCTTTCCACGGCGTCGGCGAGCCGGAGTGTGAGCTGAACGTGGGCGTTTCCGGCCCCGGTGTTGTCTATCACGCCTTGCAGAGCGTCAAGGGTCAGCCCTTTGACGTGGTGGCCGAGACCATCAAGAAGACCGCCTTCCAGATCACCCGGATGGGTCAGCTGGTGGGTCGGGAGGCCTCCAAACGGCTGGGCGTGCCCTTTGGCATTGTGGATCTGAGCCTGGCGCCTACCCCGGCGGTGGGAGACAGCGTAGCCCGGATTCTGGAGGAGATGGGACTGGAGGTCTGCGGTACCCACGGCACCACCGCCGCTCTGGCACTGCTGAACGATGCAGTAAAGAAGGGCGGCGTGATGGCTTCCAACCATGTGGGCGGCCTGTCCGGCGCGTTCATTCCGGTGTCCGAGGACGAGGGCATGATCGCCGCCGCCGAGGACGGAACTCTGGTTCTCGACAAGCTGGAGGCCATGACCTGTGTCTGCTCCGTGGGTCTGGACATGATCGCCGTGCCTGGGGACACCAGTGCGGCTACGATTTCCGCTATCATCGCCGACGAGGCGGCCATCGGTATGGTGAACGCCAAGACCACCGCCGTCCGGATCATTCCCGCCCCCGGCAAGGTGGTGGGCGACCGGATCGAGCTGGGCGGATTGCTGGGCAGCGCGCCGGTGATGCCGGTACACGGCAAATCCAGCGAAGCCTTCGTTGCCCGGGGCGGCCGGATTCCTGCTCCCTTGCAGAGCCTGAAGAACTGATGATCATAAAAAGCGTCCCATAGCGAAGATATTCGGGCTCTGTATCAATGGTTGGGATAGAGGCAAAACACAAACAATTGGGTCGCGTCGGAGAGATGGTTGCCCAGGCCAATGCCATTAAGTTAAGAATATCAAAACCGGTACTGGAAAATTTCCAGTACCGGTCTTTTTTTGAAAAAAGCAAAAAAGCACCTGCAATTTTGATATGTACCCCCAATACCGGGTGTCCAGGATTGGGGGTACATATCACTCGTTTCTGAGTAGCTGCAGAGCCTATCTTCGTTAAAAGGTATATGAAAACTCTTGCAACCAGGGGCTTTTGAAAAAAGAAACTGGACACCCACTTTGATACGCATTGTATCAAAATTG
>DJQM01000042.1 GCA_002437585.1 Clostridiales bacterium UBA6386 | reverse complement strand
CATAGCACAGCGGTTCGTCGAAGAAGGCCTGGAGTCTGCGTTGAATCGCAGGCAGCAGCAAAACCGCCATCATAAAATCACGGGCGAAGTAGAATCGCCAGTTGATTGAAGAAGTTCGCCCGTCGTTTCCCTGTCCATTTTGCTGCTGAATCTGCGTAAGATTCAGTGCGCCTTTTTGCAATTTTGGGATTGGCTAGGCTTGTGCCTTGTCCTCCTTCATGACAGCCAACAAAAGCCCCCTGGCGGTGATATGTACCCCCAATACTGGGTGTCCAGTATTGGGGGTACATATCACCGCCAGGGGCTTTTGGGCAACACCGTACAACTGTGCCTGCGAGCCTCAGTCGTTTTAACCCCATTTCTTCAGCTTGAAAAATGGGAAATACATACCGTATTCCAGCTTTTTTCAAACTTTGAACTAGGATAAAAATCCTGGCTGAGTCTTCTTGCCAAATTACGCGGTGTTTCCTTTACGCTTTAGGGAAATATGGCAAAACGCCTTAAACCACTTCTACGTTGACGCCGGAACGGCGCAGGTGCTCGATGGTTTCCGGATTCAGCTCCTTCGTGACAATGACAGTATCGATGTTCGCGATGGTGCAGATGTTGAACAGGGCGCAGGTGGTGAACTTGGAGTGGTCACACAGCAGAATCCGCTCCTCGGCCTGAGCCATGCCGATCTTCTTGACGTTGATGTCCTCCATGGTGTAGCTGGTGATATTCAGCTCCGGATCCACCGCGTCTACGGAAAAGAACATCTGATTAACGGACAGCTCTCCCAGCATCTGCTCGGCGAAATAGCCGTAGGTGGCGGTGAAGCCCTTGCGCACCATGCCCCCCAGGAACAGCAGGGTAGACTTTCGGTTCCCGGCCAAGGCGGCACCGATCTGAAGATCGTTGGTGACGAAGGTCAGGTTCTCTTCGCTTGCCAGCAGTTTGGCAAGCTCCAGCACGGTGGTACCGGAGTCCAGAAACAAACGGCCGTTGGGGCGGATATGCCGCTTGGCCGCCGCCGCAATGCGCTGCTTTTCCTCCACGTTGATGAGACTCTTGGCGGCCTGGGAAGGCTCCTGATCCGGCAGCTTCACATCCGTGGCATACCGGGCACCACCCCGGATCTTAATCAGCAGAGACTGCTCGGCAAGCTCGTTGATATCCCGGCGGATGGTGGCCTTGGAGCTGTCCGTATGAGCCATCAGATCCTCAATGGCGACGATCCCTCGGTTCTTGACCAGCTCCAGAATGGCTTGATGACGTTCGGCACGCAGCATAATCTTCTACCCCTTCGAACCAATTTTGCCATTGGCGGAGCAGGGCAGCTGCCCATGGACAACTGCCCTGTTTACAATAAAATCATAACATAACCTGTCTCACAATGCAATGCATATATGGACGATTTTTCCCGGAAAACGAGCGTTTTCTATCCAAAACCGACTATTACAGGGTTTCCCGGTAGGCCTTGACGATGTCCATGAACTCCTTGACCCGAGCCTCATCCACGGCGTTTTCAAACTTGCCGTCGTACTTGAAGGTGGTGGCGCAGACGGCACCGTCGGAGTTAGATAGCTGCCGGACGATATTGTCCTTGTTGCAGCCGGTGTTGCACAGAATGGGGGTGTGCTTCACGGACTTCTTCACACGGCTCAGCACCTGGGTGTCGGTCTCGGAGCCGGCCGTCAGACCGGAGACGCACAGAGCATCGGGTCGGTTGTTGAACTCGGTGGAGCGGGCGATGTCCTCAATGCTCCGGTCGGCCAGATACTTGGCGGCTTCGGGGACAATATTGTAGAGCATTTTCACATCCTTGGCACCAATGGCCATCTTGTGGCGGACGGTCTGACCTACGTTGGTATTCCACAGACCAAAGTCAGAGGCGTAAACGCCGGTGATGATCTCCCGGATGAACTTGCCGCCGACGGACACGCACAGATCCAGGGAGGCGATGGGATCCCACAGGCAGTTGACGCCATAGGGCACGGTGATCTCGCTTCTCAGCGCACCGATGACCCAGCCCATGGCGGCAATCGTAATGGGCTCCACCTTGGTCAGGTAGGGCAGGCTGAATTCATTGGAGAACATAACACCGTCCACGCCGCCGTTCTGCAGGGCATGCAGATCCTTCCGGGCGCACTCGAGCACATACTCCATTCCCTTCTCCTGATCGTAGTAGGGATCACCGGGCAGGGGCTGCAGGTGGCACATAGCGATGATCGGTTTCTTTACTCCAAAAAGTTCTTCCATCCAATTCATAATTGATGTTTCATTCCTTTCATAATCAGTGACCAATTTGATCAGACAGCGGGTGACGCAATCTGCTGCAATCAGATAATATCATAATGAATCATAATAAATCAATAGCAAAAATCAAAATCCCATTGAAACCACGAAAATTTGGCAGGATCACCAAAATTGACACCCTGATTTTTACAATATCGCTCATTTACAATCAGAAAAAATCATGTTATAATCCGGAATGTAAAGAATGCGTCAGGAAAAGGGGATGCCTATGGCGATATTTATCCCATCTATGGCCTCTGCCAATCAATTAAATCTGCAAAAATCACTGGACAGCCTCGGAAAAATCAAAAAAATTCATTTTGATATCGAAGATGGCAATTTCATTGATAACATTACCTTCGGCTTACATACCGTCCGGGACGTGTTGGCCTACACGGATCGGGAGGCGGACGCACATCTGATGGTAACCCGTCCGGAGCAGTACATTGATGATCTGCTGGAGCTGGGAGTCAAATCCATTGCGGTACATGTAGAGTCCGGAATTTTTCCGGCGGCTCATCTGCATCGGATCCATCAGCAGGGAGGGCGGGCTGGCCTGGCTCTGAACTTTATGGCACCGCTGAGTACTCTGCCTCCTTACATCGAGGATATGGACTATGTACTGCTGATGACCTCGGAACCTGATGGCCGGGGACAGCAGTTCAACCCCTGGGCTCTGGGGAAGATTGCCCAGGCTCGGGCTCTTCTGCCCAAGGAAATCTCCATTGTGGTGGACGGCGGCATCACAGAGCAGTGGCTGCCCAAAGTGGTGGCCGCCGGGGCGGATACCGTTATCTTAGGAAGAGCCCTCTGGGTAGAGAATCCGGAGACCCAGTATGATCGGCTCCAGCGGATGCTGGATAGGGAGGAACGATAATGTTTGAAAAAGAAAAGCAGGAAATTCTGAACACAGCCCTGGAGATCAAGCGGAATAAGCTGGTGTCCCTGTCCGGCGGAAACGTGAGTATGCGGGTTGGCGATGACCGCTACCTGGTTACCCCATCCGGCATGGCCTACGAGACCATGACCTACGAGGACGTGTGCCTGATCGACGGAAAGTGTCAGCTGGTGGAAGGCAGAAGAAAGCCCTCCAGCGATTCCTCCGCACTCATTTATATGTATGCGCATATGCCTCAGGTGAACGCCATCATCCACACCCACCAGCCCTGGGCTACGGCGGTTGGCTTCGTCACTGACGAGCTGCCGGAGTTTCTGGTCACGGTGATCGACGCCTGCCACAATCCGGTGAAGGTGGCACCCTTTACCCCCTCCTCGGATATCGGCATGGGTATTCTGGCGGTGGAATATGCCGGGGACTCTCTGGCGGTGATCCTGAAGCACCACGGGGTGCTGGCCTATGGTAAGGATCTGGACGAGGCTCTGTTCTCTGCGGTATACCTGGAGGAAAGTGCCCAGACCTATGTGCTGGCCCGATCTATGGGGGTGCAGATTCCACCCATTGATCCGGAGCTTATCCGCCGGGAAAAGGAAGGCTGGCTGACCTACGGCCAATAAGGAGGAAATAACATGAAATTCGGTTGCTTTTCCCTGGACTATCGGCGGTTTCCTCTGGAGCGAGCCTTCCGGGACGCCCAGCGGCTTGGCTTTGACGGAGTGGAAATCTGGGGCGGACGCCCCCATGCTTATCCCTTCGATTTAGATAAGGCGGAGATTCAGAAAATTCTGGATTTTCGGAAGCGGTACGGTCTGGAAGTTCCCATGTATACCCCCAACGCACTGGGAATGCCCTATAATCTGTGCTCCCTGGATGGGCGCGAGCAGCGGGATGCCCTGGAATACTTCAAACTGGCCATTGACGGCTGCAGCGGCATCCACTGCCCCAGAATGCTGCTGGTTGCTGACCATCCGGGCTATGTCACCCCCAGACGGGACAGCTGGAAGCGGTTTGTGGAAAATATGCGCCTGCTGGCAACCTATGCCGCGCCCAAAGGCGTGACTCTGGTCATCGAGTCTCTGACCCCCATGGAAAGCCCCATCATCACCACCTCTGACGACTGCGCGGAGGCTCTGGCGGACATCGGCATGGAAAACGTAGAGGCTATGGTGGACATCGTCCCCCCGAACATTGCCTACGAGCCGGTGGCCTCTTATCTGGAAAAAATGCCCGGTAAGGTGCATTACGCCCACATCTGCAACAACGATGGCAGAACGGATTCCCACACCCGGCTGGACGACGGCACCATGCCGGTGCTGGATATCCTTCATGAATTACAGGCGGCGGGCTTTGACGGCTACGCTACCGTCGAACTCTACAGCGAATGCTACAAGGATCCTTCGGTAATGCTGTCTAACGCCTCCCGGATCCTGAAGCTTCGGGACGAATAAGAAAGGGGTACGCCTATGGACAACGTTGTCCTGAAACTGGAAAACATCACCAAGCGATTCCCCGGTGTCACAGCCCTGAACAATGTGCAATTTGAGCTGAGAAAAGGCGAAATTCACGCATTGATGGGGGAAAACGGTGCCGGAAAATCCACGCTGATCAAGGTCATCACTGGTGTGCATATGCCGGACGAGGGCCGGATCTTCGTCAAAGGACAGGAGGTCTTCTTCCGCAGCACCAGCGATTCCGCTGCCTGCCGGATTGCCGCCGTCTATCAGCACAGCACCGCCTATCCTCAGCTGACGGTGACGGAGAACATCTTCATCGGCCATATGAAGTGCAACAGACTGGGTCTCATCGACTGGAAGTATATGCACCAGAAGGCAGCGGAGCTTCTGCAGAGCCTGGGTTCGAACATCAATCCTAAGTCGAAAATGAGCAATCTGAGCGTGGCCGAGCAGCAGATCGTGGAGATATCCAAGGCAGTTTCCGCCGATGCGGAAATCGTGATTATGGATGAACCCACGGCGGCTCTGTCCAAGCGGGAATGCGAGGAACTCTACCGGATTACCGAGCAGCTCCGTGACCAGGGCAAATCCATTCTTTTTATTTCCCACCGTCTGGAGGATATGTACCGGCTGGCTGATCGGGTCACCGTCTTCCGGGATGCTACCTACATCGGCACCTGGGATATCAAGGAAATCACCAACGAGATCCTGGTTCAGGCTATGGTCGGCCGGGAGATTAAGGATCTATATCCCAAGCTGACCCCGAACATCGGCGAGGTAGTGCTGGAGGTCAAGCACCTGACCAGCACCGGCGTGTTCCACGATGTGAGCTTTGACGTGCGTAAGGGCGAGATCTTCGGCTTGACAGGCCTGGTAGGTGCCGGCCGCAGCGAAGTGTGCCAGGCCATCTGCGGTGTCACCGGCTACCAGTCCGGTACGGTGGTGCTCAAGGGCAAGGAGGTTCACTTCACCCATCCCTCCCAGGCCATGGATGCCCGGCTGGGCTACCTGCCGGAGGACCGGCAGAAGCAGGGGCTGCTTCTTTCCTGGGAAATCTTCCGGAACGAGACCATTGCTTCCTTGAAAAAGTACAGCCACCTGTTGGGACTGGATGTAAAATCCGAGCAGCGGGATGGGGAATCCTTCCGCAAGACCCTGGGCATCAAGAGCCGCAGTGTCCTGGACAAGGCCGATTCCCTGTCCGGCGGCAACCAGCAGAAGGTGGTTCTGGCAAAGCTTCTGAATGTTGACCTGGATGTGCTGATTCTGGACGAGCCTACCAAGGGTGTGGACGTGGGCGCCAAATCCCAGATGTACGAGATCATGAGCGAGCTTGCCCAGAAGGGCTACGCGATCGTCCTCATCTCCTCCGAAATGCCGGAGGTTCTTGCTATGAGTGACCGGATCGGCATCATGCATGAGGGCAAGTTGGTGAAGATTCTGAACCGGGACGAGGCCACCCAGGAGAAGCTCCTGGCCTACGCCATGAACTCCGCGGACACTATGCTAAAGGAGGAAACCGGCCGTGAATAATAACGCAAAAAACAATCCTCTTCGCAGCCTGTTTTCCAATCACTCCCAGGAATGCGTGCTGATCTGTCTGATCGTCGTGGTCAGCACCCTGGTGCAGCTGCGAACCGGCGGCAGCTTCCTGTCCGCCTCCAACCTCAATGAGCTGATGCGGGAAGCCTCCATGCTTCTTATCGTCTCTATCGGCATGACCATTGTCATTGTCAGCGGCGGCATTGATTTGTCGGTTGGCTCCGTCATGGGTCTTGCGGGCATGATATCGGTGCTGGTGCTCCGGGATCACCCACAGATTCCCGTGATTCTGGTCTTTGCCATCGGCATTGGCGTGGGGCTGATCTGCGGCATCATCAGCGGCTTTGTGGTGGCCAAACTTCGGATTGCCCCACTGATCGGCACCCTGGGCACCTGCGATATTTTCCGGGGCGTTATCTACATCTTCAGCAAGGGCGAGTGGGTCAGCCAGACGGATATGACTCCGGAATTCCTGGCCATCTCCACCGGAAAGTTCCTGGGTATTAACTACATGGTGCTCTTCGCCATTGCCATGGGCATTTTCGGTATTATCTTCATGGGCCACACCCGGTTCGGCCGTCAGCTCTACGCCATCGGCAGCAACGCCGAAAGCGCGAGAATTTCCGGCATCAAGGTGGAAAAGGACAAGTGGATTGCCTACGTCATCAGCGGTATGATTGCTGGCTTTGCAGGCGTGCTGTGGGTGTGCAAATACGCCTGCGCCCAGGGTACCACCGCTACCAGCTTTGAGCTGAATGTCATCGCTTCTGTGGTTCTGGGCGGTGTGTCCATCACCGGCGGCGCGGGTAGTATCTGCGGCGTTCTGTTGGGCTCCCTGCTGTTCGGCATCCTGAATAACATCCTGCCGCTGATTCAGGTCTCTTCCTTCTGGCAAAGAGCCATCCGCGGCGCGGTAATCCTGGTATCTGTTGTTATCAATTCTCTGGTGCTCCGCCGGGCATCCAAGAAAGCTTTGATTAGGAGGGAAGCGCATGAAAAAGCCTGAAACTGCCCTCGAATCCAGAAATGCCCGCGGCATCGCCGGTAAGGTATTCTCCCGTTGGGAAACCTTCCTGATCCTGATTTTCCTGACGGTCAATATCATCAATATCAACCTGTCTCCCTACTACCTGAACTACAATAACCTGATGGATGCCATGATCAACTTCATGGATAAAGGCCTGATGGTTTACGGTACCATGATGGTGCTGGTGCTGGGGGAAATCGACATCTCCATCGCCTCCATCATCACCTTGTCTGCCTGTGTAGCAGGCTGGTGCGGAGAGCAGGGGCTGCCCTTCGCCGCCTGTGTGTGCATAGCACTGCTGGTGGGTGCACTGTGCGGTGCCTTCAACGGAATGCTGCTGGTGAAATTCCCAGAGCTGAACTCCACCATCGTCACCCTGGGTACTCAGATTCTCTTCCGGGGCATTGCCTATATGCTGCTGGAGGATCAGTCCCTGAAGACCTACGCCAAGCAGCTGAGCCATCTGGCCTGGGGCAAGGTTTTGGGATTGCCCGTAATTCTGTTCTCCTTTATCGTGCTGACGGTGATCTTCGGCTTCCTCATCCACCGGACGGTGTTCGGCCGACAGCTCTTCGCCACCGGCACCAACCGCACGGCTTCTCACTTCTCCGGCATCCACTGCGATCGGATCAAGATGATCGTCTTCACCGTCAATGGTCTGTGTGCGGCTCTTGCGGGTCTGTTCCTGGCGGCCAAGCTCCACTCCGTCCGGGCCAGCATTGCCCAGGGCTATGAGATGGAAGTCATTGCCATGGCCATCCTGGGCGGCGCGGCCACCACCGGCGGCCGGGGCAACGTAGGCGGCATGATTCTGGGCGTTTTCACCATTGGTCTTATCCGCTATGGTGCGGGACTTGTGAACGTGGCTTCCGACACTCTGAAAATCATCATTGGACTGCTGCTTATCATCGTCTGCGCAGTTCCCAACCTGAAGCAAGTTATTTCCGATGCCAAGGAGCAGTTCCGTGGCCGGAAGCTTGAAAATAAAGGAGGAAAAAACACATGAAAAAACTGGTAGCGCTATTACTCGCTGTCTGCATGGTTCTGAGCCTGATGGCCGGCTGCGGCAGCACTACGAAAACCGATGCCCCTGCCGCCGACAGCGGCAACACTGACAGCAACGCTGCCGCTCCTGCGGATGATTCCCCCACTGCGGACTATAACGCCGGTGCGGACGCACCCACCTACATCATGGTTTCCAAGACCTTGTCCGACCCCATTTTCATCGACATGTACATTGGCTTCCGTCAGTTCTGCGAAGAGACCGGTGTCAGCTGTATGTACCGCGGCACGGAAGAGCCCACCGTTGAGAAGGAAATTGAGGTAATCACCCAGCTGATTGCGCAGGGCGTGGACGGCATCGCTGTCATCGCTTCCGACTTTGACGCGCTGGAGCCCATCCTGTCCCAGGCCATGGGCAAGGGCATTGCCGTCGTCACCTTCGACTCCGCCGCCAACCCCGACTCCCGTGTGGTTCACGTTGAGCAGGCCTCCATTGACCTGCTGGGCAGAATGCAGATGCAGTCCGCTCTGGCTATCTGCGGCGGTGCCGGCTCCACCGGTACCATCGGTATCCTGTCCGCCCAGCCTGAGAGTCAGCTTCACGCGGACTGGTGTGCCGCTATGCTCAAGGAAGTGGAAGACCATCCTGACGACTATAAGAACATCACCGTCCTGCCAATCGCCTACGGCGACGACCTGCCAGACAAGTCCACCACCGAGGCGCAGGCCATGCTCCAGAACTACCCCGATCTGGATGCTATTATCAGTCCCACCACCGTCGGCATCCTGGCCGCCGCCAAGGTGATTCAGGATATGGGTTCTGACTGCAAGGTTACCGGTGTTGGTCTGCCTTCCGAAATGGCTCCTTACATTGAGAACGGCATTTGCTACGACTGCTACCTGTGGAACCCCTATGACCAGGGCTACCTGGCCGCTGCCGCCACCCACTCCGTGGCCACCGGCGAATGCAAGGGCGAAGTCGGCGATACCATCACCGCCGGCCGCTTGGGCACCAAGACTGTGGAGGAGTACTACGACGGCGGCACCCAGGTTCTGCTGGGCGACCCCCTGCGCTTCACCAAGGACAACATCGACGAGTGGAAGACGCAGTTCTAATCTTTCCAAGATCATCTTGTCTCCTTACAAACCCGGAAAGGCATCGAGTAACCCTCGATGCCTTTTCAACCTATGAATCTATGAATGATCCTATGATGAATCAAATCCTGTTTGTATCCGACATCGACGGCACACTGCTGAAAACCGGCCAGATGCCCCGGCAGTCCGTTCTGCGTGCCATTGCCCGGTTCCGGGAGGCGGGGGGCGAGTTCTGCCTGTGTACCGGTCGGGCACTGCCTGCCGTGCGG
Source organism: Clostridiales bacterium UBA6386 (assembly GCA_002437585.1). Taxonomy (GTDB): domain Bacteria; phylum Bacillota; class Clostridia; order Oscillospirales; family Oscillospiraceae; genus Faecousia. The sequence goes on along the minus strand of DJQM01000042.1, from coordinate 42,055 downwards.
AAGCTACTGACCTGGATTCCCGGTGGCACCTACGGAATTCTGTGCGGCGGAGCCGTGATCTATGACTTTGAGAAGGATGTGCCCATTGTCATCCACAATCTGGATGAAACGGTGTTCCCGGCACTGGAAGAGCTGATGATCCAGGAGCCGGACATCAGCGTCACCGTGTCCACGGCTCAGGAGATTTTTCGGATCCGGGACAATCTGCGGCTTCTGACCCGTGGCGTTTCCGAGGATCGGACGGCACCCGCTGCCCGGCTGGAGGAGGTGGAGGCCATCGTCAAGGTGCTCTTCACCTGCGACGAGCCGGAGCGGCTGGAGGCCGCGGTTGCCAGACTGTTCCCGGCAGAGCGGTTTGCCCTCAACCGAGCCAGCACCCACTTCTATGAGCTTACTGCCGCCGGGGTAAACAAGGCCTCCGGCATCCGGGAGCTGAACGGCAGGCTGGGAAACCGGCGGGTTTTCGCCGCCGGGGACGCGCCCTCGGATACGGTGATGATCTCCGAGGCGGAGCTGTTTTTCGCTCCGGAAACGGCCATGCCATCGGTGCGCGCTGCGGCAGACCGGATCATCCCCGCCCCGGAGGCCGGAGGACTTGCCCAGGCCTTCCGGCAGCTGGAGGATTATCTGAAGGGCGGCCTGGCCGCGAAGATTTTTGACAGGGGGAACCTGCAATGAACGAGAAGAAGAAAACGAAAGGTGCTTTTCTGGGCATCGAACTGGGCTCCACCCGGATCAAGGCGGTTCTGATGGACGATGGATTCGCCCCTGTGGCTTCTGCGGGGTACACCTGGGTCAGCCGCTACGAAAACGGCATCTGGACCTACGATCTGGCGCAGGTCTGGGACGGCCTGCGCCAGGTTCTGGCGGAGCTGAAAATCCCGGAAGGGATCACCGTCCGCAGTGCCGGCGTGTCCGCCATGATGCACGGCTACCTGGCCTTCGACAAGGACTGGAATCTGCTGACACCGTTCCGCACCTGGCAGAATACCACCACCCGGCAGGCTTCCGAGGCCTTGACCGAGCTGCTGCAATATAACATTCCCCAGCGTTGGAGCGTGGCTCACCTGTATCAGGCATTGCTGGACGGAGAGGATCATGTTTCCCGGGTTGCTCACCTGACGACGCTGGCGGGCTATGTGCATTTTCTGCTTACCGGCGAGAATGTGCTGTGCGTGGATGATGCTTCCGGCATGTTCCCCATCAACCCAACGGGCACGGATTACGATGAAACCATGCTGGAAAAGACCCAGCGGCTTCTGGACGAGTATTCCATGCCCTGGAAGCTGAAGGAGCTGCTGCCTGGTGTGCTTTCCGCCGGTGTACCTGCCGGACGGCTGACCCAGGCGGGGGCAGCCCGGCTGGGGGGTACCCTGGAGCCGGGGCTTCCCTTTGCTCCGCCGGCGGGAGACGGGGGCACCGGTATGGTGGCTACCAACAGCGTAGCCGTTCACACGGGCAACGTCTCCGCGGGCACCTCTATTTTCGCGGATATCGTGATGGATAAGCCCTTGCGGGGGCTTTACCCGGAGATCGACAACGTAACCACCCCCACCGGCCGTCCGGTGGCGGAAATCCACTGCAACAACTGCACCAACGACATGAACGTCTGGGTGGCTATGCTTGGGGAGACTGCCCGGCTTTTCGGGGTTGACCCTTCCACCAACGAACTCTACACCCGGCTGTACCAGAAGAGTCTGGAGGCCGATCCGGACTGCGGCGGGGTGGTCAGCGTGAATTATCTGGCAGGGGAGTGCATCACTCACCTGGATCAGGGCTTTCCCCTGGTGTTGCGCAATCCGGACAGCCGGATGAACCTGGCCAATTTCCTGCGCGCCCAGCTCTACGCCACCTTCGCAACCCTGCGCGTTGGCTTTGACCTGCTGGCGGGGGAGGACGTGACTATTGAAAATCTCATGGGTCACGGCGGCGTGTTCAAAACCCCCGGGGTGGGTCAGCGGTATCTGGCCGCCGCCTGCCAGGTACCCGTCACCTGCCTGACCACGGCCGGGGAGGGCGGTCCCTACGGTATGGCTCTGCTCGCTGCCTTTATGACCCTTCGCCGGGAGGATGAGACCCTGGAGGACTTCTTGGCAAACCGGGTCTTTGCCGGTGCCGCCTCCACCACCTGGCAGCCGCTTCCTGAGGATGTGGCGGGCTACCGCCGATTCCTGTCCCGCTTCACCGCCTGCCTGGAGCTGGAACGGGTCATGGATCATAAAGCCTGAGAAAAAATCAAACCCAAGAACGCCCGTGCCGCCCCCGGCACGGGCTTTTTTGGCTGGCTGTCATTGCGGAAAGCAGCTCACACTGGCATGGCAATCCCGGGGAGCGTGACGAGCATCGGCGATTATGCCTTTGATGAGTGCGATAAAGCAGCAGATGCTTTCTGCGGGGGACAGAAGCGAAATGGCAGGCAGCGGAGATTTAAAATTACCGTGAGGATATTCATAACGCAGCCATCCGCAATAACGATACGCACATCCACGATCCGGAGCACATTCCCGGGAAGGCGGCCGACTGCACGGAAGCTGGCGGCCAGAAATTCTGACACTGTCCTGACTGCAATGCGTACTTTGCGGATGCGGACTGCAACCAGGTCATGAGGGAAGGAGGTAAAATTCGGCCGCAGGCAAGGGAAGCAGCCTGCGGCGTTTGCGCCCTGGAAACAAAAATGGATGGATCTGGAAATTTTTTGCCTGCGCCGCCCCAAAGCAGCTGGGGATCGCACACAGTACCTTCCAGCGGTGGGGAAAGGAAGAAGTGGGGCAAAAATCCCGGCTGAGACTTCTTGCCGAATTGTGCGGTGTTGTCTGCAGCTTACAATCGACCCGAAAGGTAAAGAAGTCGCTCCCTTAAAATAGCCGCTGAATTTTGGTGATATTGTTTGGCAGGAGAAACCAGATAAGAGAAGAGAAAAGGAAATGGGCTTTTGACTGGCATAACAGTCCGAAAAATCATTTTACAAATCAGAATGTACTTGCAAATGAATTGTAAATAAGTTATAATAAAAACGATTGTTTTCAACTTATTTTTGTGCGGTATGTAAATTTGTAATTTTGTATTCACTCGTGTGTCAAGAGCGTAGCCCGAAAAAAGTCAAAGGGGAAATGAAAATGGTGCTGGTGCCTGCGGAACAAGTCGCTTCATTTGATTCCTTCTATGCGGAATACAGACAGCCGGTTTTACGCTATCTCTGCGGAAAAATGAATAGCATACAGGATGCGGAGGATCTGACTGCCGATATATTTGAATACTGCTTCCGCCAGTATGCTGCCTTTGACCCGCAAAAGGCATCCAGAAAAACCTGGCTGTATGTCATTGTCAACAGCAGATACAAGAATTATTTACGTTCCCGGCGATGCTTTGAAAATATTGAGGACTATATGGATTTTACGCCCTCCGATGACGCGCCCTTGGAGCAGGCGATAGAAATGGAGCAGGAGCGCAGTGCACTGACGAAGGCACTGAAGCAACTGCCCCAGAAGCAGCGTGAAATCGTAATCTCGAAATACTTTCTTGAAAAGAGTACCGATGAAATTGCCAAGAAACTGGGGATGACACCGGTAAATGTGCGGGTTCAGCTTTATCGGGCACTCCAGAAGATGAAAGGGTACATTCAATCGGAGAAATAGAAAGAGGCGGTTACCATGGCAGAATTGTATAGAAAATCCGCACTGGAGCGGATTTCTTCCCCGGATCAGCTGGACACGATGCTGAGAATTTCTTCCCCGTTGTCCTGGCTGGCACTGGTGGGAGCAACGCTGATCGTGGTGGTGACGATCATTTGGGCCTTTATTGGCAGAATCCCTATGACGGTGACAGCCACCGGTATTGTGACCAGTCCGGATGGTACCAACGCCGTGTATTCCAATACGGCGGGGACAGTCACCAGTGTATTCGTAGCCCGGGGAGATAAGGTCTATGTGAATGATGTTCTGATGGAGGTTGAGAAGGATCGCCAGGAAACCGTACAGATCCGCTCTGACCAGGTGGGATTCGTGGGAGAAATTGTGGCTCCTGAGGGCAGCATTATCACGCCCAACAGCGAAGTCCTGCGGCTTTCACCCAATACGGACAGCCAGCAGGTAGTAGTATGCTATGTTGTGACAACGGATGCACAGAAGATCAAGCGGGGAGACAGTGCCTATATTTCATTGTCTTCTTCCGACAGCAAAAGCTACGGGCACATGGTAGGCCGGGTCATCAATATCGATGCGGGTGCTGCCTCCCAGAGTGCCCAGAAAAAGGTTCTGGGCAGTGAGAACAATTTGGACAAAAGCTTTACCTCCGATGGAAAGGCCGTCACGGCAGTTACCTGTGAGCTCTATCCCAGCGACACTTCGGTAAGCGGCTATTTCTGGTCAAATGCCAAAGGGGATCAGCTGGCAGTCAATAACCGGGATATGTGCAGCGTGAAAATCATTACCAGGCAGGTAAAACCCATTGAGAAGCTGTTTGAAAAGCTGTTTGACCTGTGGGAGGGAAAGAAATGAGCGGCTATGCGAAAACGCCATCCGTATTCCAGATGGAAGCAACGGAATGCGGCGCGGCATCGCTGACGATGATTTTTGCCTACTATGGGAAGCATCTTCCGCTGGAAAAAATGCGCATTGAGACCGGCGTATCCCGGGATGGCTGTGTGGCCGGCAATATTATGCGCGCGGCAAAAAAGTACGGCTTTGAATGTCACGGATATCGTAAGGAGCTGGAGGGACTGCTGAAACTGCCTGTGCCCTCTATTATCCACTGGAATTTCAATCACTTTGTGGTCTTTGAGGGGATTAAGGGGAAATATGCCTACTTAAATGATCCGGCAGTGGGTCATCGGAAGCTGACTATGCAGGAGCTGGACGAGGGCTTCACCGGCATTGTGCTGACATTTGCGCCGACAGCCCATTTCAAAAAAGAAAAAAAGCAGGGCTCTTTTTTCCCGTTCCTGAAGCGTCGCCTGAAGGGTCGGATGGGCGTGCTGGCCAAGCTGGTTTATGTGGGCGTGCTGCTGTTTTTTCCGGGACTGATTCTGCCGGTTCTGTCCCAGACCTTTATTGACGATGTGCTTTGCAACGGCTACAAGGATTGGCTGACAAAAATTCTGGTATTCATGGGCAGCTGCATCGTATTCAAAATGGCACTTTCCTATTACCGGAGTTTGCTTCTGCAAAAGCTGAAAAGCGTAATGTGTACGGTGTCAGGCACTCGTTTCCTGACACATATGTTTCAGCTGCCCATTACCTTCTTTGATCAGAGATACACCGGCGACTTGGTGTCCAGAATTCAGAACAATAAGGATGTAGACAGCTTCCTGGCGGGAGATTTTGCCGAGACTTTTCTGAATATTCTGATTGCCGTGTTCTATCTGGCAGTGTTATTTTTGTACAGCTGGCAGATGACCATTGTAGGCATTGTCAACGTGGTGCTTTGCGTGGGAATCGTTCTTCTCAGCAATCAAACGGTGGCGGAAGCTTCCGTAAAAATGCAGATGACTGGCGGCAAGCTGTACGGCGCGGTATGCGCGGGACTGACCATTACAGATACGATCAAGGCATCCGGCGTGGAGGCGGAGTATAGTGCCCGTATCCTGGGCCACCAGGCGAAAAATGCCGTTCTGGATCAGAAGCTGAACCGATTCCAGCAGATGGTTGGCGGCATTCCGGATGCTGTCGGCAAGTTGTCAGATGTGGCTCTGCTGCTGATTGGCGGCTATCTGGTCATTCGGGGCGATCTGACGATGGGCATGCTCTCTGCCTACAATGCCCTGTTTGATTCCTTCTGCCAGCCTATCAATGCGGTGGTTGGCTTTATCCGCAGTCTGCAGGTTACCAAGTCCAATATCCGCCGGGTGGAGGATATTGAAAAATACGATGTGGATCCCTGCTATCTGGTTCAGCAGACCGGTCAAGTCCAGCGCGGCAAGCTGTCCGGGAGAGTGGAGCTGCGGAATGTGAGCTTTGGCTACAGCCGATTGAAGCCACCGCTGATCGAGGACTTTCACTTTGCGCTGAACAGCGGAGAATCCGTTGCGTTCATCGGAGCTTCCGGAAGCGGTAAATCCACCATATCCAAGGTAATCAGCGGACTGTATCAGCCTTGGCAGGGTCAGGTGCTGATGGACGGAAAGCCCACTGCGGAAATTCCCAAGGCAATTATGAATGCCAGCGTTTCTACCGTCAGTCAGAAAATAACCCTGTTTTCCGGAACCGTTCGGGACAATCTGTCCATGTGGAATCCGGCTGTTTCCGAGGAGGATCTGGAGCAGGCGGCGAAGGATGCGTGTATTTATGATTTCATCCTGCGCCAGAATGGCGGCTTTAACTATATGCTGACAGAAAACGCCGCCAATCTATCCGGCGGCCAGCGGCAGCGGATGGAAATTGCCAGAGCACTGGCAACCAATCCGACGATCCTGATTATGGATGAAGCTACCAGCGCGCTGGATCCCATTGTGGAGAAACAGGTACTGGACAACATTCGAGCCAGGGGCTGTACCTGCATTGTAGTGGCGCACCGGCTCAGTGCCGTGCGGGACTGCAATGAGATCATTGCGATGTCAAACGGAAAGATTGTGCAGCGGGGTACCCATAAGGAGCTGCTGGAGCAGGACGGCTTTTACCGATCCTTTGCCAATGTGTGACGGAGGGAAAACATGGCAGGTCAATTCGATATCAGGCTGGATGACTTCTCCCCGGGGCAGGCAGAGCTCCGTCTCCAGAGTCCGCAGGCATTGCTGACAGAGAGTATCCGGGATGCGTACCGTGTGATGAAGGGCAGCGTGATTGTCTACCTGGTGCCTGTAAAAAAAGGAATCATCAACAGAAGAAAAAAGGTTGCGGAGCTGACGGAGGGGGAAGTCTTCCCATCCTACTATTACCAGAATCCGGCTTTTGAGATCTGGAAATTCTTGATCGTACCAAAATCCGGCTTTGCGGAATTGACGTTGATACCGGATGGCAGCACCATGCCGCTGAAACGAAACTTTATTCGCCGCTGCGGAATCCCTAAATTGGAAGAAGAGGGCTTTGAACGCTGTCTGGAGGAATTTTACCTGGCACAATCCCTGAAGGATGAGGGCTTTATTGTCCATTCAGAGATCGCCAGGCAGGTGATATCCGGACAGACGGCGGCCACGATCATCAGCATTGCGGAGCCGGAAGAGGCACCTCCCGTGCAGGGATCGGATGTCTATCGGGTCATTGCCAGAGGATGCGAGGCAGCCGGAATCGGGATCGCTGCGGAGCAGAGAATCCTTTCCTGCTGTGGACAGAATCTGAGCATTCCGGATGTGGCCAGGATTTCCAATTTCACCTGCCGGGAGGTAGTGCTGGAGCAGAAATGGTACCAGCAGGAATGCGGCGTACTCCTTGGTACACAGGAGGAAAGGACGGTTGCGCTGTACCGGAAAAAAGGGAAGAAATACGTCCTTTATGACGCAGAGCAGGAAACGCCGGTTACTGCGGAGGTTGCAGCGGGGATTTCACCGAAGGCCTACAGTATTGGACGAGCCCTTCCCCGAACCAGCCTTACGGGAAAGGAGCTATACCGATTCTGCAAAAGGAGCATCCCAGGCAGGGGCATTGCGGCTTTGGTAGTGCTGGGACTGGCCAGTACATTGATCGGCATTCTGCTTCCGACCCTGAATCAGAAGATCTATGATGAATACATTGCGCTGGGCGACTTTGGCATGGTGATTCAGCTGTGCGTACTGATCGGGAGCTTTATGCTGGGCAATGTTTTTTTCAGCATGGTCAAGAAGCTGACGGAGTATACCGTTTCCTGCCATGTAAATTATGATTTGCAGAATGCTGTATACTGGCGGATTTTTCAGCTGCCGGAAAGCTTCTTCCGGGACTACGACAGCGGCGATCTGGCGCAGAGGCTAGGTCAGGCGGGTTCCGCAGCGGGTCAGGTGGTGACGCAGATAACCGGCGCCGGATTCGGTATGGTTTTTTCGCTGTTTTACCTGTGGCGGATGATCCGATACTCGGGAAAGCTCACGTTGTGGGCGCTGCTCATGACGCTGGTCTTTGCACTGCTGAGCGCGTTCCTGGAAACCCGCTCCCTGCGCTATGAAGCACTGCAGGTGGATGCCGGCGGCAAGGCCGTGGCGAAGCTGTATCAGTATCTGGGCGGCATTGATAAAATCCGTATGGCGGGCGCGGAGGAACGGGCTATCCTGGAATATCTGATTCCCTTCACCCAGGAGCAGAAATACGATATCCAGGAAAACAGAATTCTGGCACTTTCCCAGAGCCTAACGGACATTGTCAGCTATCTGTTTTCCATGGTGCTGTACTACATCATTGTCAAGAAAAATCAGACCATTTCGGTCGGCAATTTTATGGCCTTCAACTCTGCCTTCGGATCCTTTTCGGCAGCCTTGATCGAGCTGATCAAGGGCACCCTGGCGATCTATCGGCTGAAGCCGACGTATACCCGGCTAAAGCCGTTTTTGAAAGCCAAGCCGGAGGACGATGGGCAAAAACAGATTGTTCAGTCCCTGAAAGGCGGTATTGAGCTGGAGCATGTGAGCTTTGCCTATTGTCAGGAGGCCGGAAATGTACTGAGTGATGTTTCCATGCAGATTCGTCCCGGGGAATATGTGGCCATTGTGGGTTCCTCCGGCTGCGGAAAGTCCACGCTGCTGAAGCTGCTGCTGGGGTTTGAAGTGCCTACACAGGGGAAAATCCGGTATGACGGGCAGAATATTTCCGGTTTGGATGCCCATTCCCTGCGCCGGAACCTTGGGGTCGTTCTGCAGGACGGCAGACTGGTCGCGGGAAGCATATACGATAACATTACGATCACCTGCGCGAATCCGACCATGAAGGCAGTCAATGAGGTGATTGAGGCCGTAGGGCTGAAAGAGGATATTGACCAGATGCCAATGGGGGTTCAGACGGTGCTCAGTGAGTCCGGCAATACCATTTCCGGCGGCCAGCAGCAGAGAATCCTCATTGCCAGAGCCATTATGAACAGACCGCAGATCCTGTACTTTGACGAGGCGACCAGTGCGCTGGACAATCTGACGCAGGCAAAGGTGTGCAGGAGCCTTGACGAAATGCATGTGACTCGGGTGGTGATTGCGCATCGCCTCAGCACCATCCGGAACTGCGATCGGATTTTGGTTTTCAGCCGGGGACAGATTCAGGAAGAGGGCACCTTCGAGAGCCTGATGGCACAGAAGGGATTGTTTTACAGTATGGCAAAACGACAGCTTGCGGAGGAAAACGGATGAGCTTCACAACGGAAATGAAAGAGGATCAGATTATCCTGAAGGAAAACGGAGAAACCCTGTGCTGGCTGAAAGAAACGCTGTCCCGGGACAGCGTCCTGGTGGAGCTGGGCGGAAAGCTGCGGAGCGATACAGCCTTTGTCCTCCTGGATGAACTGAACGCACTGGCTTCTGTGAAAATGAATATCGTGCTGAATATGGAAAAGGTCACCTATCTGTCCAATGCGCATATTCAGGCGATGCTGGTTGTGCAGCGGTCTGTAGATCAGAAGGGAAAAGAAATGGTGCTGCAAAAGCTGTCGGAGCAGGCAAGATCCGCTCTGGACTCCGTGAGCGCGGCAGCGTTGTTTGATATCCGATGAGGGAGGAAGAACGATGAAATGCAGAGCAATTCCCTATTCGGGGCAGGAACCCTTTGCGTTTTTCAGCTATTGCCATAAAGACAGTGGGCGCGTGTATCCATTGATCGAACGACTGACGGAACTGGGCTATCGGATATGGTTTGACGATGGAATCAGCATTGGCGACGAGTGGCCGGAGACAATCGCAAAGAAATTAGAGGAATGTACGCTGTTCCTGGCGGCGATTACGTCGGACTACTGCTGTTCTCATAATTGCAAAAACGAGATGACTTACCAGGTGGAGGATCAAAAGCCTATGCTTCCGCTTCTGCTGGAGGACTTCCCATTGATAGGCGGAATCAAGCTCCAGCTGTCCGGAACACAGTATCTGCGGCTATATGAACAGCCGGATGAAAACTGGGCATCCGTGGTAGCGAACGCTGCGGTTATGACACAGTGCCAGGGGGCACCGGTGGCACTGCAACCCAGGGAAACAGGCGGAGAGATACAGGGCGAAGTGAATAGGAAGCAGGAAGAAAAAGGGACTGAGGAATTATACGCAATCTGTATAGAAAACGGTGCGGTTTCGTTCTCTCGTGGGGGCAAAGTGATCCTGACACCGGGACAGCAGCTGCCCGGACCGGTTCTGGAGATTCAGGATGACGCAATCGTGCTGGAAAACCGGGGTGCGGGTCAAGTTGTTTTGGGAGAGAAAACCCTGAAGCCTGGTGAGACAGCGCAAATTTCCGCTGGAATGACGATACAAGTTGACACAGATACCTATTTGCCGGTTTCAGCGAAGGAAATGGAGGAACTGCGCAAAGCCGGAGTCCTGCACATTCTGAAGGCAGTTGACACTGCGGGACAGCAGGTGATTTGCGCGGAGGGTCTGCGTTTGGGCAGAAATTATCCCTGGGGGCAGCATCTTTTTGCTGACCGCAAAATCAGCCGACACCATGCGGATATCCTTCTGAAAGACGGCGATGCCGAAATTGCGGACTGCTCTAAAAACGGAACCTATGTTAATGAGGAAAGACTGCGTGAGACGGCGGTGCTGGCGGACGGGGATGAAATCCGGATGGGGAATGAACGCTTCCATTATCGGCAGATTCACCTGGATTTCAGCGACGAGGCAAGGGAGAAAGCCTATGATGAGGCAACCGCTCTGCTGGAGAAAGGTAATTCGGCAGAGGCATTTACTCAGGCCGAACGTCTGCTTGCGCAGCTGGGGCCTTTTCGGGACTGCGATATGCTTCAACTGCGCTGCAAGGAAAAGCTGGAGGCCATTCGTCAGGAAGAACGCCGGCAGCAGGAAAGACTCTACCAGCAGGCACTTCAGGAAATGGCGTGCGGAGCCTATGAGGCGGCGCGGAAAAAGCTGGAACAGCTGGGAGACTACAAGAATGCGGCAGTACAGCTGGAGCGGTGCGCGTACCTGGCGGCTCAGAGCGGGGAAGACCTGACAGAAGACGATGACGAGAAAACCATTCGGGATGAACCGGTATGCCAGGAAAAGGAACAGCTTCTGATCGTGGAGCTTCACACAGGACAGGCCTTCCGAGGAAAGCCCCAGGCGACACTGATTGGCCGAAAGGTGAATCAGTGCGATATTCCATTCCCGGATAACGGACGCATGAGCAGGCGTCATGTGGAGCTGTTTACACTGAAGGGGGAGCATTACGTCCGGGACTGTGATTCCTTGAATGGAACCTGGCTGAACGGCCAGGTGATGGAAAAGGGACAGACGGTAAAGATCAAGGATATCGCTTGGCTGAATCTGGCGGGAACCTGGCTGCTGGCAGCCTTTGACGGTCTGGCGGCAAGCCTGCGCAAGCAGGGAAGCGTGGCCTATTTGAAGGGAAAGGGAGCACTTATCCTGGGCACCGGCGATAGGCGGGAATTCCTTGTGGAAGACCCGGATGCGACTGTCCTGGACGGATACAGCCCCCGGCGCAGCTGCGCGGACTTCTGGGAGGATGCGGATGGTGCCTGGCTGGAGCCAAAGCAGAATAACTGTGTTCTGCGGAATGGACAGACGCTGGAGGCGGGAAAGCCTACCAGGCTGCAAGACGGGGATGAGGTGCGGATTGCAGGTGAGGAGTATCGCTTCCATGCCGTTCGGCTGATCGCTCTGTAAAAACGACAAGCCAGAGAAGGGATGACTTATGAAGAGAAGACTGCTTGCGCTGCTTTTGGCTGCGGCTACGCTGCTTCCCGGCTGCGGCGGATTGAAAACACGCCAGCCGGAGGAGAACGCGCTTCCGCAATTGGAGTATACCAGACCGGAAAGCGAAAGAATGGGACGAAGAGAGTCTCAGAAAAGCCTGAAAAGTCAGGGAAGGCTCTCTGACGGCTCGGAGTATGTCCTGTATGCCAACAATGAGCTGGAGATCAACGGCGGTATCCTCACCAGCCGTCTGAAGACAGAGAAATCTCTGACGGAGGCTCTGAAGGATGTTACGGTTCTGACGCTGAACGTAAAGGAAATCGGGGAGGCTGCCTGCGGCGACCTGACGGGGATTCAGACGGTGAATTTTGGCCCGGAGGTCAAATCCATCGGCGACAGTGCCTTTTCAAAATGCACTGCGCTGGGTATGATCACCTTCCCGGCATCTTTGAATACCATTGGAAGCTATGCGTTCCAGGGCTGCACCTCCCTTTGGAGCGCGAATATCCCCAATGCCGTCACGGATATGGGCAGTTACGTTTTTGTGGGCTGTGATTCTCTGCGGGCGGTGGAAATCGATGGGGATGTGTATGAGTATGCCTTTGCGGATTGTACATCGTTGCGGGATGTGACCTTCACGGAGAATTGTCATATCATCGGGGAAGGCGCGTTCCAGGGCTGTACCGGCCTGCGCAGTCTCCACCTGGGCGGCAGCGTGGAGCGCATTGAGCGGCAGGCATTTTCCGGATGTGAAAAAATGGAGGACATTTATTTCCCCAAGAGCCTGAAATATATCGGGCATCTTGCTTTTGCCGGGGTGCAGAGCCTGAAACGGGTGGAGTATGAGGACAAATACGCCTATCGGCTGTGTAAGCGGGAGACGGACTATGCCAAGCAGTCTAACCTGATCAATTTCTATCCGAAGCCCAAAAAGAAGGACGATAAATAAAAAGGGATATGTCATCTTTCACGTTTCGGCGGGAATCCCAATCAAAGCAGCTTTTGCCGGGAACGGGTTTTACACCCGTTCCCGGCAATTATGTATGTTCGGGCAGAACCGAGGGAAGCGAATAAAATAATTGAAAAAATCTCAAAAAACCTGTAACACACGGAAGAAAGGCGTGTATACAATAGCGCAAGGCAAGAGTGATGATTGAGACGGCCGGAATTAATAAAGCGTTGCCCAGATTATTTACGAAGAGGTGTTAACAACCATGGAAGAGAAGCTGGAAAAGCTATTGAAGGATCCGACATTTTTGGCGGAGCTGGATGCCGCGGAGACGCTGGTGGATATCTCGGCAGTCTTGGATCGCTACGATATTCAGGTCGTCCCGGAGGACCTCCAGAAGGCAAAAGAAGTAGTAGAAGCCGATGCGGAACTGAATGAGGATGATCTGGACGGCGTGTCGGGTGGGTGCCTTATGGGGATTGGAGTCAGAACGGGTGTATGGGTTGTACGCTGGATGCTGAAGCATACAAAGCCCCGTATTATCTAGACTTAGGAAGAAAGGAGGTTAAAGAGAATGGAAGAAAAACTGAAAGAACTGCTGATGGAGCCTGATTTCCAGGACAAGCTGGAAAAGACAAATTCTCCCGAGGAGGCCTCTGAGCTTCTGGCGCAGCACGGTATTCAGATCACTCCGGAGGAACTTCTGAAGGCCTTTGCACAGCCGGAGGGAGAACTGGATGAAAACACTCTGGATGGTGTCGCAGGAGGCTGGATCAGATGGTTCCCAAGGCCGCGTTGGCCGCGTTGGCCACGTTTGCCGCATGGACCCCGTTGGCCACGCGGCTCTGGCGGTGGCGGCGGCAGCAGTTGGTAAATTGCATCTGCATGATGACAGAAGACAATAAAGAAAGGGATCATATTTATGGACTATATCAAAAAGCTCGATGAATTGGCACATAACGAATCTTTCCAAAATGAATACCAATCCGTGAAGACACCGGATGAACTCGTGGCATTGTTCAGCAGATATGGTGTTGAAGTACCTCTGGAAATTGCCCAGGAATTCCTCGAATCGAATGCAGTCGATGAGGAATTGCCGGAAGCGGCTCTTGATCAGGTCGCCGGCGGTGGCTTTTGGGGTGCGACACTCGGAGATGTCTTCTGGGGAACAGGATACATTGGAGGCCGACTGGCCGGCTGGGATAAAAAGAAGAGCAGATCGTATGCGAATAAGTGCTCTAAGGCTGGATCCTTCCTGGGCTGGGCACTGGATGCAGCGATGGGTAGTTAAATGCTTCGTTGCTAGGTAGAGGTTAAGTTAAGAAGACAGCAAATAACGGAATCGGATGGAATACAAGCATTATTCTGAAAATATCATTTAAAATGGAGGAATAACATAATGGAAACCAAGAAGACTTTCGATGAACTGATGCAGGATAAGGACTTTATCGTCAAATTGAATGAGGCCAAGTCCATCGAGGAAGCAGAGAAAATGTGTGCGGAGTACGGTGTTGATTTGAATGGTGAACTGTCCGATTTGCCGGAGGGTGAGCTTTCAGATAATCAACTGGATGCAGTTGCCGGTGGTGCCGTGACGTGGAAAACGGCGAAAAATGCGTTCAAATTTGGGATGCAAGCGGGTGTTGTGATTCGCAACCTTTACGATAAAAAGAATGGCAAGCCGCTGACATATCCCAACTGGAGATTTGAGTGGTGAGGCAATATCAATATTTGACCGCTCGCTGGGATTAAAATCGCCGGAGAATCGTCGAGAGCGGTTCTCCGGCAATTGATATCGAAGGGTAACAAGGTGAGGCTATGGGCTATATACTCCAAGCCGCCTGCTTCAGCCACATCGGCAGCAGGCGCGGCAATAACGAAGACAATTTCTTCTTCAATGGCGTCTGCCTGGAGGAAGAGCATAAGAGTACCCACGATCCGCTTCTGCTGGAGCGGGTGCTGCAGGAGGACATCTGCTTCGGCGTGTTCGACGGTATGGGCGGGGAGAGCTATGGAGAACAGGCCTCCTTTGCCGCGGCGTCGGAAATGCAGAATCAGCTGGAAAAGCCGAAGCGGTTTTATCAGACCGGGGGAAAATACCTGAACAATCTGGCACAGGCGCTGAACGGTGCGGTTTTCCGCAGAGGTCAGGAGCTGCTGGCCAGCCGCATGGGAACCACCGCGGCGCTGCTGTATCTTTCCGGAAGCCATGTTTATGCCTGCAATGTTGGCGACAGCAGAATTTATCGCCTGCGTGAGCGTATATTTGCCCAGCTGTCCCAGGATCACGTTTCGGCCTGGCCATCGGCTTCGGGCGGTAAGGCACTGCTGACTCAGCATCTGGGCATGAATCCGGAGGAGGTTCAGTTAGCACCTTATATCATCAAGGACGATCTGCGCAAGGGAGATAGTTACCTTCTGTGCAGCGACGGCCTGACGGATATGGTGGACAACCTGACGCTTTCGGATATTCTGTCCAGGCAGACAAATGCGGAGGAATGTGCGCAGGCATTGCTGAAAGCGGCACTGGACGGCGGAGGAAGAGACAACATTACGGCAATTGTCTGCAAAATTCTGGGTTCTTCTTTCTGAAAATACATAAAAAACAGATCGATAGGTCTACCGGAAGAAAAGAAAGGCTGGTTTCAGGCGGAATATGCGGGAAAATGAGTACGCGCTTCTTCTCCGGTCTTACCCCCAGCTTCGGCTTCCCCTATCCGCACAGACCGGAAGCTCGGCAGAATACGCGGACGCGGTTCTTCGGGGGAAACCGCAGTCGCGGAGGATTATGAAATGAACTTCGATGTGGCTTTTTATTCAGAGCGCGGTGGGCGCGCGGTCAATGAGGATGCGGTGTCCGTAAGCGGAATGCCGGAAAGGCTGCTGGCACTTGCGGCGGATGGGCTTGGCGGAATGGGCGATGGAGAAGAAGCGTCAAGGGATGCTGTTTCGTATCTTGCGGAGTTGACCCAATGCCCGGTGGAGGAAGACACGCTCTGTGACGCGATTTCCGAGGAAAACAGGCGCATTTTGCGGATGCATGAAAGCGGCAAGCAGATGATGACGACCATTGCGGTACTCTGGGCAGACGCGGAGCAGGCACTGGCGGCCACCGTTGGGGATACCAGACTTTATCAGTTCCGAAACGGGCGGATTGTGTTTCAGTCTACCGATCACAGTGTGGCGCAGCTGGCTGTTTTTTCGGGGGAGATTACCCAGGCTCAGCTGCGGGGATATCCCGGGCGAAATCGGCTGCTGCGGGCTCTGGGAGCGGAACAGGAGGTTCAGGTGGAGCTGAATGTATTGGATGCTTGCCCTGGAGATCGGTTCCTGCTGTGCTCCGACGGCTTTTGGGAGCTGATTACGGAGACAGAAATGCTATATTGGAATGCGACGGATACAGCGGCTGCGTGGCTGGAGCGGATGAAAACGCTGGCTGACGCCCGCTGTGGTTTCCGAGGGGATAATCATTCGGCTATCGCCGTAATTGCAGCAAAGGAGGCAGAATATGCGGGTTGATGTTGACCGGATGTTAAAAAGAGCGGCGGATTTCCAGAAGCTGGCAAATCCGGATGACGCATTGTCGGCGATGATACGGGAATTCTCTGACGAAATGGAGCTGGATGAATCTGCCCTGGATCAGGTTGCGGCGGCCGCACAATACGGACCCTGCCAGGAACCGCGGCCGGACAGCCGGAAGCCAAAATAACCGCTTTGTGTCAAGTAGGGGGGTATCTGCGTGAGAGAACAGTTTGACGGCGTTTCATTTCCGGGCTGGGAAGTGGTGCGGAAAATTGGACAGGGCAGCTTTGGGGGCGTGTATGAAATTCAGCGGACGCTGCCGGACGGAAGAACAGAAAAGGCGGCTCTGAAGAAACTGTCTGTGCCGCAGGATCGGGCAGAAATCGAGGACATGCTTTCTCGGTCCTTCAGCACGGAGAGCATTACTGCCCATTACCGGGATCAGATGAGTGACCTGGTGAAGGAGTACAGCCTGATGCAGGAGCTGAGCGGATGCGGCAATGTGGTGACCTGTCACGACATCCAGTGCGTCCAGCAGGAGGATGGAATCGGCTGGACGGTGTACATCCGCATGGAGCTGCTGCGTCCGCTGAAAAAGGCTTTGTCGGAGGAATATCAGGAAGAAACGGTTATCCGGCTGGGATTGGATATCTGCAACGCCTTGAAGGCCTGCCAGAAGAAAAATATTATTCACCGGGACATCAAGCCGGAAAATATTCTGGTTTCCGAGAATGGAGATTATAAGCTGACGGATTTCGGTATCGCCAAGGTATCCGAGAAAACCGGCAGCGGCACCATGGCCGGCACCAACAGCTACATGGCACCGGAGGTTGCCAACCGGCAGCATTACGGTGTTTCGGCGGATCTCTATTCCCTGGGCATGGTGCTGTACTGGATGATGAATTGCCGTACACTGCCGTTTTTACCTCTCCCGCCGGAGATTCCAACCGCTTTGCAGAAGCAGGAGGCGGCAAGCCGGCGATTTGACGGGGAGGAGATTCCGGAACCGGTGAACGGAAGCCCGGAGCTGAAGAGAGTTGTGATGAAGGCCTGCGCGTTTTTGCCGGAGAATCGGTATGCGTCGGCTGCGGAACTG
The DNA here is from genome assembly GCA_002437585.1 of Clostridiales bacterium UBA6386. Lineage (GTDB taxonomy): Bacteria > Bacillota > Clostridia > Oscillospirales > Oscillospiraceae > Faecousia. Next base: position 24,748 of record DJQM01000042.1, on the reverse strand, counting down.
GAGCAGGCACTGCGAAAGTGCAGGCAGCAAGGGTCAATCAGCGAGGCGGATGAGGAAACCATCGGGGAGCAGACAGATGCAACTAATCTGTCCGGCAGCGGGGAAAAGTCGCTGGGAAAGGGGTTTAAGTTGAAATTCCATCCCCAAAATGGGCAGGGAATCAAGATAAAGTTTCATACAGAAAATGACAGGAAACCATCCGGAAAGCGAAAGAAAGTAAGAAGTAAAATTCTGCTGTTGGTTCTTGTCGCGGCGGTTTGTCTGTGTGTATTCCTTGGAAACGTGGGAAAAGAGGGAAATGAAGCAAAACTGTCAGCAGATGTGCCGGAGGTCACGGCGCCTGTGGAAAGCCGGAACAGTCAGGGCAGACTGCAGGCGGATCCGGCTGCTTTGGCCGGCAGCGGCGACGGGCGTTACGCCGTGTTCGGCCGAAATGTATTCCGGGACGAGATCCAGACGATAGAATTTCAGAAAACCCTGGAAAACGCGCCCAGTGATGCCTGGGATCTGTCAGAGACACGGGACAGAAGTGTCCTGGGATGGGTAACGGGCAGCAAAGGCGATTACGAGATGCACATTGCAGAGGAAGGCGGGGTTCTGGCACCGGAAAATTGCAGCGGCTTATTTTCTCAGTACTCTAATTTGAAACAGGTAAAGAACTGGCTTTGGTTTGATACCTCACAGACAACGGATATGAGCGAAATGTTTGCGTATTGCGGAAATTTGTCTAGCTTGGATTTTAACCTGAACACTTCAAAGGCTACATCCATGGGCGGCATGTTCCGCAACTGTGAAAGCCTGGAATATGTGTACGTGGACAGCTTTGATACTTCACAGGTTACGGATATGACTGCAATGTTTTTCGCCTGTGAAAAGCTAAAATGGCTCGGAGTCAAGAACTTTGACACTTCCAATGTGACAAGTATGAGGGCACTGTTTCGCTCGTGTGAGTCGCTTAATCGCTTGGATGTAAGTGGCTGGGATACAGCAAAGGTTACCAATATGCACGCGATGTTCTTTGACTGTAAAAGTCTGGAGAGCCTTGATGTCAGCACATTTGACACGGCATGTGTCACAGATATGGCAGATATGTTTGCGTTTTGCGGAAAAGTAGAGAAGCTGGATTTAAGAAACTTCGACACAGGCAGCGTTACAGATATGAGCAGCATGTTCTTAGGGTGTTCCGCGTTGGCAGAACTGAACGTAGACAATTTTCATACAGAGAACGTAGTGAATATGCATGACATGTTTTACAATTGCAAGACCCTGGAACGATTGGATCTGAGCAGCTTTGATACAAAAAACGTGAAAAATATGTCGGGAATGTTTGGCTACTGTGAGAACATGATAAAGCTCAGACTGACAAGCTTCACCACATCAAAAGTCGAGGACATGAGCTACATGTTTTCAGGGTTCCGGAATGTGCAGATTTTAGATCTGGAGAATTTTGACTTTTCCTGGGTTACCAATTATGAGGGCTTTATGCTCAGAGATGAAACCTATAACGGCCGTCCCTGGGAGGAACTGTTTGCGTAAAAGCGGCAAGATTATTTGAAATTTTTATTTCGGGTTCTGTAACGATTCCCGGGAAGGCGTGTATAACCCAATAGCATTGATAGAAAAACACAAAGCAGTGGGTGAAATCGGACATGGTACAGGAAGCGGAAAGAGTAACATATCCCGGCTGGACAGTTGTCAGGCTGCTGGGAGAAGGCAGCTTTGGCGGCGTGTATGAAATTGAGCGCATTCTTCCGGATGGTACCGTGGAACGGGCGGCACTGAAAAAGCTGACCATTCCGCAGGATCCAATGGAAATCAAGGAGCTGTATACCCAGAATTATGACAGCGCCAGCATTACGGCACATTACCGGGAGCAGATGCAGGATCTGGTGCGGGAGTACACGTTTATGCAGGAGCTGAGCCAGAATCCTTATATCGTGCGCTGCCAGGATCTGCAGACGGTTCAGCATGACGACGGGATCGGATGGGATATCTACATTCGTATGGAGCTGCTGACTCCGCTGAAGCACTGGCTGGAGGATCGCTATGACGAACGTGTGGTCATTCGGCTGGGTTTGAATCTGTGCGGCGCTCTGGATGGATGTCACGAACGGAATATTATTCATCGGGATATCAAGCCGGAAAATATTCTGGTGACGGAGAGCGGCCGCTTTAAGCTGGGAGATTTCGGTATCGCGAAAATTTCGGAAAGAACTGCGACCGGAACCCTGACAGGTACCTATAGCTACATGGCTCCGGAGGTTGCCAACCGGCAGCATTACGGTGCCGCAGCGGATATTTATTCTCTGGGCATGGTGCTGTACTGGATGATGAATGAACGCACGCTGCCATTTTTACCCCTGAATCGGAAAATTCCCAGCGGGGTTCAGCGGCAGGAGGCGCAGGACAGACGCTTTTCCGGCGAAGAAATTCCGGCACCGGTTAATGGCAGCCTGAAGCTGTCGGAGATTGTTTTGAAGGCCTGCGCCTTCTCTCCCGAGGAACGGTACCATACGGTGCAGGAGCTGGCGGAAGACCTGAGAGGTCTGACGCGGAAGAAAGCTTCGGAAGATACGGAAAACGCAGGCGAGACACCGGGCAGAAGCCCGTTCGCGCGTGGCTGGCTGGCAACGGTGCCCCAGAGAATTGCGGAGCTGAAGACCAGACTGGAAGACAAAAAGATGCTGCTTGCCGCTCTGGCGTTCGGTGTGGGCGGCTTGCTCCTGCTGGCATTGTGTGTAAATGTTCTGCAGATGGCAAATCGATTGAAAGAAGCAGCGACACCGACGACCCCTTGGGCAGAAACGGCTGTCACGGAGCCTATCGCATTGGAGACAACAGCAGCTCAGATCGTATGCGAACGGATCTACTTGGAGGAAGAAGTGCCGACGCTGACAGAACAAGGCCAGAATTATCTGCTGTATGTCAGGACGGTTCCGGAGGATGTCCCGCTGAAGTGCTATTTTCAGAGCAGCGATCCGTCGGTTGTCACAGTAAACGGGGATGGCTTACTAAGAGCGCAGGGGAACGGGACAGCGGAGATCACCATTACTTGCGGCGATACCTTTATTGTGTACCCTGTGACGGTGGAATATTCGACGCTGAAGCAAAACAGGCAGTCAACGGAGGCGGTGGATCCATCCTACATCCGTATCAATAGCTTTGAGGACTTGGACAACATCCGCAATGATTTGAGCGGCCATTATGTCCTGATGAAGGATCTGGATTTCACGGAGGAACCCGCTCTGCGCCCGATCGGGGAGGGCAGCTTCGCTTATTCCCAGTGGAGTGCCGAAGGCGGTTTTACCGGGACGCTGGATGGCAGAGACTACAAGATTACCGGCCTGAAGATTCAATCGGACCGGCAGTGTACAGGCCTGTTTGCTTCCATCGCGGCGGAAGGAACTGTCCGGAATCTGACCGTCGAAGCCCAGGTCACGGCGAATATTGAAAATGACAACAACGCGATAGGCGCAATTGCCGGATACAATGAAGGAACGATTGAAAATTGCCAGGCAGACGTGAATATCACCGGTCAAGGGAAATTCATCATGGCGGCAGGCATCGCCGGCTGCAGCAGCGGAACGATCCGCTATTGCCAGGCAGAAGGATTTATTGCTGCTGGGGGAGAAATTCCCAAGGTGGCCTCCATTGTAAGTGAGCTGGTAGGAGATTGGGCGGTCAGCGGGTGCGTCGCATTGGTCAGAAACGAAAACAGCCCGGCAAGACTGCGTTCGCTTGCGGTGGACGAGGGAAAGACCACGGTACTTCTGCAAACCCAGAATTATAACGCATCCGGGGGTAAAATCGAGATAACCGGTCCGAAGTACCGTGAAAGCACCTATTTCCAGACTATCCTCGGCGACTCCTTCAAAAACGCGGCGAAAATCAATGAAGCTCTGGACAATGCCAGGGCGGAAAAACTGAAAACCATTTATGAGAAGCTATTTTACTTTGAAAATGACTGGCCGGTAGCATATGGCAACGCCGTTCAAAGCTATTATTGTGCGCTTGCCAGCAACAATTGGCGGGTCGTGAGCTTCCTCACACAGAACCGGAGAAATCTTCCCGGGGAGGATGGTGCGTGGAGAAAGATGACAACAGCCTATTCCGGCGTTACCTTTGACACGGAAACAGGGGCAGAGCTTACCCTGGGGCAGGTCTTGGGAATCCCGGAGGCGGAGGCTCGACAGAAGGCCTATGCTGCTGCCCAGACGTTCTTTGACACGGTCGGCTACCGGAACGGGGATCGCGTAAACATACCCAAAAACAGCGAGGAGAGTCCAAACTTCTACCTTCAGGATGGGGAAGTGATACTCATCCTGAAGAGTCAGCTTGTCCCAACAGGCCTGAAATGTACACTCGAATAGGGTGGTGTCGGATCGTATGCCGATTCTAAGGCAGCGCCGCATAATTTGGTAAGCGAATTCGGTGGGAGATTTTTCGTCAAGGCAAGGTTTGAAAGGCGGATGGAAAGCAGCATGGGCGTGCTTCCCGCTTATCGGCCGCAGCGTGGATACTGCCATGGCAGATTCCCGGGCAGATGACACTGCCGAGCCGGGAGGACTCTGCTGGCAAGTTTGCGCTCATCGCCCAAATGGTATACCCTTAAAAAGGATCTTCAGATTCTGTGGTATCCTTAGGTCACAAAACAAAAAACAAAGGAGACAACTACTATGAAACGAATCATTGCAACCCTTTTGAGCCTGATGCTGATCGCGTCCCTGTTCGGGGTACAGGCCTCCGCCCATTCCTGGGGCGGCACCATGCTGAAGCCAGACGACCTGACCAACACCAAGATTTCCCAGCGGGGCGACCTGGGCTTCTGGCACCAGCAGAACATCAAGCGCAAGGACGTGAAGACCATCACCTTCCTCAGCTCCACCGGCACCGCCCCCAGAAGCGTCTGGGATTTCTCGGCCAAGGGCGACCTGAGCGTCATGGGCTGGATCGAAAACGGAAACGTGTATGTGGCCGCGGACGGCGGGATTACGCTGAACGAGGATTCCTCCTTCCTGTTCTCCGGTATGCGGAACCTGACGAAGATCAACTTTGGCGGTGCGGTGAGTACCTCCGGCGTGAAGTACATGGATCACATGTTCCAGGGCTGCGAGAAGCTGGAGGAGATCGACCTGAGCGGCTTCGACACTTCCGATGTGGTGGACATGACCGCCATGTTCTACGAGTGCAAGAATCTGGACGAACTGGACGTGTCCGGCTTCGACACCGCCAAGGTCGGGAGCATGAAGAATATGTTCACCTCCTGCCAGAATCTGGAAACCCTCGATCTGTCCGGCTTCCGCACCCCGGAGCTGCGGGATATGAGCGCCATGTTTGACAGCTGCAAGAGCCTGGAAACCGTGAATCTGCGCAATTTTGACACCTCCAAGGTGACGACCATGGCCAATCTCTTCGGAGGCTGCGCCAGCCTGACATCGGCGGATCTGAGCAGCTTCGATACCGGCAAGACCCAGAGCATGAGTGCCATGTTCGCCGGGTGCAGGAGCCTGACCAGTCTGAACCTGTCCGGCTTTACCACGAAGAAGAACCCCACCCTGTACAAAATGTTCCAGGGCGTTGGCCGACTGGATACCCTCGTGTGTAACGACGAGGCAATCGTGAAGGCTTACCGGAACGGTTGATGAATAAGAAGCGGGCGGCCACCGGCCGCCCGCTTCAGCTATTTTTGGGGATCACGTCTGGAAACGAAGCATATTCCAGGAAGCTGGGGGGAGGGTAGGCGCGGGGGAGGGGGCCAGCTCACGGGGGAGGACGGGCTGGCTGTCCTGGGTGTTCACACTGTCGATGCTGGGAGCCGTCAGGGTGACGTGCCGGAGGAGCTTCCCGGGGAAGCCCGCCAGGTCAAGGGTCAGGGGGTTTTCCAGATCCCGGTTCACGGCAAAGAGCGTGACGGCGTCCCCGTCCTCCACGGCGGCGCAGCTGAGCACCTTGACCTGGGAGCGCAGGGCGCAGTCGTAGGTGGGGCAGTCGATCTCGACAGCCCGGGCGGTGCCCCGGCCATACCGGGAGGTGTACAGGAAGGGCCAGTAGATGGTCTGGGTCCAGCTTTTGCCGCCGGGGGCGGTCATGATGGGGGCAATGACGTTCACCAGCTGGGCAAGACAGGCGATTTTTACCGTGTCCGCGTGGTTCAGCAGGGTGCAGAGCATACTGCCAGCCAGCAGTGCGTCGGCCTGGTCGTAAAGCTCCTCCTCAATGGGGCGGGCCACCGTCCACTTGGGCGGCTCCTTGCCCGCCTTCTGGAAATGATACCAGATGTTCCACTCGTCGAAGGACAGGTAGACCCGCTTGCCGCTGCCCTTTTCCTGACGGATTTTCTCGCAGATGGCGGAAACCTCCTCAATAAACTCGCCCATTTCCTCGCTGCGAGCCAGGAAGGAGGGAACGTCGCCGTCGTTGTTGGTGTAGTACTGGTGCAGGGACAGGTAGTCCACATAGGGGTAGCAGCGGCGCAGGACGGTTTCCTCCCAGGTGCCGTAGGTGGGCATGGTCCGGTAGGAGCTGCCGCAGGCCACCAGCTCGATGGAGGGATCCAGCATTTTCATGTATTTTCCGGCTTCCTCGGCAATCCGGCCGTATTCCTCGGCGGTTTTGGCGCAGATCTGCCAGGGACCGTCCATTTCGTTGCCCAGGCACCAGAGCCTGACGTTGTATGGCTCCTGCCGTCCGTTTTCCCGGCGGCGATTGGCCCAATAGGTGTCCAGGCTGCCGTTGACATATTCCAGCAGTTCCACCGCGTCTTTGGGGGTGCCGGTGCCCAGGTTCACGCCCAGCATGGGGGCGATGCCCAGTTTTTCACACCACTGCAGAAATTCGTCGGTGCCTACCTGGTTCGGCTCAATGGCACTCCAGGCCATTTCCATTTTCCGGGGTCGGCTTTCCTTGGGGCCGATGCCGTCCTTCCAGTCGTAGCCGGAGAGGAAATTGCCCCCGGGATAGCGGATCTGGGCGACGTTCAGGGGACGGATCAGCTCCGCCACGTCCTGACGGAAGCCATTTTCGTCGGCGGCAGGGTGGTCAGGCTCGTAGATTCCCGTGTAGACGGCTCTGCCCATATGCTCAATGAAGGAGCTGAAGAGCCGGGGATCCACCGGGGAAATGGGGGAAGACAGGGTGATTTTCGCGTTCATAGGGCACCTCCTTATCATTTGCCGGTGGATTCCCGGCGGATAATGGTACATTCCAGCATGATCTCCCGGGCGGGCGACGGCGTGCCCTCCAGGGTGTCCAGCAGCAGCCTGCCCGCGGTCTGGCCGATCTCAAACAGGGGCAGAGCCACGGTGGACAGCTTAGGCCGACACACCGCGCTGACCTCCCGGTTATCGAAGCCGATGAGGTACACGTCCTTGCCCACCTCCACGCCGTTCTGGTTGCACCAGTCGATGACACCGGTGCCGATCAGGTCGTTCTGGGCGAAGATGGCCTTGGCACCCGCCTGGATCAGCTCGCCGCCCAGGGTGAAGCCGGAGTCCCGATCCCAGCTGCAGGAGCGTACCAGATTGGGGTCGTAGGGGATGTTCCTGCTCTGCAGAGCCTGTAAAAAGCCGTTGGCTCGGCGGACGGTGTGGACGGAGGAAATGGGGCCGGTGATCATGCCGATTTTCTCGCTGACCCGCTCGGCCAGAACACGGGTGGCCTCAAAGGCCGCGTGGCGGTCGTCATAGATCACCCCAGGTACCTCCGGATCCTCACAGGTGCAGTAGGCGCACACGAAGGGCACCTGGGCATGTGCCCGAAGGGAGGGTACCAGATGGCTGTGGATGCCGATATAGAGAATGCCCGCCACCTGCTTGGACAGCAGATCGTCGATGGCGGAGCGCACCAGGAGATTACTTTCCGGATGGCTGTAGGGGGAGTCGGTGTACCGCTTGTTAAAGCGCAGATTTTCCAGAAGATAGTGGTAGCTTCGGCTGTCGCAGAGGGAGGCGATGCCGTCCACGATCTCCGGGGTGTTGAACACCGTCAGATCCTCGGTGAGAATGCCCACGGTGCGGCTGCTGCCGGTTTTCAGGGAGCGGGCGTTGAGATTGGGTCGGTAACTCAGCCGATCCGCCACCTCCAGAACCAGGGCGGCGGTTTCTGGCTTCACTACGCCCTTGTTATTGAATACATTGGAGACCGTGGCGATGGAAACCCCCGCCTCCCTGGCAATCTCCCGTATGGTGGCCATAAAATCCCTCCCGCCAAAAACTATCGCTAGCATATCATGAATTTCCGGAATATGCAATAGCAAAACGTTCTAACTTCGACAAAAAACTTTGAAAACATGAAATTTCAAAAAATGAGCTGAAAATGCGGATTGTGCATATTGACTAATTAACAGGCGTTAAATGACTACAAACTGACAAATTTGTGTTTTCCTCTTTACAAACGAGGAATCCATGCTATAATGAAGGTACGAAATAAATTAAACGTTTCAATTCGGTGACGGAAGCAACAGAAGAGCCTTCTGGGATTTCCTCCTTTTTTACCGAAAAATTGAAACGTTTAACATGGAGAGAAGCTTATGGCAAATACGATCACCCTGCCGGATCTGAGAAAGGTTCGGATTTCCGATTCCCTGTTTTCCCATTACGCGGGCATGGTCGCCAAGAAGATGGTTCCCGTTCAGTGGGACATCCTGAACGGCAAGGGCAGCAGCCGGTGCTTCTGCATTGACAATTTCCGGGTGGCAGCCGGGGAGCTGGAGGCTCCTCACCGGGGCGTAGTCTTCGGCGATACCGACGCTTACAAGTGGCTGGAGGCTGTGGCCTTCTGCGCGGGCAACGGCGAGACGGAATACCTGCCCCAGGCGGACGAACTCATCGACCTGCTGGCACGGGCTCAGCAGCCGGACGGATATCTGAACACCTTCTTTACGGTGTGCCATCCGGAGCTTCGCTGGAAGAATCTGACCGAAGGCCATGAGCTTTACAGCGCGGGGCACCTGATCGAGGCGGCGGTGGCCTACTACAAAACCACCGGCAAGCGGAAGCTTCTGGACATCGCCATCCGCTTTGCCGATCTGATCTGCAAGACCTTCGGAGAAGGGGAGGGGCAGATTCGGGGATATCCGGGTCATCAGGAAATTGAGCTGGCTCTGGTAAAGCTCTGGCGGGTCACGGGAACCCAAAGCTACTTGGATACGGCGAAGTTCTTCTTAGACTGCCGGGGCGGCAAGCCCAACTATTTCCTGGAGGAAATGAAGCAGGATTCCTTCCTTCCGATTTTCCCGGAGCTGCAGGATTACGATCCCTACTATTCCCAGTCCTATCTGCCCCCCAGGGAACAGACAAAAGCGGAGGGTCACGCGGTACGGGCCATGTATCAGCTCAGCGCCATGGTGGACGTGGCGGAGATCACCCAGGATTCCCAGCTGAAAAAGACCTGCCAGACCCTGTGGGAAAATGTCACGGGCAGGCGGATGTACGTCACCGGCGGCATCGGCTCCTCGGGATACCTGGAGCGGTTCACTGTGGACTATGACCTTCCAAATGACCGGATGTACTGCGAAAGCTGCGCCTCCATCGGCTTGATGATGGTGGGTCAGCGGATGAACCGGCTGACGAGGGACGCTTCCTACTACGAAACCGTAGAGCGAGCCTTGTATAACACGGTGCTGGCGGGTGTCAGTGCCCAAGGCGACCGGTACTTTTATGTAAACCCCCTGGAGGTCTGGCCGGACAATTGTCGGGAGCATACCTCCATGGCGCATGTAAAGCCTGTCCGCCAGCCCTGGTTTGAGGTGGCCTGCTGTCCGGCGAACATCGCAAGAACCCTGGCCTCCCTGGGTCAGTACGTCTACGCCCAGGACGAGCGGAGCCTGTACATCAACCTGCTCATCGGTTCCCGGTACGAAACGGTGCTCCGGGATACGAAGCTCCGGGTGGAAATGACAAACGACCTGTTCACCGGCGGAAGCCTGACCCTGGACGCATCCAGCGAGGGTAAGCTGGGGGCTATGATCCGTCTGCGGCTGCCCAAGTGGCTGGAGGAGCCTGTCTTCACCCTGAACGGCGAGGCCATCCGCCCGGCGGTGGAAAACGGCTACGCGGTGCTGGCTGTGGGCAGCCCGGGAGAGCACCGGTTCGTCCTCACCGGAAAGGTGAAGGTTCATGTGCTGGCCGCCGACCTGCGGGTTCGGGCGGACGTGGGTAAGGCGGCGATTCAGCGAGGCCCCTTCGTCTACTGCGCCGAGCAGTGCGACAACGGGGAGAACCTGGCGGCTCTGCGGCTGAAAACCAGCCCCGCGGAGATCGCTGTGAGACCTGGGGAGGCGTCCCTTCCCGGCGGCGTGCCCACGCTGGAAGCTCCGGGCAGACGGATCGTCCGCACCCAGGCAAGAGAAGGGGTGCTCTACGCGGACAGCTGTGTAGAAGCAAAGCCCGTTCCCATCCGAGCCGTACCCTACGCCCTCTGGGGCAATCGGGAAAGCGGCGAAATGCGCGTCTGGCTGGATGCCGATCTTTAATTGTATTATGCGCAGCAGGAAGCTGCGATAATAGGGAACCCATCCAACAAAAAAGTGAAAGGAAGTCAAACCATGAAAAAGATCATTTCTCTCCTGCTGTGTGTTCTGCTGGTTCTGAGCATGACAGCCTGCGGTGCCGGAAGTGAGCCCGCAGCCACCACTGCCCCCAAGGCAGATACCCCCGCCCCTTCGGCAGACGCCGGTTCCGATGACGTCGTCACCATCACCTACTCCTACTGGGGCACTCCCGACGAGGCCGCCAGCGTCCAGGCCGTGGCCGACAAGTTCCACGAGGAGTATCCCAACATCGTGGTGGAAGTCATGGCCATCCCCAGCGAAGAGTACGTCACCAAGCTGAACACCCTGGCCACCGCCAACAGCCTGCCTGACTGCGGCATTATGAATGAGTCCGGCGTTCTGGACTTTGCCTCCGACGGTCTGCTGTACGATATCTCCGATATGTACGCCGGTTCCGACTCCATGCCTCTGGACAGCATCACCTTCAAGAAGGATGGCGCCCCCGTCGCCTACTCCGCCGCCAACGAAGTTCTGTCCCTGTACTACAACAAGGATATGTTCGACGCCGCGGGTCTGGAGTACCCCTCCGCGACCGGGCCTATGACCTGGGACGAGTTCGTCCAGGTTGCCAAGACCCTGACCCTGGATGCCAACGGCAAGAACGCCCTGGATCCCGCCTTCGACAAGGACAACATCGTTCAGTACGGCTGTGTGGTCGATAACTGGACCTGGCAGCTGGAGGTCTGGGCTCTGTCCAACGGCGGCCGCTGGTTCGCTGCTGACGGCAGCGCGTGCACCATCAACGACCCCAAGGTCATCGAGTCCATCCAGAAGGTGGCCGACCTGACTCTGGTTGAGAATTGTATGCCCTACAACGCCGGTCTGGAAGACAACGGTATGCAGCGTTCCCTGCTCACCGGCACCGTGGCCATGGCCACCGGCGGCGCGTGGAACGTGGGCACCTGCCTGAGCAGCGCCCGGGATGAGGGTCTGAACTACGGCGTGGCTCGCCTGCCCAAGATGGAAAAAGAAGTCACCATCTGCACCGGCGGCCCCCAGGTGGTCTTCTCCCAGACCAAGCATCCTGAGGAGGCCATGACCTTCATCAAGTGGTACATGCAGGAAGAGAACAGCTGGGACAGCCTGATCGCCACCGGCATCTGGATGCCCATCCTGGAGAAGTACTACACCGACACCGAGCTGACCAACAAGTGGATCGACAACCCCAACTTCCCTGATCACGACGAGTACAAGGGTGCTGTGGTTGACTACGCTCGTGAGTGCGCCGAGTCCACCTGCTGGTACTATATCCCCCACACCACCGAGTTCATCGAGCTGCTGCGTACCGCTCTGGGTCCTGTCTGGACCGGCGAGCGGACCGCCGAGCAGGCCATCACCGAGAACTTCGACGCTCTGAACGCTGTGTTCGAGGGTAACTAAGCCTTCCGTTTCTGAACTTACCGCGATATACGAGTCTTGTTCCTCTGTTGCGGCCGGCCTCTGGCCGGCCGCAATGGCCGAGCGTCCAAATGTGTCAGAGCAGCTGCTTCTAAAAGCGCGCGTTTCCAAAACGCTCAGTTTTATGAGCAGCTGCGGAGCTGTGAAAAGAAAGGGTGGTTCTTTTGCAAAGAAAGCAGAAAAATAAACTGCTCCACAAGGAAGGGGTGGCGGCCTATCTGTATCTGATTCCTGCCTTCATCGGCCTGATTGTGCTGACCTACGTCCCCCTGGCCGCGGTATTCGGTCTGAGCTTTTTCAAGTGGGGCGGCGTGGGAATGCCCGAATGGGTGGGGCTTCAGAACTATGTGCGCCTGTTTACCGAGGATCCCTACTTCAAGGAATCCGTAAAGGTGACCGTCTATTTTTCCTTGCTGGCGGTCATCGGCAGCATGATCTATTCTCTGATCGTTGCCCTGCTTCTGAACCGGGAGATTCCGGCGCGGGGCTTCTTCCGGGCGGTGTTTTACCTTCCTTATGTGCTTCCGGCCACGGCTGTGTACATCGGCTGGAGCTGGCTGTACAACACGGAGTGGGGTCTGTTCAACTACATCCTCAGCAAGCTGGGCATTGAGCGGCTGATGTTCGTCAGCTCCTCGTCTCAGGTGGTGCCCGCCCTGGCACTCATCGCCGTGTGGCTCTCCGGCAACCTGATCGTGATTTTCCTGGCGGGTCTGCAGAATGTGCCCCGGGTTTACCACGAGGCCGCCCAGATCGACGGTGCCAACTCCTGGCAGCGGTTCTGGAACGTGACGGTGCCCAGCATGACCCCCATCATCTTCTACAACATGCTCATGGCCCTGATCACCAACATGCAGGTGGTCACGCCCGCTCTGGCTCTGACCAAGGGCGGCCCGGGCAAGTCCTCCTACTTCATCTCCTACATGCTCTACAACTACGCCTTCAAGCAGCGGGGCAAGCTGGGCCTGGCCTGTGCCATCGCTTTCGTGCTCTTCCTGCTCATTGGCGCGTTCACTCTGATTCTCTTTGCCACCAGCAAGAGCTGGATCTTCTATGAAGGGGGCGACAGCAAATGAAAAGCATGAAAAGCCGCAGAAAGCGGGAAAAAATCGTAAATGTTCTGTGCTTCCTGGCCGTTCTGTTTTTCGCCGCTCTGGCCATGCTGCCCATCTGGTGGATCTTCCGCTCCAGCCTGATGTCCAACGCGGAGCTTTTTAAGTGGCCCCCGGCCTTTTTCCCGCCCAGATGGCTGTTCTCCAACTACGCCAATTCTCTGCAGTATTTCAAGTTCTGGACGTATCTGAAGAACACCATGACCATCATTATCCCCTCGGTCGTCGGCGGCACCATTACGGCTACCATGTGCGGCTACGCCTTTGCCAGGCTTCGCTTCCGGGGGAAGGACTTCCTCTTCACTCTGTGCATCGGCTCCATGCTGCTGCCTACCATGGTAACGCTGATTCCTCTGTACATCATGTGGACGAAGTTCCTTGGCCTGTCCGATACCTACTGGCCCCTGATCCTGCCCTATTTCTGCGGCGGCGGCGCGTTCAACATCTTCCTGATCCGGCAGTTCGTTCTGTCCGTGCCCCGGGAGCTGGATGAGGCGGCCACCATCGACGGAGCCGGGTACTTCCGGATCCTGACGAGCATCATCGTTCCCTCCATCAAGCCTGCCATGATCGTTGTGGCCATGTTCCTGTTCATCCAGATCTGGAACGACCTGCTCCAGCAGATGGTCTACATCAACACCGAGGCAAAATTCACCATCTCCATGGGCTTAAGCCAGCTGAAGGGTTCCCTGAAAACCGACTGGTCGGCCATTATGTGCGGCACCTGCATGTCCTTCGTTCCCGGCGTTGTGTTCTATCTCATCGGCCAGCGGTACTTCGTCGAGGGCATTGTCATGACCGGCATGAAGAACTGAGGCCATGAAAAAAGACATTCCCGTGCCCCAGGAAGGGGCGCGCAGGTACTTTTTCCTGCTGAAAACCAACTTCTGGACGCTGTGCAAATTGAATCTGTGGATGCTTCTGGGAAGCCTTCCCATTGTGACAATCCCGGCGGTGCTCTGCGCGGCGGATCGGGCGGCGGTGAAGCTGGCAAGAGACGGCTATGTGCTGTTGTGGGAGGAATTCCGGGACGAATTCCAGTCGGATTTCTGGCGGAGCCTGCCGTTGGGGCTGCTTTTCGGCGGGGCTTTGGCGGGAAGCTATGTGCTGCTGAGCTTCGGCATGGGCAACACCGGAAGCCTTCCTGGCATGATGCTGCTGGCATTGGGGATTTTCCTCCTGTGGTATGCCTTCAGCCGGGGAAGCTACGCCTTCCTCATGCGGGCCATGCTGCCGCTGTCCAATGGGGACGTGCTGAAAAACGCCCGGATTCTGAGTATGATCTCCGGCGGCCGGGGCTGGGTAGGCCCGGTGATGGGAGTTGGCGGGATCCTGCTGACCTATGCCTTCTTCCCCTTCAGTCTGTTGGCTTTTGCCACCTGCGGTATGGGTCTGTACCGGTTCACTTTGTGTTACCTCCTGAACAAACCCATCCAGGATCGGATTCTCACCCCCTGGGAAGAGCAACAAAAAGAATAAAAAACATGGCCGGCTTCTTCAAGCCGGCCATGTTTATACTTGGAAGCGGCCGCCCGGAAGGGCGGCCGCCTGGCACTTATGTACTTTTCCTTTGCACCAGCTTCCAGGGAAGCTTCTGGCCGGAGACCGGCTCGCCCCGGATGCGGCTCAGAATGGCCCGGGCACCTAGCGCACCCAGCATACCCGGATCGGGGGCAAGACTCGTCAGACCGATGGTGCCGAGGCTGCTGTAGTGACTGTTGTCAAAGCTGATAATGGCAAAATCACGGGGAACCTTCACCCCCTGCGTCAGAAGGATTTCCAGCAGCCGGGAGGCAATTTCGTCGTTGTAGCACACTGCGGCGGTGCAGGTTTCGCGCAGCTTTTCGGCGAAAAATTCCAGCCAGGCGGTGTCGCCCTGCTCCAACAGGGTCAGCCGCTGGTTGGTATCGTACCAGAAAACCGACTCTTCCCGGGAAAGCAGATTCCGCTCCCGCAGTGCCCGCATCATGCCGGAGTAACGCAGGGCACCCTGCCGGTCGTCCAGCTTGAAAATGCCGCCGATCCGGGTGTGCCCCTTCTCCAGCAGGTGCCGGGCGGCCAGATACCCGCCGGTCTCGTCGTCGTCCCGGAGAACGGGCAGATTCAGCTCCGGATAGCAGTTGTGGATGAAGACGATGGGCATCCCGGTGGCCCGGAGCTTCTCGTACAGATCCAGGTTGGGATTGGGCAGGGCGGACTTGGTGCCCTCGATGATCAGCCCCTGAACCGGGTGCTCCAGAAGCTGGGTCAGAATTTTCCGTTCCTTTTCAAACTGATTGTCCGTGCCGTAGACCAGGGCGGAGAAGCCGTTTTCCAGCAGGGTCTGCTGACATTCCATCAGCAGCGCGGGGAAAATATAGCTATTGGCAAAGCTGATGACGATGGCCACGGTGTTATTTCCGGGCTTTTCCGGCGCCTTGCGCTCCAGGATCACGGTGCCGCTGCCCTGGCGGCGGGTAATGAGTCCCTCTTTGGTCAGGATATCCAGCGCGCTGCGGACGGTCTGCCGACTGACCTGGTACAGCTCCATCAGCTGCTGCTCCGTCGGCAGACGGTTCGTTTCCCGGTAATCCCCCGCGGCAATGGCAGAGCGCACCGACGCGGCCAGCTGGACGTATTTTGCGGGCATTTTTCCACCCCCGAATTCGTTCTTGCTTCTACTATAGCATAACCTCGAAAAAAATCCAGAACTTTTTACAGTACAAGAGAAGTAAAAAATGGAATAGTTGTATTGGATGTGATCGTAAATTACAAACGGATTTGTACTTAATTCTTGCGTTTCATGCCTAAAAAGCCCGAAAAACAGCGAAAAAGACAGCCGGAATAAGGCGATATGGCCACCCTAGCTGATGTAAAAGCGTGGAAAGAACCGTGAAAAGGACGGGCGCTTTTTGTGGAAAATAACGGATGGTGACATAGAGAGGTAAAATGAAACAGAAAAATTGAAAATAATAAATTATGTGGGGAAACGCTGGAAATATTGCGGTGAATACATGATAAAATGATAAAACGAAACATATGAAACCGATAATTGTATGTCTAAATTAAAAATTTGTATTGTCTACCTATACGAAAAATCCAAACAAAGCATACGAATTCTTGACAAGTCGCGGTTTGAACGGTATACTGAAAGCGTAAGCCGCGTGTGACAACCGGCAAAAATTTTGTAAGGAGTACGAGACGAATGAAAAAGATTATCGCACTGGTTCTGGCCCTGATGATCCTCATGTCCATGACCGCCTGCGGCGCAAAGCCCGCAGAAACCACCCCCGCAGCTCCCGCCGCTGATGCTTCCGCCGCTGCCGCGGCTCCTGCCGACGACACCGGCGCCGGCAAGACTGTCGGTATCGCGATGCCCACCCAGTCTTCCGAGCGTTGGATCAAGGACGGCGGCAACATGAAGGCTCAGCTGGAAGCCAAGGGCTATAATGTCGTTCTGCAGTACGCTGAGGACGATGTCCAGGCTCAGGTTTCTCAGATTGAGAACATGATCGCTCAGCAGGTTGATGTCCTGGTTATCGCCTCCATCGACTCCGGTGCTCTGACCGGTGTTGAGGCTCAGGCCAAGCAGGCTGGAATCCCCATCATCGCTTACGACCGTCTGCTGATGGACACCGATGCCGTTTCCTACTACGCTTCCTTCGATAACGAGGGCGTGGGCCGGGCTATCGGCGAGTACATCGAGAAGGCTAAGGATCTGGCCAACACCACCGAGAAGTACACCATCGAGTTCTTCATGGGCTCCCCCGATGACAACAACGCTGTTCTGCTGCACAGAGGCCTGATGAAGGTTCTGCAGCCCTATCTGGACAACGGTACTCTGATTTGCAAGACCGGCCGTACCTCCTTCGAGGAGACCTGCATCCTGCGCTGGTCCCAGGAGACCGCTCAGCAGTGGTGCGAGAACTACCTGGCATCCTTCTACGCTGACGAGCACCTGGATATCTGCGCCACCGCTTTCGACGGCTTCGCTTACGGCTGCCGCTCCGCTCTGGAAGCCGCTGGCTACACTCTGGACAACTGGCCCCTGATCACCGGCCAGGACGCTGAGCTGATGGCCTCCAAGAACATCATCGCTGGCTACCAGACCATGTCCATCTACAAGGACACCCGTCTGCTGGCTGAGAAGTGCGTTACCATGGTCGACGCCGTCCTGAACGGTACCGAGCCTGAGATCAACGACACCGAGACCTACAACAACAACGTCATCACCGTTCCGTCCTACCTGTGCACTCCCGTGGCTGTTGACAAGAGCAACTACGAAGAGCTGCTGATCGGCGGCGGCTACTACACCGCTGAAGAGCTGGGCGTTGCTTAATCCCCGCAAATAGCGTATCCGCAAGAGGCGGCGGCTTAGCCGCCGCCTCTTTTTATCCCGCATGGAGATGCTGTGTATTATACTATATAGTATATAGAATCTCCCGGCGGGATACCCCGAGAAACGCCGACCGTCCGGCGGCGAGAAGGAGTCGAAAGAATGTCAGAATATATTTTGGAAATGAACCACATTACCAAGGAGTTCTCCGGGGTCAAGGCACTGGACGATGTAAATCTGAAAGTGCGCAAGGGTGAGATCATGGCTATCTGCGGCGAGAACGGCGCAGGCAAGTCCACCCTGATGAATGTTCTTTCCGGCGTTTACCCCTATGGTGAATACACAGGCGACATCGTCTACAACGGCGAGGTCTGCAAATTTCACAACATCCGCCAGTCCGAGGAAAAGGGCATCGTTATCATCCACCAGGAGCTGGCTCTGAGTCCCTTCCTGTCCGTTGCGGAGAATGTGTTCATTGGCAACGAGCGGCAGAAGAATGGGGTCATCGACTGGACCGAGACCCGGAAGCAGGCCAAGAATCTGCTCAGTCGTGTAGGTCTGGGAGATGAGAACGTGAACGTGCCTGTCAACGCGCTGGGCGTGGGCAAGCAGCAGCTGATCGAAATTGCCAAGGCACTGGGTAAAAAGGCTGACCTGTTGATTCTGGACGAGCCAACCGCGGCTCTGAACGATCAGGAATCCGCCCAGCTGCTGGAGCTGATGCTGCAGCTGAAGGCCGAGGGCTTGACCTGCATCATCATTTCCCACAAGCTTAACGAGATCAGCTATGTGGCTGATTCCATCACCATCATCCGTGACGGCCGCACCATTGAGACCCTCCACAAGGGCGTGGACGACTTCTCCGAGGAGCGGATCATCAAGGGCATGGTCGGCCGTGAGCTGACCAACCGTTACCCCAAGCGGGAGAATTGCCCCATCGGTGACGTGATCTTCGCGGTCAGGAACTGGAATGTCTACCATCCGGACGATGGCGACCGCCAGGTACTGAAGAACATCAATATCCAGGTTCGTGCCGGTGAGGTCGTGGGTCTGGCTGGCCTGATGGGCGCGGGTCGAACCGAACTTGCCATGTCGCTGTTCGGCCAGAGCTACGGCCAGAAAATCACCGGCGAAATTCTCATCAACGGAAAGCCTGCCAACCTGAAAAGCGTCAAGGACGCTGTCAACCACAAGCTGGCTTATGTGTCCGAGGATCGGAAGACCTACGGTCTGGTGCTCATCGACAGCATCAAGTTCAACATGACCCTGTCTGCTCTGCGCAACTTCTTCTCCAAAAAGGGCGTTGTGGATCAGACCAAGGAGAACGTTGAGTCTGAGGAGTACCGTCGCCGCATTAACGTCAAGACAACCTCTATCGACCAGACCGTCGGCTCCCTGTCCGGCGGCAATCAGCAGAAGGTAGTTCTGGCCAAGTGGATGATGACCGAGCCGGATGTGCTGATTCTGGACGAGCCAACCCGTGGCATCGACGTGGGCGCAAAGTACGAAATCTACTGCGTCATCAATGAGCTGGCAAAGGCCGGCAAGGCCGTGATCATCATTTCCTCCGAAATGCCTGAGATCATTGGCACCTGTGACCGAACTTACGTCATCAATGAAGGCGAGATCGCCGGTGAGCTCTCCGGCGACCAAATTACCCAGGAGGCCATTATGTCCTGCATCATGGCCCACAACAGAAAGGAAGAGGTTGAAGCGTAATGACACAGAACAAGTCTCTTAAAAAGGCCGGCGCGGGTCTGAAGCAGTATGGCATGATGATCATGCTGATCGTAGTGTATCTGCTGTTCGCAATCATCACCGGCGGCAAAAACCTGACCCCCATGAACATCAATAACCTGATTATGCAGAACGGCTATGTGGTCATTCTGGCTGTTGGTATGCTTCTGTGCGTTCTGACCGGTAACGTTGATCTGGGCGTTGGCTCTGTGGTCGCCTCCTGCGGCGCAGTGGCAGGTACTCTGATTATCGATGGCGGCTGGTCCGCTCCTGCCGCCATGCTGGCCGCTCTGGCTGTGGGTGCCGCTTTTGGTGTGTTTGTCGGCTTCTTTGTTGCCTATGTGGACATCCCGCCCTTTATTGTTACCCTGGCTACCATGCTCATGGGACGCGGCATCTGCTACGTCATCCTGAAGGCACAGACCAAGGGACCCCTGCCTGCCGCTTACAACTGGATCGGCACCGGCTTTCTGCCCACCATCAAGGTTGGCGCCAATGGCGTGGATCTGATCTGCCTGATCGTGGCTGCCGTCTGCTGCGCCCTTCTGATTATCAATGAGCTCAAGGGTCGCAAGACTGCTCAGAAGCACAATCTGCCCGTTGACCCCATGGTTCTGACCGTTGTCAAGCTGGTGGTTCTGCTCACCGTGGTGATCTTCTTTTTCTATAAGCTGGCCTGCTACAACGGTATCCCCGTGGTGCTGGTTCTGATGGCCATCATCGTTGCCATTTACCACTTCATCACCACCAAGACCGTTGCCGGCCGTCAAATCTACGCCATGGGCGGCAATGCCAAGGCCGCCCGGCTGTCCGGTATCAACACCAAGAAGGTCTTCTTCTGGGTCTATGCCAACATGGGTTTCCTGGCCGCTGTTGCCGGTATTGTTCTGTCTGCCCGTAACCAGTCCGCTACCCCCAAGGCAGGCGACGGCTTTGAAATGGACGCCATTGCCTCCTGCTACATCGGCGGTGCTGCGACCTCCGGCGGCATTGGCACCATCATCGGCGCTGTGGTCGGTGCGTTCATCATGGGCATTCTGAACAACGGCATGTCCCTGGCCGGCTATGATACCAACGTGCAGAAGATCGTCAAGGGCTGCGTTTTGCTGGGTGCTGTTACCTTCGATCTGGTCTCCAAGCGGAAGAAGAAGTAATTCCACTGTTCTCCCTCCCGCGCGGGCGGGAGGGAGAAACCGAAAGGCTGCTTTATGAAAGACATACCCAAGCCCCCACAGGCCTCCTTATTGCTTCGCATTCTCGGCGGCGGATATCTTGTGTATCTTGCTTGGGAACTCCGGGGTACCATCAGGGAGAGTCAACTTTTTTTGGCTGCCGTCATTGCCTTCGGACTGGTTGGAGTGCTGCTGGTTTTTTTCAGCCTCCGGGAGCTTATGACCAGCGGCTACTTCCGCAATGAAACGGAAACCCCACCATCTGACGAAAGTGAGGAAGATACCCATGAAGAATACTGAAACCGTACTGGGTCTTGAGCTGGGTTCAACCCGAATCAAGGCCGTTGCCATCGACGAGCACCACAACCCGGTATCCTCCGGGGACTACACCTGGAAAAGCGACTATGTGGACGGTGTCTGGACCTATGACCTGGAGGAGGTCTGGAAGGGTCTGAAGGCCGCCATCGTCGGCGTGGAGCACCGGGAGAACATTGCCGCCATGGGCGTGTCCGCCATGATGCACGGCTACCTGGCCTTCGACGAAAACTGGAACCTGCTGGTGCCCTTCCGCACCTGGCAGAATACCATCACCGCTTCGGCGGCGGCGGAGCTGACAGAGGAATTTGGCTTCAATATCCCTCAGCGTTGGTCCATCGCCCACCTGTATCAGGCAGTGCTGAACGAGGAACCCCATGTGTCTCAGATTCGGCATATCACCACCCTGGCAGGCTACGTCCACTATATGCTCACCGGGGTCAATGCCCTGGGCGTGGGCGAGGCTTCGGGCATGTTCCCCATCGACAGTGCGCATAACTGCTTCAACGAGGAAATGCTCGATAAACTGGAGGCTTTGCTTGCCTCCCGGAACCTGCCCTGGAAGGTTCGGGAGGTTCTGCCTAAGGTTCTGGTTGCCGGTGATTGGGCAGGCAGCCTCACCGCCGAAGGCACGGCCCGGCTGGATAACCTGCTGCCCGTGGGCATTCCCCTGGCACCTGTCGAGGGCGATGCCGGCACGGGCATGACCGCCACCAACGCCGTGGCTCCCAGAACCGGCAACGTGTCCGCCGGTACCTCCATTTTTTCCATGGTGGTGCTGGAAAAGCAGCTGAGCCGGGTCTACGAGGAGATTGACATGGTGACGACGCCTACCGGCAAGCCTGTGGCCATGGTGCACTGCAACAACTGCACCAACGATACCAACGCCTGGGTGAGCGTGCTCAAGGAGACCGCCAACCTGTTCGGTGTCCATCCTTCCACCGGGGAGCTGTACACCAAGCTGTACCGTCACTCCTTGGTGGGCGATGTGGACTGCGGCGGCGTGCAGGTGTGCAACTACATGGCAGGCGAGGGCGTGACCCACATGGACGCAGGTCGTCCTCTGGTTGCCCGCCGGCCGGATTCCCGCTTCACCCTGGCCAACTTCTTCCGGGCTCAGCTCTATTCCACCATGGCCACCCTGAAGATCGGCATGGACATTCTGGCGGAGGAGCAGGTTGCCATCGACAGTCTGACCGGCCACGGCGGCCTGTTCAAGACCCCCATCGTGGGTCAGAAATACATGGCCGCCGCCTGCAACGCCCCCGTGACCTGCATGGAAACCGCCGGTGAGGGCGGCCCCTACGGCATGGCTCTGCTGGCTGCTTACATGCTTCGGAAGGCTCCCGGCGAAACCCTGGAGGACTATCTGAACGCCAGGGTCTATGCCGGCGTCAAGGGCACCACCGTGACACCTGACCCTGCCGATGTGGAGGGCTTCAACCGATATCTGAAGGACTACCGGAATCTGCTGGAGGTAGAGCGTCAGGCGGTCAATTCCCTGTAAGCAGCGGCATCGATTGGTTATTTGCATATCCGGGGGATTGCCGCACACTGGTTTGCAATGACACCCGCAATATAAGATTTAGGAG
Source organism: Clostridiales bacterium UBA6386 (assembly GCA_002437585.1). GTDB lineage: Bacteria > Bacillota > Clostridia > Oscillospirales > Oscillospiraceae > Faecousia. Next base: position 2,558 of record DJQM01000042.1, on the reverse strand, counting down.
GAATATAAAATGGCTTATCAATTTTGGTTTGTAGTTGGCTCTCAGAGCCTGTACGGCGAGGAGGTACTGAAGACCGTGGCTCGGCGGGCAGAGGAAATGGCGCAGGAAATGAGCAAGCACCTGCCTTACCCCCTGGTTTACAAGGTCACGGCCATGTCCAATTCCCAGATCGCGGACATCGTGAAGGAGGCCAACTATGACGACTCCTGCGCCGGTATCATCACCTGGTGCCACACCTTCTCTCCCTCCAAAATGTGGATCAACGGCCTGGTGAATCTCCAGAAGCCCTACTGCCACTTTGCCACCCAGTATAACCTGGAGATCCCCAACGAGGAGATCGACATGGACTTCATGAACCTGAACCAGGCTGCCCACGGCGACCGGGAGCACGGCTTCATCGCCGCCCGGCTCCGCCTGCCCCGGAAGGTCATTGCCGGCTACTGGAAGGACGCCGATTGCCTGAAGCGCATCGGCGACTGGATGAAGACCGCCATCGGTGTGGCCGTGTCCAAGACGCTGAAGGTCATGCGCTTCGGCGACAACATGCGGGAAGTGGCTGTCACTGAGGGTGACAAGGTGGAGACGCAGATCAAGCTGGGCTGGCAGGTGAACACCTGGGCCGTGGGTGATCTGGTCAAGGAAATGAACGCCGTCACGGAAGAAGAGATCGACGCGCTGATGGATGTGTACAAGGCCTCCTATGACATCGCTACCGACGACATCGGTGCCATCCGCTACCAGGCCAGAGAAGAGATCGCCATGAAGAAGATGATGGATCGGGAGGGCTGCAAGGCGTTCTCCAATACCTTCCAGGATCTGTACGGCATGGAGCAGCTGCCGGGTCTGGCCTCTCAGCACCTGATGGCGTTAGGCTACGGCTACGGCGGCGAGGGCGACTGGAAGGTAGCCGCCATGACCGCCATTCTGAAGGCCATGGGCGAGAACGGCAACGGTGCTTCTGCCTTCATGGAGGACTATACCTATCACCTGGTGAAGGGTCACCAGTATTCCCTGGGCGCCCACATGCTGGAGGTCTGCCCCAGCGTGGCCGATCCTGCCGTCCGTCCCCGGATCGAGACCCATTTCCTGGGCATCGGCATGAACGAGAAGGATCCTGCCCGTCTGGTCTTCGAGGGCAAGCCCGGCGACGCCATCGTGGTGTCCCTCATTGACATGGGCGGCCGCCTGCGGCTCATCGTCCAGGACATCCACCCGGTCAAGCCCATTATGCCCATGCCCAATCTGCCTGTGGCTCGGGTTATGTGGCAGGCGGAGCCGAACCTGACCACCGGCGTGGAGTGCTGGATCACCGCCGGCGGTGCTCACCACACTGTCCTGAGCTACGATGTCACCGCCGAGCAGATGAAGGACTGGGCCAATATGATGGGCATTGAGTATGTCCACATTGGCAAGGACACCACTGTGGAGAGCCTGGAGAAGGAGCTGTTCCTGAACGACATGGCCTGGAAGCTGAAGTAACCGCAATGGGCGTGCCCGCCGGGCACGCCCACTTTGAAAGGAAGAAGAATATGCTGGAAGAACTGAAGAAAAAGGTTTATGATGCCAATATGGAGCTGCCCCGGCGGAATCTCGTCACCTACACCTGGGGCAACGTCTCCGGCATCGACCGGGAGAAGGGTCTGATGGTCATCAAGCCCAGCGGCGTGGAGTACGACGAGCTGACCCCGGAAAGGATGGTGGTGGTGGATCTGAACGGCAATATCGTGGAGGGCGACCTGAACCCCAGCAGCGATACCAAGACCCACATCGAGCTTTACAAGGCCTTCCCCCAGCTGGGGGGCATTGTCCACACCCACAGCCCCTACGCCGTGGGCTGGGCGCAGGCCGGGGAGGACATTCCCTGCTACGGAACCACTCAGGCCGACTACTATTACGGCCCCATTCCCTGCGCCCGGCACCTGACCCAGGAGGAGCTGGACGAGGATTATGAGAAGGGCACCGGCACCGTGATCATCGAGACCTTCCGGCAGCGGAACATCGATCCCATGGCCGTGCCTGCCGTCATCTGCCACAGCCATGGCCCCTTCACCTGGGGCAAGGATCCGGCGCAGGCGGTGTATCATGCGGTGGTGCTGGAGGAGGTGGCCAAGATGGCCATCTACACCCGGCTGGTCAAGCCCGACGCGGCACCCGCGCCCCAGAGAATTCTGGACAAGCACTATCTGCGCAAGCACGGCCCCAACGCCTACTATGGCCAGAAGAAGTAAAAGCATACAGTCTGGTACCGAAAAAGCAGTGTCATTGCGAACCAGTCCGCAGACTGGTGTGGCAATCCGTTCCCCCAAGCCTTCTCCTGAGAGGAGAAGGTGCCTGGAGGGCGGATGAGGTCGCTTCCGAATTTTCTGACAGCCGACGTAAAACGCATGTCATTGCGAAAAGTAGCTCACACTGGCGTGGCAATCCCCCGGTTATTCCGAAAACCCTAATAGAACGCGTAGGGGCCAATGCCCACATTGGCCCGTGAATTGCAAGTCTATCCTTATATTCCAAGCCTCCCAGAAGCTTTCAGTGCCGGTCCCTCCGGGGGCAATGTTCTT
>DJQM01000002.1:6353-10826 GCA_002437585.1 Clostridiales bacterium UBA6386 | reverse complement strand
CCTTCCGCGTTGTTGGCGATGGTGAATACATCTGCCAGAACTTCGCCTTCCGAGCTGAGAATAAAGCAGTCGTGCTTATCCTTGGCAACGTCAATTCCTACACAAATCATAATGAATACCTCCGGTGTGTTTCTTTCGATGCTGGTTCCACAGGACACTTTACTCTTGTAACCTTGTTCCAAATAAACCGTCTGGCGGTATCTAACTGATTAACAATACTGTAAAGGGCTGTGGTTGGAGCCTTTCGTCAACCGTCTTGCGGTAGGAGTAATGTACCGATCCACAGCATCCTCTACAGTGTAGCACATGTCCTTGGAGAGGGACACTAAAAACTACTACTCTATAATACAAGGAAGTTTTTACTATGGCAAAGCTTGTTAAGGGTATCATTGCCGCAATGGTCACAGCCATGCACGATGACGAGTCCCTGAACCTGGAAGAAGTCAAGAATCAGGTAAACCGTCAGATTGCTGCCGGTGTGGACGGCGTCTTCTGCCTGGGCACCAACGGCGAGGCCTATATTCAGTCCGAGGACGAGAAGCTGCGGGTTATCGAGACCGTGGTCAAGGCCGCCGACGGCCGTGTCCCCGTGTACGCCGGTACCGGTATGCCCGGCACCGCCGAGACCATCCGCCTGTCCAGGAAGGCCAAGGAGCTGGGCGCGGACGTGCTGTCCGTCATCAGCCCCTACTTCGCCGCCATTTCCCAGGACGAGCTCTACAACCACTACGCGGAGCTGGCCGGCGCGGTGGATCTGCCCATCGTCATGTACAACATGCCCGCCCGTACCGGCAATAACCTGAACCCGGACACCGTGGCGAAGCTGAGCAAGATTCCCAACATCGTGGGCGTCAAGGACTCCAGCGGCAACTTCGACAACATGAAGCAGTACATCGAGCTGACCGATCCCGAGACCTTCAGCGTCCTGTCCGGCAACGACGCGCTGATCCTGTGGAACCTGCTGGCCGGCGGCGCCGGCGGCATCACCGCCGTGGCGAACATCTACCCGGAGACCATGGTTTCCATCTATCAGTATTTCCTGAAGGGGGATCTGAAGAATGCCATGAAGGCCCAGGACAGCATCCGTCCCATCCGGAACTGCTTCAAGTTCGGCAATCCCAACACCGTCACCAAGACCGCTGCCCGGATTGCCGGTAATCCCGTCGGCCCCTGCCGCCGTCCCTTCTGCTGCTTAAGCGACGCGGCCGTCGCCAAGATCAAGGCGACTGTGGAAGCCGATCACGCCCGCGGCCTGAAGTAATCATACGAAAGTGTGCAATGCCAGTCACCGCGGTGACTGGCATTGTTTGTAAGAAAGGAATTGATTATGAAGAATACCTTTGAACTGGTGCATGTGGGCATCAACAACAACAGCCATGAGGAATCCACCCAGCTTGCCAATCTGCTGTGCGCCCTGTTTAACCTGACGCCCCGGCACGGCGGCAAGTCCGAGTTCGCCGGAAACTATTTTGAGTGCATGAATATGCCCTTCCTGGGTACCCATGGCCACATTGCCATGCAGACGGACGATCTGGAAGCCGCAGTGGAGGAGCTGAAGGAGAAAGGCTTCTCCTTCAATATGGACACCGCCGCCTATCGGGAGGACGGGAAGCTGAAAAATATTTATCTGGCCGGGGAATTCGGAGGCTTCGCAATCCACATTCTCCAGAAGTAAGGCGGCGGGCTTATGTCACAGGAAAGCGAGCATTCGGCCAAATATCGGGAGATGGTGGGTGCTCCCCTGGAGCCACTGATCCTGCGGATGGCCATTCCCTCCATCATCTCCCTGCTGATTACCTCCGTGTACAATCTGGCGGACACCTATTTTGTGGGTCGTCTGGGCACCAGTGCCACCGGCGCGGTGGGCATCGTGTATCCCCTGATGACCCTGAATCTGGCTCTGGGACTGATGTTCGGCAAGGGCACCGGAACCCTCATGGGTCGTCAGCTGGGCCGCCGGGAGCTGGAAAAGGCGGAGCAGACCGCGGCTCAGGGTCTGGTGAGCGTGTTGTGCCTGCTGAGTGTGCTGATGGTGCTTGGCCTGACGTTTATCCGGCCGCTGGTGGAGCTGTTGGGTGCCACGGACAGTATGCGGGACTACACGATTGTCTATGCCCGTTACATACTGACTTCCATGCCCTTCAAGGCGGCGGCGACTTCCCTGAGCTGCATTCTGCGTTTTCAGGGCTATGCCAAACGTTCCATGTACGGCCTGGCCAGCGGCGCGGTGCTGAACATTGTCCTTGACCCGCTGCTGATGTTCGGCCTGGACATGGGCTTCGCGGGGGCAGGAGCCGCCACCATGATCGGCGAGATCGTCACCTTCTTTGTGCTGCTGTGGCAGTGCACCCGGGGAGACTGCATCTCCATCCGGCTGAACCGGTTCCGGTTTTCCTGGCAGACTCTGGGGGAGATTTTCGCCGGCGGCTTTTCCAGTTTGCTCAAAAACGGCCTGTCCAGCGTGGCCTCCGTGCTGCTGAATCGGGCTGCCCGACCCTACGGCGACGCGGTCATCGCGGCCTTTATCATTGTCAACCGGCTGGTGCACATGTGCCAGCAGATCTACTTCGGTCTGGGCGAGGGCTACCAGACGGTATGCAGCTATAACTACGGCGCGAAGCAGTATCACCGGGTGCGCCAGGGCTTCTGGTACTGCATCAAGGTGGGCGGGGCACTGCTCGTGATGATTGCCATTGCCTTCCTGTTCCCGGAGGAGCTTATCGGCCTGTTCCGGAAGGACGACCCGGAGGTCATTTTCTATGGCTCCCGGATTCTCCGAGCCAGCATGGCAACGCTGTCCCTGCTTCCCGTGTGTGCCACGGGCTTCGTGATGCTCCAGGGCATCGGACGGAATCGGGACGCGGCCATTGTGGGCAGCGGCCGCCAGGGTCTGTTCCTGCTGCCGTTGATTCTGATTCTGCCCAGGTGCTTTGGCGTGAACGGCCTGATTGGGGTTCAGCCCTGCTCGGACATTCTGTCCACCCTGCTGGGGGTCTGGATCCTCCGACCCAACCTGCGGCGGCTGAAAACCCTGGAGGAAAATACTGAAGCGATACGATAAGGAGTACTTATGTCGAAAAACGTGAAAAAGAAAGCCCGGCCGGTGCAGGAATCGGATTCCGGTAAGGTGCGCAAGCGGAAGGCGGTCACCGCCATTCGGTGGGCGGCCTGGATTCTGGTTTTGTGCCTGCTGCTGACTCAGCTCACCGGAAACACCCCGGGCGATCTGGCGACGCTGGGTCAGTTCGTCATCGCTGGCCTGCTCTATGCCATTTCCGTGGTTCTGGAGCGGAAGTATAAGTGGTAATTCCATGTATGAAGAACCGCCTTCGGCGCAAAGCCGGAGGCGGTTTTGACATAGGAAGCGGATGCCGGGAATTCAAAGATCACGCACGTTACAATCGAGTCGGGGGGGGGCGGCACTGGCAGGGGGACAGGGGAAGCTTCTTCACCAAAAGCTGAGTCTCGATCAGCTCCACGGGGATGCCGTCGCAGACATAGCGGGTGTGTTCCCGGTAACGCCGCCGGGTCTGCGGGGAGGCATACCGCCCGATCTCACGCAGAGGGCTGAAACAGGTGTAGATGACCAGAACCTCCGTGTCCGCGGGGCGGTATTTCAGAAGGTAGTGAATGGCGGCGGTATCAAAGGTCAGGTCGGGTCTGCCCACGATCTCATACATGGGCGTGATTACCAAGAGCTTCACGCAGTTTCCTCTTTTCGCAGGATACCTTCCTTATATATATTTCGCCAAAAAGGTCAAGCGTATTTGAAATAGAGAAAGACAATTCCCGGGCAGCGTGTCAAAAATCCAAAATCATGATACCACAATGACACGGTTTCGCCGGGCTTCTCTATATTTCCTCAGCATCCGAGAGAGACGGAGGTTCCGTAAAGCGCGGAAGATCCTCCGGGGTGGATTTCCAGCCGTACCGCTTCAGCTCCACATACCAGCATCGGCCGTCCCACAGGGTGGGAACCCCGTCCTCCGCCAGCAGGGTTCGCTGCAGCTCGGAGGTCAGAAAATGCCTGGCTCCGCTGAGCTGCCCCCGGCTGTTCACCACCCGGAAGGCGGGAACATCCGCCCCGGCCAGCCCCTCCCGGAGACCGTAGCCCACCTGCCGGGCATTTCTCGGCTTACCGCAGAGCATGGCAATCTGACCGTAGGTAGCCACCCGGCCTGCCGGGATGGCCAGGCAGACAAGCCGCATTTTTTCGTAAAAGGTCATGGCCTCACCGCCTTTTTGCTTTCGGGATCATTGTACCATCGAAGCCGGAATCCCGCAAGAAGAAACAAAAACTTCAAAAAATTTTCTCACCGCCGCAACATTTTTCCGTTCCCATCTGTATTGTAGACAGAACGGTAAGAATGCCGGAAAATGAAAGGAATGTCATGATTATGAAAAAGCTGTTTGTTAGTGTGTTGGCTCTGCTTCTGGTGCTGCTGTCCATGGCGGCCTGCGGCGGAAAAACCG
>DJQM01000002.1:0-6288 GCA_002437585.1 Clostridiales bacterium UBA6386 | reverse complement strand
AGCGACCCCGGAGCCTGGAGCCAGGCGGAAACCACCGAAGGCGTTCAGATTCCCAACCCCTGGATCGACTGCACCACCCTGGAGGAGGCCGGCAAGCTGGCGGGCTTCTCCATCGCCGCGCCGGACGCGCTGGAGGGCTACCCTGAGAAGCAGATCGCGGTCATTGAGAATGAAATTGCGGAAGTGACCTTTAACAATGAGGACGGCCAGGAGGTTTGCTTCCGCAAGGGTCTGGGCACCGGGGATATCAGCGGCGACTACAATGACTATGCGCACACCGAGACCCGAACCATCGGCGACAAGACCGTGACCTGCAAGGGAAGCGGCAGCCTGGTTTACAATGCCGCCTGGAACGACGACACCTATGCCTATTCCATCCTGTCCACCGCCGGCATGACCGCCGAGCAGCTGACCGCCTGGGTGGGAAGCCTGGCCTGAAGTACTTGCCAAGAAGTCCAAAACGGGATATACTGAGGGAAAACGAAAAAAGGAGCTTTGAGAAATGGAAGCAATCGCGATTCCCGTTCCCCTGAGGCGGCGGGGCTGGCAGACCGCGCGGGAAATTGCCCGCTTTGCCCTCCGCCTGCTGCCCCGGAGGGAAGCCCAGGCGGAAAGCCGGGTTGACCGGATGGCGGCGGAGGCTCTGGATACCTACGGCAATGCCATCCTGCGCTGCGCCTACAGCTATCTGCACAATATGGCGGACGCGGAGGAAATCTTGCAGGACACCCTTCTGAAGCTGCTTACCGCCGCACCGGATTTTGAAAGCGAGGCGCACAAAAAGGCCTGGCTTCTGCGGGTGGCGGCGAACCTGAGCAAGAACCGGATCGAATACAACGCCCTCCGGGACTGTGACGAGCTGGACGATAGCCTGGCGGCGGAAGGGCGGGAGGATCTGTCCTTCGTCTGGGAGGCGGTGAAGGCTCTGCCAACCCAGTACCGGGAGGTCATTCATCTGCACTATTACGAGGGCTATTCCACCGAGGAGATCGCCAAAATCCTGGGACGCAACCCCTCCACCGTCCGCTCCGACCTGCGCCGGGGTCGGCAGAAGCTGAAATCCCTGTTGAAGGAGGCCTACGACTTTGAAGTATGAGGAAATCATGGATCGGGTCGAATTGACCCCGGAAATGCGGCAGCGGGTGCTCAAGAACCTGAAAGCGGCCGGGGAGCGGAAGCGCAGACGGCTGACCCGGCAGCTGACGGCTCTGGCGGCCTGTCTGGCCATTGTCCTGTGCGGCTGGTTTGTCTGGCAGTCCAGGAATGCCCAGGAGCCGGAGCCCGACGTGATGGCCATTCCCCAGATCGAGGAAATGGACTCCATCGAAGCACTGTCCGTAAAAACCGGCATCCCCCTGGAGGAGCTTACCGGCATTCCCTTCCCGGTGGAGCACACCCGGTATGTGTCCTATTGGGAAAATCTGGCGGAAATCGAGTACTCCGGCGGAAGTGATACTCTATGCTATCGGAAATCCCAGGGTACCGAGGACAATTCCGGGGGTTATAACGACTATCCCCGGCAGGAGACTCTGGAAGTCGGCGGAAACGCCGTGACCCTGAAGGGCGCGGAGGAGGGCTTCACCCTGGCCATCTGGACGGACGGAAGCTATGCCTACTCCGTTTCCGTGACCGAACCTCTGTCTCAGGATGCCTTCCAGGCCTTCCTGGAAGAGAATTTCGGGTAAATACAAAGCAGTACCCCGGAGTGGGTGCTGCTTTTCCCTTTGCCGGGGCGAAATGTTGCATTTCCTTCCGGAGTGTGATAGGATAAAATCACCATTTTTCGGAAGGGGTGCTTGTATGACCTGTGATTGCTGCGGCGCGAAGAAAAAGCTGTTCGAGATGTTCTATTCGGTGGGAGAGGGGGCGGAGAAGATTCAGCTCTGCTCGGATTGTCGGGAGATTTTGGAGCATTTGCGCTCCGATCGGATCAATGAGGAAATGGAGCTGTACGGAATTCATCAGTTTCAGCTCCGGAAGCGGGCGAAACGCCCCAGCCAGGCGTTCCTTGCCTGGAAAGAGACCCATTACCCGGACTGAGCCAAAAAGCAAAGAAATTGGTTAAATTTACCGAAATTTCTTTTCTTCTATTGCAATTTAATGTGAAGAATGCTATTCTGATAACGAAGTTACGGCAATGACCGCGTAATCCGTTCATTGTAAGCATTGTATTTAGGAAATAGAAGGAAGAAGGCTGTATTATGAAAAAACTGCTGGCTTTGTTAATGGCATTTGCTCTGGCGTTTCAGCTGGCGACCCCGGTTTTCGCGGAAACAGGGAATGCCAGCGGCACCTGCGGAGACAATCTGACCTGGACATTTTCCCCAAATGGAGCACTGACCATATCCGGAAGCGGAGATATGAGCTACGATAAGATAGCCCCTTGGTATTGCTATCGGGAACAAATCACTTCGGTGACAATGAAGCCCGGTATCACGAGTATTGGTGCCAATGCGTTCAGTGACTGTGCCAGCCTAGTCAGTGTAGAAATTCCGGCTGGTGTGACGGCCATCGGAGAGAGTGCTTTTAAGGACTGCGGCAGCTTGACCAACGTGAAGATTCCGGATGGCGTGACGAGTATTGGCGCATGGGCTTTCTGGGGCTGTTACGCGCTGACCAATGTGAAGATTCCAGAGGGCGTGACGAGCGTTAACGTGAGTACTTTCTGGGGTTGTGACGCGCTGACTAGTGTGACGATCCCGGAGAGCGTGACAAGCATTGGCGCGTCTGCTTTTGAAGGCTGCGGCAAATTGACCAATGCAAAGATTCCGGAAGGCGTGACAAGCATTGGCAAGAGGGCCTTCTCCGGGTGCAGCAGTCTGACCGGTGTGAAGCTCCCACAGGGCATGACACAGATTGAAGCCTTAGCCTTTGACAGCTGCGCTCGTCTGACTAGCATGGAAATTCCGACGGGCGTGACAAGCATTGGAGAATGTGCCTTCTTAGGCTGTAGTGGCTTGACTAAGGTGACGATTCCGGAGGGTGTTACGAGTATTGGCTATTCAGCATTCTCCGGCTGTGACAGTCTGACCAGTATAGAGATTCCGCAAAGTGTAACGGAAATTGGTGGATTCGCATTTTCAATGGAAGTTGGTGAAACCGCATTTTCTTTTTGCAAGAGACTGCGCAGTATTCAGGTGGACAGCAAAAACGCGAATTATACCTCTATAGATGGTGTCTTGTTCAGTAAAGACGGCACACGTCTGCTCCAATATCCGAAGGGAAAAACCAATGCCACATATACGATACCGGCGAGTGTGGCCAGTATTGACAGGCTGGCTTTCTATGGCTGTGGTAATCTGCGTGATATTCTGGTGGATGACAAGAATACAAGCTATACTTCTGTGGATGGTATCCTGTTCAGCAAAGATGGTACACAGCTGCTTCGATATCCGGTTGCGAAAGCCGATGCCACATATGTGATACCGGAGGGCGTGGTCAGCATCGGTGAATCTGCTTTCTGTGGCTGTAAAAACTTGACAAAAGTGACAATGTCAGAGAGCGTTACAAGCATTGGGGATCTTGCGTTCCACAATTGCGTCAATCTTTCCAGCGTGATGATTCCCGCAAGTGTGGCAAGTATCGGTACTGGACTCTTTGAAGGCTGTGATAAGCTGAAAGATGTTTACTACAGCGGTTCTGAGTCAGAGTGGGAGCCGATGGCACCTGCGGTAAGCGACGACAGTGTAACCATCCACTATGACGCTACTTGGTAAGCAGGGATAGAGAAAAGGCCCACGCTGAAATGGCCACCAATCAAAAGTAAAAAGCCAAAAAGTCCACGGATTTGCGTCCGTGGACGTTTTGCATCCTCCGGGGAGGAAATCGGACGAGCAACGGCGAATACAGTAGCCATGGAGGTGACGCGTATGCTATCGGCTGTGTGGCTGATGCTCAGCACCCTGCTGTATTCCCTGGAGCTGAGCACCGGCAGCTTTCCGAAGCCTCTTTCCGAGGCGGAGGAGCAGCACTATCTGGCCCTGGCCCAACAGGGCGACCTGGAGGCCAGAAATGTCCTCATCGAGCGTAACCTGCGCCTGGTGGCACACATTATGAAGAAATACTACGCCCAGACAGCCCAGCAGGAGGATCTGATTTCCATCGGCACCATCGGGCTGATCAAGGGAATCACCACCTTTGACCCGGCCAAGGGGGCACGTTTGGCAACCTATGCTGCCCGGTGTGTAGAAAATGCTATACTATCACAACGGAAGAATCGACGTTTCAGGTGGAAAACCATGAACCTTTTGGGGCAAAATGGTCTATGTTCTGCCGCCTGAAAGTCCACAGCTATGTATTGGCTGCGAATGTTGCAGGCACGTTAAAAGTTGCGCCGCTCCGGATTCTCAAGTTCCCGGTCATTCTTCCCCACAAGTTTTTGGATGCCGAGAAGTTCAATCTGCGGTTTTCGGATGCATCCGAGATCACAGAAATTGCGGACAAACTGCGGTGGTATCGCTATCAGAAGGGGCTTCATCAGCGTGATGTGGCGGACTATGCAGGCATCGATCGCAGCACCTATATTCATTATGAAGAAGTGGGACGGGACTATTATCCGAAGGAGCATATGGAGAAACTGGCGGAGCTGTTTGAGGTGCCACGGGAAGATTTGCTGGATGACTATAACCTGTTCCTGCTGCGGGGACAGGGGGAGCAAATCAAAGCCATTCGCCTGAAGCTCGGCTTGACGCAGAAGGCATATGCCGCACAGCTCGGTGTCCTGCTGCAAAAGCTCAAGCGCTGGGAACAGGGCAAGGTGCAGATTTTCAAATCCACATGGGAGAAGTATTTCAAACAAGGACTTGAAAACTGTGAATAATTTTGGTAGAATTATCGTAGAATAATTCAGGAGGTGCTAACCCGTGATTATCAAATCTTCGACAGCGCTTCGCAACGACTACGGCATGATCTCCGATCTGGCGCATGATGAAGCGGAACCCATTTATATCACCAAGAACGGTGAGGGCGACCTTGTTGTTATGAGCATTGAAGCCTTTGAACAGCGCGAAGAAGCCCTGAAGCTGCGCGCAAAGCTGGAGGCCGCAGAAGCAGCCCGGCTTTCCGGCGCACCCACCTATACGCTGGAGGAATCCAGAAAACGGCTGGAGGCGATCTATCAGCGTGGCTAATCTTGTGATTCTGGAACCTGCCCAGCGGGAGTTGGAAGAAATCGCGCAGCTCCACATGAACCTTGTGGGGCCAAACTCAGCAAGGAACATCACCAATCTGATTTTGGATACGCTTTCCCGTCTGGAGATGTTTCCGCTGTCCGGCCATATCCCGCAGGATAAGGAACTGCGAAACGGCGGGTACCGCTATGTGATCGCCGGAAAGTATATCTGCGTGTATCGGCTGATCGCTGAGACGGTCTATGTCTACCATATCGCCCACGGCGCAAGCAATTATCCCACGCTGTTCAAGAGACTTCTGAAAGAAGAAAAACAATAACAATCTGCGAGTAGCATATGAAAAAACGGGCAGACCGGCGCACAATGCCGGTCTGCCCGTTTGCGTATGTATCACTTCTGCACCTTCAGGTGCTTCACTGCCGCGTCCACCAGCTTCAATTTTTGCTCCGTGGAACAGGGCAGCTTCTGGACATTTTTCAGCACCTGCTCGGACTGGAACTTCGCCAGCTCCTGCGCAAGCTCCTGCTTCGCCTGCTGGGACTTGGGGAAAATCAGAAATACTTCCATGGCTGCCCTCCTTTCCAGAGCATTTGCTGCTTCAATCTATGCGTGATTTCCAATGTGTATGTAGACAGATAGATCCTGTTTTCCTGATGCGCGTGAGAAATCGTATTGCCGCTTGTGAACTGCGATGCGGAAAGCCATAGAAACACTGGCTTTTTCAGCATCTAATTGTCTACTGTTGCCCCGGCGTTAGACGAGAGATCGTCCCATCCGGCAGTAGTGTCAAGCTTGCGCATCGGCATGGGTTGGCTTTCCTTTCACCATCCCACGGACAATTTCTTGCCGTTTGTAAGGTAGCTTGAAAAATTTTTCTGGACGCTCAGAATGCCCTCTATATAACCAACGGACACTTTCTCGGGCTTTGTCCGAAGAAATTTTGAGACCGAAGAGGCGAAACCTGCTTGCACATTCCAAAAAGTCCTTTCACTATTCAACGGACAGAATAAATCAAAGTGTCACGGTTTTGTCTTGTTGAGATTTCCCTCTCACTTTACAACGGACAAATTCCTCTGAAAACTTGGCACCCTTTTTCAAAAAAACTTCTCTTGTCACTGATCGCCCCTCTATCTAATATCTACTGACCAGCCCAAAATCT
>DJQM01000036.1:16229-40621 GCA_002437585.1 Clostridiales bacterium UBA6386 | reverse complement strand
GTGTTAAGTCGATAAGCATTATTTACTTTATTGCACGGCTCATGTGTTTTAAGTTATTGCAGCTATTTCAAGCTGAACTGCGGTCAAGAAATTTTCAAGAGTTTTTTGCTGGATTGCAAATCTTTGCTCATCTGGATCAGAAATTCCCTTTGTATCTTCGTCCCAGAATTCCCTGTACTTTTGCGCAACATCCGGGTGAAGCAATGAATGATCCTGGGAATGGCGATACACTTTAATTCGATGCAGTACAGCATGGAGAGACGGGTATGCAGCCTTTATCTCTTTCCAAAAATAATCCGACTTTCCTATTGATTTACCATAGTTCTCAATTGACTCAACAAAACACCGGTTGCAGATATTGAAAAACGCTTCAAATTCCGCCTCAGAGGAAACCGGTATAATACCTGCAAATTTTTCTGCTTCTGGGAATGAATTTTCTCCAAATAATTTGTCTTTTTTTGCCCCACGTATTGCAGTTTCAAGCTGACGAATGTCACGTACAATAGATTTCATTCGTTGAGTAACCCAATCTCTACGCTTGCTCTTATCTATTATTTTGTACAAAGAACGCCGATTTTCTTTTTTGGCTAATTCCATTGCAACGTATCTGCCCGCAACTGGCATTTTTACATATGGGGTTCCCCGCTTGTCCTTGGCAATTAGTCCATAATTATAAAGATGTTTTGTGTATTCAACCATCGATGCCAACTCTATGAAATCAGAAGTTTGCCCTGATGCAAGCATTTCAAACATCTCATATTCGTCAGGGTAAAATTGCTGTATCTCAGACACAACATGCTTGAAATAGTACGCTAATTCAATATCAATCTCTTCTTGATATTTTTGCACATCTTCTAATTTGATATTTATTGGTCTATCTTGTGAACTGTACTGCCGGTTAATATAGCTACATGCCAAACGTAGCAACATTGGATGGCCATTATATTGATTATATAACAAAGTAATTGCAGGATAATCAAACTTTACGCCCATTCGTCTGCCTAATGTGCGGACCATCGTTCGTGCATCATCTTCAGAAAGACCTTGAAGGTATTCTGATTGCACTATACTAAAGAGCGGGTTCTGTATCCCATTTATTGTATCGATTTCTGTAACGCTGGGATTCACGCCAGACAAAATGAATACGAGATTGCGATGAATGCTTTGAACGGACCAGATTGTTTGCCAGAAATCAATAAACTCGCTATGCCAGTGAGGATTTAGTGGGCTTTTAAAGGAAATATACTCAATCTCATCAAATATTATTACTATTTTCTTGTCTTTTTTAGAGGCTTCATTAACAACATATCGGAAACTTTTTATGATATTTTTCTCGTCATATTCTCTACGAATATTGATGCCTAACCGCTTTGCGATATTACTGCAGATTTCCCCCAATAATTCATTCCAATGAAGCATCCTGTAAGACGGAGACTTGCAGTCATAAAAAAATACAAATCCAAGACGTTGTTCACGCACCAAACGATCAATTTTAAATAACAAAGAAGTTTTTCCGGTTTTCCTTACGCCAAAAATTCCACGATTCTCGCAGCGCTTTATTGCATCAACATACCTTGCAATGATTTGCTGACGTCCAAAGAATGAGGTCTCGTCTCTCAGCGGTAAGGTATAGCCAAACAAATCAACATCGTAGAAATTGTTACGCAGTTGATTTCTAATGTACCAACTATCACCCGAATGGGCGACTAATTCATCATACACAAAAGGCACCATTGAACGAGACTGCGATTCCGAGAAACTGGTTACTCCTGCTTGCTCTAAGATGTTATAATCTTTGGATACAATAAAGCAATTCAGAGTATCAACTCTGTTTTTGAAAGGAAATACATCAAAAAGCATATTAGTTGCCTGAAGTGCCCGGGGCTGAATTACATCAAAAGGAGAATATGCAAGTATTACTTCTCTATCAATTCCAAAGGCCTCACTCAGATACTCCTCAGGTTTCAGAAGATAGGCAAAGAGCGTGGTATTATTGAGTACTTTCTTCTCGGCATATGTAACATCAAAACCAAACAGAAACGCTTTGAGCATATTCTCTTACTCGGGGTGTTGCATTAAAAAGGTTGTCTTGACATCGGAGACTATCGATCCCATATAATCCTCCTATTCTTTGTATTATAGGTCAAACCGTTTCGCCAACTGCATAAAACTCGAATTCGGCATGACCTGCTTGGACAGAATAAACAGATACCGCCACTGCTTATAGCCGTTCGCCTTTCCCCAGCGAGAGGCAACTTCGCAGTACTGGATACCGCGCTTTTTCTTGGCGATAACATCCGGGTCACTGAGCTTGTCCTCGCCCTTTACCTCCACGAGATAAACCGTATCGTCAGTCTCCACAACGAAATCCGGCTCATAGTTATGCCCGTGATTGTAGGTGATATTGAATTCCTGCGGAGCAGGGCGAAGCCAGTTCTGCACATCGGTGTCCGTCTCCAACACCCGTGCAAGCACCAGTTCAGGGCGGCTGTCAAACTTGGCAGCGTCGAATACGCCCCGCTTGACACCTTCAAACAAAACTGATTGGATATTCCCGGTATAATCATCGGAGAAAAGATTGACCCGTTCGGCACAGCTGTAAGACTGCTGCAGGTTGTAACCTCTTGTGCCGACTACCTCTTCCTGCAAAAAGCCGTTCTCGCAATAGAAGTGCTGCAGCATTTGCTTATAGATCTTGTTTCCAATATCACGCTTATACATCATAATGATGTTCTGTATTCCATTGGTGCCGTACTGTATTTCGTAGTGGTCGCAGACTTGCGTGATCAGCTTGAACAGCAGTTTGGAGCATTTCTCGTAGTCGATTTCCGGTTTCTGTCGGAGTTGCTCCAGTATGACCTTTTTCGGATTGTAGCCCTCAAAATCGATCGCATCGCCCTTGATGCGCTGCCGGTCCTGCATATCCTCCAGATTCTGAACGAGCAACTCATTCCTGATCGGCACATGGGTAAAATCTGCCATGTCCAAATCAAAGTCTACGAACACATATTCCTCAACACCGGCATCCGTTACCTTGATACGGGGAATCGGAATAAATTTGTTCACGGCAGCTCTGTGCGCTTCCTCGGTCTGGTAGAGCATCCATGCTGCCAGCGGCATTTCATTCTCCTTGAAGGTCTGTCCCAGATCCTTATCCTCAGAAACCTTCTGTTTGACCGTTTCTACAATTTGCTGTGCCTGCACAGTGGTGACCGTATGCGCCGGAGTGTGCTGAATGTGCTGCTCAACCTCTGCTTTGATCAAATCAGCTGCCTTCTTGATCAGTGCATCTGTGGTATCCGTCTTTTCAATTTGAGTATGAGCATACGCTTTTTCCAGCTCGGCATCCGGATCGGTTTCTATTGTCAGCTGGGTATAGACCACTTCTTCGGGCTTGATCTCTTCTGCTTTAATGACATTTCCAGCCTTGAAAATAGAATCACCCTTCTGTGCTTCCGCCAGAATATCATTGAATTTATCGTGGGCAGTCAACATGACGGCGTCCACATCCCGGTCACCGGTGCGCTCTCCATAGGGCAGGCGTAAGCCGCGACCAACCATCTGCTCCCGCAGAATTTTGGATGCGGCCGTCCGAAGCGGAACGATGGCATAGAGGTTGTTGACGTCCCAGCCTTCTTTGAGCATATTGACATGGATCACGATCTCCACCGGATTTTCCGGGTTTTCCACATCCAGAAGCAGGCGAGTGTTCGCTTCGGTTTCTGCGCCTTTCTGTTTGGAGTGGACGATGATCGTTTTGTTGCGATATGCGCCACTACGGAATTCGTCTGACTTTACGAATTGCTCCACCCAGGTTGCGTGATCTGTATCCTTGCAAACTACGAGCATAAACGGCTTCACTACAGGCTTGCCGTGATTGGCAGCGTAGACTTCCAATTTGCGCTTTGTGCTTTCATGGCAGGTGATGCCGTCCAGCAGCATCATTTTATCCAGCTGTTCATCACCGAAGTTATAGAAATCAATGTCCGAGCGGGTCACGGCATATGGGGTGCGGGTATAGCCGTCCTCAATCGCTTTGGACAGCGGGTATTCATATACCACATTTTTGAACGGCACCTGTTTATTACCCTTGGTTACCAACGGTGTCGCTGTCAGTTCCAATCCCAGCAGCGGATGCAGCTCGTTCAGCGCCTGCGCTCCCTTTTCTGCCCGGTAATGGTGCGACTCATCCATAATGAGCACAAGGTCCGGTAAGTCGGACAACGCCTGATAGAACGAGTCCCCAATGAGCTCGTTCACCTTTTTCATGTTTGCGCCCTCTTTGTTGAATTTATCGATGTTATACACGAAGATGTGAACATCGGATTCAAACAGGGAGAGCGTTTTTTCGCGGTAATCGTCATCCGTAATGATCTGCGGCGGCGTGCTGAAACAGCCAAGGCCTTTGAACACATACTTGGCGCTGTTGTTATCACTGAGATCCTTTTTCAGCTTCTCAAAAATCGTAGTATTGGGAGCGACCACGAAAAAGTTCCTGATATGGTGCTGCGTGTAGAGATAGGCGATAAAGGCACCCATCAAACGGGTCTTTCCGACGCCGGTTGCCAGAGCAAAAGTCAGGGACATAAAGTCACGCTCAAAATCGGAGCAGATCGGATACATAGCATGGACAGCACCCAGTGCCGCTTTTAGATTCATGCCTTTGCGGAGTTGCACGGCGTTGGTGATCTCTTCAAGAATTTTCAGGGATTGCGTCTGCGGCTTGCGGAGAGACATGACGCCGCTGATATAATCCGTGGTATAGAGCGGAAAATCGTTAGACATCCTCTTCCTCCTCGTTGCAGTCATCATACACCGGCGGGTGTACGATATTCAGGTTGTAATCCGCTTTGCCGAACTCGCAGCGTTCCAGCAGCATTTGCGGGATCTTCTTCACCGTGATGTTATCGTAAGCCTTGTCCAGCCCGCTGTCAAAAGAGCGGCAAGCGATGATCAGATATTCGCCCTCCTCCATGGTGTCCTTGATGGAGTCCAGATAGGGGCTGTTCAGGTGGCGGGTGGTCACAAAGAGGTAGCTGTTCTCGTTGCCTACAGACTGTTTCCAGAACAGGTCTCCATCCGGCTGATAGCGGAATCCCTCGTGCAGGGCCACCGCAGCCGCCAGCATATTGGCGTCATAGTCCTCGTTGATGACATATTCATCAAAGGGGTCTTTGTTGATTAGGGTGGGGGCTACCTCATAGAAACGATAACCACCACCGCCTTGCCAATTCTGCGCCTTGGTAATGCCGCCGGGGTCTTCCCCGGCAATGACCTTATCCATGCGCACTTTGCAGTGAGTATAGGCATGATTACCCATTTCCACGCCGATCCAGCGCCGCCCCATTTTCTGTGCGACGGCAGCAGTGGTGCCGGAACCAAGGAAGGAATCGAGGACCAAATCGCCGGGATTGGAGGCAATATGGATGATGCGCTGAATAAGCTCTTCGGGTTTAGGAGTGGCAAAAATGTTATCTTTGCCGAAAATCGCCATAATCTCTTTCTTTGACGAGTCTGTGTGACCGACTTCTTCACACGGCCACCATGTCCATGGTACTACACCAGGGACTTCAGATAGATAGCGGATTGTACTTGGTTGGGAGTCATTATTCTTTCCAAAATAAATTCTCCCTTGCTCCAACAGCTTTTTGAATTCCGATTCAACAGTACTCCAGCACCGACCTTCAGGAGGATAATGAACATTCCCTTTCGGATCTGTTATCGGATACATTTGGTTTGGCCGATATCCCTGTGCAGTCATAGGAACGCCTCTCCAGCGTCCTTTCGGGTCGTTATTGGGGTTCTTATATACTTTGGCTTGCTCCTCTGACATAGGGACAAGATTTCTACTTTCCTTAAAACGAGCAGGATTTTTCGCATAAACGATAATATACTCGTGCGCATCGCCGATAGCTTCTCGATTTTCACGGGAATATCGTTTTTGCCATACATTTTGTGCAACAAAATTATGCCGACCAAATAGTTCGTCGCACAAAACCCGCATATATGCCTGTTCGGAATCGTCAATACTGATCCACAGGCTACCGACAGTACCATCAAGAAGATTCCAGAGGATTTCGAGGCGTGGACGCATCAGATTGAGCCAAATACTATGCTCCAGATTATCATCATAATGCTCAAATGCCGAGCCGGTATTGTACGGAGGATCGATATAGATACACTTTACCTGTCCGGAAAACTTGCTCTCCAGTGCTTTCAATGCCAGCAGATTATCCCCGTGGATCAGCATATTCTGCGTATCCGGGTCGGCGGCAGTGTTGGAAAGCTCCGTATTTTCAATCAGCAACCGAGGCTCTACTCGAATAGGCTCGTCCTTGCCGTACCAGGTCAGTTCCAGTTTGTTAGCCATCATTCACCCTCCGTTGTATTCGCAGTAAGCACTTCATCCGGCAAATCTCTCACTTTCACGGAAACGGACACGCTTTTCCCGCTTTTTAGGGTTCCTTGCTCCTGGCAGCGGGCGAACTCCATGCGCAAAACGGCAGCTATCGTTTTTTGGCCAAAATCATCGAGCAGAGAGTATTTACGCATCACATCCTCGTACTCCTCCTGCATTGCCCAGTTTCCAAGTTGTGCGACTTCCATGTCATTCAGTTTGGCCGGGGTCGGATCATCGGACGTACCAAGAATATAATCGATCCGTTTATCAAAAACCTGCGTCAGTTTTTCAAACATCTCAAAGCTGGGTTTGCGTTTTCCGGTTTCCCACATGGCAACGGTGCCACTGGATACGCCAAGTGCTGTCGCAAGCTCGATCTGTGTCATGCCTTTTTCTTTTCTAAGGTCTTTCAGTCGTTCAGGAAACATGGTTCTCACACCTCGTCGTGGATTTCACCCATATTATATTACTATAAGTGAGTTTTGTCAAGTTGTTTGTGAGAATAGATTCTATTGGATTCTACAATCGTATAAAATTCTACGAAAAATTTTCTGTTTTGCTATTGACTCGAATAACGCAAAGTTATATAATGTGAGTGAGAAAAGTGAGAAACGCATTTCTCATTCGCGGACGTCAACCAGGAAAGGCTGTTTCCCGCACCTGCGGGAGCAGTCTATATTTTTTCAGAAGGAGGCAATGAACTTGAAAGACAGAAAACGCCAGCGTGAAAACCGCCGCATCAAGCAGCGAGAGGAACGCATCGACAAGCGAAACGACTGCGGCGTGAAAGACCTTACGGCTTACAACGCAGTCCGGCAGATCATGACAAACGGAAAAGCCAATATTGTGCTGGCATGACCACCTATGAAAAACTATGTGAGATTTTTGAAGGTGGTATTTTTGCGCCCAAACTTACAGAAAGGGAGGTAGAGAAGTACATGGAGAAAACGACCTTGAGTGTACAAGAGTTGTCTGCGCAGCTGGGAATATCCCTGCCGAAGGCGTACGAGCTTGTAAAATCGGATGGCTTTCCATCCATCCGCATCGGCACGAGAATCATCATTCCCGTTGACGCTTTTCGAGAGTGGCTGGTCATCACTTCAAACAAGCAGGAGTGAGCGCCGTGAAAATAACGCAGAGAGAGGAGGTGACGGTGAAATGCATATGGACGAGCTGAAATCGCAAAAGATATGCTCTGCTGGAATTACGAGACCCGCAAGGGAAAGCGAACGAAAGTGCCGATCTCGACAAGCGGCACTGCGACAGGCACGAACAGCGAGTATGCGCACACATGGGTGACATACGATGAGGCTATCAAAGCCGCCGATAAGCACGGCTATAACGGTGTCGGATTCAAAATCCCGCAAGGGTACTTCTTTTTGGATATCGACCACAAGGAACTCACTGATCCGTTTGTGCAGCTGATGCTTGAACGGTTCAACTCCTATGCCGAGTATTCGGTCAGTGGCGGCGGTATCCATATCTACGGGAAATGCGACATCAATCGAGTGCCGACCTATCTTGACAAAGACGGAAAGCTGCGGCTAGACAAAGCGTTCTACATGAAAAATCCGCACAACAGCACGGAGCTGTACTGCGGCGGCATCACAAATCGCTTTGCCGTTTATACGGGCAATGTGATACGGGATGTTCCGCTGAAAGAGTGTACGGACGCACTGCTCGTTACGCTGGACAAGGATATGCGTCGAAAGCAGAAGGTCAAATACAGCGAAAAACGGGACGGTGATGACCGTGAGCTGTTCGATATCGTTGCCAATCTGCTGAAGCAGAAAAACGGCGAGAAATTCCGCAAGCTATACTGCGACGGGGATTTCTCCGACTACGGCTCCCAGTCCGAGGCCGACTGTGCTTTATGTGCCATGATTGCATTTCGTACCGGTACAGACCCAGAGATGATCGACCGGGTGTTCCGGTCCTCCGTTCTGTACCGGGAAAAGTGGGAGCGTGAGGATTACCGCACGGCCACCATCGAGAAAGGCATTGAAGCCTGCCACGGCATATTCCACCAATCGAAGATGAAACACCCGTATTTTATCCGCTTTAACGAAGCGACCAGAGAGCCGTACATCGTGACACCACTGCTGGCGAGATATGTCCGAGAGCACTTGAATTACATCCTCGTCAGGGACAATGGGAAACAGGGGCTTCTGAAGTATGTCTACGAGAACGGCTGCTACAGGCTGTATTCCAACGATATGTTCATGGGCATTATCAAGCAGTGCATTGCCGATTATGACGAGGAGCTGGTCAAGATGAGCAAGGTCACAGAAGCCTTGCAGCACATCACCACTGACCTCAACTATATAAGCCAGGAGGAGCTTGATGCCGATGAAAACCTGATCAATTTCAAGAACGGTTTGCTCCACATCACCGAAACGGATACCGTTCTAATTCCGCACATGCCGACTGTGTATTCCACGATTCAGATCCCGTGTGACTGGACAGGCAGACCGGAGCCGACGCCCGTGTTTGATGCGTATATTCACACACTCACAAACGGAGACAAGGCGGTCGAACAGCTGCTGCTTGAGTTTATGGGAGCCTGTATTTCCAACATCAAGGGCTGGCGGATGAAAAAGGCGCTGTTCCTTGTAGGTGACGGCGATACAGGCAAATCACAGCTCAAGAGCCTCGTGGAGCGTCTGCTCGGCAAAGGCAACTTTATCGGCATCGACCTGAAAGAGATTGAAGCCCGGTTCGGTACCGGTGCGATCTATGGCACACGGCTTGCTGGCTCCTCGGATATGAGCTTTCTTTCCGTGGACGAACTGAAAACTTTCAAGAAGGTCACGGGCGGCGACAGCCTGTATGCCGAGTTCAAAGGGCAGCAGGCATTTGAGTTCACCTACAACGGGCTGCTCTGGTTCTGCATGAACCGCCTGCCGAAATTCGGCGGAGATAACGGTCAGTGGGTATACGACCGAATCATGGTAGTGCGATGTCCGAATGTTATTCCGAAAGACAGACAGGACAAGCAGTTGCTTGACAAAATGTACGCAGAGCGCAACGGCATCGTGTACAAAGCTATACAGGCACTGCAAGCGGTCATACACAACGGCTATCGCTTTTCCGAGCCGGAGAGTATCTCGGCAGCACGAACACGGTATATGTCCGAAAACAGCACGGTCGTCAGCTTCTTTGAGGAATGTATGTGCCCGTGGCAGAACGGCAGGATACAAAAACACTGCACTACCGGGCGCATCTACCGTGTCTATCAGGCATGGTGCCGGGATAACAATAACGGCTTTGCCAAGACTGCGAAGGAGTTTCGTGAGGAGCTTGCCGAGCATCTCAGCACGGCATATGCAGAGATGACCACACGGCAAAAAGGCAACACCTACTACAAGGATTACTCGCTGACGCTTGAAGTCAAAGAACAGTACGCAAGGGAATACGGCTATGACGACACGGATTTTCTGTAATTCGGGTAGCAGAGGTGGCAATACGGGTAGCAGTAAAAATCACTGCTGCTACCCAAGAAAACACAGCTGCCGCAAGAGTTTCGGAGCACCGGGTAGCAGGGGTAGCAGTTCTACCAACTTCTCAGCCGAAAAAATAAAGTTAGGAAGCGAGTCAAAGAAATGCATATAAAGATTATTTTCTGTGGGCATAAACCCGGCATCAGCTGCTACCTCTGCTACCCGCAAGGCGAAGGCCTTTGATACACAAGGCTTTTTGGGGGTAGCAGTGTTCAAAAATGCCGCTACCCGTACTGCCACCCACTGCTACCCGCAGTATCAATTCAGGAAGGAGGAAAACAGGAAATGGTACATTACACGTCACTGCCGGAGCTGAAAAAGGCTCTCGGCAAAAACTACAGCATCCGCACCATCGACTTGGAGAAGTGCCTGTACCGGGATTTCGGCAACGGTTTCAATGTGGAGATCAGCGGATGCAGTCGCGCCAACCGGAAGTGTCCGGCTACGCTTTACCTCTGGTTCGGCGACCGTGCGCCTGACTGTGTCATCGTGAAAACGGTGCGTGATGTCGGCCGCAGCGCAGAGGCTATCGGTGAGGCTGTGGAGAAACTATATGCCTGCTCCGAGCAACTGATCGCCAACGGCTATGCGGACAGAAACAGGCTGTTTTGCCTGAAACACAATTTATAAGAAAGTGAGGAAAACAAAATGAGGTATAAAATCTACTACGGCGCAAAGCCGACATTCACGGATGCCGACAAAAGGGATTTCTCCCGCGGCGGCTACGAATGCAAAGCCCTGATGAAAGACCGCCGGAACAGACCCGTGGTCATTTCGCAGAGCAAGGACACGGATTTTCCCGTGTGGAAGGTCGAGTACGGCTTTTCCTGTGTGCTGTTCGGAACGCAGGAGGAAGCAATGGCATTCTGTCGCGCCCGCTTCACAAGGTAGGAGCCGCCATGCAGAAAATCAAATATTATCCTCTCATCGACTGTGACAGCACAGGCACGGAGAAAACGCCCATGTTCTTTTCCGACGATGAGGATACGGTGCGGCAAAGCCACGAAATGTATCTGCAGGAGATTGTTCCGCAGTATTACCGGTTATGTTCGGTAGGCGGCCTATCTGCCGCAAGCGCAAAAACCTATATCATCCACTGTCCGCTGTGCGGGAAGGGCATGACACCGATCTCTGCACCTGTGGACAAATATCATCTGGCACTGTACTGCTGCCGGAACTGCCATAAATAAGAATGCGAGGAAAACAAAATGAGTAATTACCCCTTAAGAGTAAACAAGTATAACTGGCGCTCCTTTACGCCGGAAACTAATCACTACTATACCGATGAGTACACCGCAAGTATGTATGACCTGTATCTTACCGACGAGTACATCCGTGACCGACACAACAACACCCGCCGCTACTACCGACTCCATGCCAAGCAGCCCCATAACATTGAAATGGCACTCGCCTACGACATCAAGTGCCCGCGCTGCAAGGGCAATAACCTCAAACAGGTCGGCAGATGCAAAGATTTTTACACGCTGGGGCTGTACGAATGCCCGGTGTGTGACAGAGATTAAGGAGGGACACTGAAATGACTGTATTCAACGAAAAGGAATATCTCATCGGGACTGCCGAATACGGCGCAAACTTCTGGAATGCCATGAGAGGTATTCCGCACGCATACGATAAGATCTATGGTGGAGCAAACGGCATTACCGGTGGGTATGCGCTGCCCTCCGGTAGCAACGAAAAACTCCAAAAAGCAATTACGCACGAAAGCCTGTTTCGCAGCATGGCCACGGTCATAAAAGCCTATAACGGTGCAAGCCGTATCTTTGCCAAGGACTGCTCCGACATTGCCGCGTGGGTGCCGGAGGGCGGCAGCATTCCGCTTCAGGACGGTGTGAATGACTTTACCCGCTACGCCGTGGATTCCCACAAGCTGGCAGTGTTCGTTAAACTGGACGATGATTTTGTGCATGACGCTGCATTCAGTCTTGAGGACTATCTGACGGAGCGCCTTGCAAAAAACCTTGCAAAATCCGAGGACAAGGGTTTTGTGCTTGGGACAGGCGAACATATGCCAGTCGGCATTTTGGATGATACTGCAGGCGCAAAGACGGGCGTTACCACATCGGCGCTCTGCTTCGACGATGTTCTGCGCCTGTACCATTCGCTCGACAAGGAGCATCGTAAAAGCGCCGTGTGGCTGATGAACGACGAAACGGCACTGACACTGCGTATGGTCAAAGACTCCGCTGGAAATTACCTGTGGAATCCGTCCGACAACACCATTCTCGGCAAGCCCGTAGTGATCTCCTACGATATGCCGTCCGTGGGAGCAGGTGCAAAGCCCATAGTATTCGGCGATTTCAGCTACTACTGGATCATCGACCGCAGTCCCGTCAGCATCCAAGCCTTGAAGGAGCTTTTCGTCACGCTCGATCAGGTCGGATATCTGGCCACGGAGTTTCTTGACGGCAAGCTCATCCGCCGTGATGCGCTCAAGGCACTGAAAATCTCCGAAGCCGAGCCGAACGGCTGAATTTGAAAATAGGTGCGGTAGAATTGCTCTGCCGCACCTATTTCAAAGATTGTTTTACATCAGATTGTACGTTTTTATATAAGGTATTTACCGTTTTACGGTTTAATTACCCATTTGAATATGCGTTTTTACACACGAACCCCCGGGTCGTTGCCCGAAACGAAAAGCCGCAAAGATATGATGGCCCCTTGGGGGGGCTATGCGGTTGTACCGACCGGACAACAGACCTGGGGCATCTGTTATTGGCAAAGAAGGAGGGAGATATATGGAACGGAAGCCTGTCAGCATTGTCGCCAAGAAACACGATAGCACTATTTATATCGTGGAATACACCGTCAGCGACAATGCCAGGGAATCTGCATACGAAAAAGTCAAGCGACTCATCTTGAAAGACACAAAAAGTTATCTTGGAAAATCCGCATAAATGCTTGCTATGTCTGCAGTTCAGAGCGATAATACAGTACCGCTTGAAGACTGTCGGGAAGGAGGAACAGATGAATAATAATAGGCAGTCTTATGCTGCTGACGGAAAAATTACCGCTTTGTACTGCCGCCTCTCACGAGACGATGAACTGCAGGGTGATTCCAACAGCATTATTAACCAAAAGGCTATACTACAGAAGTACGCAGACGAAAACGGATTTCACAACACCGCATTTTTCGTAGATGATGGATTTTCCGGCACGAACTTTGACCGTCCCGATTGGCAACGACTTATGGGACTGGTGGACGAGGGCAGGGTCGGCACGATTATCGTAAAAGACATGAGCCGCCTGGGGCGCGACTATTTGAAAGTCGGTATGTATACGGAGATGATTTTCCCCAATGCCGATATTCGCTTCATTGCCATTAACAACGGCGTAGATAGCGCAAACCAAGCTGAAAACGATATGACCCCGTTTATCAATATCTTTAATGAATTTTACGCCAAGGATACCAGCCGTAAGATACGCGCCGTTTTCAAAACAAAGGGACAGTCCGGAAAGCCGCTCAGCACGAACCCGCCATACGGATATGTGAAAGACCCGGAAGATAAAACGCATTGGATCATTGATGAAGAAGCGGCTGCGGTTGTCCGGGAGATATTTCGGCTGTGCGTACAGGGGTATGGAGTATCACAGATTGCAAAGGAGATCACAAAGCGGCACATCATGAATCCTACGGCGTATGCCAAGCACCACGGACGAACGATTCCTGACAATCGGGAATTTGCCGGAGATTACAAATGGGGAAATAGTACGGTTTCCCATATGCTCTCCAGACCCGAGTATCTCGGCTCCACAGTCAACTTCAAAACCTACCGTAAATCCTACAAACAGAAAAAGCAATTGTATCGTGACCCTTCTGAGTGGCAGATTTTCGAGAACACCCATGAAGCCATTATTGACCGAGAGACCTACGATATTGTGCAGCGGATCCGCGACAGCAGGCGCAGAGTTACACCAATGGGTGAAATGCCGACTTTGTCCGGCATGGTATTCTGTGCCGACTGTGGTGCGAAGCTATACCAGGTGCGTGGGCGCAATCTACCGCAAAGCGAATACATGGTATGCGCCACCTATCGTAAACGGGGAAAAGAAGTCTGCTCCTCACATCAGATCCGCAATTCCGTTATCGAGGAGTTCCTGCTGGACGGCATCCGCAATGTAACCGCCTATGTGCGTGAGCACGAGGAGGAATTTGTGGAAATGGTCACAAAGTTGTCCAAAGCCGAAACCGAAAAGACGCTCCGAGACGAAAAACTGGAGCTGGAGCAGGCTCAAACACGGATTCACAAGCTCGATACCATCATTCAGCGGCTCTACGAGGATAATGTCGAAGGTAAGATATCCGATGAGCGTTTTGCCAAGATGTCCGAAAGCTATGAAACGGAGCAGAAAGAACTGGAAGAACGTATCACGGCGCTTCGCAGTAATATTGCCGCTCAGCAGGAGAATCGTGTGAATGTAGACAGCTTCATTGCTCTTGTACGAAAGCATACAGATATCTGCGAACTAAATGCGGAGATCATAAGGGAATTTGTTGAGCGTATTGAGGTTTTCCAAGCTGAACGTGTATGCGGCAAAAAGGTGCAGAAGCTCAGAATCGTATGGAATTGTATTGGCTCATTCAATCCGCCACAGCCAGACGGAAAAGGAAAAACGGCATAGCCGCATGACACGACTATGCCGATATTTCCGGGATTATAAAATCCCTAAGTTGCACCCGCTTTGGGGGTGTGCTTCTTTTTTGGTGGACGATATAGGACTCGAACCTATGACCTTCCGCACGTCAAGCGGATGCTCTAGCCAGCTGAGCTAATCGTCCATGAAGTTACCTGGATAGTATAATCGCAGGCGGGCAATTTGTCAAGTGGCGATTTGGAAAATTGTCAAAATCGGCGAAATTTCCCTGGGACGCTTAACTCATGCTTTTCTTTTTTCCGGAAATAGGCTATAATATTTCCCGAACGCAACACAGCAAGGAGACAGTCCATGAGAATTCTGTATGACAGCAAGCTTTCCCAATTCAAAGATCCCTTCGGCACCCTGACTCCGGGTCAGGTCTGCCGTCTTCACATTCATATTCCCTGCGCCGTCCAGGCCACCGCCGTGAAATGCCTGATGCAATATGAGGACGGCCGCACCACCGCCCAGGAAGTTTTCTTCTCCAAAGCGCGTACCGAAGACCCCTACGAAATCTGGCAGGCGGATTTTTCCATCCATCAGGAGGGGCTTTACTTCTACTATTATTATATCGACACCCCCAGCGGCGGCTTCCGGCTGTTCAAGCAGGGGGACGACACCAACATGGAGGCCGGTGCCCTCTGGCAGGTCAGCTGCGTCCCGGCGGATTTCCACACCCCGGTTTGGGCACGGGGCGCCACCATCTACCAGATTTTCCCCGACCGGTTCCGCAAATCCGGGGACTGCGATCTCACCGGCAAGCTGACCCCCTACACCGTCCACCCCAGCTGGAATGAGGAGGTGGACTGGCGACCCACCGAGGATGATCTGGTGCTCAACAACGACTTTTTCGGCGGCAATTTCCGGGGCATTACCGAAAAGCTGGACTATATCGCGGATCTGGGTGTGAATCTTCTCTACCTGAATCCCATTTCCAAAAGCTTTTCCAGCCACCGCTACGACACCGGCGACTACAAAACCCCCGATCCCATGCTGGGCACCGAGGCAGATTTTGCCGAGCTGTGCCGTCAGGCCCACGCCCGGGGCATCCGGGTGATCCTGGACGGGGTCTATTCCCACACCGGCTCCAACAGCCCCTATTTTAACCGGGAGGGTCAGTTTGACTCCCTGGGTGCCTACAATTCCCAGGAATCCCCCTACTACAGCTGGTACACCTTCCAGCATTGGCCGGACCGCTACACCTGCTGGTGGAATTTTGACACCCTGCCCACGGTGAACAAGCTGGATCCTGCCTTTGTGAATTTCATCATCGCGGACGAGGACAGCGTGGTGGCCCACTGGATGAAGCTGGGAGCCGACGGCTTCCGGCTGGACGTGGCCGACGAGCTGCCCGACGAATTCATCCGTCTGCTGCGCAGGCGCATCAAGGCCATCAACCCTGACGCGCTCCTGCTGGGCGAGGTCTGGGAGGATGCCTCCGCGAAGATCGCCTACAACCGCCGCAGAACCTACTTCACCGCCGGGGAGCTGGACAGCGTCATGAACTACCCCTTCCGCACGGCCATCATCGACTACGTCCGGGGTCACGACGGCGGCGCCGCCCTGAAGGAAACGGTAATGTCCATTGTGGAAAACTATCCGCCGGAGGTGGTTCAGTGCAACATGAACCTCCTTGGCACCCACGACACCCCCCGGATCCTCACCGCCCTGGTGGACGACTTCAACGGCACCCGGGAGGAAATGTCCAAGCGACACCTGTCCCGGAACCAGTTTGACATTGCCTATGACCGGCTGCTGATGGCGGCATTCCTGCAATATACCCTCCCCGGCAGCCCCAGCCTGTACTACGGTGACGAGGCGGGCATGGAAGGGGGTCGGGATCCCTTCAATCGCCGACCCTATCCCTGGGGTCGGGAAAACACGGAAATTCTAGACCATTTCCGGCAGCTGGGAAAGCTCCGCCGGGAGCATCCCGCTTTCCGTCTGGGGGATATCCGGTTCTTCCAGGCAGGAGACCGGCACATTGGCTTCACCCGAAGCTATGCGGGGAAGACCTACCGGGTCTGCTGCAACCGCAGTGCCGACCCCTGGGAAGTCCGGGCAGGCGCCATCCTCATGGGCTTTCACCTGCAGATGGTCACGCCGGACAGTCTGATCCTGGCCCCCCGGGGCTTCTGCGTGACGGAGGAGGCTTAAATGGAAACCGAACACTTTTTTATCGGCTATTGCCGCCAGCTGGATAACGCCCGGATGGTGGAGGTTCTTGTGGAAAATGGGCAGGTCACCGAGGCGGACTGCTGCTACGGCAGCTGCGCCTACCAGAGCAGCTGTCCCATCGCCAAGGAAATTGACGGACTTCAGGCGTGAGCCTGTCCGCCCTCCGGTTCCTACTGAAGTACGAGATAGAACGGGTTGTCCTTCTATGTTTCGTTTTTTTAACTGGTTTTTGCGCATAATTTTTGTTCATTTCTCCAAAAGTTTGTTTTGCACTTGCATTTATAATCGGAGTCTGTTATATTGGCTCATACACCGGTAGGATAAGGGAATCTCCGAGGAAATCGACAAGAGCCGGAAGCGGGCGAAAAAATCCGCCCTCCAGCCGAGGATGATTTATTCAGAGTTTCCTAAGGAAGGATGATACCAATGGCACACACCGAGGCGAGCGTTCCCACCAAGAAACGCATTTTGCAGACCTGCGTCCGGCTCTTCCTGATGCAGGGCTATCAGAAAACTACCATGCTCCAGATCCTGGAGGGAAGTCAGGTTTCCAACAGCAGCTTCCAGAATATTTTCCGCGCCAAGGACGGTGTGCTGGCGGAGCTGGTGGACTTTATGTTTGCCTACCAGTTCGGCACGGCCAGGGACACCACCTCAAATCTGCCCCCGGTGTATGTCTACGCGGCGGAGACCGCCATCCAGCTGACCCTGACGGAGCTGAACGAAAATCTTCGGGAGATTTATACGGTGTCCTACACCAAGCCCCTGATCCTGGACTCCATCGTCCGGCAGACCGCCCAGGAACTTCAGACCATTTTCTCCCCTTACCTGCCGGGGCTGACCTATACGGACTTCTATCATCTGGACATCGGCACCTCCGGGGTCATGCGCAGCTACATGCTCCACCCCTGCGATGAGGATTTCCCCCTGGAGAAAAAGCTCCGGGATTTCCTGACCATCAATCTGCGGGCTTATAATGTGCCCCCGGCGGAGGTGGAGAAGGCCATCGCCTTTGTGGAGAACCTGGACATCCGGAAGGTCGCCCGACAGGTCATGGAGAAGCTCCTGAAGGATCTGCAGATGCGCTACGACTTCACCCTGCCCGAAGAGCCTCACCTCCAGTCGGCCAAGTAGGGTCTATCCGAATCCCGGAAGTATGGCCAGCAGCAGGGGATTGTTTGCCGGAGGAAGCCATTTTTCCCCAGGAATGCTCGCTGTATTTCAAGGGAAAATGGCGCAGCACCGGGCAAAAAGAGCCGCTGATTGGGCGTTTTGACAGTTTTTAGATACGCTCTAATAATTCCCATGTTCATAAAAATCAGCCCCTCGGCAAAGCCGAGGGGCTTCTTTTGCGCAAAAACGGCGCGCAGATCCAGCTCCGGCTTGGGAAGTGCTTTCCCTCTTTCCCATAAGTAATCAGCAAAATAGCCAAATATCAGTCGTTGTCATTGACGAAATCTGATATTTGTGATAAATTGAAAAAAGACCACGAATACGTTTACTGGAAGGGAAAAAGCGTTGCTATTGTCTTTTCCTGCCCGGCCGCCGTTTCCAGCGTCTGCCCGCCTTCCGGATCCGGCAGCTGATGTTCTTTCTCTGTTTCGTGCCGATCCGTACTTTCTGTTTTGGTTTTTTCACCAGAGTAAAGGTTTCAGTCGAAAATTCTGAAACGTAACTGAAAATATTGGAACATTTCACTATTCTGGCCTTTACCTTTCCGGAAAAGTCTGTTATCATATAAGTGAAATCAATTTTATCATTTCCAGCGCTATACTTTGCAGAGGTGAGAGAGGATGCTGTCGCAGGAAAAAATTCTGGTTGTCGAGGACAACGAATTAAACCGCACCATGCTGGTGGAGATTCTTTCCGGGCAGTATGCCGCGCTGGAAGCGGAGAACGGCCAGGTTGCTCTGGAGCTTCTGCTGTCGCACAGAGATGAGATTGCCCTGATTCTTCTGGACATCGTCATGCCCGTCATGGACGGCTATACCTTCCTGGATATCATCAAGAAGGATCCCCAGCTGTCCCTGATCCCGGTGATCGTCATGACCCAGAACACCAGCGAGGACGCGGAGGTGGCCGCCCTGTCTCACGGCGCAACCGATTTCGTGCCCAAGCCCTATCGGCCGCAGGTGATCCTCCACCGGATCGCCGGCATCATCCATCTGCAGGAAACCGCCTCCATGATCAATCAGTTCCGGTACGACCAGCTCACGGGACTTTACAGCAAGGAGTTCTTCTATCAGCAGGCGCAGGCCATGCTCATGCGCAACCCGGATAAGGAATACAGCATTATCTGCTCCAATGTGGTCAATTTCAAGCTCTACAACGACACCTTCGGCATTGCCGCCGGCAATCAGCTCCTCCGGCGCATTGCTCAGGGCATGGACGAGCGCATCGGCGCAGGCGGCGTTACCGGCCGGTATTCCGCCGATCGGTTCGTATGCCTTCAGGAACGGGAAAAAGAGCAGGCCGCCCGAGCCTCCATCTCCCGGCATGTGGGCATTCCCACAGAATCGAAAAGCGTCGAGATCAAATGGGGCATTTACGAGATTCGGGATCGTTTTCTGCCCCTGGAATACATGTGCGACCGAGCCTTGCTGGCCGCGGACAGCATCAAGGGGCAGTATGACCGTTCCCTGGCCGTCTACGACGACGCTTTGCGCCGGAAGCTCCTGCGGGAGCAGAGCATCACCTCCACCATGGAGTCCGCTCTGGCAAACAGCCAGTTTGCCGTCTATCTGCAGCCCAAATACCGAGCCAGCGACAGCCAGCTGTGCGGTGCCGAGGCTCTGGTTCGGTGGATTCACCCGGAGTGGGGCTTCCTGTCCCCGGGAGAGTTTATCCCCCTGTTCGAGCGCAACGGCTTCATCTACCGGCTGGATCGGTTCGTCTGGGAGCAGGCCTGCATCCTCCTGCGCCGGTGGCAGGATGCGGGCTATCCCCCGCTGCCCGTTTCCGTAAACGTTTCCCGGGCGGACGTGTGTCAGCCGGATCTGGTGGATTTTCTCCTGGAGCTGACCCAGAAATACAATATCGATCCGAAGCTTCTCCATCTGGAGATCACGGAAAGTGCCTACACCGAAAACTCCAAGCAGATCATCGCCACGGTGGATGAGCTGCGCGCCAAGGGCTTCATCATCGAGATGGACGACTTCGGCAGCGGCTATTCCTCCCTGAATATGCTCAGCCAGCTGAAGCTGGACATTCTGAAGCTGGATATGAAATTCGTCCAGAGCGAGACCTCCCAGAGTGCCGACCGGGGGATTCTCCGGCTGATCGTGGAAATGGCGCACCGGATGAATCTGAGTGTGGTGGCCGAAGGCGTGGAGACCCTGAGCCAGCTCAACCGTCTCCAGGAGATCGGCTGCGACTATGTCCAGGGCTACCTGTTTTCCAAGCCCGTACCCCAGGGGGCGTACAGTGAGCTGCTGGAGAACTTCTCCAACCGGCAGGGCGTGCCCCTGCCCTCCGCTCCCAGCATCGCTCAGACCCGGCACTTCCTGCTGGTAGCCGACGAGGATGCCCAGTGCCGGGAGCTGCTGGCCGATGCCTTCGCGGACACCTACGAGGTGGTGCAGGCCGACGACTGCGGCCGTGCCCTGGCCTTCCTGTCCGAAAACGCCAACAAGCTGGCCTCCCTGATTATCAGCAGTGACCTGCCCAGCCCGGGCGTGGGCGCCGTTGTCAGCACCCTGCGGCGGATCACCACGCCCCGGCACATTCCCATCATGATCGTCACCACCCTGCCCCAGGAGCGTCAGGTGCAGGAGCTGGGGCTGGACGTGGACGACATCGCCTACAAGCCCAGGGACATTCAGTGTACCCGGTGCCTGCGCAGGCGGGTGGAGTGGATGAACATCCTCAACGCCTACAAGTCCCGGGAACGCTCCATGATCTCCGAGGCCTGCCGGGACTACCTGACCGGGCTTCTGAACCGCCGGGGCTTCCAGGCGGCACTGGACGCCATGCAGTCCGAGGACTTCCCCATGGCGGTGTTCCTGTTCGACCTGGACGACCTGAAGCACACGAACGACTCCATGGGTCACACCACCGGCGACAAGCTCCTCAAGCATTTCGCCAGCGTTCTGCGGCAGAACACCCGGAACGGGGATATTCTCTGCCGCTACGGCGGGGACGAATTCGCCGTCATTCTCAAGGGAATGCGCTCGGCCTCGGCCGTCATCCGCAAAAGCGCGGACATCGTCCGGGATACGGCCAAATTCGTCCTGTCCGACGGCACCGGTGCCGCCTGCTCCGGCGGCGCGGTGCTGTGCGAGGCCGGTGTGTCCATGGCCGCCGCGCTGGAGCGGGCGGATCAGGCACTCTATCAGGCCAAGCGTCAGCGCAAGGCCGGCTGCGTCCTCTGGGAGGGCGACGTAGCGTGTCCTTCCGAGCAGAAATGAGACAGCAAAGCTCCCCAGCCTGTTTCAGGCTGGGGAGCTTTCAGTGTGTCAAAAGAGTCAGAAAGATACGTTGCCATTGCAAACCGGCGGTGCTCCGCCCAGTGAATCAAAATCCCTATGACTGCCAGTGGCAGTCATACCGCGATGTATCGCAGGCTGGTGTGGGAATCCTCCGGTTAAACGTAAAAGCTGCCGATTTTTGAACTAAAATATTTGAAAATCAAGGGGCTCCACCGACAGTGTGCGCTCCTTTTCGCAATGACACGGTTTTTCGGCCGTCTGGAGCCGAGCCACAAGGCTCGACCCCTGCGTATCCACAGAATTATTTGGTGCCGAAAATCCGGTCGCCGGCGTCGCCCAGGCCGGGAACGATGTAAGCGTTCTCGTTGAGCCGCTCGTCCAGAGCCGCCAGGTACACGTCCACATCGGGATGGGCCTTGGTGACGGCCTCCACGCCCTCCGGGGCACCGATGATGTTCATCATGATGATGTTCTTGCAGCCGTGCTGCTTCAGAAAATCAATGGCCGCGATGGCACTGCCGCCGGTGGCCAGCATGGGATCCACCACGAACACCTGCCGGTTGCCGATGTCGTCGGGCAGCTTGCAGTAGTACTCCACCGGCTTGTGGGTCTCGGGATCCCGGTACAGGCCGATATGTCCGATCTTGGCGGAGGGGATCAGAGAAACCATGCTGTCCACCATGCCCAGGCCTGCCCGCAGAATGGGCACAATGGCCATCTTCTTGCCGGCAAGCATCCGGCAGGTAGCGGTGGTGATGGGGGTCTCCACCTTGACCTCCTTGACGGGCAGGTTCCGGGTCGCTTCGTAGCACATCAGGCCGGCGATTTCGCCAACCAGCTCCCGAAACTCCTTCACCGAGGTTTCCTTGCTGCGCAGGATTGCCAGCTTGTGCTGAATCAGGGGATGATCGAGGACGCATACTTTAGCCATTGTTCTTTCTCCTTTATTCACTTAAGGCATCACCGTACAATTTGGCAAGAAGACTCAGCCAGGATTTTTACCCCAGTTCAAAGTTTGGAAAATAGAGGAATACTGTGTGTATTTCCCATTTTTCAAACTGAAGAAATGGAACAAAAAGGCGGCTGAGGCTCGCAGGCACAATTGTGCGGTATTGCCCTATATTTGATTTTCCGCCGTCAGTCGTTCCGCCCGCTCCCGCTCGGCCTGGCTCAGGCGCAGATAGTTGGGGGTCAAGGCATTGGCATCGCCGGGATCCCCGGCCTTCGCCAATACTTCAGCACCCAGGGCAACGCCCGAGGCTCGCTGGTGCATCCGGTGTTCCGGGGGCAGAACCAGACCCGGGACACTCTCCGATAGAGTATTATAGCACAGATTGCTTCCGTCGCCAACCAAAAAAATCGGTTCTTGGAAATTTTTCATCTCTTCCCCCAGCTCGGCCAGAGAAATGGCCCGGTCGGGGGTTTTCCGTTCCAGCGTACCGTGGTTGACAAAAAACAGAGCGTTATAGACCTGGCCTCTTCTGGCATCCATACAGGGACACACATAGCCCTGGTACGCGCCGAAGGACAGAGCCATGGCTTCCAGGGTGGACACGCCGAAGCAGGGAATTTCCCGCCCCCAGGCGAAGCCCTTGGCCGCCGCCACGCCGATGCGCACGCCGGTGAAGGAGCCGGGGCCTGCCGCCACCGCCGCGGCGGTCACGTCCTCCACGGTTTTTCCGCATTGGGAAAGAAGCTCCTGAGCCATGACGAGCAGGGTCTGGCTGTGGGTCAGCCCCGTGTTCTGATAGCACTCCCCCAGCAGCTTCCCGTCCTCCAGGATGGCCACGGAGGCCGCCTTGGCACTGGTCTCAAAGGCTAAAATCAGCATCATTCCGTCCGCCTCTCTGCGTAAATCTCATTTTCGTCTGCATTATACCAAGTTATCCCCACGTTTGCAAGTGCTTTCGTCCGGATCGCAATCTTTACATTTTGTTGAAAATTTGCGAACCATTCCCATATTGACAAACAGGCGGATTGGGTGTATGATTACCTGCGATTGAATCGCGGATTGGAAGTGAGTCCATGGCAAAATACCTGACAAGGCAGCGCAGACAGCTGGTAGGCTTTCTGGAACAGCACACGGATGAGCTTCTGACCGCTCAGGACATCTCCCAGGCGTTGGACGGAATCAGCGTCAGCGCGGTTTATCGGAATCTGTCCGCCATGGAGGAAGAGGGGCTGCTGAAGCGGAGCGTCCGGGAAGGCGCGCGGGAAGTCTTTTATCAGTACATTGCAGCTCCCAGCTGTAAGGACAGTCTGCATCTTTCCTGCCGGGTCTGCGGCAAAAGCATTCATCTTGGGCAGGCGGAAGCGGAACGGCTTCTTCATAACACGTTAGAAAGTACCGGCTTTCAGGTCGACAAAGCGGAAACAATTCTGTACGGCGTTTGCGCCGATTGCAGAAAATAGGAAGGTGGTGAGCAGAATGGAAAGAAGGAAGCAGGTTGTGGCAGTGCTTCTTGCCATGACAATTCTGGTTGCTATGCTCTGTTCTGCTCTTTTTATCGCGGTGGAAGCTGACCATGACTGCGTGGGCGAGGACTGCCCTGTCTGCTGCCAGATCCATGTTTGCCGGGATACCCTGAAAAGCCTCTCGCTTGCCGTATGCGCCGCAGCCTTTGCCGCCGCG
Organism: Clostridiales bacterium UBA6386; assembly: GCA_002437585.1. Lineage (GTDB taxonomy): Bacteria > Bacillota > Clostridia > Oscillospirales > Oscillospiraceae > Faecousia. Next base: position 16,828 of record DJQM01000036.1, on the reverse strand, counting down.
TTTACATATACGCTGTGCAGGGGCGTTTCTGCCTGCACAGGCTATGCGCAAAGCCATACTCTGGTGTCTCTCAAGGTCAAGCTCTCCAATTAAATAAGAACAAACACAAGGGTGAAGTCTATTCTTTTGGGATAGGCTCTTGCGGTGCTGCCGCTGCCCTTGTATTTTTGCGCCCATTTTCAGAAATATGTTCTTATGATTTGGAGGATAACCATATGAAAAAAGTGATTTCCGCATTGCTTGCGGTTCTGATGCTGGCCGGAATGCTGGCCGGCTGCGCAAATACGTCCGATGCCCCCACGGTTTCCACCGCCGCCGCCACGGCCGCTTCCCAGACGGAAGCCCCGACCCAGAAAAAAATCAGCGTTGTCACCACCATTTTCCCGGAATACGACTGGGTGCGTGAAATTCTGGGCGACCAGGCGGATAACGCCGAAATTACCATGCTGCTGGACAACGGCGTTGNNTGCACAGCTATCAGCCCACCGCCGACGATATTATCAAGATTTCCGACTGCGATCTGTTTGTCTACGTCGGCGGTGAGTCCGATGAATGGGTCGAGGACGCGCTGAAAGAGGCCACCAACAAGGATATGAAGG
>DJQM01000036.1:15871-16196 GCA_002437585.1 Clostridiales bacterium UBA6386 | reverse complement strand
ATGTCCTTGGCGACAGCGTCAAAAACGAAGAAGTGGTCGAGGGTATGCAGGAAACGGAACACCATCACGACCACAGCAAGGAAGTTTCCACCTTTGAGGACAGTGCGGTGCAGGACAGAAGCCTGTCCGACTGGGCAGGCGACTGGCAGTCGGCCTACCCCTTCGCTCTGGACGGAACGCTGGATGACGCGTTCGCGGCAATGGCGGAGGACGGCGAGATGACCGCGGAGGAATACAAGACCTACTATCAGAACGGCTACAAAACCGACATTACCGGCATTGACATCGAAGGCAATCACATTACGTTTACCTATGAGGATGGCAA
>DJQM01000036.1:15682-15842 GCA_002437585.1 Clostridiales bacterium UBA6386 | reverse complement strand
TACAAGTATGTCGGCTATTATATTCAGAACTGGTCTACCGGCACGAAGGCAGCCATGTACCGCTTCGAGGCAGAGGACAAGACTTCCGGCGCGCCGGTCTACATTGAGTTCAACGACCACATGATCGAGCCGGCTGCCGCCGAACACTTCCACATCCGGA
>DJQM01000036.1:15295-15667 GCA_002437585.1 Clostridiales bacterium UBA6386 | reverse complement strand
ACGAGAGCTTTGACGCCATCGTCGATCCGGAAAACTCCTGGCCCACCTTCTTCCCTGCCGACATGACCGGTGAGGAAATCTGCGAACACCTGGAAGGCCACGACCACGACGAAGAGGAAGGCGAAGGTCACGAGCATGAGGAAGAAAAGGATGAGCATGTCTGGCTGTCTTTGAAGAACGCCGAGGTGCTTGTCAAAGCCATTTCCGATGCCTTGCAGGAGCTTGACCCCGCCAACCAGGACACCTATGCCGCCAATGCCGATGCCTATGTGCAAAAGCTTGCCGCTCTGGACGCGCAGTATCAGGCAGCCGTAGACGGCGCAACCTACAAGACCGTTCTCTTCGGCGATCGCTTCCCCTTCCGCTATCTGG
>DJQM01000036.1:2349-15283 GCA_002437585.1 Clostridiales bacterium UBA6386 | reverse complement strand
ATGACTACGGCCTGAGCTACTATGCCGCCTTCGTGGGCTGCTCCGCCGAAACCGAAGCCAGCTTCGAGACCATTTCCTTCCTTGCCAAGAAGGTGGACGAGCTGAAGCTTCCCTGCGTGCTGACCATTGAAGGTGCCCAGCACAAGATTGCCGAAACCATTGTCCAGAATACCGCCGAGAAAAATCAGAAGATTCTGACCATGGATTCCATGCAGTCCACCACCTCCCAGGATGTGGCAAACGGCACGACCTATCTTTCCGTGATGGAAAAGAATCTGGACGTGCTGAAGGAAGCACTGGGTTAAGGAGGTAACGTCATGGCTCAGCTCACCTGTCAGAATCTGTGCATCGGCTACGATGGAAAACCCGTTCTGCAAGACCTCAATTTTGAGGTCTTCGCAGGCGACTACCTCTGCATCGTAGGGGAAAACGGCTCCGGCAAGAGTACCCTTATGAAAACAATCCTCGGCCTGCAAATGCCCATCAGCGGAAGCGTTCTGACAGGCGATGGGCTGAGAAAAAACGAAATCGGCTATCTGCCCCAGCAAACGCAAGTACAAAAGGACTTCCCGGCATCCGTGAGAGAGATTGTTCTCTCCGGATGCCAGGGTCGCCGCGGCAGCCGTCCCTTCTACGGCAAACAGGAAAAGCTGCTGGCGGCGGACGCGATGGAGAAAATGCGGATCACGGGGCTTGCCGGACGCTGCTATCGGGAGCTGTCCGGCGGCCAGCAGCAGCGGGTCTTGCTTGCCCGGGCGCTGTGCGCCACCCAGAAAATGCTCCTGCTGGACGAGCCGGTTTCCGGGCTTGATCCCAAGGTAACGGCGGAAATGTACGAACAGATAAAAACGCTCAACCGGGAGGACGGCATTACCGTGATTATGATTTCCCATGATCTCTCCGCCGCTGTGCAATACGCAAGCCACATCCTGCACATCGGCGAGCGGGTCTTTTTCGGCACGAAGGCCGACTACCTGAAAAGTCCCCAGGGAAGGCTCTTTGCCTTCCGGGAAGGAGGCAAGGCATGATGAACGCGATCTGGGAAAAACTCACGTTTTACTGGGGCTATCCCTTTGTCCGCTACGCGCTCATTGTCGGCGTACTGATTGCCCTGTGTTCTTCTCTGCTGGGCGTGACGCTGGTGCTGAAACGCTTCTCCTTCATCGGCGATGGCCTTTCCCATGTGGCCTTCGGTGCCATGGCCATTGCCGGTGTTCTGAAGCTCACAAACGATATGCCCCTGGTGATGGCGATTACCATTCTCAGTGCCATCCTGCTTCTGAAAACCGGACAGAACACCAAAATTCAGGGAGATGCCGCCGTGGCGATGATTTCCGTCGGCGCGCTGGCCATGGGCTACCTGCTGATGAACATTTTTTCCACCTCGTCCAACCTTTCCGGCGACGTGTGCAGCACCCTGTTCGGCTCCACCTCGATTCTGACCCTTTCTCTGGGAGAGGTATGGCTCAGCGTGGGGATGTCCGTGCTGGTGGTGCTGATCTTCGTTCTGTTTTACAACAAGATTTTCGCCGTGACCTTCGACGAGAATTTTGCCAAGGCGGTAGGAACCGCCGCTGACCGGTATAATCTGCTGATTGCCGTGATTGTGGCTGTGGTGATTGTGCTGGCCATGAATCTGGTGGGATCGCTGCTGATCTCCGCCCTGGTAATTTTTCCCGCGCTTTCGGCCATGCGGGTTTTCAAGAGCTTTCGGTCTGTCACCGTCTGCTCCGCGGTGCTGTCCACATTCTGCGCCGCTCTGGGGATTCTCATTGCCATTCTGGCCGGAACCCCTGTGGGTTCCACCATTGTGGCGGTGGATATTTTCGCCTTCTTCCTGTTTTCCGGAATTGGGCATATGATTGGAGGAATTTGCAAATGAAACGATTGCTGTGTCTGCTGGTCGCTACTCTGATGGTCTTTCCCCTGAGTGCCTGCGGAGAAAAGGCTTCTGCCCCTGCCATGGAGGCCACGATCTCAACGACCGTTCCCACAGAAGCGAAGCCCGCGCCAACCCTTCCCCCGGAAACCGAGGCAGCGGAAGAGACCGAGGCCGTGGGAAGCTCCTTTGTGGATCTGACCACGATGAGCAGCACCATGGTCTACGCGGAGGTTTTCGCCATGACCTCCTCCCCGGAGGAATATGTGGGGAAAACCGTAAAAATGCGGGGCATGTTCAGCAAGGGACAGCTCTATGCCGCGGACGGAAGCCTCGCGGACGGCGGTACGGTGTTTGCCTGCATCATCATGGATGCCACCGCCTGCTGCGCCCAGGGCATTCCCTTCGACCTAGCCGGGGATTACGAATATCCTCAGGATTACCCGGAAGTGGGATCGGAAATTACCGTTGAGGGGGTTTTTGAGATTCATGAGCAGGACGGGCTGGAATTTTGCAGACTGCGGGATGCCTGGTTTGTGTAACCGCCCGATCCAACCAAAAGAGCTAACTGGCGATTTCTGCCAGTTAGCTCTTTTGATATTTTGGGCAGTGCTCGGTCATGCCGGATTCCGGTCAGGCATTTTCCGTAACGGTGATCCGTCGGGTAGTCTCCCCCAGCTTCTCGATGGTCACGGTCAGCGCGTCCTCCATGGCGTCAGCCACATTCTCGCTCCACTCCACGGCGCACACGCCCCCCCGCTCCAGATAGTCCTCCCAGCCGATGTCCCACAGGTCGTCGGAGGAGGCCAGCCGGTACATGTCGAAGTGAAACAGCGGCAGTCGACCGCCTAAGTACTCGTTGACGATGGTATAGGTGGGGCTGGTGACCAGCTCTTTGCAGCCCAGACCCCTGGCAAGCCCCCGGGTGAAGGCGGTCTTCCCCACCCCCAGGTCTCCCCGGTAGGCGAGAATCGTCCCAGGCTGTAATTTTTTCGCAAGGGCTTCCCCGATTTTTTCCGTTTCCTCCGTGGAATGGGTGATGAATTCCATATTTTTATCGCCTCAATGTAGGGGCGGCCATTGGCCGCCCGTCCGGTCACAACATCTTTCGTGGGTATGCGGGCGGCCAATGGCCGCCCCTACATTTCCATTCGGTTTATTTTGCGTTTTTCAGCTTCTCCGCCTGGTCGGCGGTGGCCAGGGCATTGATGATCTCGTCCAGATCCCCGTCCATGACGGAGTCGATCCGGTACAGGGTCAGATTCACCCGGTGGTCAGTGACCCGACCCTGGGGAAAATTGTAGGTGCGGATCCGCTCGTTGCGCATACCCGTTCCCACCTGGCTCCGGCGCAGGCCGGTGACCTGGGAGTCCTGCTTCTCCTGCTCCATCTCATAGAGCTTGGAGGCCAGCATCCGCATACACTTCTCCCGGTTCTGCACCTGGCTCCGCTCCTCCTGACAGGCTACCACGATCCCCGTGGGCTTGTGGATCAGCCGGACGGCGGAGCTGGTTTTGTTGACGTGCTGGCCGCCGGCACCGGAAGCCCGATAGACCTGCATTTCGATGTCCGCCGGATTGATCTGCACGTCCACCGCTTCCATTTCCGGCAGCACCGCCACCGTGGCGGTGGAGGTATGCACCCGGCCGCCGGATTCCGTCTCCGGCACTCGCTGCACCCGGTGAACGCCGGACTCGTACTTCAGCCGCGAGTAAGCCCCCCGGCCGTTGATGAGGAAGTCCGCCTCCTTCACGCCGCCCAGATCGGTCTCATTATAATTGAGCAGCTCCACGCTCCAGCCCTGCTTGGCCGCGTACATGCAGTACATCCGAAACAGGCTGTGGGCAAACAGGGCACTTTCCTCTCCACCCACGCCCCCACGGATCTCCACAATGACATTCTTGTCGTCGTTTGGGTCTTTCGGCAGCAGCAAAATCTGCAATTTTTCGAAAAGTTTCTCTTTTTCGGCCTTTGCGGTTTCGTAGGTTTCCTGACAAAGCGCCTTCATTTCCGGGTCGTTCATCAGTTCCTGTGCGTCCGCCATATCCCGCTCTGCCTGGCGGTAGGCCTGGTAGCACGCCACGATTGGCTCCAGGTCGCTTTTTTCCCGGAGCTGCCTGGCCGCCCTCTGGGGATCGGCGTAAAAATCCGGCTGCTCCGATCGGGCGCACAGCTCCTCGTATTTATCGCAAATTGCCTGTAATTGGTTCAGCATTTATTCTCTCCGTTTCGACATTTTACCATTCATAAAGCCGGGACTTTCCGGGGAAATTATGTACGCCGGAACACGTTCAGCACGCAGCTGGCGGTATCCGTCAAGCGTTCCGTTTCCCGGAGCCGCTGGGCGCCCGCCCTGCTCACCCGGAACAGATGGGGCGTCATGGCAAAAAGGTTTTGCACCTGCCGCCCCTCCACGGTGAAGGAAAAGCGGATGGGCACAGATTCCAGCAGTGTGAAGCCGGGAAGCTCCGGCACCGTGTCCTTCCGGCGGAAAATCAGCTCATCATAGATAATCCTCTTCAGCCCCAGCAGGTGATCCTGGGCGGCAAGCACCTGAAAAAACAGGCCCTTTTCCCGAAGCACCCGGTGAAATTCCTCCGGCAGGGTGATGGCGAACAGGCTCGTCACCAGACCCGCGGCTCCGGTCTCCACCGGAATCCGGGCGGCGGTGGCGCACAGCCACTGATACTGCTTATATTTTGCCGCGGCCCAGCGCACAGCCTCCTTGGACACGTCCAGGCCGGTCAGCTCCGCGCCTAAGCTCTGAGCCAGCCGGGCGGAATAGTAGCCCTCGCCGCAGCCCACATCCAGAATGGAGCCTTCCGCCCCCTGTCCCCTGGCGGCTTCGTTCAGGGCATCGGAAATGGGTTCGTAAAAGCCGCCCTCTAAAAACTCCCGCCGGGAGAGCACCTGCTCCCGGGTGTCCCCGGGGTGGGCGGAGTGCCGCTGCTGGACGGTGAGCAGATTCACATAGCCCTGCCGGGCAATGTCAAAGCGGTGTCCATGGGGGCAGACCAGGCTTTTGTCCTGCCGGGTCAGGTCTTTATCGCAAATCGGGCAGATCAAATTCATATTTTTAACCCTCCGATTTTATAGTATATCCTATTTTCTCATCTGCGTCAACGGAAAGGAGCGAATTCTCATGGGACGATTTCTGGTGCTGATCCTGTGCCTGTGTCAGCTGGTTCTGCCCGTCCAGGCAAAGGAAATTCAATATGTGGCTCTGACCTTCGACGACGGCCCTTCCGGCAAATACACCCGGGCGCTGCTGGACGGGCTTTACGACCGGGGTGTCAACGCCACCTTCCTGCTGTGCGGCTACCGGATGAAGGAATATCCGGAGCTGACCCAGCGGATCTTTGACGAGGGTCACGAAATTGGCTTCCACGGCTACAGCCATAAGAACATGAAGAATATGAGCAGGCGGGACATTGCCGGGGAGCTGGAGCAGTCTCAGGCTCTGCTTCCCAAGGGCTGCGCCCCGGTCTTCCTCCGTCCGCCAGGGGGCTGCTGCTCGGACGCCGTGCGCCAGGTGGCCCGGGCAAAGAATCTGTCCATCCTGGGTTGGTCTGTGGATCCCCGGGACTGGGCCACCCACGACACCGCCGCCATTGAGAAGGCAGTACTGAAAAATGTACGCGACGGGGACATCGTGCTGCTGCACGATATGTCGGACAGCTCGGTGAAGGCGGCTCTGGACATCATCGACGTATTGCTTTCCCAGAACTACGAGATCGTCACCGTTTCCCGTCTTGCCAGGCTCCGGGATGCCCGACTTCGTCCGGGCCGCAGCTATTCTGCTTTCCCGGAAATGGCAAAAAATGCGTAAAAGTCTCCCTTTTCCCCGTTTCTTCCGGTTCCGGAAGGCGGGGTTCTTTTATTTTTTCACTATTTTCTCTGGCCGCCATGAAATTTTGTAGTACATATTCACCAAAAATCCCCCCGGGGGGGATGAGAAAATGGGGAGAATTGTGTGAATATGCACGATTGACATTCTTGCGTTTAATTAGTAAAATAATATCGATACCTTATGTTCCGCATAAGCGTTATTGCTCGTTATCAGAATCAACGATTAGGAGGAAATCACTTTGAAGGATTGGGCATTTACTACCACCGTCGAGGAGATGGAAGCCGCCACCAATTCTCTGCTGGAAACGGCACAGAAGGTCGGTGCCGACACCTGGCAGCAGCGTGTCAAGAACCAGACTCCTCACTGCGGCTTTGGCGAGAGCGGCACCTGCTGCCGGATCTGCTCCATGGGTCCCTGCCGCATCACCAAGAAAGCTCCCCGGGGCATCTGCGGCTGCGACGTGCATGGCATCGTCGGCCGTAACTTCCTGCGCTTCACCGCAGGCGGTTCCGCAACCCACTCTGATCATGGCCGCGAAATCTGCCATACCCTGTATCAGGCGAAAGAGGGCGGCAACTACACCGTCAAGGATCCCGACAAACTGATCCGCATTGCCAAGGAATGGGGCGTAGAGACCGAGGGCAAGGATATCTACGACCTGGCGCACGAAATTGCCGAGATGGCTCTGCTGGAGTACGGCAAGCCCTTCGGCGTGCAGCGGTTCCTGAAGCGGGCTCCCGAGCACACCCAGAAGCTGTGGCATGATGCCGGGATTGAGCCCCGGGCCATTGACCGGGAAGTCTCCACCGCTCTGCACATGACCCACATGGGCTGCTCCTCTCTTCCCGAGGCTCTGATCCGTCAGGCTCTGCGCTGCGGTCTGTCCGACGGCTGGGGCGGCTCCATGGCCGGCACCGAGTTCTCCGACGTGCTGTTCGGCACCCCCAAGCCCATCGACACCGAAGCCAACCTGGGCGTTATGGAGAAGGATAACGTGAACATCGTCGTTCACGGTCACGATCCCTCTCTGTCCGAAATGATTGTTTACTACGCCAACGACCCCGAGATGATCGCCTACGCCAAGAGCCTGGGTGCCAAGGGCATCACCGTTTCCGGTGTCTGCTGCACCGCCAACGAAGTGGCTATGCGTCACGGCGTTCCCATGGCCGGCAACTTCCTGAGCCAGGAGAACGTAGTCCTCACCGGTGCCTGCGAAGCCATCGTCGTGGACGTGCAGTGCATTTTCCCCGCGCTGGGTCCCCTCAGCAAGTGCTTCCATACCAAGTTCGTTACCACCTCCCCCATCGCCCGGATCCCCGATTCCGAGTTCATCCGCTTCTCCGCCGAGACTGCCGGTGAGAACGCCAAGGCGATCGTGAAGATGGCCGTGGAGAACTTCAAGAACCGGGATCCCCAGCTGGTCAACATTCCCGACCAGAAGCAGAAGGCTCGTGTGGGCTACTCTCTGGAGGCCATTGTCAAGGTTCTCGACGGCGTCGCCAACTCTCAGGTGGACGAGTTCGGCACCACCAAGCCCCTGCTGGAGTGCGTGACCTCCGGTGTTCTGCGGGGTGCCGTGGCCATGGTTGGCTGCAACAACCCCAAGGTGCGTCCCGACTACGCCCACATCAACCTGATGAAGAAGCTGCTGGAGAACGACATCATCCTGATCGTGTCCGGCTGCTCCGCCCAGGCTGCCGCCAAGGCTGGCCTCATGGATCCCGACAAGGCCAAGGAGTACTGCGGTGACGGTCTGAAGCGTGTGTGTGAGCTGGCCGGCATTCCTCCTGTCCTGCACATGGGCTCCTGCGTGGATATTTCCCGTATGATGATCCTGGCCTCCGAGCTGTCCAAGGACTCCGGCATTCCCATCTCCCAGCTGCCCGTCGTGGGCTGCGCTCCCGAGTGGATGTCCGAGAAGGCCGTCTCCATCGGCAACTACGTCATCGCCACCGGTATCGACACCTTCCTGGGTGTTGACCCCTACGTCAAGGGCTCCGAGGAAGTCTGCGCCCTGCTGACCGGCGAGCACGGCGTCAAGGATTGGGTCGAGGCCAACTACACCGTCGAGACCGACATCGAGAAGCTGGGCGATCTGATGATCGAGCGTATCGAGGCCAAGCGCGCCGCTCTGGGTATTTAATGAGGCAATCCCACATCATTGCGTCTGCGGCCTTCATCGGATCTTTTTCCCCAATGGCGCGGTTTGAAAAATTTGAAATACACAAAGTATTCCTGCGTTTTTCAAACCTTCCCTTGAAGAAAAATCTCTCGATGAATGCGCTTGCCGAATGATGCGGAAATGCCTAGGCTTCTGTGCTTCTATCGTATAGCTTCCATACATTAACAATTACGAGGTCTTTTTCCAATGAAACTAGCGATTACCGGTAAGGGCGGTGTGGGCAAAACCACCCTGTCCTCCACGCTGGCTCGGCTCTATGCCGACGAGGGACGCACCGTCCTGGCGGCCGACGTGGATCCCGATGCCAATCTGGGATTGGCACTGGGGCTTTCCCAGGAGGAAGTGGATGCCATCGTCCCCATCTCCAAAATGCGCACCCTGGTGGAAGAGCGTACCGGCGCCAACGCCGCCAACAAGTTCTTCAAGCTCAACCCCTATGTTGCCGACATTCCCGACACCTTCTCCCGGGAGATCAACGGCGTGAAGCTGCTGGTCATGGGTACGGTGGATTTGGGCGGCAGCGGCTGCGTCTGTCCGGAGCATGTGATGCTCAAGGCGGTGCTGGCCAACCTGACCTACCGCAAGAACGACGTGGTCATTATGGACATGGAGGCAGGCCTGGAGCATCTGGGTCGGGGCACCGCGGGGAACATGGATCAGTTCATCGTGGTCATCGAGCCCGGTGCCCGGAGCGTGCAGACCTACCACAACGTCAAGCGGCTGGCCGCTGACCTGGGGGTCAGGCAGGTGCGGGTGGTAGCCAACAAGATTCGGGACGAGAAGGACGAGGCGTTTATCCAGTCTGTCATCCCCCCGGAGGATTTTCTGGGCTTTATCCACTACAACACGGAGATCATGGACGCGGATCGTCAGGGCAAATCGCCCTACGACTTCAGCCCCACGGCAATCGACGAGATCCGGAGGATCAAGGATGTTCTGGATCGTGAGGAAATTAACGAACAATAGGAGGAAAAACCGTGACACTTTTTGAAAGAGTTTTTGGCGGTAACGATGCGGTATACGGTCTGACCGAGGCTGCCATCAACAACGCCATTGCGCAGTACGGCGAAGACCATGCCGTTTCCTTCCCCGGCACCGCCTACAGCCTTCCCTGCTACTACGGCGTGACCGGCACGAAGGTTGAAACCCTGAGCCAGCTGAAGGAGGCCCTGGGTGTTGTGAAGACCCTGATGACCCGGGAAAACCGGCTCCACGACGCGTTCATGTCCGGTATCGCTACCGCTCTGTGCGCCGAGTTCATCGAGGTTCTGAAGTACATCGACGGTGCGGAGCCCTACACCGCTCCCTGCTACGGCCATCTGCCCGATGCCATCGTCCGCAGCCTGGGCGTGCCCCTGGTTACCGGCGACATCCCCGGCGTTCCCGTCATTCTGGGCAAGGCTCCTACCACCCAGGAAGCCGTTGACCTGGTCAAGAGCTACCAGGCGCAGGGTATGCTGGTCACTCTGGTAGGCGGCATCATCGATCAGCTGGAGGAAGCCGGGGTCAAGACCGGTGACAACCTGCGGGTCATCCCCCTGGGCAAGGAAGTCACTTCCGTTATCCATGTTGTGTCCGTCGCCGTCCGTGCCGCTCTGATCTTCGGCAACATCCAGCCCGGCGACGCGGCCGGCCTGATGAAGTACACCTTCGAGCGTGTTCCCGCCTTTGTCAACGCCTTCGCGCCTCTGGACGACGTGATCGTCGCCTGCGGTGCCGGTGCCATCGCGCTGGGCTTCCCCGTTATCTCCAACGAGACCGTGAACATGTTCCGGGTTCCCAAGTCCCTGATCCAGCAGCTGGACGTTTCCAAGTGGAACGCCACCTCTCTGGAGGCTCGGGGCATCAAGATCAAGATCACCAACATCGACATTCCCGTGGCCTTCGCCTCCGCTTTCGAGGGCGAAATCATCCGTCGCGGCGATATGCAGGTGGAAGTGGACGGCTCCCGTGTGGACTGCTTCGAGCTGGTGCAGACCAAGGAAGCCTCCGAAGTGGAGGATCACAAGATCACCGTTATCGGCCCCGAAATCGACGAAATTCCCGTGGGCTCCAAGATTTCCCTGAGCTACATCGTAGAGGTTGCCGGCAAGGCCATGCAGCCCGACTTCGAGTCCGTTATGGAGCGGAAGATCCACTCCTGGATCAACTGCATCGAGGGCGTAATGCACACCGGTCAGCGTGACATGATCCGGATTCGTATCAGCAAGGCTGACTTCGATGCCGGCTTTAAGTTCCGTCACCTGGGCGAAGTTCTGTATGCCAAGATCAAGAGCGAGTTTGAGGCCGTCGTGGACAAGTGCCAGGTGACCATCGTGGTGGATGCGGAGAAGAACAAGGATCTCCGGGCCGCCGCCAACGAGGTCTTCGACAAGCGTGACGCCCGTCTTGCCTCCATGACCGACGAGTCCGTTTCCGAGTACTACACCTGCATCATGTGCCAGGCCTTCTCTCCCAGCCATGTGTGTATCGTCACTCCCGAGCGTCTGGGTCTGTGCGGTGCCGTGTCCTGGCTGGATGCCAAGGCCACCAAGGAGCTGGATCCCGCCGGCCCCTGCCAGCCCATCACCAAGGAAGGCTGCCTGGACGAGAAGCTTGGCCGCTACACCACCGTGGACGAGGCTGTGAACAAGTACAGCCACGGCGCGCTGGAGCACGTCACCCTGTACTCCCTGTTCCAGGATCCCATGACCTCCTGCGGCTGCTTCGAGTGTATCTGCGGCGTGGAGCCTGTGACCATGGGCGTTGTCATCACCTGCCGTGAGCACGCCGGTATGACCCCTCTGGGCATGACCTTCTCCGAGATGGCCTCCATGACCGGCGGCGGCGTCCAGACCCCCGGCTTCATGGGTCACGGCAAGCACTTCATCGCCTCCAAGAAGTTCATCGCCGCCGAAGGCGGCCCCGGCCGTATCGTGTGGCTGCCCAAGATCCTGAAGGATCAGATGCGGGAGCGTCTGGACAAGACCGCTCTGGAGATGTACGGCGTGGAGAACTTCACCGACATGATCGCCGATGAGACCATCTGCACCGAGGATCCCGAGCAGCTGCTGAACTACCTGACCGAGGTTGGCCATCCCGTGCTGAGCATGGAGCCCTTCGAGATGTAAGCTCTCAGGCAAATATCCAAGCACCCAAACACCTAAGCGGCGTGGCTCCGGCCACGCCGCTTTCGACTGTCAAAAAGCCATATCTGCCATTGCGAACTCGTGGTGCTCCGCGCAGCGAATCAAAATCCTAATGACTGCCAGTGGCAGTCATACCATAATGTAGCGCAGACTGGTGTGGTAATCCCCCGATTCTTCCGAGAACCTTAATAGAACTCGTAGGGGACGATGCCCTCATCGTCCCTAAGTGAAAAGTTGTGTGTATATTCCAATCCTTCAAGAAGCTTTCAGTTCTGATCCCTCCGGGGGCAATGTTCTTGTCCCGGCAAGAACCTTGATAAGAAGCCGGCTTAGGGGGTGCTGCCGAACAGCCGCCCCCCTAAGTACCCCCCGGCCGCCCTAACGAACTGCTTCAGAATTTTTCGGCTTGCTATGGGCTGTTTTGTCGAAAGTATTCAGATGGAAGAAATATTCGTTGTCCGTCTGCAAGCGGCACATCTCCGGCCACGCCGCTTCTCTTTAGTCCCACTGCGGACAAGTGTCCGCAGTGGCAGAATTTTGGGTGCCGGAATTGGCAATTTCCCTTGAAATTCTTGACTTTTTTCGGTTTTGCTGTATAATCACTGTACTTTCCAAAGAAGGGGAAATTGCCTGTGCAGAAGCAAGAACGCAAGTCCGCGGCCATCACCTTGGCCGCTATGATATTTGTACTGCTCCTCGCTGTCGGCCTGGTGGTGGAGCTGCTGCGAATTTATGTGCCCGATATCTGGGCCGCTCTGTCCAGCGGCAAGGACGGGGCGCTGGAGGCCTGCCTGGAGGGGCAGAGCAAGACCTATAGTGCCTGCCTTCTGTGGCTGCTGTCCTTCGTCCAGGTCATTTCCATCGTCCTGCCCTCCCTGCCCATTCAGCTGGCGGCGGGCATCGTGCTTGGCTCCTGGCTGGGAGCGGCCGTGTGCCTGAGCGGCTCGGTTCTTTCCCACATGACGGTATTTTTCCTGGCAAAGCACGCCAAAAAGCAGCTGAACGCCCTCGCCGACTCCAGCCCCAGGATGCGAAAAATGCTGGGAACCCTCAGCGTCCGCCGGAACCGCACCTACTACACGGTGATGGTACTGCTGGCTCCCGGCCTGCCCAACGGCATCATTCCCTACGCCGCTGCCAATTCCGGCATTGCCCCCAGCCGGTATCTGCTGGCTCTGCTCATTGCCCTGCCCCTGCCCACCTGGGTCACCTGCGCCGCAGGCGATCTGATTCTCTCCGGGGACTGGCTGTTCAGCATCGGCATGATGGCGGTGCTCTTCGCCGTGGTGGGTCTGCTCCTTCTGGTGCGGGACAGCCTTCCCGACCGGCTGTACCGATTCCTGGACAAGTGGAAGACTGCCCGGAAATAATCGGAAAATTGCGGAAATTTTCCTTTACTTTTGGGCAAGCTTATGGTAATATGAGAGGGCTGGTGTGAACCAGAAGACATTTTTATGCCCGCTGCTCAGTTCCGGGAGAAAGCCGAACCGGCATTCCACTGACCCCTACTTGGCAGCCGGGAAACACATTGAAAGGTGGAAAACACAATGATTCAGAAGGAAAAGAAGACCCAGGTTATCCTGGACAACGCGACCCACGAGGGCGACACCGGTTCTCCCGAGGTTCAGGTTGCCATCCTGACCGCCCGTATCAACGAGCTGACCGAGCACCTGCGCACCCACAAGCACGACAACCACTCCCGTCGTGGCCTGCTGATGATGGTTGGTAAGCGCCGCAAGATGCTGGACTATCTGGCAAACAAGGACATCAACCGTTACCGTGCTCTGATCGCCAAGCTGGGTATCCGTAAGTAATAAGTCCGGGGCGACGGATACCGTCGCCCCTTTTTTCGCATTCCCAAACGCCGGGAGTCCCTTTAGCGTTTGAAAGTGATG
>DJQM01000036.1:0-2279 GCA_002437585.1 Clostridiales bacterium UBA6386 | reverse complement strand
CAGTTTCAAGTGCTAAACCTCCCGGAAAACCACATTTTTAAGGAGGTTCTTCCATGATCACCCGCAAACAGTATCCCAATCATCACGTTTACGAGATGGAGATCGGCGGCCGTCCCTTCACCGTGGAAACCGGTAAGGTAGCGGAGCTGGCCGATTCCGAGTGCATCTGCCGCTATGGCGACACCGTGGTGCTGGTCACCTGCACCTGCAACCCCATTCCCAAGGCCGGCATCGACTACTTCCCCCTGACCATCGAGTTCGAGGAGCGGATGTACGCCGTGGGTCGGATTCCCGGCTCCTTCAACCGCCGGGAGGGCAAGCCCTCCGAGCGGGGCATTCTGAACAGCCGGATCATCGACCGTCCCATGCGTCCCCTCTTTGACGAGGAGCTGCGCAACGACACCGTTGTCACCTGCACCGTTCTTGCCAACGATTACGACAACCCCGTAGAGATCGTGGCCTCCTTGGGTGCTTCCATTGCCATCGCTTCCTCTGACGTGCCCTGGAACGGCCCTGTGGCCACCACCAACGTCGCCCACCTGAACGGCAAGTATATCATCAACCCCTCCGCTGATGAGCGGGATGCCTGCGACTGCTTTGTGTGCATCTCCTCCACCTTTGAGAAGGTGGTCATGATCGAGACTGAGGCCAAGGAGGCTCCTGAGGCCGTCGTGTATGAAGCCATCCGGGTTGCCCACGAGACCAACATGGAGATCGTCAAGTTCATCAACGGTATCGTGGCCGAAATCGGCAAGCCCAAGTTTACCTTTGAGAAGGCCGCCGTGAACCACGACCTGCTGGACGAGCTGGTGGCCTACGGCCTGCCCCAGATCGAGTATGCTCTGGACACCGACGACAAGAACATCCGGGAGGCGCGGCTCACCGCTGCCCGGATGGACTTCCAGGAGAAGTTCGGCGAGAAGTACGAGGATTTCGACACCCACATTGAGGTCTGCCTGTATAAGATGCAGAAGAAGGTCGTCAAGAAGTGGCTGCTCCAGGGCAAGCGTGTGGACGGCCGCAGCATGGATGCCATCCGTCCTCTGGACGCCGAGGTTGGCGTTCTGCCCCGGGTGCACGGCTCCGGTCTGTTCTCCCGGGGTCAGACCCAGGTGCTGTCCGTGTGCACCCTGAACACCCTGTCCGCCGCCCAGAAGCTGGACACCATCTATCCCGAGGAGACCAAGCGGTATATCCACCACTACAACTTCCCCTCCTTCTCCACCGGTGAGGCTCGTGCCGCCCGATCCACTTCCCGCCGGGAAATCGGTCACGGTGCCCTGGCCGAGAAGGCACTGCTGCCTGTAATTCCCAGCGTGGAGGAGTTCCCCTACGCCATCCGTGTGGTGTCTGAGGTGCTGTCCTCCAACGGCTCCACCTCTCAGGCCTCCATCTGTGGCTCTACCCTGGCTCTGATGGATGCCGGCGTGCCCATCAAGCGGCCTGTGGCCGGTATTTCCTGCGGTCTGATCTCCGATCAGGAGACCGGCGAGTGGAGAACCTTCACCGATATCCAGGGTGTTGAGGACTTCCACGGTGAGATGGACTTCAAGGTGGCCGGTACCACCGAAGGCATCACCGCCATTCAGATGGATCTGAAGAACCGGGGTCTGACCATGGAGATCATCGCCGACGCTCTGGAGCGCTGCCGGAAGGCTCGTCTGCTGATTCTGTCCGAGGTAATCCTGAAGGCCATCCCCGCGCCCCGTGCCGAGGTTTCCGAGTACGCCCCCAAGATGATCTCCCTGAAGATCCCCGTGGACAAGATCCGGGAGGTCATCGGCTCCGGCGGAAAGACCATCCAGAAGATCTGCGCTGACACCGGTGCCAAGGTGGACATCGACGACGACGGTTCCGTGTTCATCTCCGCGGTGGACGCTGCCGCCGCCAACGCCGCCAAGAAGATGGTGGACGACATCTGCTTCGTGCCTGAGGTGGGCAAGCTGTACTACGGCAAGGTGGTTCGCATTCTGCCCATCGGGGCCTTCGTGGAGATCGCCCCCGGCCATGACGGCATGGTGCACATCTCCAAGCTGGAGAACCGGCGGGTCGAGAAGGTCGAGGACGTGCTGAACCTGGGCGACATGACCTGGGTCAAGTTCATGGGCTTCGATGAGAAGGGTCGCGCCAACTTCAGCCGCAAGGATGCGCTGAAGGAAATGGCTGAGAAGGGTTGATTCCAAGCGATGCTGTCCCCGTCCCGGAGAATCCGGGACGGGGATTTTTCGTTCCGGAACCACGCAAAAATTGTCTCCGGAATGTATGTGCTAAAATGAAGT
>DJQM01000014.1:6217-47152 GCA_002437585.1 Clostridiales bacterium UBA6386 | reverse complement strand
GGGTTGCTCAGTAGACATTAATTATACCGTAAGGGCATAGCTGTGCCAGTTTGCTGTATGCCAATGGTGTGAGCCTGAAAGAGATTCAGGAGTGGCTGGGACACAGCGACATCAGCACTACTTCCAATATTTACACACATTTGGATTTTTCCAGTAAGGTTTCGTCTGCAAATGCAATTCTCCCGGCGTTTCCGAAAAATGTTCAATACTTTGCTTCTGGGCAGTAAAAAAGCTCCGAAGCATGACACTTCGGAGCAAATATGGTGCCGGTGGCGGGGGTCGAACCCGCACGGGGGATTAGCCCAACGGATTTTGAGTCCGCCTCGTCTACCAATTCCAACACACCGGCAGATATATTTCTTTACACCCAGACAAGCATCCCCCGGAATTTGGGGGGATATACAGGAGGGATGTGAAAGACAGATGAAAAACAGAATCTGAAAAACGCTTGATTGTCTAAGACTTTTCCCTGCACCGGCGACAGATGGCGAAGAGGTTTTTGAGTCCACTACGTCTACCATTCCATCACACCGGCATGTGTCTGTTCAGTATAATATAATTCCGCTGAAAATGCAAGGAAAATTTTCAGCCCACCGATTAACGGCCACCGGGCGTTGCCCGGTGACCGTTACCATTATCCTCTCTGCTCGCAGTAAATGCAGCGGTGGATATCCGCGGCACGGTCGGTGCAGCGGAAGAGCTGAGGCAGCTCCTGCTCGGTCTGGACAATGCACTTGGGATTCCGGCACACCCGGTCGTATTCCAGATTGGCCGTGTCGATGGCCTCCTTCTCCGGACGCTCCTTGGCCTCCTCCAGAAGCTTCAGGATCAGAGCCATGCGCATATACTTGCCGTTGAGTGCCTGGCGGAAGTAGGCGGCTCTGGGGTCGTCATCCACCTTCACGCTGATCTCGTTGACCCGGGGCAGAGGGTGCAGAACGCACATTTTCTCTTTGGCCAGCTGCATTTTCTCCACGTCCAGGACGTAGCTGTCCTTCAGCCGCTCGTACTCCCAGGGGTCGTCGAACCGCTCCCGCTGAATCCGGGTCATGTAGAGTACGTCAAGGCTCGGCATAGCCTCCTCCAGGGAGGTGGTGACGGTGTAGGGAATTTCCTTCTTTTCCAGCACATTATAGCGGATATGCCCAGGAATTTTCAGCTCCTCCGGGGAAATCAGCACAAATTTCACGCCTTCGTACCGGCTCATGGCCTCGATGAGAGAGTGAACCGTCCGGCCGTATTTCAGGTCGCCGCAGACACCGATGGTCAGGTGGTCAAGCCGCCCCAGCTCCCGGGAGATGGTCAGAAGGTCGGCCAGGGTCTGGGTGGGGTGATTGTGGCCGCCGTCGCCGGCGTTGATGACAGGTACAGTGGCCGCCCGGGAGGCAACGTAGGGTGCGCCCTCCTTGGGGTGGCGCATGGCGATGATGTCGGCGTAGCAGCTGACCATCCGGGCGGTGTCGGACACGCTCTCGCCCTTGGAGGCGGAGGAAGAAGAGGCCTCGCTGAAGCCCAGCACTGTGCCGCCCAGCTCCAGCATGGCCGCTTCAAAGCTCAGGCGGGTACGGGTGGATGGCTCAAAAAACAGGGTAGCCAGCTTCTTGTGGGCGCATTTGTCCCAATACGCCTCCGGGTGGGCGATGATATCCTTGGCAGTGGCGATGAGCCCATCCAGCTCCGCCACGTCCAGCTCCAGAATGCTGTTGAGACTTCTCATGCTTTCGCTCCATTCACGGCCAGGTAATTTTGGATCCGGGCGACGTTTTCGGCGTTCTTCGGGTCTTCCTCCAGATATTCGATGATGTCATACACATCCACCACGGAGTACACCGGGAAGCCGAATTCGTCTTCGACTTCCTGCATGGCAAGCTTCTCGCCCTGACCCCGCTCCTTCCGGTCCACCATAATGAAAGTGGCCGCCACCTTCACGCCCTCCAATTTACTGAGGATGGCCATACTCTCCCGGATGGCGGTACCGGCGGTGATCACGTCCTCCACGATGACCACCTGCTCCCCGGCCTGGGGCACATAGCCCACGAACACGCCGCCCTCGCCGTGATCCTTGGCCTCCTTCCGGTTGAAGAAGAAGGGCACATTCAGCCCGTCCTTGCTCAGGGCGATGGCGGCGGACACGGCGATGGAAATGCCCTTATAGGCCGGGCCGTAGAGGACGGTCTTCTGATCACCCAGCTTTTCCCGGTAGGCTCTGGCGTAGAACGCACCGAGCGTCGCGATTTCCTCGCCGGTTTTGATCATACCGGCGTTGATGAAATAGGGAATCTTCCGGCCGGATTTGGCGGTGAAATCGCCGAAGCGCAGCACCCCGGCCTTTTCCAGAAATTGAATGAATTCTCTTTTGTAGCTTTCCATGGAATGTCCTCCTGTGATAATCTGAAAAACACGTTTGCCCTCATCCGTCACGGCTGCGCCGTGCCACCTTCCCCCAAGGGAAGGCAGGGGTCAATCTACAAATTCCGCCAGGCAGCGTTCATAGGCGGCAACCGGGTCAGCGGCGGCGGTGATGGGGCGGCCCACCACAATATAGTCCGAGCCGATGGCCTTGGCGGCGGCGGGGGTCATGACCCGCTTCTGATCGCCCACATCCCCGTCGGCAAAGCGGACGCCGGGGGTAACGGTCAGGAAGTCACGTCCGCACCGGTCGTGAACCTTCCGGGCTTCCAACGGGGAGCAGACCACCCCGTCCAAACCGGCGTTCCTGGCGGTCTCGGCATAGTGCATGACCACCCGGTCGATTGGCTCGTGAATGAGCAGGTCTTGCTCCATGGCCTGCTGATCGGTGGAGGTCAGCTGGGTCACGGCGATGAGCAGAGGCCGGGTGCCGTCCGGCCGGGTCAGCCCCTCCAGAGCCGCCTTCATCATGGCGGTGGTGCCTGCGGCGTGGAGGTTCGTAATGTCCACGTCCAGGCGACTCAGCACCGCCATGGACTTTTTCACGGTGTTGGGAATATCGTGAAGCTTCAGATCCAGGAAAATCTGATGGCCTCTGGCTTTCAGCTCCCGGACGATGCCGGGGCCCTCGGCATAGTACAGCTCCATGCCGATCTTCACGAAGGGCTTGCGCCCGGTGAACCTGTCCAGGAAGGCAAAGGTTGCCTCCGCGCTGGAAAAATCGCAGGCTACGATTACGTCTTTCCCCATTATTTTACGCCTCCTATAATGTCTCTCAGGTTTTCGATTCCGTATTTCGCCATAGTCTCCGGCAAGGCCCGGACAATGTCCCGGCTGGCGAAGGGATTCACCAGGTTTGCGGCTCCCACCTCCACAGCAGTCGCTCCCGCCAGCATCATTTCGATCACATCCTCCGCGCTCCGCACGCCGCCCATGCCCACCACCGGGATTTTCACGGCGTGAGCCACCTGGTAGACCATCCGCACCGCCACCGGGAAGATGGCCGGGCCGGAGAAGCCGCCCATGGTGTTGGCAATCACGGGCTTGCGGGTGCGCAGGTCAATGCGCATTCCCAGCAGGGTGTTGATGAGGCTGATGCCGTCGGCTCCCGCTTCCTCGCAGGCCTTGGCGATGGACACAATGTCCGTCACGTTGGGCGACAGCTTGATGATAACGGGCTTTTTCGTCACGGCCTTCACCGCCCGTGTGACCTCCGCCGCCGCTTCCGGACAGGTGCCGAAGCTCATGCCGCCGCCGTGAACGTTGGGGCAGCTGACGTTCACCTCCAGCCAGCCCACCTGAGGCTCTTTATCCAGCTTTTCGCAGGTGTAGGCGTAGTCGGAAACCGAAAAACCGGACACGTTGGCCATCACCGGCTTGTGGAAGACTTTCTTTAATTTGGGCAGCTCCCGGGCAATCACCGCCTCCACGCCGGGATTCTGCAAACCCACAGCGTTAATCATCCCGGCGGTGCACTCGGCAATCCGGGGGGTGGGGTTGCCGAACCGGGGCTCTTTCGTGGTACCCTTGAAGGAGAAGGTGCCAAGCTCATTGATGTCGTAAAGCTCCGCGTACTCGTAGCCGTAGCCGAAGGTGCCGGAGGCGGGGATCACTGGGTTTGAAAGTTCCATGCCGCATAAATTTACGCTCAGGCTTCCCATAGAATCTCCTCCTTCCGCAGAACGGGGCCATCCTTGCAGATGCGCTTGAAGCCCGTCAGGGTCTTGCAGGAGCAGCCCATGCAGGCGCCGAAGCCGCAGCCCATCCGTTCCTCGAAGCTCATCTGGCCGGAGGTGTTGGTGGCTCGATAGACGGCCTTCAGCATGGGCTCCGGGCCGCAGCAGCAGAAATGGGTGTAGTGTTCCGGCAGGGCATCGGTGACGAAGCCCCCTTTGCCGTAGGAGCCGTCCACCGTGGTCACGGTAACGTCGCAGCCCAGGTCTTGAAATTCCCGCTCGTAGAAAATCTCCCTTTTGGTGTTAAAGCCCAGAATCACCGTGACTTTTTTCCCCTGGGCCAGGAGCTTTTTGGCCAGGTTGTACATAGGCGGCACGCCTACGCCGCCGCCCAGCAGCACGGGACTGTCCCCCGTCAGGCTCAGATCATAGCCGTTGCCCAGACCCGTCAGAATGTCCAGGGTCTGCCCTGCTTTCATTCCCGCCATCTGCGCCGTACCCTTGCCCACCACCTTGTAGACGATGGTGAGGGTTTCCCCGTCATAGTCGCAGACGGAGATTGGCCGGCGGAGGAATTTTCCTGCCAGCTGAATGTTCACGAACTGCCCCGGTGCGGTGATGGCGGAGGTGTCCCCGGCAAGCACCATCCGGTACACGCTGTCCGTCAGGGCGGCGTTGCCCGCAATGGTGAAAATACCTTGTTTCATAGCTTCTCCCGTTTGGTTCCAGGGTGGGCGCGCAGCGCGTCCACCCTGGAATGATTTTAAGCATCGATGGTAGAAATCGTCAGCGTGGTCTCTTCCAGCACGTCCAGCAGCACCTTGATGGTGTCCAGGGCTGTGAACAGCGTCACATTGTGTTCCGTGGCCAGCAGCCGGATGCGGATGCCGTCGTTTTCGTTGGCACCGGGATCCCGGGTATTGATGACGTAGGCGATGTGACCCTGACGCAGAGCGTTGGGAATCTGGTCGCTGCCCTCGCTGATCTTGGCCAGGGCGTGGGTGCGGATGCCGTTTGCCTTCAGGAAGGCGGCGGTGCCGGTGGTAGCCTCAATGTTGAAGCCCAGCCGGTAGAACCGGCGGATCAGCGGCAGTGCCTCCTCCTTGTCCTTGTCGGCGATGGTGCAAAGGATGGTGCCGTAGTTCTGCAGCTTCATGCCCGCGGCCTGAAGTGCCTTGTAAAGGGCTCTCGTCATGGTCTTATCGTAGCCGATGGCCTCGCCGGTAGACTTCATTTCGGGAGACAGATAAGCGTCCAGACCCCGGATCTTATTGAAGGAGAACACGGGAGCCTTGACGTACCACCGTTTCTTTTCCTCCGGGTAAATGTCGAAGAAGCCCTGCTCCTTGAGGCTCTTGCCCAGAATGACCTCGGTGGCGATGTCCGCCAGGGAGTAGCCCGTGGCCTTACTCAGGAAGGGTACGGTGCGGGAGGAACGGGGGTTGACCTCGATGATATACACGTTGTCCTCCGCGTCCACGATAAACTGGATGTTGAAAAGCCCCACAATGCCGATGCCCAGACCCAGCTTCTTGGTATACTGGAGGATGATCCCCTTGACCTTGTCGGAGATGGAGAAGGGGGGATAGACGGAGATGGAGTCGCCGGAGTGAACGCCGGTGCGTTCCACCAGCTCCATGATGCCGGGGACGAACACGTCCCGGCCGTCACAGATGGCATCCACCTCTACCTCCTTGCCCTGGATATACTTATCCACCAGCACGGGCTTGTCCTCGTCGATCTCCACGGCGTTTTTCAGGTAGTGGCGCAGCTGCCGCTCGTTGGCGACGATCTGCATGGCCCGACCGCCCAGGACGAAGGAAGGCCGCACCAGCACTGGGTAGCCGATCTCCGCCGCGGCGGCAATGCCGTCCTCCAGCTTGGTCACCGCCTTGCCCTTGGCGCGGGGGATGTTCAGCGCGTTCAGGAGCTTCTCGAATTCGTTCCGATCCTCCGCCCGGTCGATGGCGTCGCAGTCGGTGCCGATGATCTTCACCCCCCGGTCGTGGAGGGGCTTGGCCAGATTGATAGCGGTCTGGCCGCCCAGGGAGGCGATAACGCCCTCAGGCTTTTCAAACTCGATGATGTTCATCACATCCTCAGGAGTCAGGGGCTCGAAGTACAGCTTATCGGCGGTGGTGTAGTCGGTGGAGACGGTCTCCGGGTTGTTGTTGATGATGATGGCCTCGTAGCCCGCCTTGCGGATGGTCATGACCGCGTGGACGGTGGAGTAGTCGAACTCCACGCCCTGGCCGATCCGGATGGGGCCGGCACCCAGCACCACGATCTTCTTCCGGTCGGTAAGGCGAGAATCGTTGGCACCGGTGTAGGAGGAATAGAAGTAGGGGATATAGGCTCCCGTGTGGCAGGTATCCACCATCCGGAAGGCGGGGAAAATGCCGTTTGCTTTTCGGACGTTGTACACATCCAGCTCGGTTTCCTTCCAGAGCCGGGCAATGTACTTATCGCTGAAGCCCATGACCTTGGCCTTGCGCAGATACTCCGGGTCGTTGACGTGGAGCTTCAGGGTTTCCTCCATGTCTACAATCTTCTTAATGGCATTCAGGAAGAAGGGGTTGATCTGGGTCAGCTCGTAGATTTTCTCCACGCCCACACCGTGATAGAACAGCTCCGCAATGGCAAACAGGTTATCCGAGCGGAATTTGCTGATGTACTCCAGCATTTCCTCCACGGACATGTCGTTGAACTTGGGGTGATAGATGTGGTTCTCGCCGCTCTCTAAGGAGCGGATGCCCTTGAGAAGAGCTTCCTCCAGATTCGCGCCGATGCCCATGACCTCGCCGGTGGCCTTCATCTGGGTACCCAGCTCGTTGGAGGCGGTGGCGAACTTGTCGAAGGGGAACCGGGGCAGCTTGGCAATGACGTAGTCCAGGCTTGGCTCAAAGGCGGCGTTGGTATTGGCGATCCTGATGTCCTCCAGAGCCATGCCCACGGCGATCTTGGCGGTGACACGGGCGATTGGGTAGCCGGAGGCCTTGGAGGCCAGGGCAGAGGAACGGGACACTCTGGGGTTGACCTCGATGAGGTAATACTCGGAGGAATTGGGATTCAGGGCGAACTGGACGTTGCAGCCGCCCTCGATTTTCAGCTCCTTGATGAGCTTGATGGCGGAGTCGTTGAGCATTTTTTCGTCTTCCCGGCTCAACGTCATAATGGGAGCCACCACCATGGAATCGCCGGTGTGTACGCCCACCGGGTCGATGTTTTCCATGCCGCAGATGGTGATGGCATGGTCATTGGAATCCCGCATGACCTCAAACTCGATTTCCTTGTAGCCCTTCACGGACTTTTCCACCAGCACCTGGTGGACAGGCGACAGAGCGAAGGCGTTCAGGGCGATCTCCTCCAACTCCGCCTCGTCGTAGGCAAAGCCGCCGCCGGTGCCGCCCAGGGTGAAGGCAGGCCGGAGCACCACCGGGTAGCCGATCCGGGAGGCCGCCGCCTTGGCCTCCTCCATGGAGTAGGTGATTTCGGAGGGAATGACCGGCTCGCCGATGGACTGGCACAGCTCCTTGAACAGCTCTCTGTCCTCGGCCTGCTCGATGGAGGCGCTGGAGGTTCCCAGCAGCTTCACCCGGCACTCCTTCAGAATGCCCTTCTTCTCCAGCTGCATGGCCAGGTTCAGGCCGGTCTGGCCGCCGATGCCGGGAATAATGGCGTCGGGACGCTCATAGCGGATAATTTTGGCCACATATTCCAGGGTCAGGGGTTCCATGTACACCTTGTCGGCGATGATGGTGTCGGTCATGATGGTAGCCGGGTTGGAGTTGCACAGCACCACCTCATAGCCCTCTTCCTTCAGCGCCAGGCAGGCCTGGGTGCCCGCGTAGTCAAACTCCGCCGCCTGTCCGATGACAATGGGGCCGGAGCCGATGATCAAAATTTTCTTGATATCCGTTCTTTTTGCCATTTTCCGTTTCCTCCGTATCTTCCATTCAATGATTGTAAATTTCATCCGGCTTCCCTTGAGCAGAACAGGGAGCCTTTGGGTCTACCGTGCCCGGTAGACCACCTTTCCGTCACAGACGGTGGCAAGACATTTGCCATATACTTTCCAGCCCTCGAAGGGGGTGGCCTTTCCCTGAGACAGGAAGCCGTCCGGGTTCACAGTGTCCTCCGCCTCCAAGTCCCAGATGGAGTAGTCGCAGCCCAGGGGTAAGCCGAACCGCTTTCTGGGGTTATCCACCAGCAGCTCCAGGAGCTTTTCCAGGGTCAGGATACCCGGCTTTACCAGATAGGTATACAGAATGGGGAAGGCGGTCTCGATGCCCACCACGCCGAAGGCACTTTTTTCCAGTCCCCTGGCCTTTTCCTCGGCACTGTGAGGGGCGTGGTCGGTGGCGATCATGTCAATGGTTCCGTCCAGAAGGCCTTCGATGAGAGCCTGCCGGTCTTCCGGGCTTCGCAGGGGCGGGTTCATCTTGAACCGGCCGTCTTCTTGCAGCATACTGTCGTCCATGGTAAGGTAGTGGGGGCCTGTCTCGCAGGTCACGTCCAGGCCTTCGGCCTTGGCCTTGCGGATCAGGGTCACGCTTTCCTTGGTGGAAATGTGGCACACATGATATTTTGCCCCGGTTTCCCGCACCAGCTCCAGGTCTCTTGCGATCTGTCCCCACTCGCTCTCCGAGCAGATACCCCGATGGCCGTGCCGCTTCGCATACACGCCGTCGTGGATATAGCCGCCGTGAAGAAGAGCGTTGTCCTCGCAGTGGGCAACGATGGGCTTGCCCAGCGCCTTGGCCTCCAGCATGGCTCGGCGCATTTGCGCGGCGGACTGGACACCGTGGCCGTCGTCGGAAAAGCCCGGCACGAAGGGAGCCATGCCCGCAAGGTCTGCCAGATGCTCCCCTTTTTCGCCCACCGTAATGGCTCCGTAGGGATAGACGTGGACGCAGGCGGTGTCCCGGATGATCTGCCGCTGGACATTCAGGTGCTCCAGGCTGTCCGGCACCGGGTTCAGGTTGGGCATGGTGCATACGGCGGTGTAGCCCCCGTGGGCGGCGGCTCGACTTCCCGTGGCGATGGTCTCCTTATAAGAAAATCCCGGCTCTCTGAAATGCACATGCACGTCACAAAAGCCGGGAAAAATCACATATCGGGAGTCATTCAATGCGCAAAGCGCGGAATCGGCGATGGAAGCATCGACACATTCCGCAAACTGGGGTACCAGGGAAGCGCCATACTGTTTTGCCTTGTTGATCCCAGTCATAACCGTCTCCTTAAATTCTAAAAAAATGCCTTGCCGGAAGCGGCAAGACGTTGGTGGCAGAATGCCGCTCAAGCTATCCGGAGGATTATAGCATGGGCGATACCAGATTGTCAACCGACAATTTGGCACAAAACCCATGCCGATTGCCCGCTCATTTTCTACATCCGGGAGCGACCACCGAAGAACCCTCGTTCTATCTGTGCTTCCGACAGAACCGCCCTATAGTAATCCGAAATATTTTAACGCGCTCCCGGCGATGCGGCCGGGGGATTCTTAAGGGGGCGGCTGTTCGGCAGCGCCCCTTAAGCCGGCTTCTTCTCAAGGTTCTTGCCGAGACAAGAACCTTGCCCCCGGAGGGACCAGAGCCGAAATACTTATGGAGAGTAGGAGCATACGCACAAGCTTCCATTTTGGGACGATGAGGGCATCGTCCCCTACAAGTTCTATTGAGGTTCTCGGAAATACCGGGGGATTGTGACCGGAGGGAATCCCTGGAAGGGGCCACACCAGTGTTGCGACACTGGTTCGCAATGACATGCGTATTCTCCGGCTTTTGGGTTCATAGGAAAAAAGCCGGGGCGTGCGCCCCGGCTCTGTCAGTTCAATCCTCCACCCGGCGGATGTCCGCGCCCAGGGCGGTGAGCTTGCCAACGATGTTCTCGTAGCCCCGCTCGATAAAGTGGATGTGCTCCACATAGGTAGTGCCCTCGGCGGCCAGTCCCGCGATCACCAGAGCAGCCCCCGCCCGCAGGTCGTGGGCGTAAACCTCCGCCCCCCGGAGCTTCTCCACCCCGGTGACCGTGGCCGTCTTGCCGCTGATGCGGATGCTGGCTCCCATGGTTTCCAGCTCCGTGCAGTAGCCGAAGAATCGGGTCTCGTAGACGCTTTCCGTCAGGCGGCTGACCCCGTTCGCCAGAGCCATGCACACGCAGGCCTGCGCCTGCATATCCGTGGGAAAGCCGGGATAGGGTCGGGTTTTCACCGTGGTCTTGCGCAGAGGGGCGGTGCGGATCACCCGGATGGCATCGTCATAGTTGATGATCCGGGCACCCATCTCCTGAAGCTTGGTGGTGATGCACTCCATATGCTTGGGGATCACGTTCTGCACCAGAATGTTGCCCCCGACGGCGGTAACCGCCGCCATGTAGGTGCCCGCCTCGATCTGGTCGGGGATAATGGCGTAGGTGCCCCCCCGAAGGGAATTGACACCCCGGATTTTGATGGTATCGGTGCCCGCGCCGGTGATCCGGGCACCCATGGTATTGAGGAAATTGGCCAGGTCAACGATGTGCGGCTCCTTCGCGGCGGTCTCGATGATGGTCTGTCCGGGAATCAGGGAGGCGGCCAGCATGATATTCACGGTAGCGCCCACGCTTGCCATGTCCAGACTGATGCGCCCGCCCCGCAGACCCTCCTCGCCGGGCTCCAGGCTCACATATTCCTCGGTTTCATCCACCACAGCCCCCAGAGCCTCAAAGCCCTTGATATGCTGGTCAATGGGACGGGAGGCAAAATTGCAGCCGCCGGGCAGAGCCACTCTGGCCTTGCCGAACCGACCCAAGAGCGCGCCCATCAGGTAGTAGCTGGCCCGCATCCGCCGGACAAGCTCCACGTCCGGCTCGGAGCAGGTGACCCCGGAGCAGTCAATTTCCACCACACCGGCCACCGGATGATCGATTTTCGCGCCCATGCCCTCCAGGATGTCAAGCAGAATCCTGACATCCGAGATATCCGGCACGTTTTCAATTCGGCATTTCCCGCTGACCAGCAGCGCGGCCGGTAAAATCGCAACCGCGGCATTTTTCGCGCCGCTGATGAGAACGCTTCCGTTCAGCGGCTTTCCGCCATGGATTTCATATCTTGCCAAGGATACCCTCTCCTTGTGATAGTTTCAAAAAACGCCCATACGGGCTATAATATAGTATATCACACCATACAATTTCTGTAAAGAGCGAATTGCGCAGGTGCTTTTACCGGCGCAGACCCTTGGGATAGTGGTTTTTCAGAACCGTGCCGTCTCCCTTGCCCCAGCCGATGGAATCGTCCCCGGCCTGAACCAGGCACCAGCCCTTCTTGCGGGAGGGTACTACGTCGCCATGCAGGTAGGCCTTCATCTCCGGGCTGTCCGGGGGAAGGCTTTCCGTGACGGCGCAGGTTTTCAGCCACAAAGCCAGGGCGTGAGCCGGCTCAAACCGATCCTTTTTCACCATGCCCAGCTCCAGACCGGGACGCAGAACCTTCAGCCGGTTCAGCTCCGGCAGCTCCTTTGGTGCCCAGTACAGGCTCTGGCCGAAGGCAGTCGCCTTGCCCTCCGGCAGGGCAATGTCCAGCTCTTTGGCAAAGCTCTCCCAGGTTTTTGGCAGTTTTTCCCCGGTGGAAACTGGAATTTCTCCCGATTCTCCCCGGGTTTTCCGGAGAACCGCGGCGAAATGTCCCTCCCCCAGCAGCCTGTGGGGCCACATCCGGTAGCTGGCGTTCTCCCCGGCGGCAAACCAGGGTGCCGCCACCGGCTCCGGGGAAAATTCCGGGTGCGCTTCCAGGAAGGCCGCTACCGTTTCCTCGTCCTCCTCCGGGGCGAAGGTGCAGGTGGAATACACCAGCCTTCCTCCGGGTCGTACCAGCCGGGCGGCACTTTCTAAGATTTCTCGCTGGCGGCGGGCGCACATCCGAACCGTCTCCTCGCTCCAGTCGGTGACGGCGGCCTCCTCCTTGCGGAACATGCCCTCCCCGGAGCAGGGCGCGTCCACCAGCACCCGGTCGAAAAAGCCGGGGAAGTGGCTGGCCAGGACTTCCGGATGCTCATTCGTCACCAGGGCGTTGGCCACTCCCATCCGCTCGATGTTCCGGGAGAGAATTTTCGCCCGCTTCGGGTTGATTTCGTTGCACAGCAGGAAGCCCCGCCCCAGCATCCGTCCGGCGATCTGGGTGGTCTTGCCGCCGGGGGCGGCGCACAGGTCGCAGACCCGCTCCCCGGGTTTCGGCTCCAGCAGAGCCACCGGTGCCATGGCACTGGCCTCCTGTAGGTAGTATACGCCCGCCTCGTGGTAAACGTGCAGCCCCGGCCGGGCCTCCGGGTCGTAATAGAAGCCCTCCGGCTCCCAGGGCACCGGCTCCCGGACAAAGGGCAGGGTCGGCCGCTCTCCTTTCAGGGGGTTGAACCGAAGAGCCACCGCCCGGGGTCGTTCCAGGCTCTCCAGAAAGGCCGGATATTCCGACCCCAGCTGGATTTTCATTCTTCGCAAAAAGGCTTCCGGCAGCATGGCGATCCTCCAAGGGCGTATATTTTGGTTATTATAGCATATCGAAAGCGCTTTTTCCAGGGGCAAAAAGCACCCCGGGAAACCCGGGGCGCTTCGGTTTCAATATTACTCTTCCAGCACGGCGATATGCACCGTATCCAGCTGCGCCTTGTCCACGGTGGTGGGGGCGCCCATCATCAGATCCTGGGCATTCTTGTTCATGGGGAAGGTGATGACCTCCCGGATGGACTCCTCGCCGGTGAGCAGCATAATCAGCCGGTCAATACCAGGGGCGGCACCGGCGTGGGGGGGCGCGCCGTAGGTGAAGGCATTGTACATGGCGGGGAACTTGGCCTTCACATCGGCCTCGCCCAGACCCACCAGCTCGAAGGCCTTGACCATGATCTCCGGGTCGTGGTTCCGGACGGCACCGGAGGCGGACTCATAGCCGTTGACCACCAGGTCGTACTGGTCGGCCTTGATGGCCAGAAGCTTGTCCATATCCCCCTCGGCCTCCTCCAGAGCCTTCAGGCCGCCCTGGGGCATGGAGAAGGGGTTGTGGCAGAATTCCAGCGCGCCGGATTCCTCGCCGATCTCATACATGGGGAAGTCCACGATCCAGCAGATGGCGTACTGCTCCTCGTCAAAGTGGCCGGGGATCCGGCGACCCAGCATGGTGCGGATCACGCCGGCGGTTTTCTGGGCGGCGGACTTTTTGCCCGCGGCCATGCACACGAAGGAACCGGGCTTCAGGCTCAGCTTCTCGGTCAGAGCCGGGGCGCGGTCGGCCAGGAACTTGGAAATACCGCCGGTGAGAGTGCCGCTTTCGTCTACCTTGAACCAGCAGGCCTTGTTGCCGGTCTGAACCTCCACGTCCGCCAGGAGCTTGTCGATCCACTTTCTGCCCTGGGTAAAGCCGTCCACCGCCACGGCCTTGACCGTCGCGCCCTCGAAGGGGCCGAAGCCGCAGCCCTGGACGATTTCGGAAATGTCCTGAATCTCCAGGTCGATCCGCAGGTCGGGCTTGTCGGAGCCGTAACGCTCCATGGCCTCGTTGTAGGGGATGTGCCGGAAGGGTGCCTGGGACACCCGCTTGTACTTACCGAACTTCTCAAACACCGGCACCAGCACGTCCTCCAGGGTGGCCAGCACGTCCTCCTGGGAGGCGAAGGCCATCTCCATGTCCAGCTGGTAGAACTCGCCGGGGGTACGGTCGGCACGGGCGTCCTCGTCCCGGAAGCAGGGGGCGATCTGGAAGTACCGGTCAAAGCCGGAGGTCATCAGCAGCTGCTTGAACTGCTGGGGAGCCTGGGGCAGGGCGTAGAACTTGCCGGGATGGTTCCGGGCAGGCACCAGGTAGTCTCTCGCGCCCTCAGGCGAAGAAGCGGTCAGAATGGGGGTGGTGATCTCCAGGAAGCCCTTCTCGGTCATGAGCCGGCGCAGCTCCGCCACCACCTGGCAGCGCAGAACGATATTGCTCTTGACGGCAGGGTTGCGCAGATCCAGGAACCGGTACTTGAGGCGGGTATTTTCGTCCGCCTCCTTGGACTTGTTGATCTCAAAGGGCAGTTGGTTGTGAATACACTTGCCAAGCACCTCGATCTTCTCCGGAACCACCTCAATTTCACCGGTGGGAAGCTTGGGGTTCTTGCTCTCCCGCTCCCGGACGACACCGGTGACGGACAGGGTGGACTCCTTGTTGATGGGCTTGATCCGCTTCATCATGTCCTCGGTCTCGATAACCACCTGGGTAGTACCGTAGTAGTCCCGGAGCACACAGAAGGCAAAGTTCGCGCCCACCTCCCGGACGTTTTCCAGCCAGCCGACAATGGTCACGGTCTTGCCGGCATCGGAAAGCCGGAGCTGGCCGCAGTTATGTGTTCTGGATTGCATCATAGAAAGGATCCTCTCTCTTCTGAATTTAGCCCGTATATTATCCCACAATCTTGGTGGCTTGTCAACAAAAACCGGGCTTCTCAGGCAAAAAAGTCACGGCAGGCCGATAATACGGCCTGCCACGACAGGCATATCATGATTTTTCCTCCGACAGTGCCTCCAGGTACTTTTCTAAGTACACCTTCTGGACGGCGGCAATGATGCAGGTGGAGATCAGCCGCTTTTCATCGGAATTGGTATCCGGGAACACCTCCGCCGTGTCCGTCAGATCGAAGGTAAAGAGCAGCAAAGACTCAAATTCCCGGACAAAATAGTCGTAGGCTCGCTGGACGGTGTAGGTATCCTGCTGAATTTTCAGGAAGCTTGCCAGCGCGTCCAGGCTCAGCACGCTTTTGCAGATGGCAATGAAAATCAGGTAGGCAATCTGATCCCGGCTGTACTGCTTCTTCACCGGACTGCCGATGAGACCCTTTTTCACATAGTTGCTGATCATGGAGCCGGTGAGCACCCCGTCCCCCAGGGGCATCAGGCTGTTATTGATGTATTTTGCCGCCTGCACCAGGTAAAGCCCCACGTCGGGAATCTCC
The DNA here is from genome assembly GCA_002437585.1 of Clostridiales bacterium UBA6386. Taxonomy (GTDB): domain Bacteria; phylum Bacillota; class Clostridia; order Oscillospirales; family Oscillospiraceae; genus Faecousia. The sequence goes on along the minus strand of DJQM01000014.1, from coordinate 32,115 downwards.
TGATACCGGGGCAGGTGAAAATTGCGGTAGTCTTCCGCGATTTTTTCGTTAATTCGCTGATTCATTTCCATCACCCCGGGTCATTATACCCGGGAAAGCGTCGATTGTCAATATCCGAAAACTTATTTTAAGATTCTCTTGACATTGACATCGGTTGTTGCTACAATGATAATCGGTTATTGAAAAACCGATGAATAGAGATGGCGAGGCATGACCATGAAATTTAGAATTGTAACGGACTCTTCCTCCAATGTGCTGAGTCTTCCCCATGAGGACTACGGCTGCGTACCCATGAAGATCGTAGCCGGGCGGGAATATGTGGACGCACCGGGGCTGAACATCGCCCAGATGGTGGAGGATCTGAAAGGATATAAGGGAAAGACCGGCTCCTCCTGCCCCAACGTAGGCGAGTGGCTGGAAGCTTTCGGCGATGCCAAGTATGTCTTCGGCATTACCATTACCAAGCACCTGTCCGGCAGCTACAACGCCGCCAGACAGGCGGCGCAGACCTACATGGAGGAGCATCCTGACCGGCGAGTGTATCTGTTCGACTCCCTGTCCGCCGGCCCAGAGTCCATGATGATCGCGGACAAGATCCGTCAGTGCGAGGCGGCGGGGGATGATTTCGACACCACCATCGCCAAGGTGCTGGACTATCACAATCACACCCACACCGTTTTCTGCGCCGAGTCCATCAACAATCTGGCACGGAACGGCCGGGTTTCCCTGGCGGTGGCGAAGCTTGCCGGCATTCTGGGCATCCGCATCATCGGCGAGGCTCAGGGCGGTCAGATCGTGGCCATCCACAAGCCCAGAGGGGAGAAAAAGGCACTGCTTACCATGGTGCAGGTGGTGAAGGAGCGGGGCTTCCGGGACGGCGGGCTGATTCGCATTGCCCACTGCTTTGCCGACGACAAGGTGCAGGCGTTCATGGCGAAAATTCGGGAGGATTTCCCCCGCGCCCGATTCCTCGTGGAGCCTACCACCGCCCTTTGCAGCTACTATGTGGAGTACGGCGGATATATCGTAGGCTTCGAGGGCAGCTTCAACGCCCATAATGATAACTCTAAATTCTAGTAGAAGTTTTGAAAAGCCTTGTAGGGGTGGTGCTCCGCGCAGCGGATTCAAATCGAATCATTGCCAGTGGCAATGACACCGCAATTTATCGGCCATTGGCCGCCCGTTTTCTTTGAAAAAGCTCTGAAAACCGCGGATGGTCAATGATCCCCACCAGACTGCAAAAACCGTGTCATTGCGAACCAGTGACCGATGTCACTGGTGTGGCAATCCGTAACCCCTGAAACCCTTTGAAGTAATAGACATTTTAGGGGAAACGGATTCCCACACCAGTCTGCGGACTGGTTCGGAATGACACCGTATTTTTCAAGCTTTTTTGACACACTGTGGGGCACTGCGTTCGCAGTGCCCCTATTAAACATTTTCAAATTTCTTATTCTTTCGGCTTCTCCTCGGTGGCTTCCTCCGGGGTTTCTTCAGCGGCGGCCTTCACCGCTGCCTCCGCCGCCACCCGGTTGACGAACAGATCCGCCGGGTCGTGGGGCAGGAAGTGCTGCCACAGCAGCGCGCCCACGGCAATGACACAGGTCAGCCCCGCCAGCACCTGGCTCACCCGGAAGGGACCCCAGTACAGGCTATCCACCCGCAGACCCTCAATGAAGCACCGACCCAGGCCGTACCAGGCACTGTAGCCCAGGGCGATCTGGCCGTCGTATTTGCGGTGCTTGGACAGGAAGTGCAGCAGCACGAAGCCGATGAGGTTCCACACGGATTCATACAGGAAGGTCGGGTGATAGTACTCCCACTGGTTCGTCACCGTGTTGTACAGACCCATCCGGAAGAAGCTGTCTGTCGCCGCGCCGAAGGCCTCCCGGTTGAAGAAGTTCCCCCAGCGACCCAGAATCTGGCCGATGAGGAAGCCCAGCAATGTAATGTCCAGCACCGTAGTGACCCGGAGCTTTTTCACCTTGCACAGCACCGCCACGCCGATGATTGCGCCAATGACGCTGCCATAGATGGCGATGCCCCCCTCCCAGATGGCAAAGACGGACAGGGGATTATCCGCATAGTCCTTCCAGGAGAAAATCACATAGTAAATTCGCGCGCAGATGATGGCGAAGGGGGTGATCCACAGCACCCCGTCCAGGATGTCGTCCTCCTTCAGGCCGAACGCCCTGCTTCTGCGGCAGGCGTACAGCACGGCGAGGATCAGCCCCAGGCCGATGCAGATGCCGTACAGATGGATGGTCAGAGGCCCCAGCTGAAAATATCTGGGCGGGTTCATTTCCAGCCCCAGGAAGGGGAAGGAAATGGAAGAATAATCAGCAGGATTCATAGGTTTTCTCTCCTTTCGCAATCGGTTCCATGACGGACAGGCAGCAACGCTCCTCGGTCACTACCCGTTTCAGGAAATCCCGGATTTCCCGCGCCTCGATCTGCCGGTAAATTTCCGGGAAGCGGAAGTAATCAAAGCCGGAAAAATGGTAGGCGCAGAGCCGGAAGCAGGTGGCGTCGAAGCTGTCCAGGCTCCGGATGCGCCGCCCCAGGGCACTGCGCTTCATCCGCAGGAAGTCTCTCTCCGGCACGCCCTCCCGGGCAATTTTCTCCGCCTGGGTCAGAATGGCCTGGCGGACTTTTTCCGGCTCGTAGCTGTCCCCGGCGCACAGGAGCATAGCGCAGCCGTCGATGGTCTCGAAGCCGCCGCCGAAGGAGGAATCGATGATCCCCTCCTCGTACAGCCGCAGATACAGCTCCGAGGATTCGCCAAACAGAGCCTCCGCCGCCAGGTCGGCAACCATTTCCTCCCGGATGGCATCATCTCCCCGACCCAGCGGCTCGCACTTGAAGGCCAGGTTGAACATGGGCATAGCCACCTCCATCCGGCCTGTGACCTCCTTCTGGGGGCAGGTCATGTCCTCACGGGGCAGGGGCTGCTTCTGTCCTACCGGGGCAGGCTCGGTGCCGATGATTTCCTCCGCCGCCCGGACGACCGCTTCTGGGTCAACGTCGCCGATGACGCACAGAAGCATATTCCCCGGAGCGTAGAAGGCCCGGTGGCAGTCGTGGAGAATTTCCGGGGTGATTTCCCGGATGGTCTCGCTGGTTCCCAAAATCGGCACCCGGATGGGATGCTCCCGGTACATGGCCTGAACTAAGTTTTCAAAAATCACGCTGTCCGGCGCGTCCTCGTTCATGCCGATCTCCTGGTCGATGATCCCCCGCTCCTTCTCCACGCTTTCGGCGGTGAAATAGGGGGTGGACACGAACTCCAGCAGCAGACGCAGACAGGCATCGAAATTCTGCGTGCAGGAGAAGTAATAGGCGGTCATGTCGTAGCTGGTGAAGGCGTTGGTGCTGGCACCCAGCCGGGCAAATTCCGCGGAAACGTCCCGGTCGGGCAGGTCGAACATCTTGTGCTCCAGGTAGTGGGCCACCCCCGCGGGAGACCGGTAGTCCTTCCCGCCGAAGCGGTAGCGGGTATGGACGGAGCCGTAGTCCGTGACGAAGTAGGCTAGGCTCCTGGTAAAGCCCTTCCGGGGCACCACGCACACCGTCAGCCCGCTGGGAAGCTTTCGCCGGTACAGGGTCTCGTCCAGCTCCGGATAGTCAAAGCGGGTCATAGACTCTCTCCTTTCAGGAAATAGGTGCTGTGAAGCTTCAGGCTTCTGGCGCAGCGCACCACGTCCGCCGCCTCTACCCGCTCCACCGCCCGGAGATATTCCTCCCGGGTCAGGCCCATGCCGCTTAAGGCGGCGGTGCTGTGGAAGCTTTCGATGGAGCCGGGAGAATCCAGCACCGCCCGGAGGCTGGAGGCAACGGCCTCCTTGGCGGCGGTCATTTCGCCCTCCGTAATGTCCCCGGCCTGGCAGGCCGCCAGCTGATTGAGAATCTCCTGCCGGGTGACAGTCTCCTTGTCAAAGTCAATGCCCGCGTTGGCAAGGAGGATGCCCTTGGCTCCGTAGTAGGTAGAATCGATGGAGTAGCAAAGGCTCATCTTCTCCCGAACGTTCTGGAACAGCTTGCTGGTCATGCCGCCGCCCAGCACCACGTTGCACACCTGCATGGCGGGCATTTCCGGGTCCCGGTTGGTGATGGGGGTAATGAAGCCCATGCACAGCTTACCCTGGGCCACGTCCATGGTCTGCGTGTAATCCCCCCTGGAGCCGGGGGTGAAGCCGGTCTGGGCGGGCAGCTTCTCAGGCCTCCGGGGCAGGCCGGCAATCAGAGCCTTGGCCGCTGCTTCCACTTCCTCCTCCGGGGCACTGCCTACATAGAACAGCTCGATGGGGCTGGTACGAAGAATGTCTTCATAATGCCGGGTCAAATCCTCCGGAGTGATGGCCGCCACGTCCTCGGTGTCCCCCAGCCGGGGTACGCCGAAGGAATCCCCGGCGCACATGTTCCGCAGCAGCCGGGTGATGGTATACACCCGCTTGTCGTTCCGGTCGGACTCAATGGTAGAAATCAGGTTTTTCTTCTCACTTTCCACGAAATCCGGCAAAAAGGTTCCATTTTCCTTCGGGGAATCCAGCAGCAGCTCCCGCAGAAATTCCAGCATGGGAGCAAAGACCTGATCTCCCGGCAGGGCGAACCGGTCGTCCATGAAGCCGCAGTAAAGGCCGGTGGTCTGGTAGTCCCCCACCCGGCGCACCAGGGGGCTGACCGCCCCGCCGTAAAGCTCGTCCAGCCGCTGGGTCACTGCCCGCAGATCGGGACAGCGATTGGTACCCCGCAGGAGTACTGTGGGAAGCAGGGCGTTTTTCGCCGCCTCCTCCCTGCGCATGGGCCGCGCCAGCTGGAAGCTGAAGCCGCCCTGCTTGAATCGGGTATCCCGGCAGCAGCGCAGGGTCACGCCGGGAGCGATGGTGGTTTGAATCATAGAATACTCCTATCAGCAAGCCGCCAAAAACGCTGTTTCCCTCCCCGGCAGTCTGCCTGAATCACGCAAAAGCCTGAATATCCGGGGGATTGCCACACCAGTGTGCGCTACATTAAGGTATGACTGCCACCGGCAGTCATTGCTATTTTAGATTCGCTGTGCGGAGCACCACTGGTTCGCAATGACAGGGTTGTTTGCGGCCACTTTCCGAACGTTACATGGTATTATATACCATTTTTTTCAAAATAGGAAGTAGGACACAAAAATTTAAGACTTTTCTGGTTGTGTTTTTTTCCCTTCTGCGATAGAATAGAGAAACTATGCAGAGAAAACGCAAGGAGGATTTCCTATGGCATGGCTGGAAATCACCGTGAACACCGCGTCCCGGGACGTGGAGGACGTGGCCGCCCGGCTCACCGCCCGGGGCTACTCCGATCTGGTCATTGAGGATCAGGCAGAATTTGAATCCTTTCTGGAGGAAAATCGAGCCTATTGGGACTATATTGATGAGGAATTTCAGGAAAAGCTGGAGGGGCTAAGCCGGATCCGGCTGTACCTGGAGGAGACGGACGAAGCCGGCCTTGCCCGGCTTCGGGAGACCGCCGCAGAGCTGAGGCTGACTCCGGAGGTCAGGCTCTTGCCGGAAACCGACTGGGCGGAAAGCTGGAAGGACAGCTATCCGCCCCAGGAGGTGGGGAAGAATCTGGTGGTGCTCCCCTACTGGCTGGCCGATGAGGAAACGGATCGGAAAAAGATTATTCTCGACCCGGGTCTGACCTTCGGCACCGGCGCCCACCCCTCTACCCAGATGGTTATGGAGGCCATGGAGCAGCGGGTGAAGCCCGGCTGGCACTGCCTGGACCTGGGCAGCGGCAGCGGCATTCTGTCCATCACCGCCCTGCGCCTGGGGGCGCAAACCGCCGTGGGGGTGGACATTGACCCCAAGGCCGAGGACATCGCCCGGGAGAACGCCGGCTACAATGGCTTTTCTTCCCCGGCCTTCACCGCCCTGACGGGCAACGTCACCGAGGACAAGGCTCTGATGGGTCGGCTGTCCGAAAGCAAATATGACCTGCTGCTTGTGAACATCGTGGCCGACGTGATCATCGGTCTTTCCCCGGTACTTCCGGATTTCATGGGTGAACACACCCTTCTCATCTGCTCCGGCATTCTGGACAGCCGTCTGGGCGACGTGACCGCTGCCCTGGAAAAGGCCGGGCTTACCGTAGGTGATGTCCGGGGCAAAGAGGAATGGCGGTGCGTGCTGGCGAAGCGGGAAGGAGGCATTTCATGAACATTCCCTACCGATATCAGCGGTTTTTGCGCCACCTGGGCATTATCGGTCTGATTTTTCTGCTGCTTTTCCTCATTGCCTGGATATGCTGGGTAGTCTGGCTCCAGCGGTATGTGGTCTACACCAGCGACGGCGTGAAGCTGGATTTCTCCCAGTCCTCCTACGACATTTCCGGCGTGGAGGCGAAAGCCCCGTCTGACAATGTGCAGATTTCCATTTTCTATAACGAGGGTGCCGACGCCATCGACACCGCCAAGGAAATGACCCAGCTGGCGGGCTACTACATCACCAACGACATGTGCAAGGAAGACATGGACAATGTGATGCTCCAGGTGGAGCGTCTTCCCAGCAAGACCCCCGTCATGGTGGACATGAAGGGTCCCTTCGGCTCCTTCTTCTACAATTCCAAGCTCAGCGGGGCGGTGATCTCCCAGAGCACGGACATTCCCGCCATGGAGAAGCTGGTGGAGCGGATGAACACCAAGGGCTTCTACAAAATCGCCCGGATCAGCTCCCTGCGGGATCGTACCTTCGGCGAGGCCAACGTCTCCAGCGGTCTTTACATGCTCAGCCGGGCGGGACTGTGGATGGACAGCGGCGGCATGTACTGGCTGGATCCCACCAACGCCTCCACCATCACCTGGATCTCCTCGGTGGTGCTGGAATTGAAGGAAATGGGCTTTGACGAGGTGCTGCTGGACGACTTCCAGTTCCCGAACTCCGATGCCTACATTTTCTCCGGAGACAAAGCGGCCGCCCTGCAGACCGCCGCCACCAAGATCATGGAGGCCTGCTCCTCCAGCAAATTCGTGGTTTCCTTCGGCGTCAGCGACCCCACCTTTGCCCTGCCGGACGGCCGGTGCCGGATGTACTTGAGCGATGTGGACGCGGGCAGCGTGGCTGCCACCTACGCCAAGGTCACGGTTTCCGATCCGGAGATTCGGGTGGTGTTCCTGTGCGAGTCCGGCGATACCCGCTATGACAAGTACAGCGTCCTGCGCTCTCTGAACGTGGCCGAAGAGGTGGAAAACCGCAAAGCTGAGTAAATTGTACGCCCCGATAGAGGTTGTCATTGCGAGCCAGTGCTCACACTGGTGTGGCAATCCCCGAAACATTCCGAGAACCGATTGAGAACAAGTAGGGGCCGATGCCCTCATCGGCCCAATGGTAAAACGCATTAAAACTTGAATGGGTCGATGTGGGCATCGACCCCTACGCTGAAATCCTTAAGTTGATGACATTGCCCCGGAGGGGAAGGCAGGGGAACGGATTGCGAACCAGTGACATCGGTCACTGGTTCGCAATGGCATTCTTCTATTCAACCTGTCCCGAAGGGACACCGCTTCTATTCCCTTTTCACCATTCACTTTTCACTAAACAAAACCCGCCGCCCGGCCTGAACGTTCAGGCCGGGCGGCGCGGCGTTATCCGCCATTCATGATCTTGGACAGGGTATTGAAATAGAGCTGATCCTGCACTTTCTTGCTGAAATTGATCTTGTTGGAAACCGTATTTTCGATCCGCTCCACATAGCCTTCCTCCACCGTGACCCCCTCGGCAGGGGTGAAGGTCTTGGACGCAGCGTCATAGGTGCCCTTGTCCGTCTTCCAGCTGAACTCCGGCCAGAGCACCAGAGGCTCCGCGTCGGAGAACACGTCCCGCCCCACGAGCAAACGGGAATCATAGTCCACGCCGAAGAGATTCGACAAAGTCGGCAGAATGTCCAGACTGTAAACCGGGGTCTGCACCTTCAGATTCTTGTCCTCCAGGCAGCCGCTCCAGATAATCAGGGCGTTGTTGTCCCGGACAAACCGGTCGATCTCCGTGGTTCCGTAAAGCTCGCACAGGTAATTCTTAGCGTTCTTCCAGGTGGCGCTGCGCTCCAGACCGTAGGGGTAGTGATCCGGGCTGATGACGATCACCGTGTCGTCGGCAATCCCCGCCTCCTCCAGCTGCCGGATCAGGGAGGTCATGGCGTTCTCCAGCTCCTGCTGGGAGGCCAGATAGCACTTCACCGCCTCGGAGCCGTCATAGTCGATAAGGTCGTAGTTCTTCCGGGACATGGCGTTGTCCTTCAGGCTGTAGCCGCAGTGGCCGGAAACCGTCATGTAGTAAATGCTGAAGGGCTGCTGGTCAATGTACTGGGGCACGGAAATGTCGATCATCTCCAGGTCGCTTTCCGGCCAGACCGGGGTAATGCCCTCCAGGCCGCCGTACCGGGCCAGGAACCGGTCATAGCCCAGCTTGGTGTGGGTCTTGTTCCGGTCGTAGTAGTCCGCGTTGTGGTTGTGATAGGCGGCGGAATAGTAGCCCAGCTTCTGGAGCTGGTGACCCATGGTCAGGAACAAATCCTGGTAGACCGCCTGCTTCATGCACATGCCCACGTTTCCCGGCACCAGGCCGATGAGGTTGGAAAATTCGCCGGTGGTGGTGCTGCCGCCCCAGGCGGGCTGATAGTAATCCGTAAACTGGATGCCCTTGGTGGCCATCCGGTAGAGGGTGGGGGTTCGCTCCGGGTCGATGACCTGCTTGGCGAAGGCCTCGGCGGTAATGAGGATCAGATTTTTGCCCTGGAACATACCGGTGTACTCGTTTTTCAGGCTGGGCTGAACGGTGCTCACATATTGGTCAATGGCGGCGATGTGGCTGTTCTTCTCGGTCTGGGCAAGCTGGGCAAAGTCAAAGTCCATGACATTCGGCTCGTAAGTAATCGGCGGGTCTTCCCCGGGCTGGGTCTCCTGAGCCGAAACGCTCTGGGTAGGGGCGGGCACCTCCACCACGAAGTCCCCCTGGGTCTGCTGGGAATTCTCCGAGTGGGTGACGCTCATGACCATGCCCGTATTCAGGCCGAAGCACCGCACCGCGCTGTCAAAATTATAGGCATCGGAAAGCCGGGACGCGTCGGTGCCGCCGCCGGCCACCGCAAAGCCCAGGCAATAGGCAGCAAGTGCCGCCACCAACGCGAACCACCGCAGCCGCCAGCCGGTCTCCCGGGGGGCGGCGAACAGGGCGTAGCCAATAACGGGCAGGAAAAACAGCACGATCCGCCACAGACCCCGGAGCACCAGGGACACCACCACCCCGGCAAAATCCGTGGCCACGCCTCCCGCGCCCCCCAGGAGCATTCCCGGCTGCATGAAGGACATGTAGGCATCGTTGCAGAAATACTCCACGATGTACAGGAGCGTAATCAGAGCCATCACGCCCACGCATACCCATTTGCCCCAGGTCTTCTGCCCCAGGAAGGTGAACACCTGGCCGATCAGGCCGCCGAAGCCAATGGCAAAGAGCACCACCGCGGCAAATCTTCCGAAGCGGAAGGATTCCATTGTCCACAGATGCAGCAGTATCTCACAATAACAAACCGTCGCCACCGCGAAGAGCCAGGCGGGAACGGGAAGCTTTCCCAGGAACTTTTTCATCTGTCTTCCGTCTCCTTCGACCCCTGGCCGTTTCCTCTGCCGCCACGGCGGCGGCGATAATTGGGACGGCGGCGGGGCTTTCGCTCGCCGGTCTCCTGCTCCTCCGCCGGAGCCGCCCCCTTGGGCTGCTGCCGCTCCTGACGCTCCGGACGGGAGCCGTCCTGTCTGCGGCGGCGGCTATTGGATCTGGGAGTCTCCTCCGGGAACCTCATCTCCGGCTGCCCGGCAGGCTCCTCGGAAACCACCGACTCCGTGCGGTAGCGGAAGCGGATGGGCTCCAGCATCATGGGCTGCTCAGGCTCCTTGGGTCGGGGTGCCCGCTTGCCGTTGCCGGAAATGGGTGCCAGATCCGCCGGAATGGGCGGGTCGTTCTTTCTGGCCTTGCCGTTTCGCAGCACCGCGATGTCGGCATTGGGGAAGACGCTGACCGTCTCCGGATTTTCCTCCATGCGCACCTTCACCCGCTGGCGCAGCAGATCCAGCTCCACCACCGTACCCCGACCCTCCGGGGTGTCCACGAAGGACTCCAGCTTGGGGCTGGTGCGGATCAGATCCTCATAGGCGTCCTGCTCGTATTTCAGGCAGCACATGAGCCGTCCGCAGGTGCCGGAAATTTTGGTGGGATTGAGAGAAAGGTTCTGGGTTTTGGCCATTTTGATGGAAACCGGCTGGAAATCGTCCAGAAAGCTGGCGCAGCAGAAGGGTCTGCCGCAGATACCCAGGCCTCCCACCATCTTGGCCTTGTCCCGGACACCGATCTGCCGGAGCTCAATGCGGGTGTGGAAAACCGAGGCCAGATTCTTCACCAGCTCCCGGAAGTCCACCCGCTCGTCGGCGGTGAAATAGAAGAGAATTTTGCTGCCGTCGAAGGCCACCTCCGCCGACACCAGCTGCATGTCCAGCCCATGGGCGGAAATCCTGTCCAGGCACACGTCGTAGGCTCGCTTTTCCTTGACCCGGTTGTCCGCGGCGATTCTTTCATCCTGGGCAGTGGCCTTGCGCAAGACCTTACGCAGAGGAGCCACCACGTCCTTCTGGGCGATTTTGTGGTTGCTTCCGGCGCAGACGCCGTACTCCGCCCCCCGGGCGGTGTCGATGATGACGTGATCCCCGGTCTGGAAAGCCAGACCGTTGGGGTCAAAATAGTAAACTTTCTGCCCGGGGCGGAACTGGATGTCCACGACCTCCACGTTCTGCTCCGGCGAAACCTTCATTTCCTGTTCCATATTGTCTCCTTTTATCGTAAGGAAACGCCGTCCATTCCCTCAGCGTTTCCGAAGTTCCCAGGTCAGCCAGCCGCAGACCGCCGCCGGGGAAACATTGCTCATGGTGTAGTCCAGAGCCTTTTTCAAAGCCAGAATGCCGCTGTGAAGCTCCGCCGCCGTCCTTTTCCGGGCAAGTGCCCGGGCAAGGGGGGACACGGTGTCCGCGCCGCAGCGGCTCATCAGCGCGTTTTCCAGCAAAGTCAGCCACTGGTTCAGAATTTCCGACAGGGCGTCCCGCTTTCCCTTTTCCATGGGGGTCAGCAGCAATGTCAGACCCAGAGCATCCCCCTCCCCGTAGGCCTGGGCAAAGGCCTGGGTCTGGGGGCTGACCCCCTCGCCGCTTTCGAGCAAACTCTTCGCCTGACCCAGAAAGCCGCCGCTGCGGGAGATTGCCGCGGCGATGTCCTCCCGGGATGCCTTGGGAAAGTCCCTTTCCAGCTGAGACTCCAGAATGTCCGCCGGAAGAGCCTGCAATTTCAGCTCCGTACACCGGGAGCGGACAGTGGGAAGCAGCTTATCCGGATTGTCCGCGATCAGGAGGAAAACCCCGTAGCTGGGCGGCTCCTCCAGAACCTTCAGCAGAGCGTTCTGGCCGGGAATGCCCATATCCTGGGCACGAGGAAACTGGTAAATTTTGTGGTCGGATTCGTTGGGCTGGACGAACATATCGGCTCTGGCCTGCCGGATCAGCTCCACGGGAACGGTCTTCTTCTCCGGATCGTCCACCAGGATGTAGTCCGGGTGATTGCCGTCCAGGATTTTCCGGCAGGGGGTGCAGACCCCGCAGGGCTTGTCCGCGCCCTGGCACAGAATTGCCTGCGCCAGGAGCCTGGCCAGGGTACGCTTGCCGGACCCTTCCGGGCCGGTGATGAGATAGCAGTGGGAGATGTGGCCTTTGTGCAGGCTTTCTTTTAAGTTTTCCTTCAGCTGCCGGTTTCCCAGAAGCGTCTCAAAGCCCATGGCCTTCCCTCCCTTTCCGATTTATCATTTTATCATACATTTCCGGAAAATGAAATAGAGAATTCTGATTTCCTTTGATTTTGTGAGCGCAAATCCATGAAGTCTGTAGGGGACGATGCCCTCATCGTCCCGTCCGTGCGCTGTCTAAACGGTATGTTACGGGTCGATGAGGGCATCGACCCCTACGGATTCTCTTGAGAGCTTCCGGAATGACCGGGGGATTGTGACCGGAGGGAATCCCTGGAAGGGGCCACACCAGTCTGCGTTACACTAAGGTATGACTGCCACTGGCAGTCATTGTTATTTTGATTCGCTGCGCGGAGCACCACTGGTTCGCAATGACATGTATTGTTCGAGAGATTGCAAAAATTAGTTTTACCCTCGTCCGTCACGGCTACGCCGTGCCACCCCCCTTTACGCAAGGGGAGCACCGGGCGGCCAATGGCCGCCCCTACATATTCTATTCCAGTTATGTCCACAGATCAGAAAGCATAGGAATGACCTGCTTTTTCCGGCTCATGATCCGAGGCAGGAAGGCGGTATTCTCCTTTGGCGTCACGTTGAAGGCCTGACGGATGGACTCGTCGTCGCCTGCATACAGAATCTGGGTGCCTTCCTTGAGCACATCGGTAGCCATGAGCAGCACCAGGTCGAAGCCCTTTTCCTCCTTGTGCCGGCGCATCCGCTGGAGGATCTCGTCCTTTCTGTCCAGCACGCCGCCGGAATCCACGCAGGTCAGCTGAGCCACCGCCAGGGAGTGACCCGCCACATGGAATTCCTTGTAGTCGGTAAAGAGCATTTCCTCCACGCTCTTGTGATCCACCGCCCCGGAGAAAAGCATCTTTCCCAGCTCGTCTAAGGACACGTTGGCGATCCGAGCCATCCGCTCCGCCGTGCGGATATCCCGCTGGGTGCAGGTGGGGGACTTGAACATCAGGGTGTCCGACAGAATGGCCGCCGCCATCATCCCCGCCAGCCCCGCCGAGGGCATGAGGCCCCGATCCTGAAACATGCTGGCAATGATGGTATTGGTGGAGCCTACCGGCTCGTTGCGCACATAAATGGGGTTGTTGGTCTGGACGTCCGCCAGCCGGTGGTGGTCGATGATCTCCAGGATCTCCGCCTGGTCAAGACCCAGAACGGACTGGGAGGCCTCGTTGTGATCCACCAGCACCACCCGCTTGCGCCGGGGGCGCAGCAGATGATACCGGGTCAGAATACCCACGACTTTTTCCTTGCCGTCCAGGATGGGGTAGCTGGGATGACGGTACTTGAGCACCACCTCCCGCACATCGTCCACCCGGTCGTTCAGGTGAAAGCCGATGAGCTCCCGGGTCTTGCAGATGCGCCCGACCGGGGTGGACTGGAACAGCAGGCGGCTGGCCCGGTAGGCGTCAAAGGGCGTGGAAATAATCACCGTTTCCGTGGGGAAATCCCGCAATTCCACAGGCAGGGAGCTTTGACACAGCACCAGGCAGCTGACGTTCATTTCCAAAGCCCTTCGCATCATGTCCGGCTGATGGCCGCAGAGCACAATGGACTCCTTCTTCTGGAACAGCAGATTCTCCTGGCTCTGGGGCAGGGCGATGACCACCTCGCCGGTGATGGTGTCCGTGTTTTCTCCGGCCTCGTTGAGAATCTTTCCCTCCAGCACGGACAGAAGGTTAAACAGCGGCACCTGCTCCAGCATACCGGAGGTAATGCCGGACATGTTGTAGCCGGCGATGTCCGTCCGGGAGAGGATGCCATACAGGGTGCCGTCTTCGTTGGCCACGGGTACCGCGGCAATGGCCGGGTAGGCCGCGAACTCGTCCCAGGCCAGACCCACGGACACCCCGGTGCTTAAGATGGGCGGGGTGTCGAAGTCCAGGTCACGAACCTGGTTGTACAGATTTGTGATCCGGTTGGGAGCCTGGAAGCCGAAGCAGTTCAGCACGTTCTGGGTTTCCTCGGAAACCGGCCCCAGGCAGGCGGCCTCGTATTCCCGGTCGCCGCAGGCGTTGCGCAGGGCGGCATAGGCAATGGCCGCCACAATGGAGTCAGTGTCCGGGTTCCGGTGTCCGGTTACATAGATGGGATCCATATAAGCACCTCCGTATCTGTTCGGTATCAGGCAGTCACTTCACCTGCCAGGTTCTTTTGGAACAGTTCTCCGATTTCCGTCTGGCTCATGCCCTGGCCGATGGCCCACATGAGCTTGGTCATGGCGGCCTCGGTGGTCATATCCCGACCCTGGATGACCCCCAGCTCCAGCAGCTTATTGCCCACCTGGTAAACCTCCAGGTTCGCGCTGTCGTACAGGCACTGGGTGGTGACCACCACGCTGATGCCGTCCTCCACCGCCCGGCGGATGCCCCGCAGACCCTTGTGGAGCACGTTCACGCCCCCCAGGCCGAAGGCCTCGATGACAATGCCCCGGTAGCCCATGGCCGCCAGCATCTCAAAAATGGAGGGGTTCAGGCCGGGGGTCAGCTTCAGAAGAAACACGCTCTTGCTGATCTGGGGGCAAAGCCGGGGCTGGCCGGACTCCCGCGGAAGCACCTGAGGATCCACCACCAGACCCAGATTGCTGACCTGAGCGGCATAGCGGGCGTTGACGCTTTCAAAGGCGGAAAAGCCGGAAGCCCGTACCTTCACCGCCCGGCAGCCCAGCATCACCTTCCGGTCGAAGGCCAGGAACACCCCCGGGTGGCCGGAGGCCGCCATGGCAAAGGCGGTGCGCAGATTGTCCGGCCCGTCGGAGAGCATGTCCGCCAGGGGCAGCTGGGAGCCGGTGAACACCACGGGCAGGTCGATGCCCGGCAGCATGAAGGTCACGGCGGAGGCGGTGTAGGCCATGGTATCCGTACCGTGGGAGACCACAATGCCGTCGAAACCGTCCCGATCCTGGAAAATATGCCTGGCCAGCAGCTGCCATTCCTCCGGCCGGATGTTGGAGGAATCCAGGCAGATCACGTCCCGGACGGTAATGTCATAGTAGGTGCGCAGCTGGTTCAGCTCCCGCTCCATCACATCCGAGCGCTGAGGCTCCAGGCCATCCCCGCCGGGCAGGGAGGCGATGGTGCCGCCGGTGGTCAGCAGCAGAATTTTCTTCTTGGCGTCCATAGACCGGCTCCTTCCTTGTTTATCTTTGTATTATAGCCGAAAGGAGGGAAAATAGCAAGAAAAATCCAAGGAATTCTTCCGTCCAATCGTTCTTGTAGGGGGCGATGCCCTCATCGTCCCGAAACGAAAACCTATGTGTGTATTTCTACTCTCCATAAATATTTCAGTGCCGATCCCTCCGGGGGCAAGGTTCTTGTCTCGGCAAGAACCTTGAGAAGAAGCCGACGCAAGGGGTGCTGCCGAAAAGCCGCCCCGTTAGGAAACACTGAATAAATTGTCTGCGGCTGTGAGCGGATCTTTTCCGCCCACTCTTCGTCAGAAAAAGTGGGAAATACATCCAGTATTCCACCACTTTTTCTGCCTTGATTGGCCGAAAAATCTCTCGCTCACGGCTCTTGTCTATTTATCCAGTGTTTCCTCCAGAATCCCCCGGCCGCCCCAACGAACTGCGTCAGAATCTTTCGGCTTGCTACGGTCGGTTTATCAGAAAGAAAAGGCCGAAAGATACGGTGTCATTGCGTTATTCGATAGTCCCCGGAAGCGGTAAAAAAGCGGGCGGCCGATGGCCGCCCCGCAAAATTCTGTTCAGATTCCGGAAAATCCGCCCTACTTGCTGTCATCGTCGCTGGCCACCGCCGTCCGCTCGTCCACACGCTGGAGCGCATACTCCATGCTGCTCTTGCAGCTGTCCGTCACCTTATCCAGGAAATTGCCGTTGTAGGCCTGGATGGCCTTCTCAATGCGCACCACCCGGCGGTCGGAGTTTCCCACGCATTCCGTCTCCCGGACGGTGTAGATGGGATAGAGGGTGTAATCCGTCACCTTGGTGGTTCCGGCGTTGGCGTCCTTGGTAATCTCCAGATCCAGGATCACGGAATAGTTGGTGGCACCCCGGGAGGCATCGCCGAAGAAATCGCCCAGAGAATAGGCAACCAATGTGCCCGCGCTTTTGTTGTAATCAATGGTCTGAAGGGTGTGGGGATGGGTGCCGATGATGACATCCACTCCGTTTTTCTGCAGGAGGTTCACAATCTGGGTCTGGGTTTTGCTGATGTCGTCGTTGTACTCACTGCCCCAGTGAAGCAGGGCAACGACCAGATCGGGCTTCTCCGCCTCCATGCTCTTGAGAATGGAGGTGATTTTCTCCTTGGCAATGGTTTTGTATTCCGTGGCGTAGTCCTCATAGAGAAGGTTCACCAGGTCTTCGTTGCCCGCGGGCATGCCCCGGCCGCCCAGACCCTTGGTGAAGGCCACGAAGCCCACCTTGATGCCCTGGATTTCCGTCATGGTGTAGCCCTTGGACTCCTTGAACTCGCTGGAGGAACCGAAGGCACCCACCGGCTCAATGCCCGCCTGACGGATGGCGTTCAGGGTGGCCGTCAGGCCGTTCAGGCCGTTGTTGATGGCGCAGGAATTGGCCATCTGAAGCAAATCCACGCCGCAGCCCCGCAGTGCCGTCAATAGCTCCGCCGGAGCGGAGGTGGTAGCGGTGCCGTAGGGCTCGCCGCAGATGTTGCCCTCGAAGTTCATCACCGTCAGGTCAGCGTCGCTGAGTAGGGCGGACACGTCCTTGAATACCGGACTGAAATCATAGTTATTCACGGAAATGCCCGCGTTCACCACCGCGTCGGTGACGTTCAGGTCACCGGCTGCCCGGATATGGATGGTGGTAATGGGGCTTTTCTGGGCGGGAGAGGTCTCCCGGGGCGCCTCGGTGGTGGCTGCGGTCTGCACCTGGGTCGGCGCAGCGTCCCCGGCGTCCTTCTTCGTCAGCCGGTAAATCCCGAAGGCGCACCCGGCGGCCACCAGCACCGCCAGCAGCACCGTCAGCCGGAGTCGGCGTACCTGAGCCTGGCGGCGGGCCCGCTGGGCTTCCCGTTTCTGTCTTCGCTTGTCCATTGGATCGCCCTGCTGCGGCATCCGGATTCCCCCCTTGCTGAAAAATATGAAGATATTATACTCGTTTTTTCCCCGGAAAACAAGGTCTATCCTATGAACATACTTTGAATGGCCTTGTTCTTAAAATATGCTCTGGTTTCGTCGGCATTGCGGAGAATTTCCGCTTTCAGAGCCTGCAGATCCGAAAATTTCCTCTCCGGCCGGAGGAAGCGGTAGAATTCCAGCCGAATCTCCTTGCCGTAGAGGTCGCCCTGGTAGTCCAGAATCCAGGGCTCCACGGTGATGCCGTGGCCGCTCACCGTAGGCCGGATGCCCACGTTGGTCACGGCGGGATTGTGCTTGCCGTCTACGGTACACAGGCACAGGTAGACTCCGAATCTGGGCACCGCCAGCTCCCGGGGCAGCTCCAGATTGGCGGTGGGAATGCCCAGAGTGCTGCCCAGGTGCCGTCCGTGCACCACGGTCCCGGTGAGCAACTGGGGATGCCCCAGGAATTTCACCGCCGTGGCCATGTCCCCGTCCTCGATCCGGGCGCGGATATAGGTGCTGGAAATGCGCACACCGTTCAGGGTCTGCTCCGGCACCACCGCCCAGGCAAGACCCGCCCCCCGGCAGTAGTGCGCCAGGCGCAGGGCGTTTCCCGCGCCCTGCGCGCCGAACCGGAAGTCCTCGCCGCAGACAAAGCCCGCCGCTCCGTAGTCCCGGCGGAGCATATCCAGAAAATCCCGCCAGGGGCAATCATGCATTTTCTCGTCAAAAGGCAGAGTGACCACGGTTTCCGCCCCGAAGTTCTCCCGAAGAAGCCGCTCCCGGTCGGCCTGGGTATTGATGAGCCGGGGCGCCTGCCCCAGCACCAGTGCGTCCGGATGCACTCCGAAGGTAATGACGCCCATGCGGCACCGGGCCTCGGCGGCCAGCTCCCGGCCCGCCTTCAGCAGCGCGGCGTGGCCGATATGAACCCCGTCAAAAAAGCCCAGGGCATAAATTGTCTTTTCTTTCATCCTGTTTTCCTATACCTGAAAAAAGCTTTTAACGGTTGACATAACGCCGCCATCCACCCTGGCCAGCATGAGAAACTCCCCGCCCGCGCTGTAGGCCCGGTAGGTACCCGGGGCCAGAGAAACGGAGAAGGGGTTGCCGTTGCGGCACCGGGCCTCCTGGTTGGGGGTCAATGTCACAGCCGGGTAATTCCGGAACATGGTGTCCACACTCCGAAGATAGGTTTCCGGTTTCTCGGTGTCAAGCAATGTTTGCAGGGGCACCGCCTCATCTATGGTGTACTCCCCCGCCGATATCCGGCGCAGGGATTCCATGCAGCCGCCGCAGCCCAGTTTTTCGCCCATATCCTTGCACAAGGTGCGGATATAGGTGCCCTTGGAGCAGCGAACCCGGAGCCGCAGGGTATTTTCGCCCCGCTCCACCAGGGTCAGCTCGTGAATGGTGACAGGTCGGGGCTGCCGCTCCACGGTTTTGCCCTTCCGGGCCAGATCGCAGAGCTTCTGGCCGTTCACCTTCAGAGCGGAATACATGGGCGGAACCTGCCGGATTTCTCCCCGGAAGGCTTCCAGAGCTTCCTGTAATTGTCCTTCTGTGAAGGACACATCCCTTTCCGACAGGACGGTTCCCGTCCTGTCCTCGGTGTCGGTGGTAATTCCAAGGCGGAGCACCGTCTCGTAGGTCTTTTCCGCGTGCTCGAAAAATTCCACAGCCCGGGTGGCTCTGCCCACGAACACGGGCAGCACTCCCGTGGCCATGGGATCCAGCGTTCCCCCGTGGCCGATCCGCCGGGTACCAAACACCCGGCGCAGCCGTGCGGTCACATCCTGACTGGTCCAGCCCTGGGGCTTGTCCACAATGACAATTCCGTCCATCAGGCAAGCTCCAGCATGGCCTTTTCCACCGCAGAGGCGGCGTCCTCCAGGGACATTTTCAGGCTGGCGCCCGCCGCCCCCTTATGTCCGCCGCCGCCAAAGGGCTCGGTGATCCTGGTGGCGTCGTAGCCCGGAATGGCCCGGACGGAAACCTTCACGTCCCCTTCCCCGGTCTCCCGCAGGGTGGCCGCGATGCACACACCGGCAACCGTTCGGGGGAAGGAGGAAATGTTGTCCATATCGTCCTGGGTCACGCCGATGTCCAGCTCCACCTGCCTGGGGATGGCGCAGATAGCCATTTTGCCCTCCGCCAGCATCTGCATATGCTCCACAATCCAGCCCTGCATTTTGAGCTTGGCCAGGGTGTTGGTCTCGAAAAGCTCCTGATTCAATTCGTAGATCCGGGCTCCGGCCTGGGCGCATTTGGCCGCCGTCAGGAAGGTATGGGCATCGGTGTTGGCGTAACGGAAGCAGCCGGTGTCCGTGGAAACGCCCACATATACCGCCTCGGCAATATCCCGGTCCGGCTCCACGCCCATTTCCGCCAGCACGTCCCAGACGATCTCCGCGCAGGAGGCACTGGCCGCGTCCACCAGCTCCTCCTGCGTAAAAGAGGTGGCACTGGCGTGGTGGTCGATCCGCAGGGCGATGCTTCCCTGAAGGCTCTGGAAGCACGCAGGAAGCATACTGGGGGAAGCCACGTCCACGCTGACAACGGTATCCCCGGTTTCGGCGGTTTCCTTGGTCAGACCCATATGGAGCCACCGGAACCGGTCGGATATCTCCGGATTTTCCAGAATATGGGCGGTTTTTCCCAATTTCCGCAGTCCCCGGCACAGTGCCGCGCCGCAGCCCAGGGTGTCCCCGTCCGGACGGCGATGGGTCAGGATGGCATAATGGTCATGGGAAACCAGAAAGGCGGCGGCCTCAGTCTTTCTCAGTTTCTTCATCGTGCGTTACCCCCAGAGAGTTGATGAGATCCAGCATTTTCGCGCCGTAGGTAATGGAATCGTCCTCTTCCCAGACGATTTCCGGGGAATAGCGCAGCCGCAGATTGCTGCCCAGCTGACGGCGAAGGAACCCGGCGGCGGAGCGAAGTCCCGCCATGGCCTCCTTGGCCCGGTCGTTCTGAAGGAAGCTGACGTAGACCTTGGTATAGCGCAGGTCGGGGGTGGTCTCCACCCGGGTGATGGAGATCATAACATCCTGCACCCGGGGATCCTTCACCGTCCGCAGCAGGGCGGACAGCTCCTTCTGGATTTCTTCGTTGATGAGCAAAATTCGATTGGATGCCATGTTACATCCTCCTGTATCTAGTACTATTGATAAAAATTTCGATCGACTTTCCACATAAGGAAGCTCTGATTCAATCGACAAGAGCTGACAGCGAGAGATTTTTCTCTAGCCGAAGGGTTCAAAAGCGGAGGAATACTTTGTGTATTTCCCGCTTCTGAAGCCGCACGGATTGAGGAAAAGATCCGCTGCTCAGCCGCCGACGGTTGATTCAGAGTTTCCTTAAAACAAATTGCCGCGCCGCGGTTTGCGGCGCGGCAAAAAAGGCTTAACGTTTCACTTCCTGCATGATATAGCACTCGAAGATATCGCCCTCGCGGATATCATTGAACTTCGCCACGGTCATGCCACACTCGAAGCCGGCGGTGACCTCCTTGGCCGCGTCCTTGAACCGCTGCAAGGAGCCGATCTCGCCCTCGTGCACCACGATATTGTCCCGGAGCACCCGCACCAGGGAGTCTCTCGTGACCTTGCCGTCCTTGACCATACAGCCGGCCACGGTGCCGATGGCGGAGACCTTGTAGGTCATGCGCACCTCGGCGTGACCGATGACCACTTCCTCGTACTTGGGAGCCAGCATCCCCTTCATGGCGGCCTCGATCTCGTCCACGGCGTCGTAGATCACCCGATAGAACCGCATATCCACGTTCGCCCGGTGGCCGGAGGCCTGGGCGGCGGCATCCGGCCGGACATTGAAGCCCACGATGATGGCGCCGGAGGTGGAGGCAAGCAAGATATCGCTTTCGTTGATGGCGCCCACGCCCGCGTGGATCACCCGCACCCGAACCTCGTCGTTGCTCAGCTTCTCCAGAGAGGACTTGACGGCCTCGGCGGAGCCCTGAACGTCGGCCTTGACGATCAGGGGCAGCTCCTTCATTTCGCCCTCCTGCATCTTGGCAAAGAGGTTGTCCAGCGTCACCTTCTGCTGGAGCTGTGCCGCGGCATCCTTCTGAGCCTGACGACGCTGCTCCACCAGCTCCCGGGCCATCCGCTCGTCGGTGACGGCGTTGAACTCGTCGCCGGGGGTGGGCACCTCGGCCAGGCCGGTGATCTCCACAGGCACGGACGGGCCGGCGGACTTGACGGTCCGACCCTTGTCATTGGTCATCACCCGGACACGACCCACGGCGGTGCCGGCAATGACAATATCGCCCTGGTTCAGGGTGCCGTTCTGCACCAGCAGCGTGGCCACAGGGCCACGGGACTTATCCAGGCGAGCCTCGATAACGGTACCCTTGGCTCGGCGGTTGGGGTTGGCCTTCAGCTCCTGCACCTCGGCAGTCAGCAGCACCATTTCCAGCAGCTCGTCCAGACCCATGCCTGTCTTGGCGGAGATAGGCACGATGACGGTATCGCCGCCCCACTCCTCAGGCACCAGGTCGTATTTCGTCAGCTGTTCCTTGATCTTATCCGGGTTGGCGGTGGGCTTATCCATCTTGTTGATGGCCACGATGATGGGTACCTCCGCCGCCTTGGCATGGTTGATGGACTCCACGGTCTGGGGCATGATGCCGTCGTCGGCGGCCACCACCAGAATGGCGATGTCCGTGGATTTCGCGCCCCGGGCGCGCATGGAGGTAAAGGCCGCGTGGCCGGGGGTGTCCAGGAAGGTGATCATCTGGCCGTTCACGTCCACGGTGTAGGCACCGATGTGCTGGGTAATGCCGCCGGCCTCCCCGGCGGTGACGGAGGTCTTCCGGATGGCGTCCAGCAGAGAGGTCTTGCCGTGGTCGACGTGGCCCATGACCACCACCACGGGAGCGCGGGTCTGAAGCTCCTCGGCGGTATCCACATGGTCGTCGATGATCCGCTCCTCGATGGTGACGGTGACTTCCTTCTCCACCTTGCAGCCCATTTCCGTGGCCACGAACTCGGCGGTGTCGAAGTCGATGGTCTGGTTGATCCCGGCCATAACGCCGTTCTTCATCAGGCACTTGATGACCTCGCCGGCGGTCTTCTTCATCCGGGAGGCCAGCTCGCCTACGGTGATTTCGTCGGGAATTTTGACCGTCAGCGGTGCCTTCCGAGCCACCTCCATCTGGAGCCGGCGCATTTTCTCCTGCTCCTCGTTGCGGCTCTTGCTGCCCCGGAAATTGCCCTTCTGCTGCTTGTTCTGCTGCTTGCCCTTGCCGCCGCCGATGCGCTGCTTGCCGCCCTGGTAGTTCTGAACCCGCTCGGAAACCAGGTTATCCACATCGGCAAAGCGGTTGGAATTGACCTGCACCGCGGAGGTATCCACCACCCGGCGTTCCCGCTTGCGCTCCGGCTCCTTGGGCTTGTCGGCCTTGGGGGCTGCCGCCTGCTGGGCGGGCTGGGGCTTGGGGGTGTTCTGGGGGCGGGCATTATTATTGGTATTGCCGGTGGCCTTGGCCTGCTGCTGGGCAGGCTTCGGGGTTTCCTTCTGAGGCTCGGCCTTAGGCGCGGGCTTGGGAGCGGTGGCCTTCACGGCGAACACCTGCTCCAGGGAGCTGATCTGGTGGTTCTGGGTCATGTACTCGAACACCATGTTCAGCTGGCTGTCCTCCAACGCCTGGGTATAGGACTTGGGCTTCTCCCCGAATTTTCCGATGATCTCCGACATTTCCTTGGGGGTCACGCCGAAATCCGCGGCGACCTCCTTAACACGATACTTGACAAAACTCATTCTATAAAAGCACCTCCATACTTGGATACGCAAACAAACGAGGCGGTCAGCCTCCCGGCTTTCCTTCCCCTGGGAAGCTCTGAAGAAGTCGCCGGCGGCTGGACAGCGGATCTTTCGCCCCCAGCCTGCGGTCTGAAAAGCGGGAAATACACAAAGTATTCCTCCGCTTTCCAGACCTTGCCTGGGAACAAAATCTCTCGCTGCCAGCTCTTGCCGATTTCTTCAGAGTTTCCCTTACTTCTTTCCCTTTTTCAGGTTCCTTTGATGAGCCTTCGCTTCGGCCTGACGCTTTTTCGCCTTGGCGGCCTTCCCGGTGAGCACTTCCAACGCCTGGGTCGTTTCGGGCTTCGGGGGCAGTGCCTTCACCAATGCCAGAGCCAGCCGCGCGTCCGTAATAGCGGCGATGGCCAGGCTGGTTCTGCCCACGGCGAAGCCCATTTCCGCCTTGGTCTGCTCCAAGCGCAGGCACTGCTGCTCCGTACCGGCGGCGTAGGACTTGGCTCGCCGCCAGGTATGATCGGAAGCGTCCGCGGCAACCAATATCACATAGGCCTTTCCCGCCCGGGCGGCGGCACCTACCGGCTCCTCGCCCAGCTCCGCCAGGCCGCCCTTCCGGGCAATGGACAGATAGCCCAGAGCCTTACTGCTGTTTTCCACCGGCGGCCTCCATTTCCTTCTGAAGCCGGCCGTACACATCCTCAGGAATGGCGACCTCCAGGCTTCTGTCCAGAGCCTTGGAGCGCAGCGCCTTCTTCAGACACTCCGGGTTCGGACACAGGTAGGCTCCCCGGCCGTTCATTTTCCCGCTGAAATCCAGGCTGACGCTCCCTTCCGGGGTGCGCACCACCCGGATCAGCTCCCGCTTGGGTCTGCGCTCCCGGCAGCCCATACATTGCCGCTGGGGAATTTTCTTCTGCATTCGGACTACCTCCCGGATTTTTTATTCCGTCTCCTGGGGCTCCTGAGGGGCTTCCGCAGGCTCGGCTTTCTCGGCAGGCTTCGGCTCCAGCTCTTCCGGCTCTGCCTGGGAGGCGGGCTTGATGTCGATCTTATAGCCGGTGAGCCGGGCTGCCAGCCGGGCGTTCTGACCCTCCTTGCCGATGGCAAGGGACAGCTGATCGTCGGGAACGATGCACCGGCAGGCCTTCTGGCCGGGGATCAGGGTCACGGAAATCACATCCGCAGGGCTGAGAGCCGCCCGGACATACTCGCAGGGATCCTCGCTCCAGACCACGATGTCGATCTTCTCGCCGCCCAGCTCCTGGACGACGGCACCCACACGGCCGCCCCGGGGGCCGACGCAGGCACCCACGGGATCCACACCCTCCACGGTGGCCCGGACAGCCATCTTGGAGCGGGAGCCGGCTTCTCTGGCAATGTTGCGGATCTCCACCTGGCCGTCGGCAATTTCGGGAGTCTCCAGTTCGAACAGACGGCGCACCAGGTTGGGGTGGGTACGGGACACATGGATCAGGGGGCCACGATTGGCCTTATGAACCTCCAGGACGTAGACCCGGATCAGGTCGCCTTCCTTGTGCTTCTCCCCGGGAATCTGCTCGGAGGCACGAAGAACAGCATCGTAGGCTTCATTGCCCTGGCCTACCCGGATAAACATATCCCCGGTGGTGGGGTCAATCCGCAGCACGGTGCCGGTGAGCAGCTCCTGAGCCTTGGAGGAATAGGATTCATACATCACGCCCCGCTCGGCTTCCCGGATGCCCTGGATGACCACCTGCTTGGCGGTCTGGGCGGCGATCCGGCCAAACTTGGCGATGTCCACGGGAATGGCCACGGTATCGCCCACATTGGCGTTGGGGTTTATCTTCCGGGCGGCATCCAGCGGGATCTCCAGAGCCAGGTCGGTCAGCTCGTCCACAACGGTCTTGACCTGATACATGCTCAGACCCTCCTCACTCAGGTTCACCACCACGTTCTCTGCGGGCACGTCCCGGTGATCCTCCCGATCCTTCCGGTATGCGTTGGTCAGTGCCTGCTTCAGCCGCTCGACCATATAATCCACGGGGATTCCCTTCAGCTTCTCCAGCTCCCGCAGGGAAGCGAAAATCTCCGCGCCGATGTCCACCTTGGGTGCTTCGGCCTGCTTCTTGGCTGTCTTTCTTGCCATGTTCGTGCCTCCTTAGAATTCCACGCGAAGCCGCACCTGGGCGACCTCGGATTTTTCAAATGGAATGGTTTCTTTCCCCGCTTCCACGGTGAGCTTTCCCTCGTTGTAATCCTTCAGCACGCAGGGAATTTCCTTCAGGCCGTTTCGGGGTCGGTAGAGCTTGACGGTAATGGGGCTGCCCAGGAAACGCTGAAAATCTCCGGGGCGTTTGAGCACCCGCTCCAGCCCGGCGGAGCAGACCTCAAAGTGATAGGACGTGGGGATGGGATCCTTCTCGTCCAGAATGGGATCCATGGCCCGGGACACGGCCTCGCAGTCGTCTATGTCCACGCCGCCTTCCTTATCCAGGTACAGCCGCAGAAAATACTCGCTGCCCTCCCGGACATACTCCACATCCCACAGCTCGCAGCCCTGGGCTTTCACAATAGGGCGGGCAAGCTCCGCCACCAGCTCTGTCACCTTCATGGGCTTCCTCCTTTTCGCTTACACCCTAAGAAGAAAGAGAGGCGCGCGCGCCTCTCTTTCCTACCTACATTCTACCTTTTAACGTGGGTATTATACCACCGATTGGGCGGTAATGCAAGGGGTTTTCCCCGGAAAATCGGACAATATTTTTCTTCCCTCCCGGCAAAAAAACCACAATCTGCCGAAACGCGCCCTTTCAGCGCAGCAAGGCCGCAGCAGAACACTGTCATTGCGAACCAGTCCGCAGACTGGTGTGGCAATCCCCCGGTTCTTCCGGAAACCCTAATAGAATCCGTAGGGGGCGATGCCCACATCGCCCCGGAGAAAAAATTGTGCGTATGGTCATTCACTTCATAAATATTTCAGTGCCGGTCCCTCCGGGGGCAATGTTCTTGTCCCGGCAAGAACATTGAGAAGAAGCCGACTTAGGGGGCACTGCCGAAAAGCCGCCCCCCTAAGTACCCCCCGACCGCCCTAACGAACCGCGTCAGAATACTTCGGCTTGCTATGGGTGCGTCTGCTGAAAAAAGCCTGAAAGATACGATGTCATTGCGAGAAGGCCAGCGGCCGACGTGGCAATCCGTTCCTCACGCCTTCCCCTGATGGCACTACCATAGGGGGGACAAGGGGGACGGAGAAAACGGATTGCCACACCAGT
>DJQM01000014.1:0-6161 GCA_002437585.1 Clostridiales bacterium UBA6386 | reverse complement strand
ATTTTAGATTCGCTGCGCGGAGCATCACGCTGGTTCGCAATGACACCTTCTATTTCGGTGCGGAAAAGGTGGGCGGCCAATGGCCGCCCCTACAATCTGTTTCCCGGAATTTACGCTTTTTGTCAGGCCTTCACAGCTCCGGTCTTCCTGCTTTCCAGGTACTGCATCAGGAACACAACGCCCACCAGCAGAAGGCCGCCCGCGTCCGTGACGGTACCGGGGAAAATGAGCATCAGGCCGCCCACGCAGCAGATCAGCCGCTGATACCAGGTCATATGGGTGCGAAGATACCCTTCCAGGGCGGCGGACACCGCGAAAATGCCGATGAAAGAGGTCACGCTGATGCTGATAACGCCCCAGACGTTGGTGTTCACGAACAGCAGTGCCGGATTCAGGGCAAACACATAGGGCACGATGAAGGCGGCAACCGCCAGCTTGGTGGCCGTGACGGCGGTCTTCATGGGGCTGCCCTGGGCGATGGCCGCGCCGGCGTAGGCCGCCAGAGCCACGGGCGGGGTCAGGTCGGCCACGATGCCGAAGTAGAACACGAAGAAGTGGGCGGCAATGGTGGGAACGCCCATCCGGATGAGAATGGGGGCGCAGGTAGCCGCCATGATGCAGTAGGTAGCCGTGGTAGGCACGCCCATGCCCAGCACGATGCAGCACACCATGGTCAGAAACAACGCGATGAGCACCTGATTGCCTGCCAGGGTCACGATGCCGTTGATGAGAATATTGGCCAGGCCGGTCATGGTGATGGTTCCCGCGATGATGCCCGCGATGCCGCAGGCGGCGGCCACGGTGATGGTACCCTGACCACCGGCGGCCAGTGCCTCAAACAGACGCTTGGGGGTGATCCGGCTTTCCCTATCGAACAGGGACACGACGATGGCCGCCACAATGGCGATGGCCGCGGCGTACTGAATGCTCCGGGTGCTGGTGCTCACAAGATATACCAGCAAAATCAGAGGCAGCAGCAGATAGACCTTTTTCAGCAGGGGGCGCAGCTTGGGCAGCTCCTCCTTGCTCAGACCCCGCAGTCCCAGCTTCTTGGCCTCCAGATGCACCGCCACGAAAATACCGGCAAAGTACAGCACCGCGGGCAGAATGGCCTTCAGGGCGATCTGGCTGTAGGGAATCTGCACATAGTCTGCCATCAGGAAGGCGGCGGCGCCCATAATGGGGGGCATGATCTGGCCGCCGGTGGAGGCGGAGGCCTCGGTGGCAGCGGCAAACTCGGAATTATAACCCGTGCGCTTCATCAGCGGGATGGTCACGGAGCCGGAGCCAACGGTGTTGGCCACGGAGGAACCGGACACCATGCCAAGCAGCGCGCTTGCCACCACGGCCACCTTGGCCGGGCCGCCGGACAGACCGCCCAGCACGGAATTGGCCACATTGATGAAGAAATCCGCGATGCCCGTGCGCTCCAGGAAGGCACCGAAAATGATGAACACCACGATGAACTTGGAGCAGACGTTAATGGGGGTGGAGAGAATGCCCTCCTTGCTGTAGAAGAGGTATCGGATGATGTACTTGATCTTGCCCCAGAGGGTGGGGTTGGCAAGGCCGGCGGTGAGGGCGTAGACCAGGAAGCACCCGGCCACGATCAGAATGGGCAGACCCACGCTTCTGCGGCAGACCTCCGCCAGAGCCAGCACGCCCAGGATGCCGATGACGATCTGGTAGTTCTCGAACTTGGTACCCTGCTGGATGATGGTCTTGGCGTTGAAGGCAAAGTACAAAAACGCGCCGGTACCCACGATCATAATGATCCAGTCGTACCAGGGAATGTGGTTGACCCGCTGGTGGCTCTTCTTGGCCGGGAACACCAGAATGCCGATGAGTACGATCCAGGCCACGAAGGTGGTCAGCCGCAGCTCCTCCAGCCAGCTGGCAAACAAAGTCACATACAGGCAGAACAGGGAAAACACCGCCAGAACGGCATTCACGGCGATTTTCGGCTTTCCCTCCCAGAGACGGACGTTGGATTCCTGGTCATATTTTTTCATGACCGCTTCCAGATCCATCGGCTCCTCCGGGGTCGTTTTTTTCTTGAAGAATCCCATTTTCTCTTCCTCCTTCCCCGTATGACCCGTGCTGCCAGGCCGCGCCATGCCGGGATAATATGGTTGGCAGAATCCGGGAAATGCTCCTGCCAATCGGGCATTTCCTGGGTTCTGCGCCTAGAAATATAAAATCCGGCAATGGCTGCGGCGAAGATTTCGCCGCAGCCATTATGCTTTTTGGGAATTACTGCGCCTCGACGGTAACGCCCTTTTCGGTGTAGTACTTGGCCGCGCCGGCGTGGAAGGGGGCTGCCATGCCGGTGGTGGCGTTCTCAATGCTCAGCTCCTTGCCCTTGCCGTTCTCCGCGGCGATGGCATCGGCGTTGTCGAAGATGGCCTTGGTCAGGTTGTAAACATCCTCTTCCTTGGCATCCTTGGTCACGATCAGGGTAGCCTTGACGGTGACGGTGGACACGTCGGATTCCTGACCCTTGTAGGTACCGGCGGGGATGGAATAGACGGTATAGAAGGGATTGTCGGCCATGAGCTTGTCGGCGATCTCCCCGTCGATGGGTACGAGATACGCGTCATTGGTGGTACACAGCTCGGTGATGGCGGCGGTGGGCGCGCCGGCCACGATGAAGGCCGCGTCGATCTTGCCGTCCTTCAGGCCGTCGGCACTGTCGGCAAAGCTCAGGTACTGGGGCTTGATGTCGTCCTCGGTCAGACCCGCGGCGCCCAGCACATCCATGGCGTTGAAGTACACGCCGGAGCCGGGGGCGCCGATGGAAACGCTCTTGCCCGCCAGGTCGGCCACGGACTTGATGGTGGGATCCATGGTAATAAGCTGCACCTGCTCGGCGTACAGACCGCCTACCACCCGGAAGTCCTGGATGGGGGAGCCCTCAAAGGAGCGGATTCCCTGCCAGGCGTAGGCCATGACATCGGACTGGACGGTGCCCAGCTGATAGTCGCCGGAGGCGATGGACTCGATATTTGCCTTGGAGCCGTCGGTGGAAACCACGTTCACGTCGATCCCGGCCTTATTTTTAATGTACTGACCCAGCACGCCGCCGAAGGCGTAGTAGGTGCCGGCGGTGCCGCCGGTGCCCATGGTCATTTTCGTCGTGGAGCCGGAGCCGCCGCAGCCGGCCAGAAGAGAAGCCGCCATAACCGCTGCCATTGCGATGGAAAGCATCTTCTTCATTTTCATTTTCGTTTCCTCCTTATATTGTTGCTCATCTTCCCGTTTTATGGGGGTGGGATAGGTTCCATTATAGCATCGTTTTGCAATTTCGCAAGCATAAAATTGCAAACGCAGTGGAATATTTCCGGGCTATCTCGGTATGTTCCGTTTATTCATGCGATTTATACAACCCAATCATGCAAAAATCCAGGCGTTTTGATGAGAAAGCAGCCGGGTTTTTGTGCAATGTCACGACTCCCGCTCTATGTTGGCGCAATTTTTAATGCACTTCACCAAAATGTTCCTTGGCGGCGGAGAAACCCATGCTGACGGCATATTCTCCCATAAAGCAGGCAGGGCATCCTGACCCCGGCGGTCGGGATGCCCAACAGAATCATTGTATCACACGAGCAGGGTTTCGTCAACAATCAATTGGTGAAAACCATTCTTTTCTCTGGTTTGTACGGAAAATTAAAAACTATTTTGGACAGAATCCCATCTTGTATTTTTCCCAGTCCCATGATAATATTCAGGTACAAAGAGGTGATACCGATGATCCGGTTC
The DNA here is from genome assembly GCA_002437585.1 of Clostridiales bacterium UBA6386. GTDB lineage: Bacteria > Bacillota > Clostridia > Oscillospirales > Oscillospiraceae > Faecousia. The sequence continues at coordinate 2,402 of DJQM01000014.1, read as the reverse complement.
ACCCAGGGTTCCCGATCCAGGCGGAACCCACGGACGGCTCTCCTCCTTTTCTTCCGATCACATACATTTCTCAGGAACCACAAACCAGGAATTGAAACGGAAGCAATTCAAAAAATCAGCAGAGCGTCCCAATCCGAGAAAGCGAGGTTAACCAATGATTGAACCCTACTGTTCCAGGAAATAACCCCCGGCAAGCCGCCTGAAGCCGCTTCCGGGGGTTATTTCTTTGCTTTCGCCCCACCCCGCCCCTGCTGAAAAGCAAGGGGTATTTTTTCTGCTTTTCGGTCAGAATTCACCAATCGTGCCGGTTTTTCCTTTTTTTCTTGAGAAATACCGCCTCAGGCGTTATAATGCACTCATTACGTGAAAGAGGGAGTTCGCTCTATGGAAAAATGGAAAAAATTCTGTCAGCGCAAGGATGTGATCTTCACCCTTCAGCGCTACGGCATTGACGCTCTGGGGGCCATGGCCCAGGGCCTGTTCTGCACACTGCTGGTGGGCACCATCCTCAATACCATCGGCACCCAGTTCGGCATTGCCTTCTTACAGGACGCCATCGTCACCGTGGGCAGGGGCGAGGGGGCGGTGAACTACACCATCGGCGGCCTGTGCTCGGCCATGGTGGGGCCGGGTATCGCGGTAGCCATCGGCTTCGCCCTGCACTGCCCGTCTCTGGTACTCTTCTCTCTGATTCCCGTGGGCTTCGCCGCCAACGCCATGGGCGGTGCCGGCGGGCCCCTGTCCGTGTACTTCGTGGCCATCGTGGCCGCCGAGTGCGGCAAGCTGGTATCCAAGGAGACGAAGATCGACATTCTCGTCACCCCCATCGTCACCGTCATCGTGGGCATATTGGCCGCCGACCTGGTGGCCGCGCCCATCGGCGCGGCGGCGTCCAGCGTAGGCGCCTTCGTCCGCTGGGCCACGGTGCTTCAGCCCTTCTTCATGGGAATCCTCGTCAGCGTGGTTATCGGCGTCGCCCTGACCCTGCCCATTTCCTCCGCCGCCATCTGCGCGGCTCTGGGCCTGACGGGTCTGGCCGGCGGCGCGGCGGTGGCCGGCTGCTGCGCCCAGATGGTGGGCTTCGCCGTTATGAGCTTCCGGGAAAACCGCTGGGGCGGTCTGGTCGCCCAGGGCGTGGGCACCAGCATGCTCCAGATGCCCAACATCGTGAAAAATCCGAAAATCTGGATCCCGCCCACGCTGGCCTCGGCCATCACCGGGCCTCTGGCCACCTGCCTGTTCAAGCTGGAAATGAACGGTGCCGCCGTGTCCTCCGGTATGGGCACCTGCGGCTTTGTGGGCCAGATCGGCGTGTACACCGGCTGGCTGAATGACATTGCCAGCGGCGCCAAGGCCGCCATCACCCCCATGGACTGGACGGGGCTGATTCTCATCTGCTTCGTCCTGCCAGCTAGCCTCAGCTGGGTGTTCTGTGAGCTTCTGCGCAAAAAGGGCTGGATTGGGGAGAATGATCTGAAGCTGGATTTGTAAACAGTATCGGCGTGAGGCAATTGCCTCACGCCGGTTTTTTCTTTGCCCGAAGGTTTTGTCTCATAGGAGCGCACAAATAACGCATGTCATTGCGAACCAGTGTCGCAGCACTGGTGTGGCAATCTGCATTCTAAAAATAAGGTACCCAATGAACAACCACTTTAAGGAGAACGGATTGCCGCGTCGGCCCCTGGCCTCCTCGCAATGACATGCGTTATACGATCGTCGTCGCAAAATCGATACCGAGCCTGTACCCAATGGTGTATCGATCACTGCCCAGCCCATGCACGCATTGTCAGCGAAGCACCCGTGTCATTTTCGCCAAAGGCTCAATCACATCCGCCAAGTCCTTGATGGCCTGGTTCAGCGCGTCAAAATCCACGCCGTTCAGCTTGCCCATGGATTCCTCCAGGCTTTGCTGGCCGGTGACCACCAGGCTGTCCACGTTGTCCACCATGCCCGCCAGGTCTACCTTCGCCGGCTGGGTGGTGGTGGATTCCAGATTGCCCAGTACCGTCTGAATCTGACCCATGGCCTGCTCCGCCTGGCCTAAAATTCCGTTGACCTGGGGCATGAGCTTCATGATCCGCGCCGTCAGCACCAGAATGCACACCGTGCAGATGAGCACAAGACCCGTGCGGACGTAGCCGGAGTAGACCTGAATCCGGTTCGATTTCTCGATTTTTTGCAGAAGCTCCAGGGTTTCCTTGTTTTCTTCCATATGCTAAGCCGACCTTTCTGTTTTCCGTCCCAGTGGGGGCGTTTCTTTTTCTATCTTACCATACCCCCTGCCCGGAAGCAAGAAAAATCCCCTGTTCTGTGCTGTAAATAGATATGACCCAATGAAAGAGGAAAAAAATCGATGTGGCATATGACAGGTTGCAGGATGGACGCATCGTCAGATGTGTCCG
>DJQM01000029.1:9773-34549 GCA_002437585.1 Clostridiales bacterium UBA6386 | reverse complement strand
GCTGTGTTAAGTCGATAAGCATAATAAGAATTATCCTAATAATAGCTATCTCTATCCATCTATCAATCAGCCGGATACTGTACTGATTGAAGCGATGGATAGAAGCAGCTGCAAAGAGCTGGTTAAAGGTCAAATCGGTTATACAGCCTTTCCCCAGATCGCTTGCCGGAAGTTGACGAACTGGTCGAGCTGATAACGGATGTTTTTTTGCAGTTCTCAAGCATCGTACCGCATTGGCGGCGCACAATTTAAGAGCCAGTTTGTCCGTGAGAGATTCTACAGTCTGGAGCAGCAGCACATTGAGTATCAACAGGATACAGGTCGGCAATATCGTGACCATAACAAACCTTTGGGAAGAACTGCGCTACGAAGTGGTTGGAACCCAGATCATTGCCCCCAACGATCTGGATGCTATTAAGATACAACCCGGTAAAGAAATGATAACGCTGCTTTCCTGTCACCCGGTTGCATCAGGCGGAAAGCAGCGTTATTTGGTATTTTGTGAAAGAATTACCTAGTGCCGATATGTTTTTCAATCGTTCTACCCCATAATGCGTCCCAAGTTGGGACGCATTTATTTTTTTACAAGGAGGTTTCCAATGCCCAAAGTCCGTCAACGAAATCCTGACGATAAAGTAAAGACCAAAGGCAAAAATCATTCTGGCATCCAAAAAAAGGACTTCAATGTGTCACGGCAAATTGAATCCGCGGTAAAACAGAAAGTAAAGCAGCGAGAGGAACACGAAGCGGCCAATGCATCTGCCACAACTGCCACAGAACAGGCCGTGACAAATACCGTTGCAGACGCCGCAAAGCTGACGCTCAAGGCAGTCGATACACTTCATGAACGGACAATTCGGCAGCGTTCCCCGGAGCCTGTAGCCCCGACTGATGCAGCGCGCAGGCAGACCGACCTATATACGGAGCAGGGCAGGAATCTGACTGTACAGGAATATGCCGCACAATCCCCCATCAAGGCCAAAGATGAACCTGACCGGAGGCAGTCTATAACAGAAGTATCACCGGATAGCAGCCATTCCGTTTCCGACGACAGCCCTCTTACCAGCCCGAAAGTTAAACCTGTTCGCGATTACAGCTCTCATAGCACCCAACAGGAAAAAGCACAGCCTTCCCATCTCAATGCGGTTGAGCAAGGCCGCAGACTTGCTGTTGAGGAATATGCCCAAACACGGGCCAAGCAAGCAGAATTTAAGGCTGAAATTATTGAAAGCCGTTATTCGATTCAAAATCCAACGTTATCACAGGACGGTTTGCCCCCATTAGATGGTGCATCCCGCACTGGCAGCACCGTTGCCGCCTCCCCCAATGGAAGAAGGGCAACGGAAATTTCCACTCCCAAGCAGAAGCCAAAGTCAGCTCCCAAACTCCGAGCCAATGTCGAATCCGTCTCCCCAAAGATGGTTCGTCCGGAAAAAGTCAACCATACAGTCCCTATCGTCTCCAATGCCCAAAAGGCTGCGGAAATGGGCAGGCGAAAATTTATAAAAGAAACCCAGAAGCAAATGGCAGTACAGGTCAAGCGATCTGCCAAGGTCGCAGCAGACGTCGTAAAGAAAACAGCTTCAGCCATATTGAAAGCCATTCAAGCCTCAGTGTCGATGCTTGCCGGGATATTTGGCGGTACGGGTGTCGTTGTCGTCGTAATTCTTATGGTGGTTTTGCTGATTGGCGCTGTTCTGGCCTCTCCCTTTGGGATTTTGTTCGCCAACGAACCCGCTTCTGGAGCGATCACGCTTAGCTCTGCGGTAGCACAGATCAGCATGGAATTCTCCACCCAGTTGAATGCGCTACAGGAGGGCGAATACGAAAGTATTACCATTGAGGGTGCGCCGCCGGACTGGATCGAGGTAATTGCCGTCTTTGCCTGCCATGTAGCCGGAGGTGAGGATGGCGTAGACGTGATGGTTCTGGATGAAGAAAAAGTGGATAAACTGCGGACTGTCTTTTGGGATATGTGTGTTATCACTGCGGAAGAAGAAATTGAAGAACAGGATGACCCCGCCACACCTACGGAAGAATCCACCGAGCCGGTCGTGCATTTAACCATTACCATTGAAGCCAAAACCGCTGACGATATGCGGCTGATCTATCACTTCTCCAAATTTCAAAATAATACCCTGACCGAATTACTTGCCGAAGAAGAAACACTGCGTGGTTTGATCGGCGACTTGAACATATCTCAGAGTGATGCAATCGAACTGATGAACAACTTATCCGGGGATATTTCTGAATCCCGCAAGGCTGTTGTCCGGCAAGCCCTGACTCTGGTAGGCAAAGTCAATTATTTCTGGGGCGGCAAGAGTCTGGTCATTGGTTGGGACAGCCGGTGGGGGCAGCCGATGGAAGTATGGGCAGCTGGCAGCCCGACCACGGGAACGATCCGCCCTTATGGTCTGGATTGCTCCGGCTTTGTGGATTGGGCATTTTACAATGTTTCCGGTGGTAATTATGTCATGGGACATGGGGGCGGCGTGGCCACCCAGCACATTTACTGTCAGGACATATCCTGGGAGGATGCACAGCCGGGAGATCTGGTGTTCTATCCCAGTGACAGTCATGTGGGGATCGTAGGCTGCTGGGACGAAAACGGCAATATCCTGATCATCCACTGTGCCAGCGGAGCGAATAATGTGGTTATAACCGGAAAAAACGGCTTAGCCACCGTTGGCCGTCCCTATTACTACAATGAATAAAGGAAATGCGTCCCAGCTTGGGACGCATTATTCAATCATCTTCCAGAAGCTTGGAGGGTGGGATCCCAAGCACATCTGCGATTTTGAACAGGGTTTCCAGCGAAATACCCCGAACTGTTCCTGGGCCTTCTATCTGGCCGAGGAAATTCAAACTCTTGCCGATCTTCTCGGCAAAGGCTTCCTGTGTATAACCTGCCTTTTTGCGGTAGTAAGCGATCTTCAAGCCAAGGGTGATATATTTCTGAGAATACTCGGTACGCATCGATCCACCTCCCTGACCATATGCTACCAAGTATTCCCGAAAATTATAATTGACGGAAATTAAAATTTTATTTACTTTAAATATATAATCGTTTATAATGGAGCAATAGAACGCAAAAGAATGTGTCCCAAGTTGGGACACATTTCGAAAGCTGGTGTGAAAATGGAAAGCGTTTATACCGTCAGTTTCTTCGGGCATCGGATGGTATCTGATCCCCTTGCCACAGAAAAGACTCTGGAAGAAATCATCCGCTCCCCCTTGGCAAGCCGGGAGTATGTGGAATTTCTGGTGGGACGAGACGGAGAATTTGACCAGCTTGTGGCATCCGCCGTTTTGCGGTGTAAGCGGACGGTACGCAGCGATAACAGCAGCCTTGTGTGGGTCATGCCATATGAAACCGCAGACTACCGCAAGAACCGAGACGCCTATCACGCCTACTATGATGAAATTGAGGTTGCCGGAGAAGGCAGCCATTACAAAGCGGCTTTCCAAGCCAGAAACCGGGCAATGGTAGACAGATCCGATCTGGTGATTTTCTGTGTGGAGAAACAACAGGGCGGTGCATGGCAGACGATGGCGTATGCCCTACGGCAGGGGAAATCCATTTACAATATTTCAAAATAGCAAAAAACTATCTCCTACCATGCAGGCAGGAGATAGCCTTTCACATTATACTGAGTTACGGATTCACGCCGTTTTCCCGGAGGATGTGCTGAATATCCTGAACATCAACATCTCTGGGCAGAATGTTCTTCTGGACAGACAGGGCAGCGGCGATACCGGCGGCCTGTCCCATGTTGATGCAGATGGGCATAACACGGAAATTGGCATGAGCCATATGTGTGCCGGAGATATTGCGGCCAGCCAGCAGCAGACCGTCAATCGTTTCGGGAACCAGACAGCCATAGGGGATCGTGTATCCCTTGGTTTGATGGAAGGTTTCCTGAGAGCCGGTTTCATCCAGACCATTTCCGGTCATGTTATGGACATCGAAATTGAAATGTGCCTTTGTGACAACCCAGTTATCAAAGACCCGGGCATTCTGAATATCTTCTTCGGTGATCGTCTGCACACCTTTGAAGTGGCGGGTTTCCCGAACACCGATCAGGCTGGCAGAGGAGAGAATGTAGCAGTTTTCATAACCGGGAGCATATTTCCGCAGGAAGGCTACGATCGGCTCCATCTGCTCACGGCAGGTAACGGTGGCCTTTACGAGGTCATCCGTATTCGTGCCGTCGATTCCGGTGCAGTTGGTCATATTGCAGGTAACAACGCCCGGCAGTGTGGTACGGTAAAGCAGCACATGGCCTGCGGGGAAGGGCAGATTTTGCTTGCCAAGAGCCTGAATTTCGCCAGCAGGTACTTCGATCTTGTGCTCAAAGCCGCCGGGGAAAATCGCCTTGCTGTAATCTACGCCGCCGACCTTGAACATGATGGTAGCAGGCTGCATGGCACCGTCTGTTTCACGCCCCATATGGTAAGCAGCCCCGGACTTGGCGGCAATGTCACCATCGCCGGTACAGTCGATGACCACCTTGGCCAGAACAGCCTCCCGGCCAGACTTGCTTTCCAGAATAACACCCTTGACGGTGTTGCCTTCCATAATGACATCCGAAGCGAAGGTGTACAGACGAAGTTTTACTCCGGCTTCCTTCAGGAGCTGCAAGTATACGGTTTTCAGCTTCTCAGGATTGATGATCTGTCTGGGAGAACCGTTGAAGCCATAATCTTCCGTATCGCCCTTATAGTCGGAGGAACGCTCCAGAACTTCATCGTAAAATCCACCCTCTGTGCGGCCAGTCCAATGGCTCATCAAGCCCACGGTGGAAATACCGCCCACATCACCGGCCTGTTCTACCAGCATTGTGCTGGCACCGGTTCTTGCCGCCCAAACCGCAGCACCCATACCTGCGGGGCCAGCACCTAAAACAAGCACATCTACCTGTGCGATCACCGGAATTTCCCGGCTGGGTTCCGTATACATCATGGAATTGCCCTCCTTGACAAGTTTTGACAATGTACATTGCCTTTTCTTTATGATATAGTAAATACAAAGGAAAAGGAATCCAGTGGTCTGCCTATAATCTACGATTTCGTGCAAGAGGTGTGCTTATGATAAAAGGGCTTTTGCGAGACATTACAAGCTATTTTGATTTATTGATCGATGAGGGCTATTATGTTGCATTTCATAATTTTTCCATCCCCCTCCAAGACTATATGGGTGTGCTGACACCGTATAACATCAATTCCAATCCATACTGTCTTTTGGTAAAATCCAGTCAGGAAGCATGGAACCATTGCATAGAACGGCAGGGGAAAGTGCTGTCTGCCTGCTGTAACGGTCCATTTTCCGGAGTGTGCTATGCGGGAATGGGAGAATATGTGTATCCGATCCGGGGAAAGGACGGAAACACATTAGCCTTTATCAGCGTCAGCGGCTACCGAATGCATGAGGATACAGTGGCACAGCGAATCAATTATGTTGCACAAAAGTATCACTTGAACAGGCAGGAACTGATCGCCACCTACCGAAAGAGTGTACGGGGGTTGTCCCCTGATACAGAATCCCTGACGGCTAAGATCATGCCTTTGTGCCGTATGTTTGAACTGTTGAACCTGCTCCTCGTGGAACTGAATGCAAATGAAGTCGAGAGCATGACACGCAGTAGCATTCTGGGTCATGCCGTGGTGTTTTTGCGAAAAAATTATGCACAGCCGATCAGCGTGGAAGATGTTTCCGATGCCTGCCATTGCAGCATCTCTACATTGAGCCATATGTTTAAGAAAGAGCTGGGTATCAGCATCCGGGAATACATCCGGGATCTGCGTATGGCCGACGCTATGCGTATGCTGAGCAATACAGACCTGCCCATCAACTCGATCAGCGATATGCTGGGATATGGCAATCCAAACTACTTTTGCAATGTGTTCTCCCAGCAGATGGGCTGTTCTCCCACAGATTATCGGCAAAAAAGCAAAAAATGACAAGAAGTGCAACATTCTTCCATGGAAGCTGCTTCCTGACCGAATTATAATTACAATGGGAAAGAGGTGGAATCGCAAATGAAAAACAGCCAACAGCAGGAAAACATAAAACACATATCCAAAGGTGCGGGGAGCTTACGGCGGCAGATTTTGGTATTCACCATGAGCATGATCCTGATTTGCACCTGCGTAATAGGAGCATCTCTTTATCAGACATCGAATGCGATCGTTCGCAAAAACCGTATCGAATCCACGCTGAGCCAGATCAACCACGCCGCTTATATCGTGCAGCAGGACTTAAATGAGATTCAGGAGCTGATGGATTACATTTTCGTGGACAAGCAGATTCAGGATGCACTGAATCGCACCATCGGCACAGCCTATGACCAAACCCTGCAATGGAATGATCTTTATGCTGCACTGAACACCTATGAGCGTTTGGACTGTTTCCGGGATATTAACTGCATTATTATCTATAACGCAGATGGGCATCCCCATTCTTTCCGTTATATGGCATTGGACACCAGTGAGTTCCTGCAAAGAAATCAGGAGCTGGGTTGGTATCAGTCTGCCATCGATAACGAAGGCCGGATCGTGTGGAGTACCGATGTATCGGAAGATTCGCAGGATTATTCCCCATACGAAGCGGTGATCGGAACGGACATTTCTGCCATGCGTGCCCTCCGTGTGCAAAGCTACCAGAATATTCGTGGCGTGGTTTACCTGAGCATCCGCCCTGCTTGCCTTTCTATTATGCAGCCCAATCACGGTTTGGATGGAATGTATGTTTACCTGTTTGATGATACCGGCAGACTGCTGAATACGGAGGCTGATGCGAAGATCCTGCAAAAGAGCGAAAGCCTTCTGGAACACGCCCAATGGGATAATACGCAGTACCGCTATTACGACGATGGAGAAAATCTTGCATTTGAACATATTGTCCCCGGTTATGGCTATCGCCTTGTTACATTGCTGCCCTATGAAGATACCTATTCCATAGATAATGCCATGCTGTATCTTGGCATTTCCATGATCGTGGTTCTGGTTTTGATTGCCCTTTCCCTCTGGATATTCCTGACAAGAAAGGTCATTCGTCCCGTCCGGGCATTGGCTGACACGATGCAGAGCGTGAATACAAAGGGGCTGGATGTGCGGGCAGAATACAGCGGCAGTGACGAATTTGACTATCTGGCATGTCATTTCAACTATATGCTGACCCGCATTGAGCATTTGATGGCGGCAAATCTGGAAAAGGAACGCACCATACAAGAGGCAGAGCACAAAGCGGTATTGGCTCAAATCAATCCTCATTTTGTTTATAACGCCCTGTTTGCCATTCGCATGATGGCCATTATACAGAGTGCAGAAAATATTCAGGATATAGTTGACGCATTGTGGCGAATGCTGAAAAACAGCACTGCCCGGGGAAAAGCGGACTTTACGTTGAAAGATGAGATACAAAACGTTGAGGATTACATCCACATACTGAAAGCAACCAATGTTCATAAATTCAATGTCACCTATGACATTGACCCTGATCTGCTGGAGCTGGACTGCCCCAAATTCATTATTCAGCCGGTTGTGGAAAATGCAATCATGCACGGAGTTTTACCAAAGCATGGCTTTTCCACCATAAAGATCACTGCCAGCCGCAACGGGGAAAGCATCGTCATTACCGTTGAAAATGATGGCCTGCCCATTACAGCTGAGCGTTTGGATGAGGTCAATTCCGGGCTGAGTCAGGCTCATAAGGGATTGGGATTGAGCAGCATCCATCAGAGGTTGCAGCTTCTCTATGGGGAAAGTGCAGGCTTGACCATTACCAGCGATGAAGAAAGCATGAAAACAGTTGTAGAAATTCGCTATGGAATGAAGGTGAAGGAATAATCATGTACAGAGCAATTATCGTGGAGGATGAACTCTTGGTTCGGGTAGCCTACCAGTCGATTGTGAACTGGCAGGACTATGGTTTTGAGTTGGTCGGTCTGTTTGAAAATGGGCAGGCTGCATTGGATGCCTTCGATGAGATCCTGCCGGATTTTGTGCTGACCGATACAAAAATGCCTGTGTGTGATGGTATCACCCTGATCCGTGAGGTCAAGCGACGCTCTCCTGATACGATCTGTGTTATTCTAAGTGCTTATGGTGATTTGAATTATGTAAAAGACGGCATCCGCATGGGTGCAGACGATTACCTGCTGAAGCTGGATATTACGCGGGAAAAGCTGGGAGATCTTCTGAAGAACACCGCTCAGAAGCTGGATCAAATGCGAAAGAGTGAGGTGCGGTCTGTATCTCAGGAGCGAGCAAAGGGACGGGATCGCTTTCTTCGAAGTTGGATTCGCGGTGAATTTCAGGACAAGGAAACCATCAGGGATTATTTGAAATTCTATGGGATCAAGCTCTACCATGAGCAGCTTGTATGTATGTCCATTCACATTGACGAACTGGATGGCGGAATACAGAAAACCCCCAGTGAAACTGTCAGCTCTGCAATTCATCAAACGATCAGCGAAACACTGCGCAGCGCGGGTGTGTGGCTTTTGATCGATATGCGGGCGAACCTGTTCTACTGTGTGGGCTGCTGTGACGGCACGGACGCAAGAAAATTTGGCGAGCATATGCAGGAAAGTGTTCTTTTTGCCCTAAAGTCCGTAATGAATCTATCGAAAGTGACGATCCAACTTGGTATTGCCGATAGTCTTTCTGATGTTTCCGCTGTATTCCGGAAATTACATCCCGCCGGTGAAAAAATGACCTGTGACAGTTTTGTAGATCAGGCAACGGAACAGGTCGAAAAGCTGGTGGCACATATTCTTCATTTTCGCTATGCTCAGGCAACCGAGGGCCTGCGAAAGCTGAATGAATCATTTTCCGGAGTTTCCGACTTACCGGTGGATATTACGCGTAACCGCTGCTCTTACATTTTGATGGCCATTAATTCTGCCATGGGTAGGGATCCGGTCCTGGAGTGCCACTTCCAGAATGTGTACCCAAGACTGAAAGCCGACCTGTGGAACAGCTATTTCCCGAGAGAGATATGTCGATGGATCGACCAGCTCTGTACCCATATGGAGCAAATGGAACAGACACGGGCACCATCCGCATCACTGGCCGGCCGTGCAGCCGCCTATATTCAGGAGCATTACACCGAGGACCTTTCTCTGGATGTGATTGCCGGACATATCAAGGTTTCACCGACCTACCTCAGCCGTATTTTTACGCAGGAGAAGGGCGTGGGCATTCAGGAATACCTGACAGATCTGCGTCTGTGGAAAGCAAAGGAATTGCTGACGCAAAGCAATGACAGAATTTATGAAATTGCCGCAAAGGTAGGTTATTCGGATGCTGTCTATTTCAACAAGGTGTTCAAAAAGCACACGGGTAAGACACCCAAGGAATACCGAAGAATGAAATGACAAGAAAGAGCAAAAAAATACTATAATTTGTAATTTGCCTCAATCACTCTGACAAAATTTGTTCAAATTTTCTGCAAGGAATCACAAGGAATGAAATAACCGCCAATTTACTGTGCAATATGCAGATAGTATACTGTTAACAGCGGCTGAGAGATAGCCAAGATTAACAAATTTCAAGGAGGAACATTATGAAAAAGTGGATCGCATTGCTTCTGACTCTGGCACTGGTGCTGGGACTGGTCGGATGCGGACAAACGCAAAAAGCTGAGGAACCGACCGCACAGCCTACGCAGGCTGCCCAGACTCCCGCTACTGACGATGTCAAGGAAGAAGATAAGGAACCTGTTACCATCGAGTTCTCCTCTTGGTACGCAGCAGAGGAAACCACTTCTGCAACCCTGTATAACATGGTCAAGGCTTTTGAAGAAAAATACCCCTGGATCACCGTCAATGTTACGGAGTACGCTTATAACAACCTGGCCGAACAGCTGCTGGTCCGCGGCGCGGGCGGCACCGCCCCCGACGTCTCCCAGGTCAATGCGGGCTGGGTGGCTGGACTGGTCGAAATGGACGTGCTGAATTCCATGAACGATATCCTACCCGCCGATGTGCTGAACGACTTTTATGCCAGTGCCAACGACAGCTTTACCTATGACGGAAAGGTCATGGCGGGCACCATGATCCGGAATCCCTTCTGCATGTACTACAATAAAACCCTGCTGACCGCCGCCGGCTACACAGAAGCGGATCTGAAGGATCTCAGCTGGGATAAGTTCATCCAGATGTGCAAGGACATCGCCGCTCTGGGCAAGAATGAGGACGGCAATGTGGTTTATGGCCGCTCCCTCTCCACCGCGCTGCTCTCCGGCACCGGCTATTACTTCTACAACGACCTGTTTGCCAACCACGCCGCCTATGCGGACGCGAACGGCAATATCACCTTCGGCTCTCAGGGCACCATCGACGCCATGACCCAGGTTCAGGATCTGGTCAAGTGCGGTGCCATCGCTCCCGGCCTGGAAATCAAGGAGAACCGTACCCTGTTCGGCAACGGCCAGATCGGTTTCCACTTTGACATTGCTTCCCAGAAGAACACCTTCCTGGCGACTTCCGCAAAGGGCGACGCCTATGCCGATGAGATCGGCGTCTGCCTGGTTCCCGGCAACGTGCCTACCTTCGCAACCGACCACGCCCTGGTGTGCTTCAAGCAGACCGAGCATCCGGAAGAGTGCGCACTGCTGATCGATTTCCTTACCGGTCCCGAGGGAATGGCCATCTACACCAAAGATCTGAACGCCATCTGCGCAAGAACCAGCACTTCCGAAATCGATTATTACAAGAACCTGAACGCGGATATGCAGGTGTTCCTGGAGGCCGCCGGTACCGCGGAAGGTCTGAACGCTAAGAGCTCCAACTTTGACAACGCCATGCTGCTCATCGCGCAGGCTCTGCAGCGCGTCACCATCAACATGGAGGATCCCACAACCGTTGTAAATGAAATCGATGGGGAAATGAAGGCTCTTTACGGTCAGAAATAATGCTTCCCTGTTTACGGGGGTTAAACCATCGGGTTTTAACCCCCGTTTTTCCAACCACCAGAAAGGATGATCTTACTATGAAAAAGCCCCAGTCGGCGCTGCCGGAGCGCGGCGGACTTTCTGAACGCGGGAAGGATCTGTTTTTCGCATACGCCCTGCTGCTCCCGGCGATTCTGGTTTTCCTGATCGTAATTTTCTTCCCCATCGTCAAAGGCGTCGCGGCAAGCTTCTGCGACTATACCATTTTGAACATGAAAAAGGGAATGCATTGGAATGGCTTCGCGAATTACCGGAAGGTCTGGGGAAACGGAACGTTTCTGAAGCAGCTGCGCACGACCCTTGTGTTTGTTTTCGGAACGGTCGGGCTGGAATTCGTGATCGGCCTGGCACTGGCGTTGCTGCTGAATACGCAGATCAAAGGACGCTCCATGCTTCGGGCGGCGTTTCTGATCCCCTGGACGATTCCCTCTATCGTCGTAGCGGTGCTGTGGTCATGGATGTTCCAGGCGCAGTTCGGCGTTCTGAATTTTCTGTTCAGTCAGCTTGGCCTGCTGTCCAACTCCTATATGGAATGGCTGCAAAACCCAAAGACAGCCATGCTGACGATCATCATCGCCTGTGTCTGGCGGCAGACACCCTATATGATCGTTATGCTCCTTTCCGGGCTTCAATCCGTACGCGCGGACCTGATTGAGGCGGCGGAAATCGACGGCGCGAATTATTGGCATCGTCTGACCAATATTATCCTGCCATCCATCAAGCCGGTGATCGGTACCACGCTGATTACTTCCTTCCTCTCCTCCTTCCAGCAGTTTACCATTATCTACAATATGACCGACGGCGGACCGATCGATGTGACCACAACCCTGTCCATAGCCACATACAAGCTGGCCTTTACAAGCTATGACCTCGGCGCTGGTTCCGCTCTGGGCGTGATCTGGCTGGTGATCCTCGGCAGCATCGTCACCGTCTACAACGTCAAATCCAAACGTTTTGACGACTAAGGGGGCGCATTGCATGAAAAAAAAGACGCTGAAAAAAATACTCGTTTATCTGATATTGCTTGCCGCGCTGGTAATTTTCCTGTTCCCCGTGTACTGGATGGTGATTTCGGCCTTCCGGCATAACAACGGACTTATGCAGCGGCCGCTCAATTTCAAGCCGACCTTTGATACGTTCCAGAATTTGGCCGCGGTGCTTTCAAACGGAAAATATCTGCGCTTTATCAAAAATTCTCTGATTGTCTCCGCGGGGACCATGGTATCCTGCGTGGTTCTTTCCCTGATGGCAGGGTACGCGCTGTCCCGCTACCGGTTTCCGCTCCGGAAAACCATCATGTCCACGCTGCTGTCCGTTCAGATGTTCCCCACGGTGGCAATTCTGATTACCCTGTACACATTCTTCGTACAGTTCAAATTGACCAACACCTATCTGGGCCTGATTCTGGCCTGCCTGTGCGTTTCCCTGCCTCTGTCCGTCTGGATGATGAAGTCGTTTTTCGATACGATTCCCAGATCTCTGGATGAAGCCGCGAAAATCGATGGCTGCGGAAGACTCCAGACCCTGGTCGATGTGATCCTGCCCATGATGAAGCCGGGCATTTACGCCGTAGGTATTTATTCCTTCCTGATGGCCTGGGACGACTTCGTTTTCTCAAAAGTCCTGATAAATGTAAATGATAAAAAGACGTTGACAGTCGGCATTGCGGAAAGCTTTCTGGGCGAATTTTCCCATAACTACGCCGGCATGATGGCTCTGGCTGTGGTCGCCGCGCTGCCGATCGTGATTATCTTTATCGTTTTTCAGAAGTTCCTGATTTCCGGTATGACTGCCGGTGCGGTGAAAGAATAACTTTCCAAGGCGCTGTCTCAAAATGCAAATCGTGCGGGAACAGCTTTTGTGAAAATCAGAAAAAGTCGTGAAAATCCAGGGATTCCACTGGGTTTTCACGGCTTTTATTAGGCATTTTTTAGAAGTTCTATTTTGAGACAGCCCATTCAGGCTGTCAAATGCCCCCTGTTTTCAGTAAGCGGGAGCAGGGATTCCCTTGCAATTTAGGCAATAATAAACAAATTTTAGCGAAAAAAGAGTTCTCCTAGTTTCATTGGGCCAGCTTTTTCAGATTCATGGCAGAATATTTAAGCCTGACCCATCTGGTAACCGCGGCCAAGCCTCGGTGGTGTGTATAACGCATACCACAGAAACCAACAGTAGGCATTACTCACCTGAATTTCCCGGTAAGTCTGCTACAAAGACGGTATCCCAAACAGATGCTGAATGAGCACCACTTTTATAAACACGACTGGGTCTGTCCCCGGGCGGCCATTGTCATAGCAGTAGTGCAGGTTCAGCCGCTCAAAATCCATAATCTTTTCTATCTTCCGCAGAAGATGGCCTTTTGGCACCATTGCCTCCAAGTCTACGATAATTGGCTCATGCCGTGCATCTTTTCTCCAGTCTTCCATGAACATACCCCCGTTTCTTCTATTATACCAGAGGCAGGCGCAATTTTGAAGTTCTTTGACGGACTGAAATGCGTCCCAACTTGGGACGCATTTCTTCGCCTTGTTCCGCGAAATTGGGAGAGACATATATCTTTTCGGGATTTTTTGAGAAGTTTTCTGGAAAATTTGGTCGTTTCTCATTTTCGTCCGTGATATAGATAAAACCTGAAAGCGAGTACATGAGCAATGACCTTAGATGCCTTTCATACATACACAGAGCAAACGTTTGATTCCTTCTCAAAGGCCACGATACCGCGGCAGTGTCCCGAATTCTCCAAATTGGTCGTTCAAAATCAAGGCAGTCAACCGGCAAACCATGAAACAGGAGCAGCTTCAGACAGGAGGTAATCAATGCAGGAATATGCAGAAACAATCTACATAAACGGATGTACCATCAAAATTGAGTTTGCAGAAAATCCCCAAACAACAGTGCTTTCCAATATTGAAAGCATCTTGCTTAACCAACTCCCCACATCGAAAAAACGTCCCGAAATTTGCGAAAATTCCGGCAATATGGTATAATAATGGTGTAAAGATGCACCTTGAAAATTTAATATAGAACAAGGGCATACGCCATTTTCGACAGAGAATGAGGTGTATGTTATGTTATCCATAGAAACAAAACGAGTTGAATTACTCTACCGTGTATCGTCAATCGGACAGGTCGAAAAAGACGATATCCCTATGCAAAGGCTGTTTTGCAGAGAATTTGTTGCCGGTCACAGCAACTGGGTCATCGTGAAAGAATTATACGAGAAGGGCGTTTCCGGATTTAAGAAATCCGCAAAGGAACGAGACGCCATTCAAGAGCTTCAGCAGGATGCAGTCGAAGGGAAATTCGATATTCTGCTCGTCTATATGTTTGACCGTTTAGGACGTAAAGATGATGAAACGCCGTTTGTAGTAGAATGGTTTGTCAAAAACGGTATTGAAGTATGGAGCGCAGTCGAGGGAGAACAGCGCTTTGACAACCATGTGGACAAGCTGCTGAATTATATCCGATACTGGCAGGCATCCGGCGAAAGCATCAAAACCTCCATGCGTGTGAAAACAAGGCTGGAACAGCTCACCGAAAGCGGTTTGTATACCGGCGGCACCCTTCCCTACGGATACCGCCTTGAGAACAAAGGGCGAACCAACAAGCGAAATAAAGAAGTCGGTGACCTTGTTATTGATGAAACCGCCGCAGAAATCGTCCGACTGATATTCCATAAATATGTCAACGAAGGCTATGGCGCACAGCGGATCAGCCGATACCTAATGGAAATGAATATTCGCCGGGAGGATGGCAGCGATTTCCCCAACACCACCCTCGTCCGGATGCTGAAAAACAGGATATATACCGGTGTGATTCACAACGGTGACGTGGAATCCGAACCGATTCCCGAATTGCAGATCATCGACCCGGACACCTTCGAGCGGGCGCAAGCTTTAATGAAGGATCGCACGATGAACCGGACAGGAGCCTCTGCAAACCTCCGAGGGCGGTCATTGTTGGTTGGAAATATCTAAATTGCGGTCACTGCGGAAACAGGCTCACACTGACCACCAGCGGCCGCATAATAAACCGGGCGGACGGTACAATTCGCAACGGGGTCAAGCTGAGATACAACTGCCATTATAAGGCGAGGCATCCTGACAAATGTGATGGCCCCAGCGGCTATGGTGTAACGAAGCTGGACGGCATCGTTGACCAGATCATCCGCTATCAGCTATCCAAAATCCAAGCAAATTCCAGCTCACAAACCATCATCAAGCAGCATGAGCAGTCGGTTGCTTTGGCAAAAGCCAGATACCGTCTGGCCTGTAGCCAGCTCTCAGAAAAGCAAAAGGAGCTGACCGATCTGCAAGCCGAAACCATCAAAGTAATTCGCGGAGAAAGCCGACTGAGCATCGACTTGCTGAATGAATTAGTCGCAAAAGCGCAGGAAGAAATCCATCGGCTGACACTCAGTTCGGAAGAAGCCCGATCATCTCTTGAAGAAGTGCAGCACAGCGCCGCGCAGGAGGAACAGGAAATGAACCAGCTGAAAACTTGGGCTGACCTCTACGATAATTGCACATTTGCCGCAAAGAAGATGATCGTATCGCAATTCATCAAATCCATCCACGTCTATCGGGACTATACGCTGGAAATCGTGTTCAACGTTTCCTTTGACGAGTTCAGAAAGCTTTCCGCTGATACTAAAAATCTCGGCAATGAAAAAGCCGAAATATACGCAAGGGCAGAGTAAAAGGCGGGTCTGCAAAAATGCAAACCCGCCTTGGTGGACCTGAAGAGACTCGAACTCTCGACCTCTCGGATGCGAACCGAACGCTCTCCCAGCTGAGCTACAGGCCCATAAGGGTCATATATGCGAACCTTTTGCCTACCATCGTCGTCACATCCCCGGTTCTTAGGGACGAGAACTTGCCCGCTTGCTCTCCCAGCTGCGCTACGGGCCCATGGATTACCGGGATATTATAGCCCCGGAGCGGCCGCTTGTCAAGTTTTTTCTTCCCTTTTTCCAAAAAATGTGGTATGATGCGTCAGCAGACTATACCAAAGGAGCAAATTATGCAGGCCATTGCGGAAATTCTGGCTCAGGAATTGGGTCAAAAGCAAGAATATGTGGAAAATGTGGTGCGCCTGATCGACGAGGGCAACACCATTCCCTTCATCGCCCGGTACCGGAAGGAAATGCACGGTGCCATGGACGACACCACTCTCCGGAATCTGGAGACCCGCCTCACCTACCTGCGCAGCCTCCAGGAGCGCCGGGACGAGGTGAAAAAAGCCATTGAAAATCAGGGCAAGCTGTCACCTGAGCTCTCCGCCGCCATCGACGCCGCGGCAACCATGACCGAAGTGGAAGACCTGTACCGACCCTACAAGCAAAAGCGGCGCACCCGTGCCTCCATCGCCCGGGAGAAGGGGCTGGAGCCTCTGGCGGAGGCGATTTTTGCCCAGGATGGCCGGGATCCTCAGGTGTTGGCCCAGGATTCTGTTGACCCGGAAAAGGGCGTGAATTCTGTGGAGGAAGCCCTCCAGGGAGCCAATGACATCATCGCCGAGAATCTGTCCGACGACGCGGACATCCGCAAGGCTCTGCGGCAGCTGGTCATGCGCCGGGGCACCTTCACCTGCAGGGCGGCGGAGGGTGCGGAGGAGGACGGGGTTTACCGGCTGTATTACGATTTCTCCCAGCCCATCCCCCGGCTGCTGGATCACCAGATTCTGGCGATCAACCGGGGCGAAAAGGAGGGCGTTCTCAAGCCTGCCGTGACCCTCACCGGCAATGAGGGAGCGGCACTGGTGTGCCGTGCCGCCCTGAAGCCCACCGCCCAGGTGTCCGCCTTTGTCCGCGCCGCCGCCGAGGATGCCTATGACCGGCTGGTTTTCCCCGCCATCCAGCGGGAAGTGCGCAGCGACCTTTCCGACCGGGCCTACGCCGGTGCCATCGCAAACTTCGCCCTGAATCTCAAGCCCCTTCTGATGCAGCCTCCGGTGAAGGGCTTCGTCACCATGGGTCTGGACCCAGGCTACCGGAACGGCTGCAAGGTAGCCGTGGTGGATGCCACCGGCAAAGTACTGGATACCGCCGTGGTCTACCCCACCTTCAATGAGCGCAAAAAGCAGGAAGCAATCACGGTTCTCTCCGGTCTCATGCGCAAACACCATGTCCGGCACATTGCCATCGGCAACGGCACCGCCTCCCGGGAGACGGAAGCCATGGCCGTGGAAATGCTCCGCGCCTTCCCGGATGCCGGCTACGCCATTGTCAACGAGGCCGGGGCTTCCGTCTACTCCGCCTCTCCCCTGGCCGCCGAGGAATTCCCGGAATATGACGTGAATCTGCGCTCCGCCGTGTCCATTGCCCGGCGGCTCCAGGACCCCCTGGCGGAGCTGGTAAAAATCGACCCCAAGGCCATCGGCGTTGGCCAGTACCAGCACGACTGCCCCCAGAAGGAGCTGGATGCGGCTCTGGGCGGTGTGGTAGAGGACTGCGTGAACAGGGTGGGCGTGGATGCCAACACCGCCTCCCGGAGCCTTCTGCAGCAGGTGTCCGGCCTGACCGCCGTGACAGCAAAGAATATCGTAGCCTACCGGGAGGAAAACGGCTCCTTCACCAGTCGGGCGCAGCTGAAAAAGGTACCCAAGCTTGGCCCCAAGGCCTTCGAGCAGTGCGCGGGCTTCCTGCGCGTCCCCGAAAGCAAGGAGGTGCTGGACAACACCGGCGTACACCCGGAGTCCTATCCCGCCGCCAGGGCATTGCTGGAGCTGCTGGGGGTGAAAAAGGGGGAAAGCCTGGCAGGACTGGACGAAAAGCTGGCGGCCTACGGTCTTTCCAAGGCCGCGGCGCAGTGTGGTGTCGGTGAGCCGACGCTTGCGGACATTGCGAAAGAGCTGAGCAAGCCCGGTCGGGATCCCAGAGACGAGCTGCCCGCCCCGGTGCTTCGGAAGGACGTGCTGGAAATGAAGGACTTAAAGCCCGGCATGGAGCTTACCGGCACCGTGCGCAACGTCATTGACTTTGGCGTGTTCGTGGACATCGGCGTTCATCAGGACGGCCTGGTTCACATTTCCGAGGTGTGCAGCCGGAGGCTTCGCCATCCCAGCGAAATGGTGAAGGTGGGCGACATTGTGAAGGTCGTAGTGCTCAGC
This sequence comes from Clostridiales bacterium UBA6386, assembly GCA_002437585.1. Classification (GTDB taxonomy): domain Bacteria; phylum Bacillota; class Clostridia; order Oscillospirales; family Oscillospiraceae; genus Faecousia. The sequence continues at coordinate 16,482 of DJQM01000029.1, read as the reverse complement.
GTGGACGAAAAGCGGCACCGGATCAGCCTTTCCATGAAGCAGGCGAAGAAATAATACTTGCGGCGCGCCCAACCGGGCGCGCCGTTTTCGTTCACAAAGTCAAACAAAATATTAGCAAATTGTAACGTTTTCCCCAATGCTTGACTTTAATGTGCTGATAGAGTATAATTACCGGAGATTCCTTGGAAATGGAGTATTTTTATGAAGAAAGCAACCAGATTTCTGGTATCTCTGATGCTTCTGCTGCTGATTATTGCCAGCATCATCTGGTACCTGTTCGTTTATGACCGAGCCTTCACCCGGGATACCCTGCTGAGCCAGGCTCGGTATCAGGCCATTAACGGCAATTCCCGGCTTTCCTCCTGGTTTTACGACTGCGCCTATAATTTTTCCGGCCACGATGAAAACGTAGCCATTGAGCTTGCCAATCAGTACAAGCGAACCGGCAACTATACCAAGGCCGAGCTGACCCTGACCACCTCTATCCGGGACAATCCCACGGTGGAGCTGTACACCGCCCTGAGCGAGGTGTTCGTAGAGCAGGACAAGCTGCTGGACGCTGTGACCCTGCTGGAGCAGATTCCCGAAGGCTCCATCAAGCAGGAAATCGAGAACCAGCGTCCAGCCGCTCCCCAGGCCGATCAGGAACCGGGATTTTACAGCCAGTATATTGACGTGCATCTGACCTCTGACGCGGACGCGATCTTCTACACCACTGACGGGGACTACCCCTCCATGGCAGGCGACCGCTACAGCAGCGGCATTACCCTGCCTGCCGGCGAAACCAGAATCCGCGCCATTGCCGTGAAGGAGAACGGCCTGGTCAGCCGTGTTGCCGATCTGGACTACACCGTCACCGGTGTCATCGAGAAGGTGGAATTCCAGGACAAAGCCATGGAGGCCGCCATCCGGGAGCTGATCCATACCAGTGCCACTACTACGGTTTACACCGACGCACTGTGGGACATTACGGAATTTACCGTGCCCGAAGGCACCAAGGATTTCAGCGACCTGGCCTATCTGCCCAATCTGACCAGTCTGACCATCAACAATCTGGAAATTCCCTCTTTGGAGTGTCTGACCCCCCTGAGCAAGCTGGTGGTGCTGGATCTGACGGGCTGCAGCTTCCCGGTGGACGATCTGAAAATTCTGGGCACCCTGCCCTCCCTGTCCAGCCTGACCATGGCGGAATGCTCCCTGAGCACCCTGGCCGGCCTGGAAAGTGCCAAGAATCTGACATTGCTGGATCTGCGGGGCAACACGCTGAAGAAGCTGGATCCCCTGTCCGGAATGACCTCTCTGGCAGAGCTGAATCTTCAGAATAATGCCGTCACCGACCTGACCGTCCTGAGCGGCCTGACGAATCTGGTGAAGCTGAACGTAGGCTTCAATGCGCTGACGAGCCTGTCTCCCCTGCGCAGCTGCACCCGACTGACCTGGCTGAACGCCGACAACAACCAGATTACCGTTCTCGATGGCGTGGAGGCGCTGACCGGCCTGACCACCCTGAATGTCAGCTACAATAAGCTGGCGAACGTGGATGTGCTGGCGGGGCTTACGGAGCTGACGGAGCTGGGCATCGGCAGCAACGCCATTTCGGACATTTCCGCCCTGAAAACCCTGACAAAGCTGCAAAGCTTTGACTTCTCTTCCAACCAGATTGCGGCTCTGCCAGAATGGCCAGAGGGCTGCGCCCTGCAGACCATCGACGGCTCCTACAACGCGCTGACGAACATTGACGGCCTGAAGAGTATGCAGTCTTTGACCCATGTGTATATGGACTACAACCTGATCACGAACATCGATGCCCTGAAGGACTGCTACTGCCTGGTGCAGGTGAACGTCTTCGGAAACGTCATCAAGGACGTGTCCGCCCTGCGGGATAAGGACATCATCGTCAATTACGATCCCACCGCGGCGTAAAAACACAAAAATCAGACGGCTCCGGTTGGAGTCGTCTGATTCTGTTTTTTAGGGTGGCAGCTAACAGCTGCCACCCTAAAAAATTACTTTGCGTTTTCCAGCACCAGGCGCAGAGCCCGGGCGATGGTCTGATTGCGGATTTCCTCCCGGCTGCCGGAGAAATGGCATTCCACTGCCTGGACGTTTTTTTCATCCGCATAACCGACGAACACCGTGCCCACCGGGTTGCCGAACGCGTCTCCCCCGGGGCCTGCCAGGCCGGTAACGGCCACAGCCACGTCCGCCTGGAGAAGCCTTCGGACACCGGTGGCCATGGCCTGCGCCGTCTGGGCGGACACCGCCCCGTAGGTCTCAAGCACTTCCCCTGGAACCCCCAGGACATGCGCCTTGACCCAGTTGGTATAGCTGATGACCCCGCCCTTATAGACCTCCGAACTTCCGGGAACGGCGGTCAGCGCCGCCCCGATGCCCCCGCCGGTCAGGCTCTCCGCCGTGACCAGGGTCTTCCCGGAAAGCCGCTCTAAAACCTCACAGCAAAGGCTCATCATGATAGCTCACCTTGATCTTTTCTACAGATTCCAGTGCCTTGGTAATCAGAGCTTCCCGGTCGAGCTTCTCCTCGGCATGGAGCACCTGACCCAGCGTAGGCTTGGTTTTGGGATGCTTGGGCGTAAACACCGTGCAGCAGTCCTCATAGGGCAGAATGGAGGTTTCCAGGGTGCCGATCTTCTCTGCGATGGCAATGATGTCCTTCTTATCCATGCCGACCAGAGGCATAAAAATGGGGATGTCCACCACCGCGCCGGTGACAGCCATGGCCTCCATGGTCTGGGAGGCTACCTGCCCCAGATTTTCACCTGTGACCAGTGCCCCGCAGCCGTCATTTTTCGCAAGACGCATGGCAATTTCCATCATAAACCGGCGCATGATCAGGGTGAAGAACTCCTCCGGGCAGTTGTCCCGGATGGCCTCCTGAATTTCCGTAAAGGAAACCACATTCACGGTCATTTTCCCGGAATATTTCGTCACCAGCCGAGCCAGCTCAATGACCTTGTCCTTGGCCAGCTGGGAGGTGTAGGGATAGGAGAAGAAATGCACGGCCTCAATTTCCACCCCCCGCTTGGCGATCATATAGGAGGCCACGGGAGAATCAATGCCGCCGGACAGCAGGCTCATGGCTCTGCCGCCCACGCCGGTAGGCAGCCCCCCGGCTCCCGGCTCCGCCGGTCCATGGACATAGGCCGCTAAGTCCCGAACCTCCACGTTCACCGTGTATTCCGGGTGGTGTACGTCCACCTCCACCCCGGGATGAGCCTCCGCCAGTCGGCCGCCGATCTCCTGGGACAGCTGAATGGAGGTCATGGGGAAGCCCTTGTCCGAACGCTTGGACTCCACCTTGAAGGACTTGGCGCAGTCCAGCTCGTCCCCCAGATAATTTTCGATGGCGGCGAAAATGGCGTCCACATTTTTCTCGCAGGGGCGGCACCGGCACAGGCTCACCAGGCCGAAAACGGCATGGCAGGCCTCCCAGGCTCCCTCCACATCCGCTTCTTCATCCATAGGCTCCACATAAACCGTGGACTGCATAAGGTACACGTCGAAATTGCCGTAGGGCTTCATCCTGCGGCGGATATTCTGCCGCAGACGACCCTCAAACTGCCGCTTGTTGGCGCCCTTCAGGACGACCTCGCCCAGCTTTAACAAAAAAATCTCTTTCATAGGTTTCCTTTCCTTATTGCTTGCCCATATTCACCGCCCGATACTGAATGGCCTCGGCGATGTGCTGGGGCTGAATTTTCTCGCTGCCCTCCAGATCGGCAACGGTTCTGGCTACCCGCAATATCCGGTCGTAACTCCGGGCGGTCAGACCCATGACCTCAAAGGCGTTCTTCATAAGTCCGGCGCAGGTATCGTCCAGGGCGCAGTAGGAGCGCATTTCCGCCGGGCCCATCCGGGCGTTGCACATGCCGCTGCTATGGAATCGCCGGTTCTGGACGGCTCTCGCAGCGTTCACCCGCTTCTGAATTTCCGAGGAAGGCTCCGCCTCCGCCCGGGAACGCAAGTCCTCAAAGGCCACCGCCGGCACCTCCACCACAATATCGATCCGATCCAGAATCGGTCCGGAAATCCGTCCCCGATAGCTGTCCACCTCCCGCTGGGTACACCGGCACCGGCCGGAGGGGTCTCCGTACCAGCCGCATTTACAGGGGTTCATGGCGCACACCAGCATAAATTCCGCGGGGTACGTCACCGCTCCGGAAACCCGGGAAATGGTAACTTTGCCGTCCTCCATGGGCTGGCGCATCAAATCCAGGGTGTCCTTCCGGAATTCCGGCATTTCATCCAGGAACAGTACCCCCTTATGCGCCAGAGAAATCTCTCCGGGCTTGGGGTTGGAGCCGCCGCCGGCAAGCCCCGCGTTGGAGATGGTATGGTGGGGCGACCGGAAGGGTCGCCGGGTTAGTAACGGATTTTTCGCCGTCAGAAGGCCCATGACGGAGTAAATCTGACTGACCTCCAGTGCTTCCTCCCTTGTCATGTCCGGCAAAATGGAGGGAAGCCGTTTGCTCAGCATACTTTTGCCGGAACCCGGCGGGCCGATGAGCAGCACGTTGTGGCTGCCTGCCGCCGCAACCTCCAAAGCCCGCTTCACGTTCTCCTGACCCAGCACATCCCGGAAGTCCAGCTCCGGGACGCTCTGGGCTTCCGGCACCCACAAAGGCTCCTCGGCAAGAGAAGTTTCCCCGTTCAAGCCCGCGGCCAGCTGCCGGACGGTCTCCACCGGGATAATGGCCGGGCCATGGGCCAGGGTGGCCTCCGCCGCATTTTCCGCCGGAACGAAAAGCGTCCGGATTCCCTCCCGCTTGGCAGCCAGTGCCATGGGCAGCACACCGGTAACGGGACGGATGTTTCCGTCCAGGCTCACCTCGCCCAGAAACGCGCTGTCAGACCTTGGGCGGCGGACGCTTCCGCAGGCGGACAGAATGCTCAAAAGAATGGGAAGATCGTAGTGAGTGCCGGTTTTCTTCTGGCTGGCCGGAGCCAGGTTCACGGTGATCCGGCTGACGGGAAAGCTCAGGCCGCTGCTTTTGGCTGCCGCCCGAACCCGCTCCCGTGCCTCCTTCACCGCCGCGTCCGGCAGACCCACAATGTCGAAGCCGGGAAGACCGTTGGAGATGTAGCACTCCGCCGTGACCAGGCTTCCCTGGATTCCGGAAATGCCCAGTGTTTTTACGCTGCAGATCATCGCAATCCCTCTTTTCTTTCCACACATTATAATAAAAAGGGAGCCGGATTGCAAGAACTATCTGCGTCTGCCCTTTCGGTTGGCTCTTCACTTGTATGTAAAATTTTTCTCAGGATCCGGAAAAAGAAACGAAAATTTTACATCCCGGTCGTTTCTTGACTTTACAAACGGCGAAAAAAGTGGTATGATAGGCACGACAAAAATTGAATACTTTAGGAGGTATTTCATTTTGGCTAGAAAATTCAAGACCATGGACGGCAACACTGCTGCCGCCCACGTCAGCTACGCCTTTACCGAGGTAGCTGGCATCTACCCCATCACCCCCTCCAGCCCCATGGCCGACAACGTTGACCAGTGGGCCGCTGCCGGCCGGAAGAACATCTTCGGCAACACCGTCAAGGTCGTTGAAATGGAGTCCGAGGCCGGTGCCGCCGGTGCTGTCCACGGCTCTCTGGCAGCCGGTGCCCTGACGACCACCTACACCGCTTCTCAGGGTCTGCTGCTGATGATCCCCAACATGTTCAAGATCGCCGGTGAGCTGCTGCCCGCAGTATTCCACGTTTCCGCCCGTACCGTCGCCACGCAGTCTCTGAACATCTTCGGTGACCACTCCGATGTGTATGCCTGCCGTCAGACCGGCTTCGCCATGCTGTGCGAGACCAACGTGCAGGAGGTCATGGATTTGAGTGCTGTGGCTCACCTGTCCGCCATCGAAGGCCGCGTTCCCTTCATCAACTTCTTCGACGGCTTCCGCACCTCTCATGAGATCCAGAAGGTTGCCATCTGGGACTACGAGGATCTGAAGGACATGGTGGATATGGATGCCGTCGCGGCCTTCCGGAACCACTCCCTGAACCCCGAGCGTCCCGCCATGCGCGGCTCCCACGAGAACGACGACATCTTCTTCCAGCACCGTGAGGCCTGCAACAAGTACTACAACGCTCTGCCCGCAGTGGTCGAGAAGTACATGAACAAGGTCAATGAGAAGCTGGGCACCGACTACAAGCTGTTCAACTACTACGGCGCGCCCGATGCCGACCGCATCATCGTGGCCATGGGTTCCATCAACGACGTTGTCGACGAGGTCATCGACTACCTGAACGCTCACGGCGAGAAGGTTGGCGTTGTGAAGGTTCGCCTGTTCCGTCCCTTCTGCCCCGAGAAGCTGCTGGAGGCCATTCCCGCTACCGCCAAGAAGATCGCGGTTCTGGATCGTACCAAGGAGCCCGGCTCCCAGGGCGAGCCTCTGTACCAGGACGTTGTCATGGCACTGGCTAAGGCCGGCCGGAACGATGTGACCGTCATCGGCGGCCGTTACGGTCTGGGCTCCAAGGATACCCATCCCGCTTCCGTGTTCGCTGTTTACGAGGAGCTGGCGAAGGACGCTCCCAAGGAAGAGTTCACCATCGGCATTGTGGACGATGTGACCCACCTGTCCCTGGACGAGAAGGTCTCCCCCAACACCGCCGCGGCCGGCACCATTGAGTGCAAGTTCTGGGGTCTGGGCGGCGACGGCACCGTCGGCGCCAACAAGAACTC
>DJQM01000029.1:271-9716 GCA_002437585.1 Clostridiales bacterium UBA6386 | reverse complement strand
CAAGAAGACCGGCGGCGTGACCGTGTCTCACCTGCGCTTCGGCGACAATCCCATCAAGTCCCCCTACTATATCAACAAGGCCGACTTCGTCGCCTGCCACAATCCCTCCTACATCACCAAGGGCTTCAAGATCGTCCAGGACGTCAAGCCCGGCGGCGTGTTCCTGATCAACTGCCAGTGGAACCTGGAGGAGCTGGAGCATCACCTGGATGCCGCTTCCAAGCGTTACATTGCCAACAACAACATCCAGCTGTACACCATCGATGCCATTGACCTGGCCATCAAGGTCGGTATGGGCAAGCGTACCAACACCATCCTCCAGTCCGCTTTCTTCTCCCTGGCCAAGATTATGCCTGCGGAGGAGGCCATCAAGTACATGAAGGATGCCGCTGAGCACTCCTACGCCAAGAAGGGCATGGACGTGGTCGAGAAGAACTGGAACGCCATCGACATGGGCGCCAACGCCTATAAGAAGATTGATGTTCCCGCTGCCTGGGCTACTGCCGAGGATCACAAGCCCGAGGAGGCTCTGGAGGGTCGACCCGACACTGTCAAGGTTGTCAAGAGCATCCTGCGGCCCATCAGCAAGATGGACGGCTACAGCCTGCCTGTTTCCGCCTTTGAGGATGTGGTAGACGGTCAGTTCCCCCTGGGTGCCGCCGCTTACGAGAAGCGGGGCGTCGCCGTCACCGTTCCTCACTGGGACGAGACCAAGTGTATTCAGTGCAACAACTGTGCCTATGTCTGCCCCCACGCTACCATCCGTCCCTTCGCGCTGACCGAGGCGGAGGCTGCCGCCGCTCCCGCCGGTGCCCGTCTGGTGGATGTGAAGGCCGGCAAGGGCAAGGGTGTCTACAAGTTCACGATGGCCGTGTCCCCTCTGGACTGCATGGGCTGCGGTGTCTGTGTGGGCGTTTGCCCCACCAAGGCCATTACCATGGTTCCCCAGGAGCAGGAGCTGCCTGAGCAGGAAGTCTGGGACTACATGGTCGCCAAGGTTTCCGAGAAGAAGGATATGCAGGACAACACCGTCAAGGGCTCTCAGTTCCACAAGCCGTTGCTGGAGTTCTCCGGCTCCTGCGCCGGCTGCGCCGAGACCAGCTACGCCCGTCTCGTGACCCAGCTGTTCGGCGATCGGATGTACATCTCCAACGCCACCGGTTGTTCCTCCATCTGGGGCGGCCCCGCCGCTACCTCTCCCTACGCCGTCAACGCGGAAGGCCACGGCCCCGCTTGGGCGAACTCCCTGTTCGAGGACAACGCCGAGCATGGTCTGGGTATTTACACCGCTCAGGCTGTCATCCGGGAATCCCTGGCAAACAAGGTGAAGGATGTCATTGCGGCTACCTCCAGCGACGAGCGCAAGGCTGTCTGCCAGGCCTGGCTGGACACCTATAACGACGGTGAGGCCAACAAGGCCGCTACTAAGGCTCTGGTTGCCAACCTGGAGGCGGATGTCTGCTGCGACACCGTAAAGGACATTCTGTCCAAGAAGAGCTACCTGTCCAAGAAGTCCGTGTGGATCTTCGGCGGCGACGGCTGGGCTTACGATATCGGCTTCGGCGGTCTGGATCATGTCCTGGCCTCCAACAAGGATGTCAATGTCTTCGTCTTTGATACCGAGGTTTACTCCAACACCGGCGGACAGGCTTCCAAGGCTTCCAACATCGGTCAGGTCGCTCAGTTCGCGGCTGCCGGTAAGGAGACCAAGAAGAAGTCTCTGTCTGAGATCGCGATGAGCTACGGCTATGTCTACGTCGCGCAGGTCGCTATGGGTGCCAACCAGGCTCAGACCCTGAAGGCCATCACCGAGGCCGAGGCCTACCATGGTCCTTCCCTGATCATCGGCTACGCACCCTGCGAGATGCACTCCATCAAGGGCGGCATGACTAACTGCCAGGCTGAGATGAAGAAGGCCGTCGAGTGCGGCTACTGGAATCTGTTCCGCTTCGATCCCTCCAAGGAGGCCGGCAAGTTCCAGCTGGACAGCAAGACGCCTAAGGGTGGTTATCAGGAGTTCCTGATGAACGAGGCTCGTTACAGCCGTCTGACCCGTGAGTTCCCCGAGCGTGCTACCGATCTGTTCGCCAAGAACGAGGCTGCCGCTAAGGAGCGTTGGGAGCATCTGAACAAGCTGGTTGAGATGTACAAGGACTGATTTCTGTTCCTCTTCCCTGACACTTTGCCCGCCCCCATTGGGGGCGGGCATTTCGTAACACATGTTTTCCGTTCTATCGTCATAGAATCCGAAGAAAAGCGTCCTCCCCTATTCCCTTTCCAGACAAGGAGTTGCATTTATGAAAGTTTTACTGATCAACGGCAGTCCCAAGGCCAAGGGCAACACCGCCTATGTCCTTTCTCAGATGGCCGAGGTCTTTACCAACCAGGGCATTGAGGCCCAGATTCTCCATGTGGGAAATCAGGACATCCGTGGCTGTGTAGCCTGCGGCGGCTGTTCCAAGACCGGAAAGTGTGTCTTTGATGACGCAGTCAATGAGGCAGCGGAAGCCTTCCGGGAAGCCGATGGCCTGGTGCTGGCAAGCCCTGTGTACTACGCCTCGGCAAACGCCACCCTGGTGGCCTTTGCCGACCGCCTGTTCTACTCCACCGGCTTTGACAAGCGGATGAAGGTGGGGGCTTCCGTGGTGGTTGCCCGCCGGGGCGGCTGCTCTGCCACCTTCGATGAACTGAACAAGTATTTTACCATTGCGGGAATGCCCGTAGCCTCCAGCCGGTACTGGAACAGTGTCCACGGCTGTCTCCCCGGCGAGGCCGCCCAGGACTTGGAGGGCATTGCCACCGTCCGGGAGCTGGCCAAAAACATGGCGTTTCTCATGAAGTCCATCGCCCTGGGCAAGGAGAAGTTCGGCCTGCCGGAGCCGGAGCCTGCCGCTCACACCAACTTCATCCGATAAGGAGTCCGTTATGCTTTGCACCATTATCGAAATCAACGGTGACTACGCCACCGTCCGATACCAGAATACCGGCGTGACCTCCCAGGTGGCCATATTCCTGCTGCCCGACGGTGCGGACGTAGGCGACGTGCTGAAATTCGAGAACTTTGAATACGCGCGCGTATGATAAGACCCCCGCTGGCCTTTGGCCAGCGGGGGTTCCGCTTATTAGTAAGGTTCTTTACGCGCGGGCACGCCAATATACCACAAAATGTCAGTTTGCCAGAAGTTTTCGGCTCTGGTTCCTCCGGAGGCAATGTTCTTGTCCCGGCAAGAACATTGAGAAGAAGCCGGCTTAGGGGGCGCTGCCGAAAAGCCACCCCCCTAAGTACCCCCCGGCCGCATCGCCGGAACTGCTTCAAAATGTTTCGAGTGGCTATGCTTACTTTACTCGTTTCCTCTAAGCAATTCTCTTAAATCCCGGCACAGGGTCTGGACGTTTTCTTCCTTGGTCGCCCAGCAGGTGCAGAACCGGACGGCTCTGTGTCCCTCGTCCACCCGGCACTGCTCGCTGAACACATATTTCTCCGCCAGCCTGGCAAGAGCTCCCTCCGGCAGGATCGGGAACAGCTGATTGCTCTGAACGCTTACCAGGAAAGGTACGCCCAGCTCCTCAAAAGTGCTTTTCAGCTTTTCGGCCATGGCGATGGCATGAGCGGAAATGTCAAAATACAGGTTGTCCGTCATCAGTGTGTCAAGCTGGATGCCCAGCAGCCTGCCCTTTGCCAGCATACCGCCCCGCTGCTTGATGAGATACCGGAAGTCCTCCTTCAGAGCCGGGTTTGTAATCACCACCGCTTCTCCGAAAAGCGCGCCTACCTTGGTGCCGCCAATATAGAATACGTCGCAGCAGTCGGCGATATCTTTCAGGGTCAGGTCGTTGTCCTTTGCCGCCAGGCCGTAGCCCAGTCGTGCCCCGTCCAGGAACAGGTACAGCCCCAGCTCCCGGCAGGTCTCCCCCAGGGCTTCCAGTTCTGCCTTGGTATACAGGGTGCCCAGCTCCGTGGGATTGGAAATGTACACCATTTTTGGCTGAACCGTATGCTCAAAGCTGGCGTCCTTTCGGTGAGCCAACACCGCTTCCCGCACCTGCCCGGCAGTGATTTTGCCGTCCTGGGAAGGAATGCCCAGCACCTTATGACCGGTTGCCTCCACAGCGCCGGTTTCGTGGACGTTGATGTGGCCGCTGTCGGCACACAGTACCCCCTGATGAGGCCGGAGCGCCGCCGCAATCACCGTCAGATTGGTCTGGGTGCCGCCTACCAGGAAATGTACCGCCGCATCTTCCCGGCCGCAAAGCGCGCGGATTTTTTCCGCTGCCTGGGTACAGTATTCGTCCTCCCCATAGCCATAGGTCTGCACAGAATTCGTCCGGGTCAGCACCTCCAGAATCTTCGGATGACAGCCCTCGGAATAGTCATTATTGAAGTAAATCATCGTTCTTCTCCTTGTCGAAAGCTGTCCCTATTTTACCGCCGGAATATGGGGATGTCAAGGCGCATAGAATCTTCCAGCAGCACAGCATCGGAGGGGAGCCTATGAAACGAGAGCTGGAGGAGCGAGCCTGTGAATTGGCTGTGTACATGATTGAAACCGGTGCCACCGTCCGAGCCACCGCCCGGCACTTCGGCATTTCCAAATCCACCGTCCATAAGGCACTGACAGAGCAGCTGCGCCTGTGCAGCTATCCCCTGTATACCCAGGTCCGGCATGTTCTGGACAAGAATAAGCAGGAGCGGCACATCCGGGGCGGCCTGGCCACCCGGCAGAAATACCTCCAGAAGTAAAAAATAAAAGGACATCCAAACGGATGTCCTTTTATTTGGTGGGCGAGGCGGGACTTGAACCCGCACGTCCGCAGTGAACACTAGAACCTGAATCTAGCGAGTCTACCAATTCCACCACTCGCCCAAATGCTCTCTGAGGGAGCCCCTCCGACGCCAGATCATTCTAGCATAGGCAATGGCATTTGTCAACAAGTTTTTTCGGAATTTGGCAATTTTTACTCCTTATAGTAGAGCATACAGTGACAATAGCCGTGGAAATTGGGATCGGCAATCTGATCCCGGAATTCCTTGCAAATACACTTATTCTCCGGGATGCGCTCTAAGCGGCAGGGGCAGTAGCCCCCTGTCCGTTTCAGTCCCTCCCGGATGGTCTTTACCATTTCCGCGTCCTCGTTCAGTCGTACTGCCATTGTGATTTCCTCCTTTATGTCTGTTCCAGGGTCATTTTACAAAATTCCGACACAACATCCCGGTATCGCCGGGAATCCGTCAGGAAGCTGATGCCGTGATCCGCCCCGGGGAACGTAAACCGGCGGATTCTCTGGGGGTTGCTTCGCTGGATGTCCCCGCTCATGCCGCAGGGCACAAACCCATCCGCCTCCCCGTGGATCAGCAAAATGGGGATTTTCGTATGCTTCACCGCCCGGACAGCGTCGGTTTCGCGGATGTCAAAGCCTCCGTAGACCCGAGCCCCGATCCACACAAAGAGCCAGGCAGCCTTCTCAGGCAGTCCCCTGTCCCTGGCAACCTTGCAGATGATCTCCTTGGGCGAGGAATAGGGGCAGTCCGCAATGATGCCTCTCACGTTCTCCGGCAGGGGCAGATCGGAGGCCATCAACACCGTGGCCGCCCCCATGGAAATGCCATAAAGCAGAATCCGCACGTCGCTTCCGAACCGCTCCACGGCATAATCCACCCAGCTGAGTACATCCCACCGCTCCAGAATGCCGAAGCTGATGGTACGGCCGCTGCTTTTCCCATGGGCACGCTGGTCAACCAGCAGAAGGTTGTGCCCCGATTGCAGGCTCAGCTCCGCCCCGCCGGCGAAGTCCGTCAGACAGGAGCTTCGGTAGCCATGAAAGCCAATGTCCAGCGGGGCACCGTCGGCCACATGGTAATACCTGCCGGAAAGAATCAGCCCGTCTGCGGAAGGAATGGTTACAAATTCACAGGGTCGCTCCTGAAGTGCCCGAAAAATCCGCTGAATTTCCGCACGGTACGGCTCGTATTGCCGCCCATCGCAGGCGGGCAGTTTGTCCCGCCCCTTCTTCGGCGAAAAGAAAGCATAGCGGTAGGCGTAGTAACCCCCGCCCAAAGCAGCCGCGAGAATCAGAAGGATCAGCACCAAAAACGCCATATCAAAGACTCCGAATGTATTGTAACAGCTCCGGAAAGCTCCCTCGTTGATACCGAGAAATGTCCGCCCCACTCCGGTTGATCAGGCAGTCCGTCAGCAGGAATACCCGCATTCCCAGCTTTTCCGCGATCATATCCTCAGTCACATCGTTTCCCACCATCAGGCAATCCGAAGCGTCCAGGTTCAGTTTACCCAGAATTTCCCGGTAATACTCGGGATTGGGCTTGCAGAACCGGGCATTTTCATAGGTGGTGATCAGCTCGAAGTCCTCCGGCTCCAGCCCGGCCCAGCGAATTCGGCTCTGAGTGGCAATGGCCGGGAATAAGGGATTGGTAGCAAGGATCACCCGATAGCCCATAGCCCGAATTTCCCGCACGGCGGGAGCCGCCGCAGGCTGGAAGCCGCAGCTTTCCCGGCTCTTCTGAAATTCACCCCGGTAAAATTCATCGAACAGTGCACTGTCCCGCCGGGCATCTCGCTCCAGCACCTGATTAAAAACCCTCCAAAAAACATCCTCATTTTTCGCCTTGCCGTCATTTTTCATCATGGCACCGATGCCCGCCCAGAGAGCCTTGACGAATCTTTCCGGGTCATAGCCATGGGGAGCCAGAAACGCGGCCATCCTTTTCAGATAGTCCTTGACGAAGACCTCCTGATCCATGGGCAGGAGAGTGCCGTCCAAGTCAAACAGTACTGCTTTCAAGATCTTTCTCCTTTTCTTCCAGGTATTCCTCCAGAACACGGAATTGATTCACTGCGTACCGATGATGGTCAGCGCAGTCGGCCACTATCTGATTCCGATAGTTATATAGCACATCATCCAGGGTAACCGAGGGCAATTCTTCCAGGGCTGCAGATTTTCCTGGGAAAGATAGATCTGCCAGATAGTGAGCGGTCTTGGAGTTGTAGACGATGGGAAATACCGGTTTTCCGAAGGAAATGCTCAGAATAGTGCTGTGAAATCGGGTTCCGATCACAAAGCTGGCTCCGGACAGCACCCGCAGAATCCGCCGGGCACTTCCCCGATAGCAGCAGGCAGACAGTCGTTTTTCTTCGGGAAAACGGTTCAGAAGCTCCTGAACCGCCTGCTCATCTCCCTGCCACTGGCAGAAAGACATCAGGGTCACCGGAACCTCCCGGTCGAGGAAATAGGCAATTGCCCGCTCCAGCAGGTCATAATAAGCCCGGATGACGGCAGCATCCTCCGTATTCCGGCTGACATCCATCACGGAAATGGCCACATTTTCCTCACAGGTGCCCGGATAGGGCTTTGGCACCAGAAACAGCACATCTGGGGCATACTGTACATTCGGTGCGGCGCGCATTTTGCGGTAGGAGGCGTAATCCCGGAGACACACATGTCGGTATTCCTGGAATTTTTTCGCCATCTGCTCCCAGTAGTCCTCGGAATACACCGGCCCCAGATTGGCGCCGATGATAAACCGGTTTCCTCTGCCCCCGGTACTCCGTCGGAGGGAGAAGTCCGGCTTTTCTGCGGTGGAAAAGTCGATTTCCCTGCACCCGGGAGCATGCTGCATGAAAATGGAGCCGCCGATTTTCACAAAAGCGTCACAGTGCTGGGCAATCCGCTCCAGCTTTTTCTGACGCATATGCTCCACCGTCTTTACCATTCTCTGCCGCCCCCGTTGAGAAGCCAGGTTGGAAATTCTGCGCAGGCGCAGGTCAACGTTGGAAAAATGGAGAATCCGGACATTCTTGGGCAGCCTCTTGGGGACACACTTGGGATTGACCAGCAGATGAATCTCACAATCGGAAAAGTACTCGGCAAAGGCCTCCACGAACAGGTCATCGCCCAGATTGTAGCAGCTGTAAAAATCCAGCACGATTTGCTTCTTGGATGCCATGGGTCAGTCCTCCGTGACCCCCTGACCCACGGACATGATGTCGTAGGGCGTGGTCTGGTAGACAAAGTAGTTCAGCCAATTGCTGTAGAGCAGATTTCCATGACCCCGCCAGCGCACAACGGGGTGCTTGGTGTCGTCGTCATCCGGGTAATAATTCACGGGTACATGGATGGGAAGACCCTGGTTTTTGTCCCGGAGATATTCCCGCTCCAGGGTGTCCGAATCGTACTCCGAGTGGCCGGTGACGAAAATCTGCCGGCCTTCCTTATTCATGATGATATACACCCCGGCTTCTGCAGAGGAAGCCAGAATCTTCAGCCCGGGCACCGCTGCAATGTCCTCCCGGAGGACGGTGGTGTGCCGGGAATGGGGAGCGTAAAACACGTCGTCAAAGCCCCGGAGCAGGATTGCCCGCTTATAATCCGCGTGATGGGGGTAGACCCCGAAAAGCTTCTCCGGCAGCTGCTTTTTCTGAATGCCGTAGTGATAGTAAAGTCCCGCCTGGGCACCCCAGCAGATGTGAAAAGTAGAATGGACGTTGGTCTTGCTCCACTCCATAATTTCCGTCAGCTCCTGCCAGTAGTCCACCTGCTCAAAGGGCAGATTTTCCACCGGTGCCCCGGTAATGACCATGCCGTCAAATTTCCGCTCCTTCAGTTCGTCAAAGGTCTTGTAGAAGGACAGCAGATGCTCCTCCGGGGTATTCCTGGCCCGGTGGCTGGACACCATCATCAGTTCCAGGTGCACCTGCAGGGGCGTATTGCCAAGAACCCGGCTCAGCTGGGTCTCGGTGACGATTTTCGTGGGCATCAGGTTCAGCAGCACAATTTCCAAAGGACGGATATGCTGGGTCTGAGCCCGGGTCTGCTTCATGACGAATATATTTTCTTTTTTCAGGGTCTCCGCCGCCGGGAGATCATTGGGTATCTGAATTGGCACGCTGTTTCCTCCTGATTGTACATTCTCCAAGGCCTGCATGCAGGGGGCTTCGGATGCTGATTCTCCATAAGCGTTGTCTCAAAGAATCGATTGCACTCTGTATTGTACCTTCTTCCGTGGCATTTGTCAACGAAAATAGCATTCCAGCTGATTTTCGGCTTGATTTTTCTCATCACAGCTGGTATAATACTCCGGTCTGGAGATGTACCCAAGTGGCCGAAGGGTGCGGATTCGAAATCCGCTAGGCGCCGCAAGGCGTGCGGGGGTTCAAATCCCTCCATCTCCGCCACGCTAAAAAAGCCCTGGAAATTTAATCCAGGGCTTTTTTCTTGCCTTCCATAGTGCGGTAAGGAATCATGAAGTGCTCGGCAGGCTTGCGCTGGCTCAGCCCAGCGGCACCCGCAATCTCTTTCGTGACGCGATTGGCGGCATCCCACACTTGTCCCAAATCATCACGCCCCCGCGTGGGGGGCGACGATATCATCGTCGGCCTGAACCGGGACGGGATCAAATTTCAATTCACGCCCCCGCGTGGGGGGCGAC
>DJQM01000029.1:0-240 GCA_002437585.1 Clostridiales bacterium UBA6386 | reverse complement strand
GCGTGTACTGGATTCTGAAAAACACCGGAGCCATGGATGACAAAGACTTAGCGCAGTTTGTTCAGAGAATGAAGATCGTCAAGGCTACTATGGTTGACGGCAGCGATGCCACGGCAGCAGAGGCGCACACCCTGGATGTGCCCGTAGAAGCCCGAAAGACCATGCTGGATATTCTGCGGCGGGACTTGTATGAAGATGCCCAAATGCTTGATGTTTCGGCTTTGTCTGCTGCGGCAAAAA
>DJQM01000061.1 GCA_002437585.1 Clostridiales bacterium UBA6386 | reverse complement strand
TCATTTTAGCACATACAAAGATGGAATTTTCTTTCATTCTCCCGGGGCGTGGCTCAGCTGCAGCGCAGCCACGGCGACCATGGGCGCGGCGATCATCCCGACAATGCCCCACAGGCGGCAGCCGATATACAGAGCGGCCAGCGTCACCAGCGGGTCAAGACCCAGATGCCGCCCCAGAAGCTTGGGTTCCAGAATGGAGCGGGTCAGGGCGGCGGTGGCGTAGACTCCGGCGATCCCCAGAGCCAGCACCCGGTTTCCTTGGAGAAAGCACACCAGAGCCCAGGGCACCAGCACCGTCCCCGTGCCGAAGACGGGCAGAGCGTCCACCAGAGCGATGGCGAAGGCCCACAGAAGGCTTCTGGGAATCCGCAGCAGGGTCAGCCCCGCCGCCGTGATGCAGAAGGTGACGCTCATCAGCTTCAGCTGAGCCGTCAGCCAGCTGCGAAGCGTCCGGCGAAGCCGTCTGAGACGGGTCAGCAGAATGTCCAGTTTGTCCTTGGGAATTTTCCCCGGAAGCCACCGGCGAATCCTCGGGAGCCGGGCGGAAATGAGAAAGGCGGAGAGAATCCCGGTACCGAAGCCCAGGGCACTGTCCGGCAGACGACCCAGAATTCCGCCTGCCAGCCCCAGAAGCCAGGCGGTGATTTTGCCCAAAAGGGTACTTCCGTCAGAAAACAGCAGCCGCAGATTCTCCGTCAGCATGGGACGCAGACTTTGGGGCGCCCGGGCGGCCAGAGCCAGAAGGTTGGTCTGCACCAGGTCAAGCCCCGTCCGGGCGGCATCCTCCAGGCCGGGGAGAATCCCGGCCAGAGAGCGCAGCTGACGCAGAGCCGCGGCGCACAGCACCGTCAGCAGCAGTGCCAGAAAGCAGAAGGCCAGGCTTACCCCCAGAGCGGCGGCGGCCTGCCGGGGCAGCCGGAGCTTTTTTTCCAGAAAGCGCACCATAGGCTCCGCCGCCAGA
Organism: Clostridiales bacterium UBA6386; assembly: GCA_002437585.1. Classification (GTDB taxonomy): domain Bacteria; phylum Bacillota; class Clostridia; order Oscillospirales; family Oscillospiraceae; genus Faecousia. Next base: position 36,671 of record DJQM01000061.1, on the reverse strand, counting down.
GCCAGAGCCAGCCCCAGCAGGAAGGGTTGGATCAGAGGCAGCAGGAACCGCAGAGCCAGCCACACAAGGACAAGACCGACCAGAAGGGAGAGTATGTTTTTTCGGGGAAGACCCACGGCGAATGCTCCTTTCGATGGGAAGATAAGGGGTTGCTTTTTTAGAAATGTGTGCTACAATGACATCCGTGGAGAACAAATGTCGTTCTGCCGAAAACGGCAGCGGAGATATCAGGAGGTCGAACATGTCAACCAAACCCAAGTATTACATTGTGGAAGCGTCCGCGCTGCCAGAGGTTTTCCTGAAGGTAGCAGAGGCCAAGCGTCTGCTGTCCACCGGTGAGGCGGCCACGGTGAACGAAGCCACCAAAATGACGGACATCAGCCGCAGTGCCTTCTATAAGTACCGGGACGCGGTGCTTCCCTTTCAGAATATGATGACCGGCCGGATCATAACCTTCCAGCTGCTGCTGCACGACGAGCCGGGACTGCTGTCCCATATCCTGGTGGTATTTGCCGATGCCAAGGCCAACATCATCACCATCAATTCCATCGTGCCCACCAACGGCACGGCGGTGGTCACCATTTCCGCGGAGACCATGGATCTGACGGTGAGCCTGGAGGAGCTGCTGCGGCAGCTGGCAGCCACCCGTGGCGTGGTCAAGGCGGACGTCCTGGCGGGCTGAGAATCACATACCGGGAGGGGCAGAGATGCCCCTCTATTTCTTTGCGAAAGAGGGTTCCATTTCCATAAAATCCCCATAGCAACCCGAAACATTTTGACGCAGTACGTTAGGGCGGCCGGGGGATTCGTAGGAAGCACTGGATAAATTGACAAGAGCTGTGAGCGAGAGATTTTTCGGCCAATCAAGGCAGGAAAAGTGGAGGAATACTGGATGTATTTCCCACTTTTTCTGATGAAGAGTGGGCGAAAAAGATCCGCTCACAGCCGCAGACAATTTATTCAGTGTTTCCTAACGGGGGCGGCTTTTCGGCAGCACCCCTTGAGCCCGCTTACTTCTCAAGGTTCTTGCCGGGACAAGAACATGGATAAGAAGGGATCAGCACTGAAACATTGATTGAGAGTAAGGACAAAAAACTTTCTCTCATTTTGGGACGATGTGGGCATCGTCCCCTACAGGCGTTTCGGGGAATTCTCTTTCGTATTTGGGCAGTGCCTCCTTTTTTCGGCTGCTTTTTCGTCACATTCTGCCCTTCCTTGACATAGGCTGTGCCGGGAGGGAGGAATATGCTTCTTGTCCAGAAATACGGAGGAACGTCCCTGGCGGACGCCGGGCGGATCCGGGCGGCGGCCAGACGGTCGGCGGAGCTGTCCCGGCAGGGAAACCAGGTGGTGGTGGTCGTTTCCGCCCAGGGGGACACCACGGATGAAATGATCCGGCGGGCGGCTCAGCTCAACCGCCGCCGCGCCGCCCGGGAAATGGACACGTATCTTGCCGCCGGGGAGCAGATGTCCGCGGCTCTCATGGCCATGGCCATCGGTGCCATGGGCTGCGGCGCGGTGAGCCTCACCGGCTGGCAGGCGGGGATCCATACCGACGGGAACCATGCCAATGCCCGGATTCTGTCCGTGGACACGGGAAGAATTTCACGGGAGCTGGCGGCGGGGAGAATCGTAGTCGTGGCGGGCTTTCAGGGCGTGGCTCCGGACGGGGACATCACCACCCTGGGTCGGGGCGGCTCGGACACCACGGCGGTGGCATTGGCCGCCTGGCTCCGGGCGGATCGGTGCCAGATCTATACGGATGTAGACGGGGTGTACGACCGGGATCCCCGGGTGTTCCCGGATGCCAGACGGTTCCGGCAGATTCGCTATGACACCATGCTGGCCTTGGTGGAAAACGGAGCCCAGGTGCTTCACGACCGTTCGGTGCTGCTGGCCAGGGAGAAGGGGCTGGAGCTGGAGGTTCTGTCCGCCTTTACCGGCCAGCCGGGTACCATCGTCGGGAGGCTGGAATCATTCTAACCGAAATGGAAGAAGACTATTCAGGTCGATTTTCCAAATCCAGGGTCGTTCCGGCGGGCGCTTGCCTGCTGGGACGACCCTTTTGCGCGTTGGGAGTCTGGAGGATATGAATAAAGCGTGAAACAAATGCGAAAAAATTTTGACAAAATTGTGGCCGAATGATTGACAAGTTATTTCGTGTTTGATACATTATATATGTGTCTACAATAAGTAACGAAAACCGACAAACTTTGAGGAGGATGACCATGAAAAGACTCGTCGCGTTTTTCCTGACCCTTGCGCTGCTCGTTTCCTGCGTACCCGCTGCCTTGGCGGCACAGGCCGAGACACCGGAGGAAGCTCCGGCACTTCTGGAGGCGTACGAAACGACAGAGGAAACCACCGAGGCTCCCACGGAAGCCACGGAGGAAACCACGATAGCCACGGAGGCTACTGAAGAAGCCACGGAAGCTCCCACCAATGCCACTGAGGCGGCTACGGAGGCTGCCGAAGCCACTGAGACCACCGAGGCTCCCACGGAAGCCACGGAGGAGACCACCGAGGCTCCCACGGAAACCACGGAGGAAACCACCGCGACCACCGAAGAAACCACGGAAGCGACCACCGAAGAAACCACGGAAGCGACCACCGAGGAAACGCTCGCCCTCCTGGAAGAGGAGGAGCCGGAGGAAGACCAACTGGTGGAGAAGCAGACGGAGGATTTCTGGATTTACAATGCCAATGTCTATTGGCGTTACGATTCTGCCAGTAAGCTTTCCATCTCATGGGATGCCAAGGAGGACGCGGCTAGCTATGCACTCTATGAGTTGATATACAAAAATGGCCGTCAGACGGAAAAGAAAATCGGGACGACCAACACCGCGGAGATTACAATCAAAGCACCCAAGTACTGGCATGACTACTTAATTTATCCTTGCAGTGCTCCCAACGGTAAGGGTGAGCGAGGAGACGCCGCGTCTTTCGGCGATTGGTTCCCCCCGCAGGACTGGCGCAAAGCACCCAAGCTTACAGTCAAGCAGGATACATATTGGGAAAACTATGTTGAAGTCAAATGCAATTATGTTCCGGGCGCGGCGGAGTTCCTGCTAAAGGTTGATGACGCGGAGTACAGAATTGATGACTATGGCCGCTTCATCGATAGCGATGACAATGAGGATAAGGCGGATCTTCCCAAAGTTGAAGTCAAGGAGACTGCGCAGGACAAGGGCTATATCTCGTTCTGGGTGGGGGTTCCCACTGGACGCGATGATAGATTCACCGCGTATACATCGGAGGTTTCCTGCACTGCCTTTGGCGTAACGGACAGCGAAGGCACTATGGAATCCGGCACCCGGTCGAAGGTGACGAAGGTGAAAATAACACCTCTGTGGAACAAGGCACCCAAGATTTCCGTAAAGCAGACCTATGCGACGGAGCCGACGGTGACTCTGCGCGTGAACTTCAATGGCGAACCGGACTATTTTGACATTTACGACAATGGTAATTATGTTGAGACGGTTGATGCCGGATGGTACGGCTCCTCTACATATGAATTGCGGCTGAATTCCTATGCGGAGGATGATCCGGGTTATCAACCCGTTGGGAACCATACATTCAAGGTGGTGCCGGTCATAGAGCTGGACGAAGACGGCAGCTTTGCCTACGGTAAGGCCTCCTCTTCCAAGAAGGTAAAGGTGAAGATTTCCTGGAAGACGGATAAAATCAAGGTTAAGGCCAAGGAGGCGGAAGCTGGCCTTGTCAGCCTGGACTGGAACGATATTCCGGGTGTTGACGGCTATCAGGTCTGGCGTCAGGAAGGAAAGGGTAAGATTGAGGATCTCGGCTTCGTTGAGAACCCCTTCCTGGACTACATTCCGGTTCAGAGAGGTATCAAATATACTTTCACAGTGAAGGCTGTCTTTAACGGGGAGTTCAGCAATGGCAGTTCTGTTAAAATTACCCCGAAAAAAAAGCCTAAGGCGCAGCCGGATTACGCCGACAGCACCTATCGGGCACTGCTGATTGGCAATTACTACGATGGCGACCTGCCTGGCTGTGACAGAGATGCCAACACAATGGAAAACATGCTGAAATCCATGACCGCTACCCCTTATAACGCAATTACAAAGATAATCGACGCGGATGCCGACGAGATTTTGTCCAGCATTTCTAGGGCTTTCCGTGGAGCAAAGAACAGCGACGTGTCCTTGTTCTACTATTCCGGCCACGGCGCGGGCAAGACCGGCGACCTGATTGGTGCCGACTGGTATGGCGTATCCTTCAAGCGGCTTCGCGCGGAGCTGGACAAGATCCCCGGCGATAAGATTGTGATCCTGGACAGCTGCTACAGCGGAAATGCCATCAATAAGAGCGAGGCTGAGGAAGAAACTGAGATGGAAGCCTATGTTGATGCCGCCGTTGAGGCTTTCTCCAATAGCGTAACGCCCAAAGCCGGTGAACTGTCGAAGGGCAGATACTACGTCATCACTGCCTGCCGGAAAAATCAGACTTCACTTTCAGTGGGTGACGGTCAGGGAAACAGCTTCGGACTCTTTACCAAATACTTTGAGGAAGCCTGCGGATGGGATGAGGTAGGAGACTGCAGCCTTGACATGATTGCGGACTTCAACCAGGACGGGATGATCGCTCTCAACGAGGCTTACAGAAAAACCAGCGCGCTGGTCAGCGCGTGGGCTGATGGCGACTCCAAAATTCAGGTCACTCGTGTCAATCCTGAGTACAGCAGCTTTATCCTCTTCGGAAGAAAGTAAGTTCTTACAAAAATCCGCCAGTGCCGGGCAGGCACTGGCGGATTCTCTGCCCGAAAAATCAAAAAATACCCCTTGACAATGAGGGGCAGCTGTGCTAAAATGCACAGGTAATCAAGAAGGCTGAACATCCGCCTCACCGTAAGCTATGCGAAACGGTTCATATTCCCGTCCCCCTTTTTGGGACATTCAGGAATTATGCGGATGCTTTGGCATCCGCTTTTTGTTGTTTATTTGGAGGTGCTTACCATCGCAAAGTTAGACCATCAGCTCAATGAGGAGATCCGGGACAAGGAAGTCCGCCTGATCGGTGCCGACGGTGCCCAGCTGGGAATCGTCTCTTCCGCCGCGGCCAACGCCATGGCAGAGGAGCAGGGCATGGATCTGGTGAAGATTTCTCCCAACGCGGTTCCCCCCGTCTGCAAAATCATGGACTATTCCAAATTCTGCTACGATCAGAAGAAGCGGGAGAAGGATGCCAGAAAGAACCAGCGGGTTGTGGAAATCAAGGAGATCCGCATGAGCCCCAGCATCGACACCAATGACCTGAACACCAAGATCAAGGCTGCTCAGAAGTTCCTGGCAGACGGCAATCGGGTGAAGGTCAGCGTCCGCTTCCGCGGCCGCGAGATGGCTCATACCAACATTGGTGAGAAGCTGCTCCTGGACTTTGCCGCCAGCTGCGCGGAGATCGCCGGCATGGAAAAGAGCCCCAAGCTGGAAGGTCGCTTCATGGCGATTTTCCTGACCCCCAGAAATAGCAAGTAAGTCATTCATTACCAAAGAGAATCGGAAGGAGAACCACCTATGCCCAAGCTGAAGACCCATAGCGGTGCTAAGAAGAGATTCAACCTGACCGCCAGCGGTAAGGTTAAGAGAGCCCGCGCTTTCAAGAGCCACATCCTGACCAAGAAGACCACCAAGCGTACCCGCCATCTGCGCGCAACCGCTTACGCTGACCAGACCAATGTCAGCGCCATCAAGGAAATGATTCCCTACAAGTAAGGCAGAAGGAGGATACTGAGAAATGGCAAGAGTAAAAGGCGCGATGATGACGCGCAAGAGAAGAAACGCTACCCTGAAGCTGGCCAAGGGCTACTGGGGTTCCAAGTCCAAGCACTTCAAGATGGCCAAGCAGCAGGTCATGAAGTCCGGCAACTACGCTTTCAAGGGTCGCAAGCAGAAGAAGCGTGATTACCGCCGCCTGTGGATCGCCCGGATCAGCGCGTCCGTGGCTCCCTACGGCATGAACTATTCCACCTTCATGAACGGTGTGAAGAAGGCCGGCATCGAGATGAACCGGAAGAGCCTGTCCGAGATGGCAATCCAGGACACCGCCGCGTTCGCCGCTGTGGTCGCCAAGGCCAAGGCTGCTCTGAACTAAGAAAGCAAGACCCTGTCGGGGATTCCGACAGGGTCGTTTTCTGTGTAAGGGTGCCGTAATCCGTTTGTAGGGGTCGATGAGGGTATCGACCTGAAATCGGTTGGGGGGTGAAAAATGTGGAACTGAAATGGACAGCAAGCCGGGAAGGACGGCTTTCTTCCTTCCTCCGGGGGGAGCTGAATCTGTCCACCGGGCTGATGAACAAGCTCAAATGGGGGGACTTTCTCCGGGTCAACGGCACCCCTCAGCGTACCAATTACCGGGTGCTGCCCGGGGACATCATCACCGTGGCCTTTCCTGTGGAGACCCCGGAATATCCGGCGGAGGAGGGGGAGCTGTCCATTCTCTATGAGGACGAGGCCATTCTGGCGGTGGACAAGCCAGCCGGAATGCTGATCCACCCTTCCCGGGCGAAAAATACCGGGACGCTGGCCAATCTGGTGGCGGGCTATTACCGGAAAACCGGCCAGAGAATGGCCTTCCACCCCATGACCCGGCTGGATCGGGATACCTTCGGCATTGTGCTGCTGGCGAAAAACGCCTACGTCCACGCCCGGCTTCAGGAAAGTGGGGCGAGGAAAACCTATCACGCTCTGGTTTACGGCAGGCCGGAGGGGGGGAGCGGCACGATTGATGCGCCCATTGCCCGGCGGGAAAAGCCCAGCTTGCTGCGTTATGTCAACCCAGAAGGCAAGCCCTCGGTGACCCAGTGGCGGCTGCTGGAAGCGGGGGAGGGCTGGAGCAAGCTGGCTCTCCAACCCATCACCGGCAGAACCCACCAGCTTCGGGTGCACTGCGCCTACATGGGCTTTCCTATCCTGGGAGACCCCCAGTACGGAAGCGAGGAATCCCAGGCCTTTTCCGCCCGGTGGGGTCTGGGTCATCAGATGCTCTGCGCGAAAACCCTGGAATTTTCCCATCCCGTTACCAGAAAGCCTATGGTTTTGCGGTCGGATATGGATGCTTCCTTATAAAAGCCCGATGATGTCCGTCAGGCTGTCCGCCTTGGCGTAGACCCGGGACAGGGTGTCTTCATCCGGCTGATCCTGGTCGGGGATCACCACGCTCAGGCAGCCTGCCCGGCTGGCGGAGAGGATTCCGGAGGGGGAGTCCTCCAGGGCAAGGCAGCTTCCCGGAGTCAGCCCCAGCACCTGCGCACCCTTGAGATAGATGTCTGGCTCCGGCTTGCCGTGAGGCACGTCATAGGCGGTGACGATGGTTCCGAACCGGTGGTACAGCCCCAGAGGCTCCAAGTAAGCCCGAATCCGGGTCTGGGGGGAGGAGCTGGTCACGGCTCTGGGAATGTGCCGCGCGTCCAGAGCGTCCAGCAGCTCGAAAATTCCCGGCTTGGGGGCAACGCCGTTTTCCAGAACGTAGGCATCCATCAGCTCGATCCGCTTTTTCCGGATGGTTTCATAGTCGGCTTTCTCACCGAACAGCGCGTGGAGCTTCTTCTGCCCCAGGGTGTGGTTCAGGCTGCGCATCTGAAGAGACTGCGCCTTCGTCATGGGAAAGCCATAAACCATGCAGGCCTCCCGCCAGAACCGGGAGTACATCCACTCCGAGTCCACCACCAGCCCGTCCATATCAAACAGAACTCCCGAAACGGGAGCTTTTTCTTTATATAATGTCAACATTGGCACTTCTCCTTTGCTTTTGCATATCATACCATAACTTTTCAAAAGGAACAAGGAAAATAAAACTAGGAATTTTGAAACAAATGTGCTATGATATCCCCAAGAGGTGAGTGACCCATGGAAGAAAAGGAAGAATTGGAGCAGCAGCCCTATGAGCCACGGCCTGCCTGGCAGGTCTGGGGAGCCAGGATCGGCCTGGTGCTGTTCATTCTGTTTGTGATCTGGCAGATCGGCAGCATTGCCAGAGGTGGCGTGTAATGCGGATTTTGGGAATCGATCCGGGCTACGGCATCACGGGCTTCGGGCTGATCGAAGCGGGTCGGGGGCAGTATAAATTGCTCAACTGCGGGGCCATCACCACGCCGCCGAACACGGATTTTCCCTGGCGGCTGGAAGTGATCTACAACGACATGGCGGAGCTTCTGCGGGTGTCCCAGCCGGAGGCGGTGGCCATCGAAGAGCTGTTCTTCGGCCACAACGTGACCACGGGCATCAACGTGGCCCAGAGCCGGGGGGTTATTTTATTGGCCGTCCGGCAGGCGGGGGTGCCGATTTTTGAGTACAAGCCCATGCAGGTCAAGCAGGCGGTGGTGGGCTACGGCAACGCCACCAAGCACCAGGTGCAGGATATGACCAAACGGCTTCTGAAGCTGCCCGCCATCCCCAAGCCCGACGACGCGGCGGACGCGGTGGGCATCGCCCTGTGCCACGCCCGCTCCAGCACGTCTCTGCTTGCCCAGGCTCAGGCCAAAGGCCGCTGACATTTGGAGGAATTTCTATGCTATATTATGTATCCGGCAAGGTGGCCGTCCTGGAGCCGAGCCTTGCGGTCATTGACTGCGGCGGCGTGGGCTATGGCTGCCGGGTGACGGCCTATACCGCCGGACAGCTGAAGCTGAACCAGAACGCCCGGCTTTTTATCACCGAGTCCATCCGGGAGGATGCCTTTGATCTTTACGGATTTTCCAGCCGGGAGGAGCAGCGGTGCTATGAGCTGCTGACCTCCGTCAACGGCGTAGGACCCAAGGCCGCCATGGCTATCCTGTCCTCCGGCGGCCCCCAGAATTTTACGCTGGCCGTGATGACCGGGGACGAGAAAATGCTCACCGCCGCCCAGGGCATCGGCAAGAAAATCGCCCAGCGGATCATCCTGGAGCTGAAGGACAAGATCGGCGGAAGCGGCATGGAGCTGGACTTTTCCGCCGGAACCGGGGTCGCTGCGCCGGCGCAGCAGGGAAGCAACGCCGCCCTTGCCAGCGCGGCACTCCAGGAGCTGGGCTATTCTCCCGCGGAGATCAGTCTGGCACTGAAGGGGGCAGACCCCAACGCGACGACCGAAGAGATGGTGCGCCATGCCCTCCGGGCCATGGTCATGAAGGGATAAAATACTATGAGCTTGGAATTTTCTCAGGAATTGGACGAACCCATTGTTTCCCCGGCTTTTGAGCCTCAGGACGCCGGGGAAATCGGCCTACGGCCGAAGCTGCTGGCGGATTACACCGGCCAGGAGAAGGCAAAGGGCAATTTGTCCGTCTATATTGAAGCCGCCCGGCGGCGCAATGAGCCGCTGGATCATGTGCTCCTCTATGGTCCTCCGGGTCTGGGCAAAACCACCCTGGCCGGGGTCATTGCCAACGAAATGGGGGCGGGCATCCGGGTCACCTCCGGCCCGGCCATCGAAAAGCCCGGGGATCTGGCGGCACTGCTGACTAACCTGAATCCGGGAGACATCCTGTTTATCGATGAGATCCACCGCTTAAACCGGGTGGTGGAGGAAATTCTCTACCCGGCCATGGAGGATTTTGCCATTGACATCATCGTGGGCAAAGGCCCCAGTGCCAACTCCATCCGGCTGGATCTGCCCAAATTCACCCTGGTGGGAGCCACCACCCGGGCAGGCCAGCTGTCCGCCCCTCTGCGGGATCGGTTCGGCGTGAATCTGCGGCTGGAGCTGTACACCCCGGAGGAGCTGGCGAAGATCGTCACCCGGTCGGCAACCATTCTGGGGATGCCCATTGATCCGGAGGGAGCCATGGAGATCGCCTCCCGGAGCCGGGGCACTCCCCGGATCGCTAACCGGTTCCTGCGCCGGGTTCGGGATTTTGCCGAGGTCATGGGCGACGGCACCATCACGAAGGAGGCGGCGGAGCTGGCACTGAAACGGCTGGAGGTAGATAAGCTGGGTCTTGACAACATCGACCGGCGGATGCTCACCGCCATCATCCAGAACTACAGCGGCGGTCCGGTGGGTCTGGAGACCCTGGCTGCTACCATCGGCGAGGAAGCGGTGACCTTGGAAGACGTGTATGAGCCGTACCTTATGCAGCTGGGCTTCCTGACCCGAACGCCGCGAGGCCGGTGCGTCACCGCCCAGGCTTATGACCACCTGCACATCCCCTATGAGGGGCAAACCCAGTTTGGTATCTGAGGAAACTCTGAAAATTGCATAAAGAGGAAAAAATTCTGGTAAAATTTTTTATTTAGGATTGACAAATCCGGCCCAGGTGTGTATAATCCGAATTATGGCAGTGTTTGCCATGAATTTATTACGACCCTGCGTTATATCATTTTCTGGTGGGATTTCACGGGGCAACAAACCGAAGAGAGGTATTTTTCATGTACGAAGACAAGACTTTAGTTTGCAAGGAGTGCGGCAAGGAGTTCGTGTTCACCGCCGGTGAGCAGGAGTTCTACGCGGAGCGGGGCTTCCAGAACGAGCCTCAGCGCTGCAAGGCTTGCCGTGACGCTCGCAAGAACGCCACCCGTGCCCCCCGTGAGTTCTACACCGCGACCTGCGCCCGCTGCGGCGGCGAGGCCAAGGTGCCCTTCCAGCCCAAGACCGACCGCCCCGTGTACTGCAGCGAGTGCTTCGCTCAGATGCGCGCCAACGGCTAAGCCGGAAAAATTGCATGAAGATAACGGAGCCGAAGTTTCGGCTCCGCTATTTTTTGCTGAAATGCGCTATAATATTTAGGTGGACTATAAATAGAGCATGTCATTGCGAACCAGCGTCGCAACGCTGGTGTGGCAATCCGTTTCCCACTCTGGGGGAGCTGTCACGAGGTGACTGAGAGGGTAAAATTCGCCCTCTCTGCCCCATCCGGGGCACCTCTCCCATAGGGAGAGGCAAGTGACCCTCATCCGTCTCGTGCTTGCGGGGGACGCGCGAGCCACTTTCCCCGCGGGGGAAGGCTTGGAGATGCGGATTGCAAACCAGTGACATCGGTCGCTGGTTTGCAATGACTGGCGCTATACGAGACAGCGCGTCTATCTTTCATTCCGTATCCGATTTTCAAGCCTTCCGGACTGGATTACCGGGGGCTTGGGGTCTGCCGCCTCCCAGGAAAGGGGCTTTTTTTCGTCCTCTTTCATGCTTCCTCACCTCGCGCATAGTATGTGCCGGGAGGAAGGAAACATACAATTTCGAATAATTTGTGAACTCTTTCTGAATCCTATTGCAATATTTCATAAAATCTGCTAGTATGTAGCACGCTACATAAATCGGGAGGTGATTGCGGTGCCTGTGCATTTTGGCCATCTGATCCGCATTCTTCACTGGTGCTGTGACCAGGAAATGACCGAAAACTTGGAAAAAATGGATCTGACCGCGTCCCAGGGATGGGTGTTGATGTTTGTATTCCACCGGGGCAACCGGCCTACATACGCCAAGGATGTGGAGCTGCGTTTGCGGCTGAGCCATCCGACGGTGTCAGGGCTGCTGTCCCGGCTGGAGCAGAAAGGCTTCATTGCGCTGGAAACCGACCCGAGGGATCGGCGGAGCAAGCGGATCGTCCTGCTGGAAAAAGGCCGTGCCTGCCAGGAGATGACACATCAGCAGATCCTGGAAAACGAGAGCCGGATCGTTCAGGGGTTTACCCCGGAGGAGCGGGCACTGTTCCTGAATTTTTTACAGCGGGCCATCGAAAACATGCACCCGGATAGCGGGTGCATTCCTGAGAAGGAGGAACAATAAGCATGATAAAAACCCTGATCCGGTGTGTCCGGGAATACAAATGGGACGCGATTCTGGGACCTGTCACCATGATCGGTGAGGTCTACATGGAAACCAAAATTCCCCTGGTGCTGGTCAATGTGGTTGACCAGGGCGTCAGCCGGTCGGACATGGGCGCGGTGGTGCGCTACGGCGGCGTGCTGATGCTCTACGCCCTGATTTCCCTGATATTCGGCATTGCCTCGGCGGTGTTTGCGTCCCGGGCGGCCACCGGCTTTGCCAGGAATCTGCGCCATGACATGTATTATAAGGTGCAGGAATTTGACTTTGCCAACATCGACCGGTTCTCCACCGCGTCCATCGTTACCCGGCTGACCTCAGACGTGGCGACCATTCAGATGACCTTCCAGATGATGATCCGGATGGCCATCCGCTGCCCCATGATGCTGATTCTGGCCACGGTGAACGCCTATTCCGTCAGTCCAAGGCTGTGCCTGGTGTACTGCGTGGTGCTGCCGCTGATGGGGCTGGGACTGTTCCTGCTGATCCGGATGGTGTTCCCTCTGTTTGACCGGGTGTTCAAGACCTATGATCGGCTTAACAACGTGGTGCAGGAGAATGTCCATGGCATCCGGGTGGTCAAGTCCTTCGTCCGGGAAGCCCGGGAGACGGAGAAATTCACCTCCGTGTCCGAAAGCATCTACCGTGACTTCTGCAAGGCCGAGCAGATTCTGGCCTTCAACAATCCGCTGATGCAGTTTTCCGTGTACACCTGCATTCTGGTGATTTCTTACCTGGGTGCCGTTATGGTTGTGGCCTCCGGCAACAATGCCGCCAGGGGTCTGACCACCGGTCAGCTGACCTCCATGTTCACCTTCACCACCCAGATCCTCAGCTCTTTGATGATGCTGTCCATGGTGTTCGTGATGATGACCATGTCCCGGTCTCCCATGCGCCGTACCACGGAGATCCTCACCGAGGAGCCGGAGCTTCGGGATTGCGAAAACCCTGTCCTGCAGGTAAAAGACGGCAGCGTGGACTTTGACAACGTGTCCTTCCGCTACTCCAAGACCGCCGACCGGTACGCCCTGGAGGACATCAACCTGCACATTGCCTCCGGCATGACCGTTGGAATTTTAGGCGGCACCGGCTCCAGTAAATCCACCCTGGTGCAGCTGATTCCCAGACTTTATGACGTAGCCCAGGGCAGCGTCCGGGTAGGCGGCGTGGACGTGCGCCAGTACGACGTGAAGGCACTCCGGGATGCGGTGTCCATGGTGCTGCAGAAGAACGTGCTGTTCTCCGGCACCATCCGGGAAAATCTGCGCTGGGGCAACCCCAATGCCACCGATGAGGAAATGATCCACGCCTGCCGCATTGCCTGCGCGGACGAATTCATCCGATCCTTCCCCGACGGCTACGATACCCACATCGAGCAGGGGGGCACCAACGTCTCCGGCGGCCAGAAGCAGCGGCTGTGTATTGCCCGGGCTCTGCTGAAAAAGCCCAAAATTCTGATCCTGGACGATTCTACCTCCGCGGTGGATACCCGCACCGATGCTGCCATCCGGCAGGCTCTGTCCGGAGAAATTCCCGAAACCACAAAAATCGTCATTGCCCAGCGGATTTCCTCCGTGGAAAACTGCGACCTCATCATCGTCATGGACGGAGGCCGGATCGTGGATATGGGTAAGCATGACGAGCTGCTGAAGACCAGCGAGATTTACCGAGAGGTCTATGAATCCCAGACGAAAGGAGCGATGGAATAATGCCTCCAGTGAGAATGCGCGGCGACGGCCGTATGGCAAAGAACCCAAAGCAGACCATTTCCCGGCTGCTGTCCTATATGGCCCAGTACAAGGGCACCCTGGCGGTGGTGGGCGTGAGCGTTGTGTTCAGCGCGGTGGCGCAGGCAGCCAGCTCCGCCTCCCTGGGAACCCTGGTGGATGATTATATTACGCCCATGCTCTCTCAGAGCGTTCCGGATTTCGGACCGCTTCTTCGGTTCCTGGGCATGATGGCCTGCGTGTATCTGGTGGGTCTGGTATGCGCCTTCTTCTGCAGCTATCTGATGGCGAAGGTCAGCCAGGGCACCCAGCGTTCCATCCGGGATCAGCTGTTCACCCACATGCAGACCCTGCCCATCCGCTATTTTGACACCCACCCGGCGGGCGACATCATGAGCCGCTACACCAGCGACATTGATACCCTCCGGCAGATGATTTCCCAGTCTATCCCTCAGTGCGCCTCCTCGGTTGTCACCCTGGCGGTGGTGCTCGTTACCATGATTATCACCTCCCCCATCCTGACGGTATTGCAGCTGATTACGGTGCTGGCGGTGGTGTTCGCTACCAAGCTGATTGCGGGCAAATCCGCCAGGTTCTTCATTGGCCAGCAGCGTTCCCTGGGCGCGGTGAACGGCTATGTGGAGGAAATGATCAACGGCCAGCGGGTGGTCAAGGTCTTTACCCACGAGGACGCGTGCAAGGAGCGGTTCGATGAGCTGAACGAGAAGCTCCGCAAGGACGCTTACCTTGCCAGTGCCTACTCCAACTGCATGGGCCCTCTGAACAACAACTTAGGTTATGCCCAGTACGCGATTCTTGCCATTGCGGGCGGCCTGCTGGCGGTGTACTCCGGCGGCAGCCTGCTGACCCTGGGCAAGCTTATCAGCTTCCTGACCCTGTCCCGTTCCTTCAACATGCCCATTTCCCAGGTGTCCAACCAGATCAACGCCATTGTCATGGCACTGGCCGGTGCCGAGCGGATCTTCGAGCTGATGGACGAAAAGTCCGAGGAGGACGGGGGCTATGTCCGGCTGGTCAACGCAGAAATCGACGACCAGGGGAACATTACCGAAACCGACAAGCGTACCGGCCGCTGGGCCTGGAAGCATCCCCATAAGGCGGACGGCACCGTGACCTACACGGAGCTGAAGGGCGATATCACCATGACCGACGTGGACTTCGGCTATGTGCCGGAGAAAACGGTGCTCCATGACGTGACGCTGTATGCCCATCCCGGCGAGAAGATCGCCTTCGTGGGTGCCACCGGCGCGGGCAAAACCACCATTACGAACCTCCTCAACCGGTTCTATGACATTGCCGACGGCAAAATCCGTTACGACAACATCAACATCAATAAGATTGCCAAGCCCGACCTGCGCCGGTCTCTGGGTATGGTGCTCCAGGAGACCAACCTCTTTACCGGCACGGTGATGGACAACATCCGCTACGGCAAGCTGGACGCTACCGACGACGAGTGCATCCGGGCGGCAAAGCTTGCCAATGCCCACGACTTCATCACCCGCCTGCCCGAAGGGTATCAGACGGTGCTTACCGGCAACGGTGCCAGCCTTTCTCAGGGTCAGCGGCAGCTGATTGCCATTGCCCGGGCGGCAGTGGCGGATCCTCCGGTGATGATTCTGGACGAGGCCACCTCCTCCATCGATACCCGCACCGAGCGGCTGGTGCAGGACGGCATGGACGCGCTGATGCACGGCAGAACGGTTTTTGTCATTGCCCACCGGCTCAGCACCATCATGAATTCCGACTGCATCATGGTGCTTGACCATGGCCGGATCATTGAGCGGGGCAGCCACGATGAGCTGATCGCCCAGAAGGGCACCTACTACCGGCTCTATACCGGCGCGTTTGAGCTGGAATAAGGGCAGCCGCCCGTAAAGCGGCATCCGTAAAAGCGCAGAAAAAGAATGCTGTCATCGCGAACCGGCCTGCGGATCGGTTTGCGATGACAGCATATTTCGTTTCTTATGCAGTTGGGTAGGCGGTGCTTCCGAAGAAGGCAGCCCCTGTGATTAAAGGGCTTCCGTAATCGTGCCGCCGCCGACGACCACGTCACCGTCATAGAGCACCACCGCCTGGCCGGGAGTGACGGCTCGCTGCGGGCTGTCGAATTCCACCCGGGCAAAGCCCTTTTCCTCCGGATAGACCCTGGCCGGCTGCTCGAACTGGCTGTGCCGGGTCTTGACCGTGACCTTCATAGGCTCTGTCAGGACTTCGAAGGGGTACCAGCACCAGTCGTTTGCCCGGAGAGCAGGGGAGAAGAGAGCTTCGTTGGGACCAACGGTGACGGTGTTCCGGGTCATGTCCTTGGCGCACACATACACCGGCGCGCCCATGGCAAGACCCAAATGCTTGCGCTGACCCTTGGTGTAGCAGGGCGTGCCCCGGTGATGGCCTACCACGTTGCCCTGCAGGTCCAGAAAATCTCCCTGAGGATAAACTTTTCCGGTGTACCGCTGCAAAAATTCCCCGTAATCTCCGCCGGGAACGAAGCAGATATCCTGACTGTCCCGCTTCCGGGCATTGACGAAGCCGTTTTCCGCCGCGATCTGCCGAACCTGGGTCTTGGTCAGGCCGCCCAGGGGAAACTGAATATGCGATAGCTGCTCCTGGCTCAGGCAGGCCAGGAAGTAGGTCTGATCCTTGGTCACATCCACTGCCTTACATAATAAATACCGGCCGGCCGCCTGACGGATCCGGGCATAGTGGCCGGAGACCACCCAGTCGCAGCCCAGCTCCAGGGCCCGGCGCAGGAGCCGGTCGAATTTGAGGTACCGGTTGCAGTCGATGCAGGGATTGGGGGTCAGACCCCGCTCATAGCTGTCTGCGAATCTGCGCATGACCTGCCGGTCAAAATCCTCGGTAAAATTAAAGGCGTAGTGCCGGATGCCAAGCCTCATGGCCACTGCCCGGGCATCCTCCACATCCTCCAATGAGCAGCAGGTGCTTTCCTCCGTGGGGTTATCGTACAGGCGCATGGTGGCACCGATGCACTCGTAGCCAGAACGCTTCATAAGAAGGGCGGCCACCGAGCTGTCCACACCGCCGCTCATGCCGATGAGCGCGCGCATATTGTTCATAGGGATTCCTCCGCGAAACTGTTTTTTCTGATACTATTTCCTGATTAATCTTTGATTTTAGTCAGGAAGGCATCGCCTGACGGCACTGCCGGTTTTGTGATTTATAAGGAAAGAAATCACAAAACAAGTCTCATAGGAACGCCTTGCCCTTCGGGCAATTAAAATCTTTGGAACAGATTTTAATTGGAGTTCGGTATGAGTATATCAGTGCCTTCCGGGATTGTCAATGGGCGGTTTTCCGGAAAAGGGAAAGAAGTTACAGCCCGTATCCGGAATTTTTCAGGAATTTCCGGCAAAAATGACAAAATTCGACGTTAGCTTTTGCTATACTGGAGAGAGTTCTCATAAAGAAAAAAGTAGTAACAAAAATGTAATTATTTTCAAAAAAGCTATTGCAATTTGTAAACAGGTCTGTTATAATACCGTTACTTACATAAGAAACAAAGGAGTAAGAGCTTATGAAGAAGAGATTTGTATGCGCATTGCTGGCTCTCGTTCTGCTGGTTAGCCTGGTGCCCGTCACCTCCATGGCTGCTGACCAGAAGATCAGCGAAGCGGCGATCACGGTTCTGAAGCAGTTAACCACCTTTAAGAAGGAGTGCTACTATGTAGGAGGCTCCGAATACCGCATCGGCTACGGCACGGTATGTGAACAGAAGCATCACTTCGACTCCAACGGTGTGCCCAAGGCCAGTGAGAACAAGCACACCATCACCGAGAAGAAGGCGGATGCCGCCCTGCGTACATATCTTGCCGAGCTGGACAAGAAGGTCAACAGCTTTGCTTCCAGCAACAAGCTGTCCCTGACCCAGAACCAGCATGACGCGCTGGTGGTGTTCAGCCACGGCTACGGCACCTCCTGGATGTCCGGCACCGGTGCGCTGAAGAGCGCCATCGTGAGCAAGGCCGGTGTCAATGAGCTGCTGAACGTCATGCGCAGCCTGAACGACAAGCAGTACAACCGCCATCAGGTGGAAGTGAACATGTACTGCAACGGCAAATACTCCAACACCATCCCCGTGAACTTTGCCACCGTGACCTATGACGCCAACGGCGGCAAGCTGGCCCAGAACGGCAGCGACACCTATACCATGAGCTTTGACGCTTCCACCTCCGCCGATCACATCAGCGCGACCAACGGCAGCAACAAGCTTCTGGGCTGGTACACCGATCCCACCGGCGGCGAGTGGATGCCCAAGCTGAATTCCGACTGCGCGGGCAAGACCCTGTACGCCCACTGGCAGGTGGCCGACAACACCGGCGAGGATGCCAAGTACACCCTGAAGGTCAGCCAGCTGGCTTCCACCACGGTTTACATTGCCGCGGAGGTCAAGCCCACCGAGCTGAAGGACAGCAATGGCAAGACCGTCAAGGTCAGCGGCGAAGTGGAGATCACCAAGGACTGCCTGGACGCGAACGGCACCCGCTGGGGCTATGTGGAGTCCGTGGGCGGCTGGGTGAAGATTGCCACCCCCAAGGCCGGCACCGTTGCCGGCAACGTGATTGCCACCGCGACCGTCTCCTACGCGGGCTATCTGAACATCCGTGACAGCGCGGGCACCGACGGCAAGATCGTAGGCGCGCTGGCTCAGGGCATGAGCGTGGACATTTTCGAGATCAAGACCGTCAACGGCCACCGCTGGGGCAAGTGCGATAAGGGCTGGATCTGCCTGACCTACACGACCCTGAAGGAAGTCTCCGGCAAGACCATCACCGACACCGGTGCCAGTGCCTACGCCTTCACCGGTAAGGTTACCGCCGACGTGACCGTCTATGCCGCCCCCGGCGACGCCTCCGCCAAGGTTGCCCATAAGGACGCTCAGGGCAATATCTACGACTACGTTCCTCAGGATACCTCCATTACCATCAGCAGCCTGTCCATTGGCTCCTACGGTGCCCAGAAGGCCACCTGGGCCAAGATCACCTGGAAGAACCCCGAGAAGGACAAGAACGGCAAGGACACCACCGCCGTGCGCAGCGGCTGGATTCCCATCGCCATGACCGGCGACGCCGTGGGCGACGACAACGGCTTCTATGTGAATTTGGATCCCGTGATGTACACCGTGGTCAGCGACACCACCAACGTCCGTAAGAACGCCGGCGACGGCGCGGATCTGGCCTTCACCCTGAACAAGGGCGTAGAGGTTGAGGTCAGCAAGGTTCGCCTGGTGGGCGAGAATATCTGGGGCAAGATGACCGTGAAGTCGGCCGTCGAATCCGACAGCGTCGGCAGCAAGACCGGCTGGATCAATCTGGCCAGCAAGTATGTCAAGCGCACCCATGAAGTCAAGATTGAAGAAGATACCAAGGACAGCGACGACCATGACACCGGTCTGATCGCCACCGTCATCAACACCGATACCGTCAAGGTTCGGAAGACCGGCGCGCTGTACGGCGCGGTCATCGGCTCCCTGAACCGGGGTACCACCGTCCGGGTCTGGGAGGCCAGGAAGGATAAGTCCTGGTACAAGCTGGATACCAACCAGAACGGTACCTATGACTACAATGGCGACGGCTGGGTCTCTGCCAAGTATCTGGATGTCAAGGAAGGCACCATCGGCGGCAACAAGACCACCACGGACAGCAAGGGCAACACCGTCACCACCGACGGCACCGGCACCGGTGTGGTTGCCAACACCTACTCCGGCGTGAACGTCCGCCAGGGCGCGGGCACCGGCTACGCCGCAGTCGGCAAGCTGCTGCCCGGCACCACCGTCCAGATTCTGGAGCTGGCCAACGGCGGCAAGTGGGGTCGCACCGATAAGGGCTGGGTCTGCATGGACTACATTACCATGGTTTCCTACAACCCCGCCTCCACCACGACCACCGATCCTTCCAAGGGCACTGCTGTGGACGATCTGGATAAGGTGGACAAGACTACCACCACTGCCGTCTACACCGGCAAGATCATCAACCCCGACGGCGTGACCGTCATGAAGGAGCCCATCAACTACGATCCCTCCGAGACGGATGCCATTGCCGAGAACACCGTCCGCACCCTGTCCAACGGTGCCGCCGTCACCATCCACGAGCTGGCTGAGGTGACCCGCACCATCAAGTCCGACGAGGACAGCTTCGGCGGCGATAAGACCTACACCACCATCACCTCTGTCACCTACTGGGCCCGTACCAACGACGGCTGGATCATCGACCCCGAGTCCAACATCCAGCTCACCGCCCTGGACGAGAAGATTCATACCCTCACCGGCGCGGATACTCTGAAGGTTCGTAAGAGCGGCTCTCAGGATGCCGAGGTCATCGACGCGCTGAAGAAGGGCGACCAGGTCAGCGTCACGGCTCTGAACATCGAGAAGGACAAGGTCTGGGGTCGGATTGAAACCGATGAGGGCACCGGCTGGATCCGTCTGGACTACATGTCCGAGGGCAAGTACTATGTGGAGGAGACGAAGGCCACTACGCCGACCACTCCCTCCACGCCCAGCATCGGCAATACCGGCAACACCGGTACCGGCGGCTTCACCACCACCGGCTATAAGTACAAGGGCAAGGTCATCAACGCCAACACCGTCAATGTCCGTGCCACCGCCTCCACCTCCGCGAAGGTCACCACCCAGCTGAAGAACGGCGCGGCACTGGTCATCTACGAGACCACCATCGCCGAGAATATGGCCTGGGGTCGCTGCGACGCCGGCTGGATTTACCTGTACTATGTGGATCTGGATCCCGCGGGCAACAACGGCGCCGTGGATGCCCGTGTGGTCTACAACGACAACACCGTGGCCTACACCGACATCAATAAGACCGCCACTGCCGGCACCTACGCCAGAATGTCCGTTGTGGACATCTACGAGCAGGTGGGCAAGATGGTCAGAACCGACCTGGGCTGGGTCAGCACCGACGACCTGCTGTAACCGGAAAGCGGCTCACACAACCGATAACCCCACAGGGAAACCTGTGGGGTTATTTTGCTATGCAAAAGCATAGCAAAAATGAGGGGTGTGCCATTTCCTCGCCCCTGCGGGGCAACCGGAAATGATGCACAAAAACTTCACGCGCCGGCATGTGCGCATTTTCGCGGTGCAGCATTTGCGCATGAAGTTTTATGAGGGTATACTGTATAAAAATACAAATCAATCGGTACAAGGCCGAAAACCTTCGGAAAAAGCGAAGAACCGGCCATTTTCACTGGGAATGCCCCCTTCTGCCCGAAGCGGACGGCCATTCATCCCCGGAAAACCGGGAACCGAAGTCTCGAAAATCCTTTGTGAATAATGGCGGGAAACCCGCCGGTTTTCCCCAAAAAAACGGACATAGTTCCGAAAAGCTCCGGGATTTGGAAAAAGTAGGCTCCAGCCGTTGACAAATGGAGGCGAGGGGAGTATAATCCTGTATGATTACTCAATAACGACTGTATATTATACATGTGGAGGCTGCATATCATGAATAACAAGGAATCTATCAAGAAGATTGTCCTGGCTTACTCCGGCGGTCTGGACACTTCCATCATCATCCCCTGGCTGAAGGAAAACTACAATGATCCCGAGATCATCGCCGTGGCCGGCAACGTAGGCCAGGCCGACGAGCTGGAGGGTCTGGAGGCCAAGGCTCTGGCCACAGGTGCCAGCAAGCTGATCGTGGCCGACCTGGTGGACGAGATGGTGGAGGAGGTTATCATCCCCTCCGTGAAGATGGACGCCAAGTACGAGACCTATCTGCTGGGCACCGCCTTTGCCCGTCCCGTCATCGGCAAGAAGCTGGCGGAGATTGCCCTGGCTGAGGGTGCCGACGCCATTTGCCACGGCGCCACCGGCAAGGGCAACGACCAGGTTCGGTTCGAGCTGGCCATCAAGCGGTTCGCCCCCAACATCAAGATCATCGCTCCCTGGAGAGAGTGGAACATCAAGTCCCGGGACGAGGAGATCGACTACGCCGAGGCCCATCATGTGCCCCTGAAGATCAGCCGGGAGACCAACTACTCCAAGGATAAGAACCTGTGGCACCTGAGTCACGAGGGGCTGGATCTGGAGGATCCCGCCAACGAGCCCAACTACGACAAGCCCGGTTTCCTGGAGATGGGCGTGTCTCCCATGCAGGCTCCCGACGTTCCCACCTATGTGACCATCGACTTTGAGGCCGGCGCGCCCGTGGCCGTGGACGGCGAGAAGATGAAGGCCTCCAAGATCATCGAGAAGCTGAATAAATTGGGCGGTGCCAACGGCATCGGCATCATCGACATCGTGGAGAACCGGCTGGTGGGCATGAAGGATCGGGGCGTGTACGAGACCCCCGGCGGCACCATCCTGTACTTCGCCCACGAGCAGCTGGAAATGCTCACCGTGGACAAGGACACCCTGCATGTCAAGCAGAAGCTGGCCGTGGACTACGCCGACCTCATTTACAACGGCAAGTGGTATTCTCCCCTCCAGGAGGCTCTGACCGCCTTTGCCAACGAGAGCAACAAGTACGTCACCGGCTCCGTGAAGCTGAAGCTCTACAAGGGCAACATCATCCCCGCCGGCACCACCTCTCCCTACTCCCTGTATTCCGAGAATCTGGTGACCTTCGGCGAGAGCGACTACGACCAGAACCAGGCCGCCGGCTTCATTAACCTCTGGGGTCTGCCCACCAAGGTGCAGGCACTGCGGGAGCAGGGAAAACTTTGATTTTTGGGAAGCTTTCCTGACGCTTTGAAAGAGGCGTTTCATAGAGAATAACACTGCGATGCTGAATGCGAAGCCCGGGGCATTGTGCCCCGGAAACGCATTTGGCATTTCGCATTACAAAGAAAGAACTACGAGGACAGGATTATGGAAAAAATGTGGGCCGGACGAACCTCCGGCAAAACCGACAGCATTGCGGACGACTTCAATTCCTCCATCCACTTTGACTGCCGGATGTACCGACAGGATATCACCGGCTCCATGGCTCATGCCGCCATGCTGGGTGCCCAGGGCATCATCGCCCCGAAGGAAGCCGAGCAGCTCATCGACGGCCTCCAGGGAATCTTAGACGATCTGGACTCCGGCAAGCTGGAATTTGATTTCGGCTGCGAGGATATCCACATGTTCGTCGAGCAGGTGCTGACCCAGCGGCTGGGGGACGTGGGCAAGAAGCTCCACACCGCCCGGAGCCGGAACGATCAGGTGGCTCTTGACCTGCGGATGTATCTGCGCTCGGAGGTCGACCAGATCACCGGCCTGGTGAAGTCCCTTCTGAAGGCCATCGTTTCCCAGGCCGAGGCCAACAAAACCGTGATTCTCCCCGGCTATACCCATTTGCAGCGGGCACAGCCCATCCTGTTTTCCCATCATCTCATGGCCTACGCCATGATGCTTCTGCGGGATATCGACCGGCTTGCCGACTGCCGGAAGCGGATGAACGTGTCGCCCATCGGCTCCTGCGCCCTGGCCGGAACTACCTATGACACCGACCGGGTGTCTGAAGCCAAGCAGTTGGGCTTTGACGATGTGGCGAGAAACTCCATCGACGGCGTGTCCGACCGGGATTTCTGCGTGGAGCTGCTGAGCAGCCTGTCTACGCTCATGATGCACCTGTCCCGGTTTTCCGAGGAGGTCATCCTCTGGGCCAGCTGGGAATTCAAGTTCGTGGAGCTCAGCGACGCTTACACCACCGGCTCTTCCATCATGCCCCAGAAGAAGAACCCGGATATGGCGGAGCTGGTTCGGGGCAAGACCGGCCGGGTTTACGGCGATCTGATGGCCATGCTCACCACCCTGAAGGGTCTGCCCCTGGCCTATAACAAGGACATGCAGGAGGACAAGGAGGCGGTATTCGACGGGGTGGACACCGTGAAGATGTGCCTGAAGGTCTTCGCTCCCATGATCGCCACCATGACCACCCGGCCGGACAACATGAAAAAAGCGGCCCAGGGGGGCTTCATCAACGCCACCGACCTGGCCGATTACCTGGTGAAGAAGGGCATGCCCTTCCGCAGTGCCTATAAGATTTCCGGCCGGCTGGTGGCTCGGTGCATTGCCGAGGGCTGTGTGCTGGAGACCCTGCCGCTGTCAGTCTACAAGCAGTATTCCGAGCTGTTTGACGAAGACCTGTATCAGGACATTGATCTTCTGACCTGCGTGGAGAAGCGGATCTCTCTGGGCGGTACCTCCGTGCCTTCGGTGGAAGCTCAGATCGCCTATGTAAAGGAGCATCTGGCATGACCAAGGTATTTATTGACGGAAGTGCCGGAACCACCGGCCTGCGGATCCGGGAGCGGCTGGCAGGAAGAAAAGACCTGGAGCTGGTCACGCTGCCGGAGGAGCTGCGCAAGGACTTGAACGCCCGGAAGGACGCTCTGAACGGGGCGGATATTGCCTTTTTGTGCCTGCCGGACGCTGCCGCCATCGAGGCGGTGAGCCTGGTCGAAAGCGGCCATGTGGCGGTGATCGACACCTCCACCGCCCACCGTGTTGCCCCGGACTGGGCTTATGGCTTCCCGGAATTATCTTCCGGGCATCGGCAGGCGATCATTCATTCCAAGCGGGTGGCAAATCCCGGCTGTCACGCCAGCGGCTTTATCGCCGGGGTGTATCCTCTGGTGCGCCATGGGGTGATTTCCGCCGATTTTCCCCTGACGGCCTACTCCCTCACCGGCTACTCCGGCGGCGGGAAGAAGCTGATCGCGGAATATGCGGACGAAAACCGGGATCCCCGCCACGAAAGCCACCGGATTTACGCAACCGGTCTTACCCACAAGCATCTGCCGGAAATGCAGAAGCTCTGCGGCCTGACGAAAAAACCGGTGTTTTCTCCCATTCTGGGGGACTTTTACGCCGGTATGGCAACCTCCGTGCTGCTTCCCGGCGTTGACGCCCAGGCAGCCTGGGAGGTGCTGAGCGATCACTACGCCGGGCAAAAGCTGATGAGCGTCGCGCCTTTGGGCGGCGATGAGCCGGTGATCTACGCCGATACCTACGCCGGAAAGGACACCATGCGCATTCAGGTCAGCGGGCAGCGGGATCAGTGCATGGTCACGGCGATTTTTGACAACCTGGGCAAGGGCGCCTCCGGCGCGGCGATTCAGAATATGAATCTGCTGCTGGGTCTGGAGGAGACCACCGGGCTGTCCCTGTAAGAGAAGAAGGAGAAAACGATGAAGGTAATCGAAGGCGGCGTGTGCGCCGCGAAGGGCTTCCGGGCAAACGGCGTTCACTGCGGCATCCGGAAGAACCACAGCAAGAAGGATTTATCTCTGATTTTCAGCACCGTTCCGGCCAGCGCGGCGGCGGTGTACACCACGAACCTGGTCAAGGGCGCGCCCTTGACCGTGACGAAACAGCATCTCGCAAACGGCACCGCCCAGGCGGTGATCTGCAACAGCGGCAACGCCAACACCTGCAACCGGGGCGGTATCGAAATTGCAGAGGAAATGAGTGCGCTGGCGGCCTCCGCCCTGGGCATTTCCGCCGACGACGTGGTGGTAGCCTCCACCGGCGTCATCGGCCAGCCTCTTTCCATTGACCCCATTGCGGCGGGTCTGCCGGAGCTGGTGGCGGGGCTGTCTGAAACCGGCAGCGGAACCGCCGCCGAGGGCATCATGACCACCGACACCGTTCGCAAGGAGGTCGCCGTGGAGTTCACTCTGGGGGGCAAAACCTGCCGCCTGGGGGGCATTGCCAAGGGCAGCGGCATGATCCATCCCAACATGGCCACCATGCTGGTGTTCCTGACCACCGACGGAGCCATTTCTCCCAGGATGCTCCAGAAGGCTCTGTCCGGGGATATTGCGAATACCTTCAACATGCTCTCCATCGACGGCGATACCTCCACCAACGACATGGTGACGATTCTCGCCAACGGCCTGGCGGGGAATCCGGAGGTGACGGAGGAAGGGGAGGACTTCACCGCCTTCATGCAAGCCCTGAACTCCGTGACCATTGCCCTGTGCCGGAAGATCGCCGGAGACGGCGAGGGCGCTACCAAGCTCTTAGAGTGCAAGGTCACGGGAGCGGCAGACCTTCCCACCGCGAAAACCGTCGCCAAGAGCGTCATCTGTTCCAGCCTTTTGAAGGCCGCCATGTTCGGCGCGGACGCCAACTGGGGTCGGGTGCTGTGCGCCATCGGCTACAGCGGTGCTCAGGTGGATGTCCACAAGGTGGACGTGGCCTTCCGCAGCCCGGCAGGCACGGTGGCCGTCTGCAAGGACGGCGCGGGACTGGACTTTTCCGAGGAAATCGCAAAAAAGGTGCTTCTGGAAAAGGAAATCGAAATTTTGGTGGAGCTGAACAGCGGCAGCTTCGCCTCCACCGCCTGGGGCTGTGATCTGACCTACGACTACGTCAGGATCAACGGCGACTACCGCACCTGAGGAAAACGCCATGGAGAATCTGCTATCCAATCGGGAGCGGGCGGAGGTTCTGACCCAAGCCCTTCCTTACATCAAGAAATACAGCGGCAAGATCGTCGTCATCAAGTACGGCGGCAACGCCATGATCAACGAGCAGCTCAAGCAGCAGGTGATGGAGGACATCACCCTTCTGTGGCTCATCGGGGTCAAGGTAGTGCTGGTTCACGGCGGTGGCCCGGAGATCAGCGACACCATGAAACGCCTGGGCAAGCAGGCGCAGTTCGTCAACGGCCTGCGGGTAACGGACAAGGAAACCGTGGACATTGTCCAGATGGTGCTGGCGGGGAAGGTCAACAAGACCCTGGTGAACCTGCTGCAAATGAAGGGCGGCCACGCGGTGGGAGTCAGCGGCATTGACGGCGGCATCATTGAGGCCACCATGAAGGACGAGGCTCTGGGCTATGTGGGAAAAATCACCCGGATCCGGCCTCAGCCCATTACAGACCTTCTGGAAAAGCACTACATTCCGGTGGTGTCCACCGTGGCCAGTGACCGTCAGGGCAATACCTACAACATCAACGGCGACACCGCCGCGGCGTACATCGCCGGCGCGCTGAACGCCGAGCGGCTGATTATGATGACGGACATCGCCGGCATCCTCCGGGACAAGGACGATCCCGGTACCCTGATCCCGGCTCTGACGGTGTCGGAGGCGAGACGGCTTTTCGACGAGGGCGTGATCTCCGGGGGCATGATCCCCAAGGTGGACTGCTGCGTCGAGGCCATCGAGAAGGGTGTCAGGCATGTGGTCATTATGGACGGACGGGTGCCCCACTCCATCCTGATGGAGCTGCTGACCGACGAAGGCGCGGGCACAATGATTATGGGGGATTGACAAATGCGCATTATGGATATGGACAAGGCCTATGTGGCCGGGACTTACAAGCGGTTTCCGGTGGAGATTGTCTCCGGCCAGGGCAGCCGCGCGGTGGATTCCCAGGGCAAGACCTATGTGGACATGGGCTCCGGCATCGGGGTTACGATCTTCGGCTACGGCGATGAAGCCTGGAAGGCGGCGGTGATCGGGCAGCTGAACAAGGTGCAGCACACATCCAACCTCTATTACACCGAGCCCTGCGCCAAGCTGGCGAGGCTCCTGTGCGAGAAAACCGGCATGAAGAAGGTGTTCTTCGCCAATTCCGGAGCGGAAGCCAACGAGTGCGCCATCAAGGCGGCAAGAAAGTATTCCGCCGAGAAGAAGGGCGCGGACTGCTACACCATCGTGACCCTTCAAAATAGCTTCCATGGCAGGACGCTGACGACGCTGGCGGCCACCGGGCAGGATCATTTCCATGAGCTGTTCCAGCCTCTGACTCCGGGCTTTGTCCATGTACCCGCCAACGACATTCAGGCATTGAAGGACTGCGTGGCAAGTCATAAGGTTGCGGGCATTCTCATGGAGGTCGTCCAGGGCGAGGGCGGCGTGCTGCCCCTGACGGCGGAATACCTGGCGGCGGCGAATCAGTTGGCGCATGAGGAGGATATCCCCCTCATGATGGATGAGGTGCAGATCGGCAACGGCCGCTCCGGCAAGCTCTACGGCTACATGAATTTTGACGTGCAGCCGGACATTGTGTCCACGGCCAAGGGTCTGGGGGGCGGTCTTCCCATCGGTGCCTGCCTGCTGGGCGAAAAGGTTCAGAATGTGCTGGGCTTCGGCGACCATGGCTCCACCTATGGCGGCAATCCGGTCTGCTGCGCCGGCGGCGTGAGCATCATCGAGCGGCTTACCGACGATTTTCTGGCGGAGGTTCGCAAGAAGAGCGATTATGTGTTCAAGACTCTCACCGGTGCCCCCGGCATCGAGTCCGTTACCGGCCTGGGGCTGATGATCGGCGTGAAGCCCGTTGCCCCGGCGGCGGATGTGGTGAAGGCCTGCATGGAGCGGGGGGTTCTGTGCCTGACCGCGAAGAATAAGGTGCGGCTGCTGCCCGCCCTGAATATCCCCATGGAGGACTTGAAGTTTGCAGTGGAGGCCATCCAGACCGTGGCCGCCCAGCTGGCCTGACAGGAGGAAACATATGGATTTGAAGGGGAAAAGCTTTCTCAAGCTGCTGGATCTGACTCCGGCGGAAATCGGCGGTCTTCTGGAGCTGGCCGCGAAACTGAAGGCGGAAAAAAAGGCGGGGATTCCCCATAAGCTCTGCGAGGGCAAGAACATCGTTCTGCTTTTTGCCAAGGATTCTACCCGCACCCGCTGCTCCTTTGAGGTGGCGGGTCACGACCTGGGTATGGGAGTGACCTACATCGGCTCCTCCGGCTCTCAGATGGGCAAGAAGGAGTCCATCGCCGACACCGCCCGGGTGCTGGGGCGGATGTATGACGGCATTGAGTACCGGGGCTTTGCCCAGAATATTGTGGAGGAGCTGGCAAAATACGCGGGGGTGCCCGTGTGGAACGGCCTGACCAATGAGTTCCACCCCACCCAGATTCTGGCGGACTTTCTGACAATAGGGGAGCATTTCGGCTCCCTGAAGGGCAGGAAGCTGGTGTACATGGGCGATGCCCGGTACAATATGGGCAATTCTCTCATGGTGGGCTGCGCCAAAATGGGAATGCACTTTGTAGCCTGCGCCCCGGAGCACTATTTTCCCAATCCGGCTCTGGTCAAGACCTGCCGGGACATTGCCATGGGAACCGGCGGGGTCATCGATCTGATCACCGACCCCATGGAGGCGGTGAAAAATGCGGACGTGATCTATACCGACGTGTGGGTGTCCATGGGCGAGCCGGACAGCGTCTGGCAGGAGCGGATCGAGGCACTGTCCCCCTACCGGGTGACCATGGGGCTGATGAACGCCGCGGGAACCCAGTGCCGGTTCATGCACTGCCTGCCGGCCTTCCATGATCTGAAAACCACCATCGGCCAGCAGATTTATGACAAGTTCGGCATTGACTGCATGGAAGTCACCGACGAGGTCTTTGAGAGCGACCGCTCCATCGTCTTCGACGAGGCGGAAAACCGGATGCACACCATCAAGGCTGTCATGGCGGCCACACTGTAAAACGAGGAACCGGGGCGCCCAGCGGGTGCCCCGGTTCCTCTTTTTTACAGCCTCGAACGCGGCTGCTTTCTCAGATTTCTTTGCCGCCGATGAATACCCGCTTTTCGGTGTAATCCGGGGCGCAGACCAGGAAGTCCGCCAGCTTGCCGGGGGCGATGGAGCCAACTTCGTCCTGAACCCCCAGAGCGCGGGCTGGGTTCCAGGTGGCGGCGCGGATGGCCTCTTCCTCGGGAATATTCCAGCTGAGCACGTTCCGGAGACATGTCCACAGGTTGGTGGCGGAGCAGGCGATGGTGCCGTCGGCAAGCCGGGCAACGCCGCCCCGGAGCCAGGCATCCTGGCCGCCCAGGGTAAACTTTGTACCCTCAGGCTCACCGGCGCACCGGCCGGAGTCGGAGATCAGGATCATCCGGTTCTTAAACATAGTGAAGGCCAGCCGGACGGCGGCCGGGTGGATGTGGTAGCCGTCGCAGATGATCTCCGCCTGCACCTTCGGGTTCTCCACCCCGGCGGGAATGACACCGGGGTTCCGGTGGTGGATGCCGGGCATGGCGTTGTACAGGTGGGTCAGGTGGGTCACGCCGGCCTCCACCGCCGCCCGGGCGTGGTCGTAGTCGGAATCCGTGTGGGCGATGGACACGGTGCAAAGACGGCTGGCCCGCTCGATAAATTCCACCGCGCCGGGAAGCTCCGGGGCGATGTCCACGATCCGAACCAGACCGCCGCAGCCCTCGTAAAGCTTCCGGAAGCCCTCGAAATCCGGATTCTTCAGATAGTCCGGGTTCTGCGCCCCCCGCTTTTTGTAGGAGAAGTATGGCCCCTCCATCTGGATGCCCATGAGCCGGGAAAGCCCTGCCGGGGCTTCCTCCTTCAGCCGCTTGGCGGTGGCAAAGGCCTTTTCCAGCACGTCGTAGGGCAGGGTCATGGAGGCGGGGGCGAAGGAGGTCACGCCCTGGGAGGCATAGTAGGCCGCCATTTTTTTCAGACCCTCGTAGTCCCCGTCGGAGAAGTCCGCTCCGGAATTGCCATGGCTGTGAATATCGATCAGGCCGGGGATCAGGGTGGCTCCTTGCAGGTCAACGGCATCGGCAGGAATTTCGGCGGGCAGGACGGCACCGAACCGACCGTCTTTTACTTCAAAGCCGCCGGTGACAAACCGAAACTCCGGGGTAAAGATTCTGGCATTTTTGTAGAACATAGATTTCCCTCCATCTTCTCGCTGCTATTGTCATGGTATCATGGTTCCGGGCAAAAAGCAATCGTCCCTGACCACAATCGTCGAAGAAAGAAAAGATAAAGTTGGGAAAGAAAAGAAAACGGTTGTTATTTCCGGCTCCGGCTGGTATAATGAAAAGCAATACAATCCAAGCGATGAGGTGGAAGGATGAAATTACGGAAAATCGCGGCGGGGCTGCTGGCAGCTGCCGGGAGCCTCCTGATGATCGGCGCGGTGGTTGCCTGCCTCGGCGCGGTGAACAAGGCGGCAACTCCCGTTCCCCAGCCTGAGGGCGTGGGGGAATTTGCGCAGGAATTCCTGGACACACTGGACAAGGGAGATTTTTCCGGGGCAGCAAAATGCCTGTACGGAAGCCCGGACTTAGGGCTGGACAAAGAGCCTGCCACGGAAAGCGGCAAACAGCTCTGGCAGGCCTATCGGGACAGCGTGTCCGTGGAATACAGCGACTACTGCTACAGCGAGGGGACGAATCTCTACCAGTCGGCCAAGGTGACTGCTCTGGATCTATCCGCCGCTCTGGCGAAGCTGGGCGGCACGGCGGCAAAGCTCCTGAAAAATACCCTGGAAACCGCCGAAGACCCCACGACCCTTCTGAATGAGGACGGCACCATCCCGGACGCTCTGCGGCAGCAGGCTCTTTCCCAGGCTCTGACCCAGGTGCTGGAGGAAGGCACCACCGTCACCCGGGAAATGAAAGTGCGGCTGGTCAAGCAGGACGGACAGTGGCGGGTGGTACCCGATGGGGCACTGCTGGCGGTGCTGTCCGCAGGCCTGAGCTAAGGAGGGGGAGTATGGGATACAAACCGAAATACGCCGCCAGGAACCGGAGGCGGGAGCCGGAGATCATCCGCAGCCCTAAGCCGGAACAGCGCAGACCCTCGAAACCCTCCAGAGAGCCCCGATCCCGGGCGGGGAACATCGCCTGGATGGTGCTGACGGCAGTGCTGGTGCCTCTTTGTACCTTTGCCGCCGTCCGGATTCTGGGACAGATGGTCTACACCGTGGGCACCCCCAAGGAGACTGCCATCAGCAAACCGAAGGATATGGCGGTGGTGGACAGCCTGGATGCCTACGCCCAGGAGAAAATGGGGGAGGCGCAGTCGGTGCTGGCGGGGCTGAACACCTCGGACTTCACCCTGCCCACCCAGCCGGAAACCGAGCCGCCCCATGAGCACTACACCATCCCCGCCGATGCGGCGGTAGCGCCGAAGCCCAATCCGTCCCTCTACGGCTCCGTCCGCAGCCCCAAGGATATGGAGCCGGTGCTGGAGCAGGCCAAGTGGGTGCTGGACGGGCAGAAGACCTATTTCCAGCTGGATCAGCAGATTTATGACGACAGCCTCATCCGCTATTATCTGGACGAGACCATTCTTGCCGTCACCTGGCAGGAGGTTCACGACGATTCCGTGTACACCTTCTCGGAGATCAAGGTGGAGGATGCCTCCCAGTTCCGGCGGCATCTGGCCGGCGGCGAGTACGGCTCCGACATGCAATATCTGACCACGGAAATGGCTCAAACCGTCAACGCGGTGGTGGCCTCCGCCGGGGATTTCTACCGGTTCCGGACATTTGGCGCGGTGGTCTACCAGGGTCAGGCCAGAAAGGTGGACGGCACCTACGCCGAGACCTGCTATATTGACGATAACGGCGACATGCACTTCACCCGGGCGGGCGAGGTGCTGACTACGGAAGCTGTCCAGCAGTATGTGGACGAGAACAACATCAATTTCAGCCTGGCCTTCGGCCCCATTCTGGTGGACAACTATGAGCTGCAAAACCACACCTGGTACGGTGTGGGTGAGATCAACGAGGGCTATGCCAGGGCGGCTCTGTGCCAGATGGACAGCCTGCACTATATTGTGGTCACGGCCAATACCACCGGCGTTCACCAGACCATTCCCACGGTCGCCATGTTCGCAAAGAACATCGCCGCCACCGGCTGCCGGATGGCCTACTGTCTGGACGGCGGTCAGACCGCTACCATCGTCATGAACAACGAGCTGGTGAACCGGCCGGTCTACGGCCAGCAGCGGAAAATCAGCGACATCATCTATTTTGCCACGGCGGTGCCGGAGGGAGGGACGGACAATGGATAAGGCGGCACTGTATGTCGGCGGCTCTCCCATCTACTGGTGCAGCCTTGCCCTGACCCTGGGGGCGGCGGTGGCCATCTGCTTCTTTCTGGCCTTCTATATCGGCAAAAGCGGCAACGCCGCGGCGGGCTTTGCCGCGGTGCCGATTGCCCTGGTGTTCAGCCTGGTGCTGGCTCGGTTTTTCCACTGGTACTGCCAGGCGGACAGCTACGACAGCTTTTCCGCGGCCATGACGGACTTTTCCGGCGGGGGCTTCGCGCTGATGGGAGTGTTCCTGGGCTGCGCCTTGGCCGCCTGCCTGACGCGGCTGGTCTGTCTGCATCGGAATCTGCCGGAAATGCTGGACGCCATGTCCTTAGGGGGGTGCGCGGGAATCGTGGTGGGCAGACTTTCCGCCCTGTTCAACGCCACCGATCGAGGTCAGGTGCTTGCCAGTTTCCGGAGCCTGCCCATTGCCAGCCCCGTGAGCAACGCGGTGTCCGGGGCGGTGGAGTACCGGCTGGCAACCTTTGCCCTTCAGTCCATCGCCGCCTTTGTATTATTTCTGATTCTGGCGGTATTTTACCTGCGGGGGCAGAAAAAAGGAAAGCTCCGGGACGGGGATACCTGCCTGATTTTCTGTATGCTCTACGGCTGCACCCAGGTGGTGCTGGACAGCACCCGCTACGATTCCCTGTTCTTCCGGAGCAACGGCTTCGTCAGCGTGGTGCAGGTGTTGGGAGCCTTGGGTCTTGCTCTGGCCGTGGTGGTGTTCGCCCGGCGGATGGTGAAGGCCAGAGGCTTCCGGGCCTGGTACATTTTCCTGTGGCTGCTGATTGCGCTGCTGATAACCGGAGCCGGGTACATGGAGTATTACGTTCAGCGGCGGGGCAACGAGGCACTGTTTGCCTACAGCGTCATGAGTGCCTGCCTGCTGGCGGCCTCCGGTCTGACCCTTCTCATGCGCGCCCTGGCGGTAAAGGTAGAAGCAAAATACCGGGGAACGGAGGATTAGCGGCAGACTGCCCCCAAAGCATGTCATTGCGAACCAGTGCCGCAACACTGGTGTGGCAATCCGTTTCTACTTCTGAATAATTACGAAAATGCAGCAGCCCTTCTGACGAGAGGCTGCTGCATTCTTTTGGTTCACGGAATTACCGGGGGATTGTGACCGGAGGGAATCCCCGGAGGGGGCCACACCAGTCTGCGAGATATTGCGGTATGATTGCCACCGGCAATCATCACTATTTCAATTCGCTGCGCGGAGCACCACTGGTTCGCAATGACAGTGTGTTTTTTAGGCTTTTCCTATGTACTTACTTCCCAAAGGCATCCAGTGCCAGCTTGAAGGCACCGTAGGCACCGGCATCGTTGCCCAGAGAGGCCAGAGCGAACCGCGCCCCAGAGGCAGCATGGAAAACGTACTTTTTGAAGTAGGGCACAATGCCGTCCAGGAGCACCTGCCCGGCCTTGCTGACGCCGCCGCCGATGACCACCACCTCGGGATCCACCACGGAGCAGACGTTGCCCAGGAATTCGCCCATGTACCGGTAGGCCTGGTCGAGGATGGCCAAAGCCTCTTTGTCTCCGGCCTTGCCCGCGTCAAAGATGTCCTTGCAGGTCATGTTTTCCAGGGCGCGCAGGCTGCTGGGGGCGTCGGTGGCCGCCAGGTGACGCTGAGCCAGCCGGACAATGCCGGTGGCGGAGCAGTACTGCTCCACGCAGCCGTATTTGCCGCAGTTGCACTGCAGGGTCTCATCCCGGTTGAGGAGCATGTGGCCGATCTCCGCGCCGGAGCCGTGGGCTCCGTGGAGCAGATTTCCATCCACAACGACACCGCCGCCCACGCCGGTGCCCAGGGTGACGAAGAGCATGTTGTCGCAGCCCTTGCCGCCGCCCTTCCAGTATTCGCCCAGAGCCGCCACATTGGCATCGTTGCCCGCCTTCACCGGAAAGCCCGTGAGTTTGGACAGGTCTTCGGCGATGTTGAACACGCCCCAGCCCAGGTTCACGCAGCGGTTTACAACGCCCTTGCCGTTGACTGCCCCGGGCACGCCGATGCCGATGCCCAGAATGTGGGAAGCGGGAATCTGATGGAATGCCAGGTACGCCTTGACGGAGGCGGCGATGTCCGGCAGAATCTGCTTGCCGCCGTCGGCGGTGACGGTGGGAATTTCCCACTTGTCGAGCATGGTGCCGGTCTCGTCAAAATAGGCGATCTTGACGGTGGTACCGCCCAGATCAATGCCAAAGCCGTATTTCATAAGGTGAATCCTCCTGTTTTCTTGAATATCTCTATTATACATATTCTGCGGAAAAAAGCCAGCCCCTAAGGAAAATTACAGAAAGAAAAGTTTTGCTTGCGTTTGACCGCGGTTTGCGGTAGAATACAGACGTACTTTCAGAAAGGACGTGTTCCATTACATGATTAAAGTTGATATCTCCAACGTCTGGGGTCAGCTGACTCTGGGCGACCTTCTGGCAATGGAAAAGGAAGTGGCCGACGCCCACACCACCCTGGCGGACGGCACCGGCGAGGGCAACGATTTTCTGGGCTGGCTGAACCTGCCTGTCCGGGAGCCTACCGAAGAAATCAAGCGCATCCAGTCCGCCGCCAGAAAGATCCGGGAAAACAGCGACGTGTTCGTGGTCATCGGCATCGGCGGCTCCTACCTTGGCCCCCGGGCGGCCATTGAGCTGCTTCAAGGCCCCAACCACAATATTGGCAAGGGCAAGGGCGATCCCCAGATTTTCTTCGCCGGAAACGGCCTGAGCACCCGTCACTGGAATGAGCTTCAGGGCTTGCTGGAGGATAAGGACTTCTCCATCGCCATCATCTCCAAGTCCGGCACCACCACCGAACCTGCCATCGCCACCCGTGCCCTGCGCTGGATGCTGGAGCGCAAGTACGGCACCGCCGGTGCCAAGGAGCGGATCTTCGCCATCACCGACCCCTGCAAGGGTGCTCTGCGGCAGATGGCCACGGAGGAGGGCTGGGAGACCTTCGTCATCCCCCAGAACGTGGGCGGCCGGTACTCCGTGCTGACCCCTGTGGGATTGCTGCCCCTGGCGGTTGCCGGTATCGACATCATGGAAATGATGAACGGCGCGGCGGATGCCAAGGAAAGCTATGATCTGCGCTCCTTTGAAAACCCCGTGTGGCAGTACGCCGCCGTCCGGAACCTGCTGTACCGCAACGGCAAGGCCATTGAGATTTTCGAGTCCTTCGAGCCGGGCTTCAAGATGTTCGGCGGCTGGTGGCAGCAGCTCTTCGGCGAGTCCGAGGGCAAGGACGGCAAGGGTCTGTTCCCCGCCACCGCCGAGTTCACCGCCGACCTGCACTCCCTGGGTCAGATGATCCAGTCCGGCGTGCGCAATATCTTCGAGACCATGGTGCGCTTCGACGCGCCTGAGAAGAAGATGGTCATCGGCGGCGACGCCAAGAACCTGGACGGCCTGAACTACCTGGAGGGGAAAACCCTGGACTTCGTGGACGAGAAGGCGTACCTGGGCACTCTGGCTGCCCATGTGGACGGCGGCGTGCCCGTCATCACCATGGACTGCGGCGTTCTTGACGACCGGAAGGTGGGCGAGCTGTTCTACTTCCTGGAGCTCAGCTGCGGCGTTTCCGCCTACATCCTGGGCGTGAACCCCTTCAACCAGCCCGGTGTGGAGCTGTACAAGCGCAATATGTTCCAGCTGCTGGGCAAGCCCGGTTACGAAAAGTAAGCGCGTTTTACCGGAGAGGACGGCGTGTCCTCTCCGGTATTCTATTCGGCCGCACTTTATCAAAATGAAAACTCTTGGGAAAAACGCAAAATAGTAGTTGCAAATTTCCCCGTTTACTGGTAGAATGTGCATAAGCCAAAAAACAAAGGCAAGGAGGACATTCCTATGATTCATGTTATTATGGGCCTGAAAGGCTCCGGCAAGACAAAGAAGCTGATCGACGCCATCAACGGCGCGGTGGCAGAAGCCCACGGCGATGTGGTGTGCATCGAGTACGGCAGAAAGCTGACCTACGATCTTTCCTATAAGGTTCGCCTGGTGGATTCCCAGGAGTACGGTATTTCCGGCAGCGAGATGCTCAAGGGCTTCCTGAGCGGCCTGCACGCCGGTAATTTCGACATTACCAACGTCTTTATCGACAATCTGTATAAGACCATCGGCACCGACCTGGCCGCCGCTGAGGACTTCGTCGCCTGGTGCGCCAAGTTTGCCGCCGACAACAAGATGGAGATCACCATCACCATCTCCGAGGATCCCGCCAAGGCCAGTGATGGCATGAAGCAGTATCTGTAAGCTTACATTCCCAGCCGCCTGCCCAGTTGGGCAGGCGGCTTTTCGATATGTTAAAGAGACTGAAGGATATGCTTGTCATTGCGAACCAGCCCGCAGGCTGGTGTGGCAATCCGCATCCCCAGAAAATAAAAAATTACCA
>DJQM01000065.1 GCA_002437585.1 Clostridiales bacterium UBA6386 | reverse complement strand
AAAATTATTATACCACATTCCTCTGTGCGGTATTGTGCGGTATGACATTGCTGTGGAGCATACTGCCTGTATCTTTGCTATGACAACGCTGTTGTGCGTTGTTGCGATTCCGGTTGTCGCCCTGCTGAGCGGGCTGTTGCTGTGACAAAATGTAAAATTCCCGGAGGTGCGAGTACGGATTCCGTCAGTGCCTCCGGGAGTATTTTATGATTTCAGTGTTTCCAACTGTTGGAGGTCCTCCATGCAATACTCGATGCTCATTCGTACGTGCTCTTCTACAACAGCCAAAGCTTCTTCCAAGTCCAGGCCAAGCAGCGCGTTGCACAGACGAAGATGACTTTGGTAGGATCGCCGGACGCGGGAGGGGCTGTCGGAAGTAAAGACGCGGTATATTCTTGTTTTAAAGCGAAGTTGGCTGTAGCACTGTGTCAGTACCTGGTTCTGCACAAGCGCAGTGATCTGATCGTGAAAATATTCGTCCTCCTTGCAGAAGGTTGCGCCGGAAAAATCCGCCTGTTCCAGAGTGCGCTGCCGCAGATCGGAGAGCACAGAGTATGCCTCGGGATTATGGGGCAGGACGGCTTGGATCAGCTTGCGCACGACGGCCTCGTCCAGAATCTGGCGCAGCTCGTAAATATCATGCATATTTTTTTCGGTTGGGCAGGCGACATAGTAGCTGCGCACATTGCGCACTTCAACTAGTCCGTCCTCCACAAGGTGGCGAATGGCCTCTCGTACGGGTGTTCTGCTGATGCCCAGCTCCTGGGCTAATTGAGAGTCAATCAGCCGTGTCCCAGCTGGGAGCTTGTGCGCAAAGATGTATTGCAGCAGAATCTCATAGGCCTGTGTGGCAAGGCTGTCACCGTATTCGATTTTTTCCATAGCTGTCACCTCGATTTTGCTTCTCATTATAAACACCAAAGTACGGTGCTTGTCAAGAAGGTAATCGAATTTTATTTATTGTATACAAAATGCGAAGAGAAACATGGTGCAATTCTCCAAAAATCATTTTGCCCTCTTTACTTTTTTGTTAAAGGGTGCTAAATTAGAGCCATGCAAACGAATACCGTATACAGAATACTTAACAGACCGTTCAAAAAGCGATAACGAGAGAGGAGTGCGGTGAATGAACAGCCAGCAGCAACCATTGGTTGAGTTCCGTCACATTACGAAAAAATTTCCCGGTGTGACGGCGCTGAGTGATATCAGTCTGTCACTACAGCCGGGGGAAGTACATGTTCTGATTGGCGAAAATGGCGCAGGTAAGTCCACGCTTATGAAGGTACTCTCCGGTGCCTACAGCCCGGATGAGGGGGAATTGCTGATCGGTGGGGAGACTATCAAAAAGAATTCCCCGGCCATCAGCGAAAAGCTTGGTATCGGTATGATTTATCAGGAGCTGAACCTGATTCCGGAGCTTTCTATCATGCGTAATATTTTCCTGGGGCATGAACTACGAAGGGGGCCAGTATTGGATACCGGACGTATGTATGCGGAATCCAAACGTCTGATGCAGATGCTGCATCTGGAGATTGATCCCAATACGCTGGTAAAGGATCTGGGTACGGGAACCCGGCAGATGGTGGAGATTGCCAAAGCATTGACCCACAAATCCAAGGCCCTTGTGCTGGACGAGCCCACCAGTTCACTGTCTGACTCTGAGATACGGGAGCTGTTCTCCATCATTGAGATGCTGAAAAAGCAGGGCGTGGGGATGTTCTACATCAGCCACCGCCTGGAGGAGCTGTATCAGGTGGGTGACCGGGTCAGTATCATGCGTGACGGCACACTGGTTGGTACCTTTACCACCCAGGAGTTGACTATGAACCGGATGATCGAGCTGATTGCCGGGCGGAAGATTGAAAATCTCTACCCCAGAAACCGGCTGGCAGAAAAGGGAGAGACGGTCCTGGAGATCAGGGACTGCACAGGCGGAAAATTTTCCCATGTGAATCTGAATGTACGAGCCGGGGAAATTGTGAGCCTGTCCGGCCTGGTAGGCGCGGGCCGTACCGAGCTTGCCAGGGCAATCTTCGGCGTAGACCACTACCAGAGCGGAGAGATTTTGCTGTGCGGAAAAAAGGTTCCCCGCAACAGCACGGCACGGGCGGTCAAATCCGGAATCGGCCTGCTGCCGGAGGACAGAAAGGTACAGGGCTTGTCTCTGAATTATTCTATCCGTGAGAATATCGTTATTGCCACACTGAACAAGATCAGCAAGGGCGGTATGACCAATATTCTGAAGGAAAAGAAACTCTGCACGGAGTATGTCAGGCGCCTGAGTATCGCAACCCCGACGGTAGAAAAACCCGCTGGGTTCCTCTCCGGCGGCACCCAACAGAAGGTGGTTATCGCGAAGTGGCTCAGTGCGGATCTGAAGCTGTTTATCTTTGACGAGCCTACCCGCGGCATTGATGTAGGCGCCAAGAGCGAGATTTACGAGCTGATGGACGGCCTGGTCCACCAGGGCGCGGCCATCCTGATGATTTCCTCGGACCTGCCGGAGATTCTGGGCATGAGTGACCGGGTCTATGTCATGAGTCAGGGGCGTGTCACCGGGGAGCTGGAGCACAGTGAGGCAACCCAGGAAAAGATTTTGACCCTGGCTTACGGCCGGAATCTGGAAGAAACGGAGGCTACCCAATGAGCAAAGAGAAAAAGAACCCCTCCGGGGTCAGCCTGGCTACCCGTATGGCGCGGGTACCAACCGCGGCGTATATCTTCCTGGCGGCATTTGTGCTGTTCTGCCTGCTGGTTCCCAATTTCGCGACACCGACAAATCTGAGCAATCTGCTGACTCAGGCTTGTATTCTGACGCTGCTCAGTGCCAGCACCTCCTGGATGCTGATGATGGGCCACGCGGATCTGTCGGCGGGTGCTACCGTTTCCCTGACTGGTATGGTAACGGCAATTCTGATCAGCAGCGGCCACAATGAGATCCTGGCAATTTTCGCGGGAATTCTGGTCGGCGGTGTGATTGGCCTCATCAATGGGTTTGTTACCATTAAGATGAAGGTACCTGCTTTCATCGGTACCTTTGGTATGATGGGTGTGGCCCAGGGCATTGCCAATGCCATCTCCGGCAGCCGCTCGGTATATCTGTCCGGAGAGATGGGTGATGTGGTGACGCCGGTATTCAGCTTCCTGAGCAGCCCCCTGTTTTCTGTTCAGTTCGGCACAAAGAGCAATACGATTTTCAGCCTGAATATGATTCCTGTAATTACAATTCTGATGCTGGCCGTACTGCTGTTCGCCTTCTACAAAACAAGAGTCGGCGGCTATATTTATGCCATCGGCGGCAATGTGGACGCGGCCAAGCTCTCCAACATCGATACGGACTGCTGGGGCATGAGCTTCTTTGTGGTGAATGGTTTAGTGGCCGGTGTGGCGGGAATGTTGATGGTCATCCGTTTGAACAGTGCGCAGCCTACCGCAGGCAGCGGCCTGGAATTCCAGGCGGTGGTTGCGGCGGTTCTTGGCGGCAACCTGATGTGCGGCGGCAAGGGCAGCGTCTGGGGCGCAATTATGGGCGGTTTGGTGGTTTATGTTATCCGCAACGGGCTGTCTATGGCAGGCGTGAACGCAAACGCGATCATGGTCATTACGGGCCTGATTTTGATTCTCAGTATGTTGTTGAATCTGCTGCTGGACAAGGACGCGGATTGGCGGAAAAGCCCGCTGCTCCGGAATCTGTTGGGAAGGAAGGTGTAGGCAATGAAAACATCTCTTAAGGCAAAGGCACTGGACCTTTCTACGCTGTGGATTCTTCTGGTGATGCTTGTTTTCTTCGGTATCTTCGGAAACGGCTTCCTGACGGTCAGCAATGTGTCTACGATTCTCAATCAGGCGTCCTTCCTGGTGCTCATCGGCGTTTCGCAGATGATTGCTATGCTGGTGGGCGAGATCAATATTTCCATCGGTGCCTGTATGGCACTGTCCACAGTGGTCTGCGGCGCGTGGCTGTCCAAGAAAAGTGATGTGTTTGTCCTGATGCCTATTCTGGTGGTGCTGTGCATGGGCGGCCTGGTAGGCCTGTTTAACGGTATTGCCTCCACCAAGCTTCGCATCCCCGCATTCCTGGCAACCTACGCTGTTATGTACATGGCTCGGGGCGCTTCCTGGCTGATCATCGGCAAGGGTGTTATCTACGGTGTCCGGCCGGACATCCGGGCTCTGGCCAATACAGAGATTCTGACCATCGGCTCCTTCCGCCTGACTGCTCCCATGCTGGTTTCGCTGATATTCGTCGTCGCCATGTGGTTCATTCTGTCGAAGACCAATTTTGGACGCCGGCTGTATTTTACAGGCTCCAACCGTACCGCAGCGGAGTTCAGCGGCATCAACGTCCAACGGATGATTGTAACGGCGCATATTTTCAGCGGCGCGGTGGCGGGCTTTGCGGCCATCATGTATGTGGGCCGGCTGAACGCCATTGACGCGGCTCTGGGCGGCAGCTACCACTTTGACGCCATCACCGTCTCCCTGATCGGCGGCACGCTGATGCGGGGCGGCAAGGGCAATGTCTGGAGCGTGCTCTGCGGCGCGATTATCGTTGCTACCATCCAGGCCGGCATGAACAACATGCAGGTTTCTTCCGAGATGCAGGACGCATTCTTAGGTATTTTGATCATTCTGGCTGTTTTCCTTAACAACTATCTGGAAAAGAGAAAAATGGCCCTGAATCAGAATGATTGAGAATAAAAACGTGTACTTAAAAACAAAAGGAGGACCCCACTATGAAGAAGACCAACCGCACCCCGCTGATGAAGCTGATCGCGCTGCTCTGTGTTACCGTCATGACCGTGTCGCTGCTGGCCGGCTGTGCCGGCTCCGGTGCCAAGGCAGACGCAACAACCACGAGTGAAAACACAGCCTCTCCCATCGCCAATGTAATTGAGACGACCTCTCACGCGGTGACCCCCAAGAACGGAGAGAAGTATCGAATTGCCTTTATCGTAAAGAGCATGCAGTCCGCATTCTTCCTGAATATGCTGGAGGGTGCACAGGCCTGTGCCTCTGACCTGGACTCCGTATTTGAGCTAACGACCATGGCGCCTGAGACCCCCTTTGATGTAGACCAGCAGATCCAGCTGGTGGAGAACTGCATTGCCAACGACTACGATGCCATTGTTTTGACCCCCTGCGATTCCACCGGTATCATCCCCGCCATTGAGGCCTGCAACAAGGCCGGTATCCCGGTTATCACCCCCAACACCCGTGCCAACGGCGGCGAGGTCATCGGCTATGTGGGCATCGACAACCATCAGGTTGGCTATGTTGTGGGCAAGGCTGTCTGTGAGGCTCTGGGCGGCAGCGGCAATGTGCTGCTGATGGAGGGTATCTCCGGCAACTCCACCTCTGAAG
Source organism: Clostridiales bacterium UBA6386 (assembly GCA_002437585.1). Taxonomy (GTDB): domain Bacteria; phylum Bacillota; class Clostridia; order Oscillospirales; family Oscillospiraceae; genus Faecousia. The sequence continues at coordinate 11,017 of DJQM01000065.1, read as the reverse complement.
ACCGGAAGGCCGGCTTTATCGAGGCACTGGACGAGTACAGCAATGTGAAGCTGCTGGACAGCCAGCCTGCTGACTGGGACCGGGAAAAGGCAATGACCGTTACCGAGAACTGGCTGCAGACCTATGACAAAATCGATGCCATCTTTACCATGACCAAGGACATGGGCCTGGGCTCCCTGCAGGCCATTGATCAGGCGGGTCGCAGCGAGGAAATCATGAGCTTCACCTTCGACATTGATGACGATGTGAAGGAAGCACTGCTGGAGGGAACCCTTACCGGCACCTGCAACCAGAACGAGCGCAGCCAGGGCTACATGGCACTGGTGGAAGTGATTGCCTATATGCGCGGCTATGAAGTCCCTGCCGAGGCCACTCTGCCCGCTACCATTTTGACTGCGGCTGATTTCCAGTAATCCCCCATAGAAAGAGGTACTATCATGAGCGAATTGTGCAAATGGCTGACAACAGAGGAGCCGGATATCTTTTTTGAGGATACCAATGTCGGCAGAGTAAAAAAAGCGGTGTTCGAGGCATCCGATGAAGAGATCGACCGCATCCTGGCGGAATACGGCATTCCTGCCCCCTCAGAGCTGGGTATGCCCAACACCTATATTCAGACCACCAACCGTACCGCTGCCATCGAGAAACGCAGAAAAAATGACATCGTGTTCGTCCCGATCGGCTGCACGGAGAATCACGGCCTGCATGCCAACACGGGCTTGGATACCTTCCAGGTGACCCAGATGCTGGAGGGTCTGCGGCGGTATACCGCCAAGCAGGGTCACGAGTGCAACATTGCATTCCCCGCACTGCTCTATGGCGGACATCCCTACCATCACATTGCCATGCCTGGTACGGTGAACATGCCCCACGAGGTGGTTCAGGAGACCCTGATTTACGTTATGCTTGGGCTGTGGAACGATGGCTACCGGAAGATCATTTTCATTAATAACCACGGCCATTCCTGGATGCTGACGGCGGCCATTCAGGAGTTCTGTAAGCGCTACCAGCTGCCCGGTATCTTCCGCTTCATTGACTGGCACCGGGCCATCCGGGAGTTCTTTATGCCGGTCAACCGGGAGGGAAGCTTCCAAACCTCCTTCATCCATGCGGACGAGATTGAAACCTCTTTTGCAAGGCTCCTGTTCCCGGATATGATTGACATGTCCAAGGCTCAGGAGGCCTGGCCCAAGTCCTTGCTGCCCAACGGGCACTTTGACAACTCTGTGGATGCCTACCGTCGCCCCTGCACCTGGGAGATGGGCGAGGGCCACAATGCCATTGAGATCAAGGGTACGCCGGAGGGCGTGGTAGGAAATCCCAGGCTGGCAACGGCGGAGAAGGCAAAGCGGCCCGCCGCAGCCTTCCTGAAGTACATTACGCTGGTACACGATGAGATTCTGGAGGCCTATCCTGCCGGTTCCGTGCCGGATCCGGAGCTCACCACCATGCGCAGCCGGAAAGAGCTGGAGTCCTTCCTGCGGGAACCCCTCAGTGAGGGCTGGAAGTCCGTATATGAACTTCCCCGCATCGGTGTTTTTGAGAAACTGTAAAAGAGGCTATGGGCCGCATACCGCCTGAACTTCGGGTGCGTATGCGGCCCGTTTTTTGAGAAAGGAGCAAACAGATGGATCTGTTTTCATTGGAAGGAAAATATGCCCTGGTCACCGGAGCGGCCCAGGGACTGGGGCAGGGGTATGCCCTGGCGTTGGCTCAGGCAGGAGCAAAGGTGGCTATTCTGGACGTAAGTCCCCAGACGGAGGCAATTGCCCGGGAGATGGCGGGGGACACGCTGGAGATTCTCGGCATCCGCTGCAATCTGTTGGACAGGAATTTTTTGAAGGAGGGCTTCCGTCAGGCTGTAGAGGCTTTGGGCGGGCTGGATATTCTGATCAACAACGCCGGAATCCAGTTCCGGGGCAAGGCAGAGGAGATTGAGCTGAGCGACTGGGATCGATTGATTGAGCTGAACCTGACGGCGACCTTTGAAATGTGCCAATTGGCTGCCCGGCAGATGCTGACCCAGGGGCGGGGTGGAAAGATTGTCAATGTTGCCTCCATGCTCAGCTTCTTCGGCGGGCTGAACTGCTGTCCCTATGCGGCCTCCAAGGGTGCTGTGGCCCAGCTGACCAAGGCGCTGTCCAATGAGTGGGCCGGTCAGGGAATCAACGTAAACGCCATTGCCCCCGGCTATATGGACACCCCGCTGAATACGAAGCTGCGGGCGATTCCGGAGCGGGATGCAGAGATCACCGCCAGAATCCCAGCCCACCGCTGGGGGCTGCCGGAGGATCTGATGGGTACGATCATCTATCTTTGCAGCAGGGCCTCGGACTATGTGTGCGGTACGGTGATTCCCGTGGACGGCGGGTATCTGGGAAGATAGGGAGGATGCGCCATGATGGTTTTGGAGCAGCTTCTGGAGGAAAAACTGATTGCCATTATCCGGGGCATCCCGGCGGAGAGAATGGAACAGACGGCCCGGGCATTGCTGGGGGGCGGTATCCGCTGCCTGGAGGTGACCCTTGACCATACCTCATCCAAGGGGCGGGAAAACACGCTGCAATCGTTGGCGTGTCTGACCGGAATCCCGGAAATCCTTCCGGGAGCCGGTACGGTATTAACGGTGGAAGAGGCGGAGCTGGCCTGCCGGGCAGGGGCAAAATACATTATTTCCCCGGATACGGTGCCGGAGGTCATTGCGAGGACTAAGGTTCTGGGCATGGTTTCCATCCCCGGGGCCATGACGCCAACGGAGGTTACGCTGGCTCACCGCAGCGGGGCGGATATTGTTAAGCTCTTTCCGGCCGGAACCCTGGGGGCGGATTACTGCAAGGCACTGCGGGGACCGCTGCCCCATATCCCCTGTGCGGCGGTGGGCGGTGTGGATGCGGAAAACCTTGGCCAATTCTACCGGGCAGGGGTCCGCTGCTTTGGTATCGGCGGTTCGCTGGTCAGCCCGGCGGATATCAGAGCCGGACGCTTTGAAGTCATAACAGCCGGAGCCGCAGCCCTTCGGGCGGCGTTGACCCAGGCGGAAAGGGAAATTTGATTATGGGTTATATCATTACTCTGGATACCGGCACGACAAATACCCGGGCAATTCTATGGGACCCTTCCGGCGCCCGGGCGGCTTCTGCCAGTGCCGGCGTGGGCGTGCGCAATACCGCCATTGACGGAAATACGCGGAAGCTTTCCACGGGTGTTCATGATGTTTTGGAGTCATTGCTGCGGCAGGCGGAGATCGGCTATGAGAAGGTTGAAGCTATTTTTGCTTCTGGCATGATTACCTCCAATGTGGGCCTGGCGGAGATCCCCCACCTGACGGCACCGGCAGGTGCGGAAGAGTTGGCGGCGGGGGTACAGGAAATCCTTTTGCCGGATGTCTGCCCAAAACCCATTTGTTTCATCCCGGGCATCAAAAATTTTAACGGACCGATTACTCTGGAAAATTTTGAACAGATGGACATCATGCGTGGAGAGGAGACGGAGAGTGTCGCGCTGATTCACCGCTATGGCGGCGATACCCCCATGCTGCTGGTGCTGCCGGGAAGCCATATGAAGTTTGTGGCGGTGGATTGCCAGAGGCGCATTACAGGCTGCCTGACCTCTATCAGCGGCGAGTTGCTGAACAGCATTACCATGGACACCATCCTGGCGGACGCGGTGGGGCACCAGTTCGTGTCAGAGGACAGCTATGATCCCCAATGGGTTCGTCTTGGGGCCCGGACGGCAGAGCACTGCGGCCTAGGCCGGGCCTGTTTCAGCGGCCGCATTCTGAGTCTGTTTGCCACGGAGGATCACAGTAAGATTGCCAATTTTGTGCTGGGAGCCTGCCTGGCCAGCGATATTCGCGCCATTGCCAACAGCACGGCCTTGGCCCGCACGTTGGATACCCGGGTTGTAGTAGCGGGGAAAGCCCCCCTGCAGCAGGCCATGGCGGAGCTGCTGCGCGAGAAAGGCTGCTTCCGCCAGATACTGACGGATACGCAGACAGGAGAAATACCCCTCAGTGCCCAAGGGGCACTTCAGATTGCCCGTCTGCGGCGGGAACGGAATGAACAGGAGGGAAAACGATGAAGGTTGTCATTACAGATTATGAATATCAGGACGTTGAGAAGGAGCGGAAAATTCTGGAGGCGGCAGGCATCGCCCTGGATGAGCGCCAGTGTCGGACGGAACAGGCGCTCATAGACGCCTGCCGGGAAGCGGATGGTGTAATTGTCCAGTATTGTGCGATTACCGAACGGGTGATCCGGGAAATGGAACAGTGCCGTGTAATTATCAAATACGGCATCGGCGTCAACAATATTGACGTGGATGCGGCCAGCGCGAAGGGAATCTATGTCTGCAATGTTCCGGATTACGGTGTGGACGAGGTATCCAATCACGCCATTGCCATGATGCTGGCGCTGTCCCGGGGCCTGAAACCGCTGAATGAGAGCCTGGAATGCGGTGCCTGGGGCTACGGCCCGGTGGTTCCCCTGCACAGGATGGCTGACGCAACCTTGGGACTGATAGGACTGGGGCGCATCCCATCTCTTGTGGCAAAGAAAATGGCAGGCTTCGGGCTGCGTATCCTTGCTTATGATCCCTTTGCGCGGCCGGAGGCAGCCCGGGAGTTGGGGGTAGAGCTGACAGAGTTTGATACCCTGGTAGCGGAAAGTGATTATATCAGCATCCATTGCCCGCTGACGCCCCAGACCCAGGGCATGTTTGGGCTTGAGACCTTCCGGCGCATGAAGCCCACAGCCGTCCTTGTGAATACAGCCCGGGGCCCGGTGATCCGGCAGCAGGCGCTGGTGGAGGCACTGCAGGCGGGAGAGCTTGCCGGTGCCGGCCTGGATGTTTACGAGCAGGAGCCTCTGCCAAAGGACAGCCCCCTGCTGCATATGTCCAATGTAATCTGTACGCCTCACTGCGCGTGGTACACGGAGGAGGCTGTCACAGCAGTCCAGGAAAAGGCAGCGCAGGAGGCCGCCAACGTTCTGACCGGACATGATCCCTGGCATGCCGTCAATGCCGCAGCGGTAAAACGGTAAGTTCGGACGGGGCTATGGCAAAATGCCCTGAAAGGGGAGCAGCTTTCACTTTGCAACGGCTCCGGTTTTTTCACAGCAAAGCCCCCGGCAAACTGCACTGCCGGGGACTTTGCTGTGAAAGGAAGTTCTGCGAGGAAAGGGAGTATAGAGGTATCAAATGGTCAGCGCTGGACGCGGCCGGAGCCATCGCCGCCCATGAGTTTCTCCACGTCTGTCACACCCACCCGGTTAAAGTCCCCGATGATGGAGTGCTTCAGGCAGGAAGCGGCTACCGCAAATTCCAGCGCCTGCTGGGGGCCATCATATTGGTTCAGACCGTAGATCAAACCGCCGGCAAAGCTGTCGCCGCCGCCGACCCGGTCAATAATGTCCCGGATTTCGTATTTCTTCGAGACATAGAAATGTGTACGGTTATTGAGACAGGCGGCCCACCCGTTCCAGTCGGCGCTGTGGCTTTCCCGCAGGGTGATGGCAATCATCTTCATGTTCGGATAAGCTGCCAGAACCTTGTCGCCCAGTTCCCTGTATTTCTCCCGGCTCAGTTCGCCGGAGGAGACATCCACATCAGTAGTGATGCCCAGGGATTTCTGCACATCCTCCTCGTTGGCAATGGCTACGTCTACGTACTTTGCCAGCTCTGCCATGACCTCGCTGGCCTTCTTGCCATATTTCCACAGGTTTTTCCGGTAGTTCAAATCACAGGAAACGGTAATGCCCCGCTGTTTGGCTTCCCGGACGGATTCCAGGGAGAGCTCCATGGCCGTCTCGGAGATGGCGGGTGTAATGCCCGTAATGTGGAACCACTCTACGCCCGCAAAGGCCTTTTCCCAGTCGATGTCCCCAGGCTTCGCCAGGGCGATGGCAGAGCAGGCGCGGTCATAGACGACCCGGGAGGGCAGCTGGTTGGCGCCGGCCTCCAGAAAATAGATGCCCATGCGGCCGGGACCCCGCAGGATCCGGCTGGTATCCACGCCGAACCTCCGCAGCTCTTTCACACACTCATCGCCCAGTGCGTTCTGGGGGAGTACAGTCAGATAGCCCACGTCCTGACCGTAGTTCGCCAGGGACACGGCCACATTGGCCTCGCCGCCGCCGTAGGTGGCCTCCATCATATTGCTCTGGAAAAAGCGCTCATGACCGGGGGCCCGCAGCCGCAGCATGATCTCGCCGAATGTCAAAAATTTCATGATTGTGCCTCCTTATTTCTGCAGAAGATGAACCGCGAAGCCACCGAATTCCTGACGCAGGTAGACCGCAATCATTCGGTCCCCCTTGTATTTGGCGGTGTCCGGGTCGATTTGGAAGCCCTTTGCGGCCAGTTCACAGATGGCAGCTTCCATTCGGTTGGTGCGGATGGCGATATGGCCCTTCTCACCCAGGTAGTTGCTCTTCATGATCTCAATGGCGGCTGTAGAGAAATTGGAGGAATTGCCCGGCTTGGTCTCGAAGCCAAAAGCATCACTGAAGCTGCCGCACAGAGAAAGTGAGCTTTCCGCATCCGGGCAATTGACGCCGATGTGGGCCACCTCAAATCCCAGAACAGCCTTGCGGGCTTCCCGGCACAGCTGGGTGATTTTCTCAAAATGCCCGGCGGAAATGTCCGCCTTGGGGCAAACCCAGCTGCCGCCTACGGCGTGGATAAAGGGAGCAGAGATATATTCCGCCAGATTCTGCGCGTTTACGCCGCCTGTGGGAATAAACTTTATGCCGCCAAAGGGGCCGGAGAGGGCCTTCATGGCGCTGAGGCCGCCGTAGACATTGGCGGGGAAGAATTTGAGAACCTTCAACCCCGCCAGCTCCATGGCCTCCATAATCTCTGTAGGCGTGACGCAGCCGGGGGTGACGGCAACATCATGCTCTACGCACCAGGCTACGACCTCCCGGTTGAAGCCGGGGGAGACAATAAAGGACGCGCCGCAGTCCACTGCCTGTTTGCACTGCTCCAGGGTGATGACCGTACCGGCACCCACCAGCATCTTTGGACAGTTTTCACTGACCGCCCGGATGGCATCCGGGGCCGCGGCGGTACGGAAGGTAATCTCCATTACGTCGATGCCGCCGCGCAGCATGGCTTCCGCGGTGGGCACTGCATCCTTTGCATTTTCAATCACCACTACCGGAACGACACCGGCAGCGGATAATCTGTTCAGAATCTCCATGGGTCCTCCTTATTCCATAACGGGCAGAGCGATGCCCATATCCTCAGCCAGTCCCCGCAGGGAAGCTTCTACATCGGCAGGAATGGTAAAGCCCTCATTTTCAGCGATCACATGCTTGCTCCACTCAATTTCGCCGGGGGTGTAGATGCGAGTGGCGTTTTTTGCCTTGGGTGCGGCGCGGAGGACACCGGCCATATCCTCTACCCGGTCAGCTATCTTTTCCTGCCCCAGGAATTTCGTGGGGTCAATGGCGATAAAAGTGTGGCAGACGTTGTTGGGCTTTTCCAGCTCGAAACACCAGGAGACAATGTTGCCGCCCATGGAGGTGCAGCCGCCGGACAGAATGCCGGTGAGCAGCTCCACCATGATGGCCAGGCCGTAGCCCTTGTGGGCGGCCATGGGCTGCATGGCGCCCTCTTCGGGGTAGTGGCTGGGGTCGGTGGTGGGCAGACCGTCCTTATCTACGATCCAGGTATCCGGAATCTGTTTGCCGTCCTTCCGGGCCTGGACAACCTTCAAGGAGGCAACATTGCTCATGGCAATGTCCAGGAAGACGCTGGGGGTGGTGTTGGCGGGGGCGGCGTAGGCAAAGGGATTATTGCCCAGCAGCATACCCCGGGCCCCGGGGGCGGTCATGTTGGGGTCTACGTTGGACATGGACAGACCGATAAGTCCCTGTTTCGCGGCGATGTTGGCGTAATATCCGGCGGCACCGAAGTGGCAGGAGTTGCGCACTGCGGCAATGGCGATACCGGTTTCCCGCGCTTTCATACAAGCCATTTCCATGGCCTGTACAGAGGGAATCATGCCCAGGGCCTTGTGCGCATCCAGCAGCACATAGGAGGGACCTTCTGCCAGAATTTCCGGCTCAGCGTGGATGTCGATGCCGCCGGCGCGGAATTTGCGGATGTAGTTATGCAGATTCTTGGTGCCGTGGGAGTTGGTGCCGAAGGCATCCGTCTCGGACAGAACGGCAGCGGTGATATCTGCGTAGGCCTCTTTCATCCCTTCTTTAACCAGCGCTTCCTTGCAGAAGGCTTTCAGGTCCTTCAGTTGAATCTTTGCCATATTGTTCAATCTCCTTTTTATTCTGTCAAATGCCCCAGAAGGCGGAGAAGCCGCCGTCTACAGGGATTACCGCGCCGTTTACAAAGGATGCCGCCTCAGAGCACAGCCAGATCACGGGACCGGCCATTTCCACAGGGTCGCCATAGCGGCCCATGGGGGTCTTGTCCAGGACCCGCTGGCCCCGGGCGGTGGGACTGCCGTCCTCCTGTTGCATCAGAAAACGGTTCTGGGTCGTCAACAGGAAGCCCGGTGCAATGGCGTTGACCCGGATATTCTTACTGTAGTTCTGGTTGAAGTGCGTAGCCATCCACTCGGTGAAGTTTGCCACGGCCGCCTTTGCGCCGCAGTAGGCCACGGTATTTGTCAGAGGATGGTAGGTGGCCATGGAGGCGATGTTGATGACATTGCCGGTACCCTGTTTGGCCAGAAGCTCGCCGAAGACCATGGTGGTCAGTACCGCGCCGGTAACATTCAGGTCGAAAACCCACTTGAAGGCATCTGTGTCCAGATGGAAGAAGTCCAGCTCCGGGGAGACCGTTGCCTGCTTCTTATTGCCACCCGCACCGTTGATCAGAATGTCAATGTGACCGTAGGCCGCAATGACCTCATCCCGGGCTTTTTCCAGGCTGGCACGGTCCAGAACATTGGCCGCTACGGCAATGGCCTGTCCGCCCGCTGCGTTGATTTCGTCAGCGATCCGCTGGGCGTTTTCCACAAACAGATCCAGCAGAGCTACCTTTGCACCCTTTTTCGCCATCTCCCGGGCCATGACCCCGCAGATAACGCCGCCGGCACCTGTAATGACGGCAACCTGACCGGAAATATCAAAGTCTACCTGATGCATTTTTTCTCCTCCTTAATTGGCTTGCTCCATAAAATATTGAATGCTCTTTTGCGCATTTTCCCGAATATGTGCCTGAGACGGGGTGTTCAGCACCTCCAGGGCGGCATAGCCGTCGTAGCCAATGGCCTCCAACTGCCGGTGAACAGCAGGAAAATCAATGTGTCCCTCGCCGGGCAGGCGGCGGTTGCTGTCCGCCAGATGGACATTGCTGATGCGGCTGCTCAGTTCCGCAATGGCCGCAAGCATTTCCGCGTCCTCAATGTTGGAATGGAAGGTGTCGTAAAGAACGCCCATGCATGCGGGAGAACCGATCTGCCGGATAATCTCCAGTGCGGAGTGGGAGCTGTTCAGGTGGCGGCATTCATAGCGGTTGATGGGCTCCAGATTGATGGTAATGCCCTTGGCATCGGCCCGGTCTGCCAGACGTGAAAGGGAATCCAGCAGAAGCGCCCATTCCATGTCTTCCGGCAGATCGCCGCCCCGACCGCGGATCAGGCCAACGGTGACGTGGGGATTGCCAAGCAGCAGTGCCAGCTCCATATCCCGATCCAGCCGCCGCAGCGTCCGGTCCCGGGTTTCCCGGCTGGCGCTGCATAGGGAGAGCCCCTCCAGACCCATGGCTTGGCCGGTGGAAATGGTGGAAACCGGCAGCCCGGTCTGCTGGAGCTTGCGTTCCAGCGCATTCCGATCCAACAGATCCGGATCGCTGAGGATGATCTCTACGGCATCAAAGCCGCTGTCGCGGACCCAATCCAGGCCTTTCTCCCATTCTTTGCCGGGGAACGGCGAGAAGGGATTGTCATATTGTACGGATAGAGAGGTACTGACTTTCATGCACTCACTCCTTTTGAATATTGAATTCCGTATACGGTACTCCGTATGCCAACATTATACAGCCAAGATTTTATCTGTCAATTCCTTTTCTGCTTTTTCTGAAAGATTGTAGGAATGCCAAAAAAAAGCACCGGAAATTTGGACATTATTTGCCCTCATTCCGGTGTAGCAGGAAGGGCGGAAGCCGCTGCAGCTTCCGCCCTTGGTGATTCAGTTGTATGTTCCCTGGTTTCAGGAATCCTTTTGGGTGTAGTCGGCCAGCGCGTCCTCGCGGCTGTACTCTACGTGCTTACGGATTGCATCGATGGTGGCATCCAGATCCCGGGCCTCAAAGCCATGATAGATTTTTTCGTGGTAGCTCTTAGCCTTGCTGATCCGCTGGCTGCTGCGGGAGGTGACGCTGCGGAAGGCTCTGGTCTGATGGCGCAGATCCGTATAGATTGCCTGCATCCGGGCATTCCCACACAGGCGAATCACGGCATCGTGGAAATCCTCATCATGCTGTACAAAGGAGTCTGTTGCCGTTTCCTTTTCTGCCTGATAGGCCTGACGAAGCTGCTCAAAGGCTGTGGGGTCCGCGGGGAGAATCTCTCGGATGACCTTTGTTGCCGCGGCAATGTCCAGAATCTGGCGCAGCTCAAAAATTTCATTGATATCCTTTGCGGATGGCTGATACACATAGTAACCCTTTTTTGTGGGGCTGCTTACCACAAAACCCTCTTCGGCCAGCTTGCGGATGGCATCCCGCAAAGGTGTGCGGCTGATGCCGAAATCCTCGGCCAGCTGGGAATCCACCAGTCTTGTCCCGGGCAGAAGCTCTTTGTTCAGAATCTTTTCCTTCAAAATATCATAGGCCTGCTGATTCAGCGTGTCGATTTTTAAAATCACGGGCATCCCTCCGTATTCCGAATACTATATGCTATGTACAGATGATACCGCACGAAAGCCTGTTTGTCAACCTGTCTTGCAAAATCTGTGCATAATGAATGCCTGTGACGCAAAAGAGATAGTCCGGTGATTGTACTTCCCACCGGACTATGCTAAAAGATTATAGCAGTTTTCAAAATTAA
>DJQM01000023.1:4511-21593 GCA_002437585.1 Clostridiales bacterium UBA6386 | reverse complement strand
AAATCGACGTGCGGGAGCAGGACGGCGGTTTGCCGAAGGTGTTCAAAATGGAGAGCGCCGAACAGCGGTATTTTAAGGAGTGGTTCAACAATCTGCCGCCGGAAAGCCGTGTCCGTCAATGCAAGGACATGATGTTCCATCAGCTGAACAAGCTGAACACGGTGGACGCTGCCGAGCTGAGAGCCTACATAAACCGCATTGTGGACGATATGGACAAGGCACAGCTTGCCGCCATGGAGAAAGCCCCGCTGGGCTATGCGGCGAAGATCCGCGCCAAGATCGTAACGCTGCTGGAAGCCCACTATCGGGAAACCTTTGACAAGTGGCTGGAAACGGAGCGGATCGTCTGCAAACCCTCGTTCCATCTGCCCGCGTCCATTCACCCCGCCAGCAATACCGACATATACGCCCGTTCGCTGTATACGGCAGAGGCCGGTGATATGAACAAGCTGGAACAAAAGCTGATTGTGGAGTTGACCGCCCTGCCGAATGTCCGCTGGTGGCACAGGAATATTGCCAAACAAGGCTTTGTGATCAACGGCTTTATCAAGCACTACCCCGATATTCTGATTATGACCCAAAGCGGCAAGCTCATCTGCGCGGAAACCAAGGGCGAACACCTGAAAAACGATGACAGCCGGGAGAGGATTGCTCTTGGTCAAGCGTGGAGCAGTCATGCAGGTAGCCAGTTCCGGTACTATATGGTGTTTATGGATGATAACGATCTTCCTAAGGGTGCTGTCAGTATGAGCAAATTTTTGGAGATCACAAGGGAGCTGTAAATCATAAGGGAGGTCTTAAGTGTGAAGTTTTGCAATTTTCTTCTCCGTGTAGATGGCATTCGTGAAGCATCGCTGGAAGACTTCCGGCAAGTGCTTTCTAAAGGTAACCGGACTTACAAACCGGAACGCCAAAAGTATTTATACTCTATTGACATGGAAATTATAGACGACCGATACTTTTGGATGTCTTGTGATTACGATGACGCAGTTCGTTTTAGAGACTATGTGATAAACAGGGAGACGGGTGAAAAAGAACCCAATCCACGTTCAAAAGAGCAAATCGAACCGCGTCAGCTCTACTCCATCATGGATCATATCTATTTACAGCACAGGGGCTGCCCCTTATGCTTTTCCGATTGTCTCTTGACATTTCCCTTCCGGTATTATACCATAAAAATGAAATCTGGCCGTGCTTACCGTTTCCGACGTAGCCGGAGAAACAGACGGCCTTAAATCGGAATATCCTACCTGCTTTGCAGATAAGGGATTGTACAAAATCAAAATAAGGAGATGTTATGTATGGCTACCATATCCACCGGTATTCTCGGCGATGCCAACCTACTGAATCTGAAAAGCGTCTCTGCATCCCAGATTCGCCCGGAGATCAATGAATTTCTCGTCCCCGGAGAAGAGATCATCCAGTGCTTTCAGACCGTCCGTGACCAGGTCATCTTCACCACCAAGCGCGTCTTTGTGGTGAACGTCCAGGGCATCACCGGCAAAAAGGTCTCCTACTTCTCCTATCCCTACTCCAAGGTGCAGTACTTCGGCATCGAGACCGCCGGTGTGCTGGATATCGACAGTGAGCTGGTGCTGGTCTTCAGCGACGGCAATCGGCTGCAATTTGATTTCAAGGCCGGTGTGAACATCCGGAGCATCTGTGCCAGCATCTCCAAGTACATTCTGTAAACATTTTTCCTGATGGCGGCCAGTTTTTCACGCAGAAAGGAGACGCCATGGCCTGCGTTTCGGTGGATACCTGCCAGTTCAGGGGAATTCTGGCCGCTCTGCCGGAGCTGCCGCCCCACAACTGGCTGATTACCGATTTGGAATGCTATGATTCCAGCGGTTGGGACGGCTGCGAAAAATGGGCTCAGCGAGAGCTGTTTCTGACAGACGAGGCACTGCGCCGGGACGTAGCACTGCGGGACATGCAGTTCATCTGGGGCGTTTTTTCTGCCATTCCCGCAGAATACTCCCAGACGGAAATCCGCCGCTATCCCCTGCCGGAATCGGAAACGCCCCGGTATATGGCTGACCGCATTCTCCCGCAGCATCCCCTGGCCATTGCGGAGCTGTACGCGGAGGACGGCAGTCTGACCCTCGTCAGTGCCCGGAAGGCTTCTCTTCTGAAGCCTCTTTACCGGCTTCCCTGCAATGTTCGGGATAAGGAGACGGACAACCGGGTGATGAACGCCCAGCTGCGCCGGATTCAGGATGTCCTCCGCCAAGCGGTGCCGGAGGTCTCACCCCAAATTGCCAACGCGGTTCAGTGGCGGGTCTGGTGGGCACTTTTCCGCAAGAAGGCTGGCAACGTCAGCGGCAAGGCACTGCACGCCGCCGTCATGGCAGAGTATCATGCCCAGCGGCTCTCCCCCAGCCGCTTCCCGGCCGCCTATTGGGATCCTTACGGGCAAAAATAGAAATTCAGGAGAAAACTATGGGCTATTTTGGGGTCATCGACACGGAAACCAACTGGTTCGACCAGGTCATGTCCATCGGGGCAGTGATCGGAGACGAGGAAAGTCTCCGACCCGTGGCCGCCCGGTATTATATTTTTCCGGAGGAAGCGGTGATGGGCGGCATGTACGAAGGCGTTCTGCTGCTGGACACTCCGGTCAGACCCCTCCATGTCTCTCGGGGGGATGCCATGGAGGATCTTTCGGGCTGGCTGGCCGGAAAGGGCGTTTCCTCCCTGTTTGCCTACAATGCGGGCTTTGACCGGAATCACCTGCCGGAGCTGGGCGGCTTTTCCTGGTTCGACATTATGCGCATAGCCATCTACCGCCAGAATAACCCCAAAATTCCCCCGTGGGCGGACTGCTTTTCCACCGGCCGGATGAAGCGCAATTACGGCGTGGAGCCTATGCTCCGGCTGCTTTCCGGAGATCAGAGCTATCAGGAGACCCACAACGCCCTGTTCGATGCCCTGGACGAGCTGGAAATCATCCGGCTTCTGGAAAAGCCCATCAGGGAATACATACCGCTGTAAAAGCAGTCTTCTCCGGTTTCCCCAATATGCGCAAAAACGGCGCGGTGCTGAGCACCGCGCCATTTTTACCCTACCCTCTCAGGCCTGCCGCGTCCATAATGGCCTCAATGGGTGCCACCGGGTCGCTGCCCCAGAAGATTTCCGTGTCCTGGCATCCGGCCTCGTCCAGAAGCTCCCGGGCGTTTCCGGCAAGCAGCTGGTTGTAGGCGTCGTCCACCGCTTCCAGCTTCTGGGCGAATTCCACTTGCGCGTCATTGCCCTTATCTGCCAGCCAATTCACAGTCGCCTGACGGATTTCCTCGGTGTCCAGGCCGGTATGCTCGCCCCAGTCCAGCAGCTTTACCGCCACCTGCACCGCCCGCAGGGAGGCTCCCGCCGCCCCCGGCATCACATCCTGGTCGATGACATCCAGAATGGGCAGCTCCAGGGCAGACTGGGTCTCCGGGGCGGTGGTTTCGGGAGCCGCCGTGGAAAGCGGCTGGGTTTCGGGAAGGGTCTCCGGTGCTTTGGTTTCCAGGACGGTAGCGATGGTGGTTCCCTCCGGCAAAACGAGAGCCAGAATCTGCCTTCCGTACCGCTTTCCCACAAGGAGCAGTCCCAGCAGGATCGCCAGGATCAGAATGAACTCAATGAGCTTTCCAAGAATTTTCATAGGTTTCCCCTTTCTGTGGTTTTTGAGGGCATTATACACCGTCTGCCAGGAAAAGACAAATTAAGTCTTTCTTAAGGTGCCGCTTTGCTTGCTTTTTTCTGTGCAGTTTGCTATAATGAGGTGTCTCATTTTTGTAACCAATGATGAAATCCGCAAGCGTTATCAGCGGTTACCTAGGAGGTTTTTCCCAGTGGCGCAGAGAAATAAGCCCCTGGCTGCCCTGGGGGCGGCGTTCCCCCACACCATTCCCATTCTGACCGGATACCTGTTTCTGGGAATGTCCTATGGGGTTCTGATGAAGGTTTCCGGTTTTTCCTTCTGGTATCCCCTGCTCATCAGCCTGACGGTTTATGCCGGCTCCATGCAGTTCGTGACCACCAGTCTGCTGCTGGGGGCTTTCAATCCCATCCAGGCCTTCGTCATGACCCTGATGGTCAACGCCCGGCACCTGTTCTACGGCATTGCCCTGCTGGACAAATATCAGGGCACCGGCCGGAAAAAGCCATACCTGATTTTTGGACTGAGTGACGAAACCTTTTCCGTCACCTGCTCTGCCCGGATTCCGCCGGAGGTTGACAAAAGCTGGTTTCTCCTTTGGGTCACGGCACTGGATCAGCTGTACTGGGTTGTCGGCGCCACCCTGGGCGGGCTTTTCGGCTCGCTGATTTCCTTCAATACCGAAGGGCTGGATTTTGTGATGACCGCCATGTTCGTGGTCATTTTCCTGGAGCAGTGGCTGAAGGAGGAAAATCATGCCTGTTCCCTGCTGGGTCTGGGGCTGGCTGCCCTGAGCCTGGTGCTCTTCGGCCCGGATCGCTTCATGCTTCCGGCCATGGCCGCGATCCTGGCCATTCTGCTGCTTCTGCGCAAAGCCCTGGAGAAAGAAGGTGCCGCCCCATGACCCTGACCCAGAGAATCCTCACCATTGCCGCCGTCGTCCTGGGCACCATGCTCACCCGGTTCCTGCCCTTCCTGCTCTTCCCCGCCGGAAAGCCCGCCCCCAAGGCGGTCGCCTACCTGGGTAAGGTACTGGCTCCCGCCGTGTTCGGGCTTCTGGTGGTATACTGCCTGAAAAATGTGAGCCTGCTCACGGGGAGCCACGGTCTGCCGGAACTGATTGCCATCGCCGTGGTGGTGGGGCTGCATCTGTGGAAGCGGCAGATACTCCTGTCCATTGCCGGCGGCACGGTGTGCTACATGCTCCTGGTGCAATTTCTGTTCTGATGCGAAAAGCCTCCGGAAACTTTTCCGGAGGCTTCTGGTTGTCGAGAGACCCGCCCTTACCGGGCGGGTCTTGCGTTACTTGTCTTCCGGGAAGGGAACGATCTGAAGCTCCTTGGGATAATGGTTCAGAACCTCACAGCCGTCCTGGGTGATGAGCACCAGGTCTTCGATCCGCACGCCCAGGTTTTCCTCCGGCAGGTAAATACCGGGCTCCACGGAGAAGCACTGGCCGGGCTGGATAATGGCCTCGTTCACCGCGGATACGTCTCCCGCCTCATGTACCTCCAGGCCGATGGAGTGGCCGGTGCGGTGGGTGAAATACCTGCCGTAGCCCTTTTCCGTGATGTAGCTCCGGGCGGCGTTGTCCACGTCACACATCCGATTTCCCGGCTTCGCCGCGGCGATGCCCCGGCGGTTGGCCTCCCGGACAATCTCATAAATCTCCCGCTGACGGTCGGACACCGTGCCCAGGAAGACGGTTCTCGTCATATCCGAGCAGTAGTCGTCCATCAGACCGCCGATGTCCAGCACCACCCCGTCGCCGTAGTGTCCCCGGGAGCCGTCCGGCCGATGGTGAGGATCGGCGGCGTTTCCGGCGAAGGCGGTGATGGGTTCAAAGGAGAAGCCCTGGAAGCCCTCACTCTGGTAGGCCTTCAGAAGAATGTCCTTCAGCTCCAGCTCCGTGTGGTTTTCGCTTAAAATTTTCACAAGCTTCGCCATGACGGCATCGTTGCCCCGGGAAGCCTTGCGCATTTTCTCCTGCTCGTCCGGTGTCTTGATCCGGCGCACACCGTCCACAACGGCGGAGCTGTTTATATACCGGCTGCCGCAGCCCAGCTCCTGGAGCCGGAGCAGGAATCGGGCGGGCCAGTTCTTGTCGATGGCAATGGGTGCCTTGGGATCGGCGAAGGTGCTTAAGATCTCCACACCGTCCTGGGTGTCGTTATAGTAGCGAATCTCCACGCCCAGATCTTTCGTCTGGCGGAACAGGTCGTTGACCAGGAGCTTGTGGCCACCGTCCTTGTTCAGGTACAGAGCCAGCAGCCGCTCGCCGGGTTCGATTTTCGCGCCGGTGAGATAGAAGATCACCACCGGATCGGAAACGATGATCTGGGGAATGCCCTGGCTTTCCAGGGCGGAAAGAATGGTATTTACTTTTACTTGATCCATAAATTGGCCTCCAAATGCAAGATGTCATCATGTTACCATGGATGGCAAAAAAAGTCAACGCCGCCCGGAAATCCGGGCGGCGCGGATATCATCGTTCTTCCCGGAAGTAGGGTACGCCCAGGCTCTCCGGGGGCTGGTTCTCCCGCTTGTTGCGCATGGAGGTCAGCACCAGCACCAGAATGGTTACAACATAGGGAAGCATTTTGTACAGCTCCTTCACCGCCAGGTTCGTTCCCGTGGGGATGAACAGGTACAGAATGTACAATCCGCCGAAGAGAATGGAGCTGAGAATGCCCACGTTGGGCCGCCAGATGGTAAAGATGACAAGGGCAATGGCCAGCCAGCCCCGGTCGCCGAAGGCGTCGTTGGACCAGACACCGCAGGCGTAGTCCATGACGTAGTACAACCCGCCCAGGCCGGCGATCATGCTGCCCACACAGGTGGCCACGAACTTGTACCGGCCAATGTCAATGCCCGCCGCGTCCGCAGTGGCCGGGCTTTCGCCCACCGCCCGGAGCTGAAGACCCACCCGGGTTCTGTTCAGCACATAGGAGGAAGCCAGTGCCAGAATGACGGCGAAGTAGGCAAGGAAGCCGTAGCTCAAAAACAGCTTTCCGAAAACCCCCAGCTTGTCCGCAATGGGCAGGCTCCGGCTGAAATAGGCGGAGGTGGCGGACAGGGCGATGGAGGGTACCTCACTGCCGGTGAGCTTGATAAGGGAGCCGCCGAAGAAGTTGCCGAAGCCTACGCCGAAGGTGGTCATGGCAAGACCCGTCACGTTCTGATTGGCTCGCAGGGTCACGGTGAGGAAGCAGTACAGAAGCCCCATGAGCAGCGACCCCAGCAGACAGCACACCAGGGGGATCAGCACCGCAAGCAGCCCATTCATGTTGCCGGACTGCTCATAGAAGAAGGCGCCGATGACGCCGCAGATGCCGCCAACGTACATGATGCCGGGAATGCCCAGATTCAGGTTGCCGGACTTTTCCGTCAGGGTCTCGCCGGTGGCACCGAAAAGCAGCGGGATGCCCTGCATGACGGCGCGGGGAAAGAAAGAGACAAAATCAAACATTTCTCAGCCCTCCTTCTTGGTCTGCTTCAGGAAGCTCAGTCGATAGCTGATGAAGAACTCGCTGCCGATGATAAAGAACAGGATAATGCCGGTGAGAATGTCGCCGAAGGAATGGTTCAGGCCATAGATGGTGGTGATCTCGCTGGCACCCCGGCTGAGGAACACCAGAAGCAAGCTCGTGAGTACCATCACCAGGGGGTTGAATTTGGCCAGCCAGGCCACCATGACTGCGGTGAAGCCCCGGCCGCCGGCAATGGTGGTGGTGATGGTGTGGTCGGTGCCGCCCACCAGCAGCAGTCCCGCGAAGCCGCACAGGCCGCCGGAAATCATCATGGTGCGCACGATGACCTTTCCCACGTTGATGCCGACGTACCGGGCGGTGCGCTCGCTCTCGCCCACCACGGCAATCTCGTAGCCCTGCTTGGAGCGTTTCAGATAGAAATACATGACGAAGGTCAGCAGAGCCACGATGATAATATTCAGCAGATACTTGTAGGAACCGATCTGGGGCAGCCAGCCGGCCTGGGTGTTCTGGTTGATGATGCCGATCTTGCCCGCGCCCTTGGGCACCTCCCAGACGATGACGAAGTAGGCAACCAGCTGGGTGGCCACATAGTTCATCATCAGGGTGAACAGGGTTTCGTTGGTGTTCCACTTGGCCTTGCAGATGGCGGGAATGCCGCCCCAGACGGCTCCGGCGGCAATACTTGCAATGACCATCAGCACAATGAGCAGCCAGTTGGGAACCTTATCTCCCAGCAGGATCATGCAGGCCGCAGTGGCAAGGCCGCCGGCGAGAATCTGCCCCTCGCCGCCCACGTTCCAGAAGCGCATCTTGAAGGCGGGTGTTACCGCCAGGGACACGCACAGCAGGATTGCCAGGTTCTGACCCAGGATCCAGGCCTTCCGCTGGGTGCCGAAGGCTCCCTCAAACATGGTCTTGTAGACCCCGATGGGATCCTCGCCGGTAAGGGCTGTGGTGACGATGGCGCAGACGATCAGCGCCAGCACAATGGCGGCGGCGCGGATGCCCCAGGCCTGATACCAGCGGAGGGCGGATCGCTTGGAGATATGCAGGATCGGGCTTCGATTTTGTTTACGCATTGGCTTTTCCTCCCAAACGAGTCATCATCATGCCGACCTCAGGCTTGGAGGCTCCCCGGCCGGGAACAATGCCGCTGACCTTGCCGCCGCAGAGCACCAGGATCCGGTCGCACAGCTCCAGCAGCACATCCAGGTCTTCGCCCACATAGACAACCGCTACACCGGCCTTCTTCTGCCGGTTAATGAGATCATAAATGGTATAGGAGGCGTTGATGTCCAGACCCCGGACGGCGTAGGCCGTCAGCAGCACGCTGGGGGCGGAGGCGATTTCCCGGCCTACCAGCACCTTCTGAACATTGCCGCCGGACAGCCGACGCACGGGGGTGGACACGCCGGGTGTGACCACCTCCAGCTCCTGTACCACCTTTTCCGCCAATTGTCGGGGCTTTTTCCGGTCGGTGAAGAAGGAGCGACCCTTCCGGAAGGAGCGGAGCATCATGTTGTCGGTTAAGTCCATGGAGCCGACCAGACCCATGCCCAGCCGATCCTCCGGCACAAAGGACAGGCACACGCCCATGTCCGCGATGTGCAGGGGGTCTTTTCCCACCAGCTCTTCCCGGTTTCCATTGTCATCCACATAGCAGATGCTGCCGGACTCAACCTTCTGCAATCCCGCGATGGCCTCCAGCAGCTCCTTCTGGCCGCAGCCGGAGATACCCGCGATGCCCAAAATCTCGCCGCTGTTGACGGTGAAGGACACATCCTCCAGCTTCAGCGTTCCCTCCATGTCCCGGACGGTCAGGTGCTTTACCTCCACCCGGGGCTTGGGGTCAACGGGATCGGGACGCTCGATGTTCAGCGTCACCGGACGACCCACCATCATGTTGGTCATTTCCTGGGCGTTGGTTTTCGCCGTGAGCATATCGCCCACGAACTGACCGTGGCGCAGGATGGCCACCCGGTCGGAAAGCTCCTCCACCTCGTGCATTTTGTGGGTGATGATGACAATGGCCTTGCCGCTGTCCCGCATGTTCCGCAGGACGGCAAAGAGCTTTTCCGTCTCCTGGGGGGTGAGAACGGCGGTTGGCTCGTCCAGGATCAGGATATCCGCCCCCCGGTAGAGCACCTTGACGATTTCCACGGTCTGCTTCTGGGAAACGGACATGGTGTAAACCTTCTGGTAGGGATCCACGTCAAAGCCATAGGTATCGCAGATGGTCTTCACCTTCTGGGCTACCTTGTCCATGTTCAGCCGCCCCGGCTCCTTAAGTCCTAAAACGATGTTCTCCGCCGCACTGAACACATCCACCAGCTTGAAATGCTGATGGATCATGCCGATGCCGTAGCGGAAGGCATCCCTGGGAGAGCGGATCACAGCCTCCTGGCCGTCGATGAAAATCTGCCCCTCGTCCGGGAAATAGATGCCGGAGAGCATGTTCATCAGGGTGGTCTTGCCGCTGCCGTTTTCTCCCAGCAGAGCTAAGATTTCTCCCTTATAGATGTTCAGCCACACCCGGTCGTTGGCAAGAACCGTGCCGAAACGCTTGGTAATGTTGCGCATCTGCACCGCAGCCTGTTTCTCTTCCAAAAAGCTCACTCCTCTTTCTTGGATATGCGTTCACGCCTCCGCTGTCTGCGCTGTTACCGGCAGGATCCCTATAGACATGGGGATTGCCACACCAGTGTGTTCCTACTTTCGCAATGACAGGAACTGGGAATGCCGCAAAGGGCAGCGCGGCGAATGGTCACTGCGCTGCCCTTTGCAGCATTCCCAGGGCTCCAGGCGGAGCCCTGGGATATTGGTTTTTAGAATGCGGTATCCAGCAGGTTGATGCCGTCGATCTTCAGATCAAAGTAAGGAGCGGAACGCTTGGTGGACTCCTGGAAAGCACCGTCCTCGATGACCTCGGTATCGGGGGTGTAGTCGGGATCGGTGTCCACGTCAGCCATGTAGGACTCCACAGTCTTCCCGTCCACGGTGAACTTGGTGATGTCAAAGACCTTCACGGAGCCATCCTCAATGGCAGCCTTGACCTCCTCCAGCTTGGCGGCGGTGCCCTCGGCGCAAACGGCCTCGTTGATGTCGGTCAGCACAACGGAGCCGGTCTCGATGGTGCCGGTCCAGTCGGCGGCAATGATCTCACCGCCGCGCACACAGTCCACAACGTACTTATAGTAGGGAGCCCAGTTGATCCGGGAGGACACCAGGAAAGTGTTGGGGCAGGCGGCCACGGTGGAGCCGTTGTAGGAAACGTTGGGCACACCGGCGGTCTCGCAGGCAGTGGGAGCGCCCATGGAGTCGGCGTGCTGGGAGATCAGCTTGCAGCCGTTGGCGATCAGCTTGTTTGCGCCTTCCTTCTCGGCGGTCTCATCGTACCAGGAGCCGGTGAAGGTCACGTCCATGGTCACGGTGGGGCAGACGGACTTAGCACCCAGGAAGAAGCTGGTGTAGCCGGAGACCACCTCGGCGTAGGTGAAGGCACCCACATAGCCCATCTTGGCCTCATCGGCGGTGAACTCACCGTTCGCGATCATCTCGTTGAGCTTCAGACCGGCAACCACACCGGCCAGATACCGACCCTCGTAGATGGCGGCAAAGGCGTTGTGATAGTTGCTCAGACCCTCGGTGTGAGCCTTGGTGCCGGTGGAGTGGCAGAACTGAACATTGGGGAATTCCTTGGCAGCCTGGATCATGTAATCCTCATGGCCGAAGGAGTCGGCAAAGATGATGTTGCAGCCGGCATCGGCCAGCTCGCAGGCAGCATCATAGCACTCCTGCCCTTCGGGGATGTTGGTGCGGAACATGTACTGATCTTCGGTCAGACCCAGGGCGGCAATGGCCTCCTTGGCACCGTTCATGAAGTTCAGGTCGTAGGTGGAGTTCTCATCGTGCAGGAAGATGAAGCCCAGCTTCACATCGGCGACGGCGGCGGGAGCTTCGGTGGCAGCTGCGGCGGCTTCGGTACCGGCAGCAGGGGCGTTGGTCGCGGTGGGAGTGTCGGTCTTGCTGCCGCAGGCCACCAGACCCAGCATCAGAACCAGAACCAGAGCCAGGGAAAGAATCTTTTTCATGTTTCTTGTTTCCTCCTAAAATAGATGTGTGCTTCCATTTGCCGCCCTTCCGGGCAGCCGCTCCTATCCGTGGCGCGCCTGTCAATTTCTTCACAAATGCGCCACAAGAAGCATGTTAGTTCAAAATTCTTTTTTTGTCAACACAGCCTAAATCAATTCGACGTTTTTTTCCCTTTTACACAAAAAGCCACAGGATTTTACAAAAATTTTAGCCATTATCCGGATGCTCTATTTTCGTACATTTTCTTTGGCCTGCAAGTCTTTTTGCTATATGAGGATTCCGTTGCAATGGTCGATTTCGTGCTGGATGATCTGGGCTGTCCGGCCGGTGAAGGTTTTCATCCTTACCTGAAAATCCGCCGTTTCATAGCGAACCTTGATTTTTTCAAACCGCTTTGTTTTCCGGGGGCCGCCCAGTAAGGACAGACATCCTTCCTCCGTCTCGTACTCCCCCGCCGTCTTCACGATCTCCGGGTTCAGCATCACCTGATAAGTGTCCTGGTTATCGAAGGCGATGATCCGGACGCAGTGGCCGATCATGTTTGCCGCCATGCCCACACAGGTATCCTTATGGGCTTTCAGGGTGTCCAGTAAATCCTGGACGGTCTGCAAGTCTTCTTTTGTGGCTTTTTCGCTTTTGCGGCCCAGAAGCAGCGGATCGTGTACCAATTCTCTTACCATGTTTTACTCCTTGCGGTTTTTTCCCCATTTTATCACGAAAAATCCCCGGACGCAAGGCAAAAGCCTGCCCGGATTGGGCAGGCAATTTTCAGGTTCTATCAAGAATCCGACCGTCGGTGGAAATCGTCACCACGCTCCAGGGAATCTGCTTCCCGCTGGCCTGCAAGGCTCTGCGGGCGGCGTTTTCCAGACCGCCGCAACAGGGCACCTCCATCCGCACTACGGTGACGGAACGAATGTCGTTGTTTTTGAGAATTTCCGTCAGCTTTTCGGCGTAATCCACGCTGTCCAGCTTGGGGCAGCCCACCAGGGTGATGTGACCCTTGATGAACTCCTGGTGGAAAGCAGCGTAGGCGTAGGCGGTGCAGTCCGCGGCGATGAGCAGCTTCGCGCCGCCAAACCAGGGCGCGTTCACCGGCACCAGCTTGATCTGCACCGGCCACTGGGAAAGCTGGGAGGGCTGAGGCGCGGCAGGAGCCGTCGCCTCAGAATCCCGGTGCATCGTCCGCAGCCGGGAGCCGGGGCAGCCCTGGTGGTGCTCCTTTTTCCCCTTGGCCGCCAGCACCGCCGCCTGGTCATAGGCCGCCGCCTCCCGCTCCACGAAGGAGATGGCTCCCACCGGGCAGCCGGGCAGGCAGTCTCCCAGGCCGTCGCAGTAGTCGTCCCGCATGAGCCTGGCCTTGCCGTTTACCATGGCGATGGCTCCCTCGTGGCAGGCCTTGGCACAGGCACCGCAGCCGTTGCATTTTTCCTCATTGATCTCAATAATTCTGCGAATCATTTGTTTTTTTCCTCCGTTCGCTTGACTTTATGGCCATAGTCTACTATACTTGCGGCAAACAGTATGTTGGAATTCCAACAAAGGAGTCATGATGGAAAAATATTTTGAGGTTCTCGCCCGGTGTCCCCTATTCGCCGGGATCACAGAAGAAGCGTCCGCCGAAATGCTGGAGTGCCTCGGCGGACGGGTTATGCAGGTGCCCAAGGGCAGCCCGGTGTTTCTGGAGGGCGACCCGGCAAAATTCATAGGCGTGGTGCTCTCTGGCACGGTGCAGGTAGTCCGGGAGGACTACTACGGCAATCGGAGCGTGCTGACGGTGGTAGACCCCGGCGGGCTTTTCGCCGAGGCCTTCGCCTGCGCCGGGGTGGACACCCTGCCCGTCAGCGTCTTCGCCCTCCAGAACAGCGTCGTTCTGCTGCTGGACTGCGGGCGAGTGCTCACGGGCTGCGCCAACGCCTGCGCCTTTCACGCAAGGCTGATTTCCAACCTTCTGCGGGGCATTTCCCGGAAAAATCTGACGCTTACCCAGAAAATCCGCTATATGTCCCGGAAAACCACCCGGGAAAAGCTGCTGGAATATCTCATGGATCAGGCCAAGCTCCATGGAAGCGATACCTTCACCATCCCCTACGACCGGCAGGCACTGGCGGACTTTCTGGGGGTGGAGCGCAGTGCCATGTCCGCCGAAATCGGCAAGCTCCGGCGCAACGGCGTGTTGGAAACTAAAGGGGCTTGGTTTCGGATTTTGAAAGCAGAGTAGCGCAAAGCCGGGAGCATCGCTCCCGGCTTTGGCATTTTATGTACATTCTTCGTAACACGCTGTCATTGCGAACCAGTCCGCAGACTGGTGTGGCAAGCCGTTCCCCATAGCCTATGGAGATTGTCATTATTTGACCAATCTATCCCTGTTCTTCCCTGATGGAAGGGGCAACAACATCACGGAAGAACCTGTTGAACCCAGATTCGTTTCTGAATATGTATACCCTTGCATCCTCTGCTTCACCAATACGGTGTTCTTGATAGTCGCATGCAGTATCCTTCTCAAAAGCGATGAGGTCACTCTTGGACACTCTGTACTTGCCGCTTCCAATTCCTGAACTCTGGTGCCATGCTACAAAAAACTCCAGATGGCCAAAGCAGGTTATAACATAGGAAGCTCCTGATTTTATCACTTTTGTGTCTTCTTCGGTGAGCTTGGATACATATTCATCTTTTTGATAGTCTGCGGCATGCTTTCGGTTGGCATACTTATGACAAAAAATTTTGTCAGCATCCAGAGATTGGTCAATGTTTGCGAGACAAGTCCGCAAAAAATTCTCTCCTCCGGCGATGTTCATGTATTCTTTCCTCCAATTTATTCTATCATCCTTCATCGTAGTGCAAACCATGTTATAAACAATTACGGCAGTTTTATATCTGTCCAATTTAATACATTACATTGCCCAAAATTATTATTTCCAGTAGCCACTACGGTACCATCCGCTTTCAGACCTATGGCATTGTATACATATGTGCTAATAGCTACGATATCTGTCCAGTCTGATACATCATATCGACCATCATTGTCCCACCCCACTGCAACTACAGTACCATCTGCTCTCAAGCCTACAGTACGAGAGATATCTACGCCAAGAGCTACAATATCCGTCCAACCTGATACTTCACATTCACCGCTGATATTAGCTCCAGTTGCCACAACAGTGCCGTCTGCTTTCAAACCCACAGTATGGCAGTTGTTTGTGCCAACCGCCACAATATCCGTCCAACCTGACACATCATGACCCCATTCATCATTATCATTGGTCGCCACCACCGTACCATCCGCCCTCAAGCCTACGGTACGAGAGTTGTCTATGTCAAGAGCTACAATATCTGTCCAATCCGATACATCACATTGCCTATATTTATTATCTCCAACCGCCACTACAGTGCCATCTGCTCTCAAGCCAACAGTATGATTGCAATATGCTCTGATAGCAACAACATCCGTCCAGTCCGATACATCACATTGCCCATATTCATTATCTCCAGCTGCTACTACGGTGCTATCTGCTCTCAAGCCAACAGTGTACCTTTCGCCTGTACTGATGGCGACAACATCCGTCCAGTCCGATACATCACATTGCCCATATTCATTATCTCCGGCTGCTACTACAGTGCCATCCGCTCTCAGGCCCACAGTATGAAAGATACCTGCGCTTAGGGCATTAATATCCGTCCAGCCCGATACATCGCATTGCCCATATTCATTATATCCAGTCGCCATCACTGTGCCATCCGCTTTCAGGCCTACAGTATGATTGCCACCTACGGTAATAGTTTTTCGTGCAACGATTTGTTCCCATAACGCAAAACTTCGCTGTTGAGAATCCCGGAAGGATCCCAGGTTATTGAAAGCAATAGCAGCCTTCACAATTTCCCCGTTATTTAGTAGCTCTTCTGCATCCTTATATTTTCCATTTGGAATAATCACACTATTGCGTACAGACGCGACTGCCATTACTACTATCATCACCACAAGTGCAATAGCCAATACCCTCTTTATTCTTTTTGCATTCTCCCGTGCCGCAGTTGCTTCTTTCTCCGCCTGTTCTCGTTCCTTAATCAGACGTCTTTCCTTGCGCTCTTCCAGAGCCACAAGGTCAAGTTTCTTTAAGTCGTAAATAGACTTCTGACAAGAATGGCACACTGTTTCCCCTTGGCGGTTCACAGCCCCGCAGACACAATACCACAAATCTTTCTGCTCCAGGAGGAAGTTTTTCGCTCTGCTTCCATATTCGATCTGGAACTGCTTGACCATTTCGCTGTCCAGCCGGGAAGTCAGATCTTCCGGGCTTTTCAGTGTTTCCCACGCTGCATCGTTGGCATTCCAAACAGAAAAATCTGTAAAAATAACTTCCGTCACCGCAGCACTGAAATAGCGGGTCGTCTTATCCGGCATGGGAATGGCGGATTTGCTGCCAAAGTCCGTATCTCTGGTGCTGCTCAAATCCAGATACTCATAGCGGACAGCATCCCCCAAGGGCTGGCCAGCCGTGTTCATGGGGAACAGACAAACCGTTGCGGCCTTGATAGTTTTGGGACTGATATTGCGCAGTTTCAACTGGGCAACCACCCGCCCGGTCTGGTTGTCTTTCAACAGCGCACCCGCCGCAATTATCACCGGCGCGCCCTCCGCATAGAGGTTTTCCGGCAGGGAAAAGACCTTGCTATATCGTTCGCTCATATTCCAGTCTCCTTACAGCTCCGGAAGCTCATCACTGACTGCCCGCCCACCGTTGGTATTCTCCTTCAGGTTTTGCAGCAAGTCAATGATTTCACCCAGCGCAAAGACCAAAAAGCTCGCAACCAAGACAAGTGCAAACATAATCCATGCCAGCACTGCGCCCAATTCTTTGTTCAATGCCAGAGCAAGGATCAGGCCGGATGCGGCATTCACATAGGCATACACCTGCAAAATTTTAGCGACAATATTATTGGATTTCATCGGATTCATACTATTACCTCTCCTTTTTGCTTTTTATGTGCATCTGCATTATACCGCAAAATATCAAGTAATACAATATATAATTTATACAATATTGCTTGATGTTCTTTTGTACAACTATCACCGATACTATAGGCTGAGGTGATAGTAAATGTATCAGCGAATTCGCAAGGCTCGTGAGGATTTAGGGTATACCCGGGAGAAATTCGCGGAAAAACTGGATGTCAGCGTCTCCTATCTGGCGGAGCTGGAACGGGGTCGGACAGGCATTTCCGTGAAAATGCTGGTCAAGGTCTGCAATGTTCTCGGCCTGTCCGCCGACTACGTTCTGTTCGGAAATGACCGGCAGGAGGATGCCCGGCGGCTGGATGCCATTCACCGCATTGACGAAAAATACTTACCTCTTTTGGACAGTGTGATCACCGAGCTGCTTGCGTTGAGCGATAAATAGAGAGAAAGAAGCACATCACTTCTGATTTTCAGAAAGGATGTGCTTCTTTGATTAGGAAACGGATTGCCACACCAGTGCTGCGGCACTGGTTCGCAATGACATGCGTTGCACGCACTCCTCGGACATTTAGGGGGATTGCCACACCATCCTGCGGGATGGTTCGCAATGACATGTGTTATATAAAAACCCGCTCCTGGGAAAACCGGGAGCGGGTCTTTTGTATCCATGGATATCCGTCGGAAAGGACTTAGCCCTTCAGAGCCTCTTCCACAGCAACAGCCACGGAAACGGTCGCGCCGACCATGGGATTGTTGCCCATGCCCAGGAAGCCCATCATTTCCACATGGGCGGGGACGGAGGAGGAGCCGGCGAACTGGGCGTCAGAGTGCATACGTCCCATGGTGTCGGTCATGCCGTAGGAAGCGGGGCCTGCGGCCATGTTGTCCGGGTGCAG
>DJQM01000023.1:0-4440 GCA_002437585.1 Clostridiales bacterium UBA6386 | reverse complement strand
CCTGCTCGATGCACTCCTTCTTGTAAGTGCCGGCCACGGGATGCTGGAACCGGGTGGGGTTGGTGGAGTTGCCGGTAATGGACACGTCCACGCCCTCGTGGTGCATGATGGCAACGCCCTCACGGACGTCGTCGGCACCGAAGCAGCGGACGGCCGCCCGCTCGCCGTCGGAGTACTTGTACTCCTTGACGATCTTCAGCTCGCCGGTGTAGTAGTCGAACTGGGTCTGCACATAGGTAAAGCCGTTGATCCGGGAGATGATCTGG
Organism: Clostridiales bacterium UBA6386; assembly: GCA_002437585.1. Lineage (GTDB taxonomy): Bacteria > Bacillota > Clostridia > Oscillospirales > Oscillospiraceae > Faecousia. The sequence goes on along the minus strand of DJQM01000023.1, from coordinate 4,174 downwards.
GCAGCGTCCTTGCCCAGGCCGTTCAGGATGACCCGCAGAGGCTCCTTCCGCGCCTTGTTGGCGGAGCGGGCGATGCCGATGGCACCCTCGGCGGCGGCGAAGGACTCGTGGCCGGCCAGGAAGGCGAAGCACTTGGTCTCGTCCCGCAGCAGCATGGCACCCAGGTTGCCATGACCCAGACCGACCTTCCGGTCCTCGGCCACGGAGCCGTCGATGCAGAAGGCCTGCAGGCCGATGCCGATGGCCTCGGCGGCCTCAGCGGCGGTCTTCACGCCCTTCTTCAGCGCGATGGCGGCGCCTACGGTGTAAGCCCAGCAGGCGTTCTCGAAGCAGATGGGCTGAATGCCCTTGACGATCTCATAGGGATCGAAGCCCTTCGCCTTGCAGATATCCCGGCACTCTTCCACGGAGGAGATGCCGTACTGAGCCAGGACGCCGTTGATCTTGTCGATTCTTCTTTCGTAACTTTCAAACAAAGCCATTGTTTCGTCCTCCTCTTATTCCTGACGGGGGTCGATGTACTTGGGCGCGTTGTCGAAGCGGCCGTAGTGACCCATAGCCTTCTTATAGGCGGTGTTGGCATCGTCGCCCTTCTTGATGAAGTCCATCATCTTGCCCAGGTTGACGAACTCATAGCCGATGATCAGGTTGTCCTCGTCCAGAGCCACACGGGTGACATAGCCCTCGGCCATCTCCAGGTAACGGGGGCCCTTGGACTTGGTGGCGAACATGGTACCCACCTGGCTGCGCAGACCCTTGCCCAGGTCTTCCAGAGAAGCACCCACCACCAGACCGCCCTCGGAGAACGCGGACTGGCTCCGGCCGTAAGCAATCTGCAGGAACAGCTCCCGCAAAGCGGTGTTGATGGCGTCGCACACCAGGTCGGTGTTCAGAGCCTCCAGGATGGTCTTGCCGATGAGGATCTCGGCGGCCATGGCGGCGGAGTGGGTCATACCGGAGCAGCCGACGGTCTCCACCAGAGCCTCCTCAATGATGCCCTCCTTGATGTTCAGGGTCAGCTTGCAGGCACCCTGCTGCGGGGCGCACCAGCCGACGCCGTGGGTGAAGCCGCTGATGTCCTTGATCTCCTTCGCCTGAACCCACTTGCCCTCTTCGGGAATGGGAGCGGGGCCGTGATAGGCACCCTTGGCCACGGAGCACATATTCTGTACTTCTGCACTATAAATCATGGCAATTTTCCTTTCTTTCAAAAGACGTTGTCTCCGCCTTCGGATTTACAAACGGTAACACCCGTTTTCCGCAGATATTATACAGGCTGGGATAGGAATTGTCAATTGTCGATATAACAAAATCGGTATATGTTTATCTTTTCCCTTTGAGTGACTATTCAGCCCTGGATGATCCGGACAAATTCCGCCCGGTTCTTCGCCTTGAAGTAGGCGGAGCCGGTCACGAACACGTCCACGCCGTTTTCCTTGCAGACGGCCTGGGTCTTCTCGTCAATGCCTCCGTCCACCTGGATATGGCAGCCGGGATTCACCTCGTCCAGCTTTTCCCGGAGAAACCGGGTTTTTCCCATCATGTCCGCCAGGAAGGACTGGCCGCCGAAGCCCGGCTCCACGGTCATGACCAGAAGCATGTCGCATTTGGTCAAATAAGGAACCGCCGCCTCCGCCGGGGTGCCGGGCTTCAGGGCAAGACCTGCCTTGCCGCCCATAGCCCGGATTTTCTCCAGGCAGGCCAGGGTGTTCTCCGGGGTGTCCGCCTCCAGGTGAACGGTCAGCCAGTCCGCCCCGGCCTTCCGGAAGCCCTCGGCATAGCGGATAGGCCGGTCGATCATCAGATGTACGTCCAGCGGGAGCTTCGTCACCTTCCGAATGTCCCGCACCACCGGCAGCCCGATGGTGATATTCGGCACAAACAGGCCGTCCATCACGTCCACATGCACCCAATCCGCGCCGTTTTCCTCAATATTATGGATATCCCGCTCCAGATTGGCAAAATCCGCGGACAGGATCGAGGGGGAAAGAATTGCCATATCCCAGTCTCCTTTTCCAAAAATCTACAATCATGGTATCACAGATTTCAAAAAAAGCAAGCGCATACTTTCCGGCCTTTCTGCCATACTACCGGCGTACCCCAAAATCAAAGGAGGATATTTTTATGGATTGTCACGCCAATAAGTGCATCGAGTGTACGGTTTCCCAGTGCGCCCATCACTGCGACAAGGAGAACTACTGCTCCCTGGATCGGATCCTGGTAGGCACTCACGAGGCCAACCCCACCATGGATCAGTGCACGGACTGCAAGTCCTTCCGGATGCGCTGATACTATTTCCTGATTAAATCTTTTCCAAAGATTATAATCGGAGTTCAGTATGCGTTTTCCCAAAGGCTCCCTGAAAAAGGGAGCCTGTTTTTCTTGACATACCGGCTCGATTCCAATATGATGAAGCAGAAATTAAAGAAATATTCCACACAAATACATAAAATCTTAATAAGTGACTCCTATGATTAAGGCAAATAAATAACGAGGAGGAACCAATATGGAATCCTTTGAAGACAACGAATTTGAAAACCAACCCGCCGCCCCGGAGGCTTCCGAGACTCCGCAGACCCCGAACCCCCAGAACGCTCAGAACACCCAGGGAGCCGAAGCCGGCTGCCCCTACACGTCCCAGGCAAGGCGGACTTCCCCCTATGCCAACTCTCCCTACGAAATGCCCCACTACGGCAGCGGCGCTCCCCACGAGGGCACGCCGCGGAAGCCCCACAAGTCTAAGGACCACCGCAGCCCCATCTGGCGTTCGGTGCTGGCGGCTGTGCTGGTGCTGGTGCTGGTAGCCACAGGCTGCGGCATTACCGCCGCCTCCATTAACAGCCGCTGGGAGGCCAGGGATCAGGCTCTGAGCGAGAAGCTGACCGTTCTGCAAAAGCAGATTGATGAGTCTGCCGGTACCAGCAAGTCCTACACCGTACCCACGGACGGCAGTGCCATGACACCCGCTCAGCTCTACGCCGCCTGCGTGGACAGCGTGGTGGCCATTACCGGCACCGTAACCTCCAACAGCGTCTACGGCACCACCACCGGCACCTCTTCCGGCTCCGGCTTCATTCTCACCGAGGACGGCTACATCGTCACCAACTGCCATGTGGTGGAGGATGCGGATTCTCTCACCGTCACCACCCACGACGGCACGGAATACGAGGCCAAGCTCATGGGCAAGGACTCCACCAATGACGTGGCCGTGCTGAAGGTGGAAGCCACGGGTCTGCCCGCCGCCACTCTGGGCAGCAGTCACGACCTGTCCATCGGCGATATGGTTGCCGCCATCGGCAATCCCTTAGGCAAGCTCTCCGCCACCCAGACCATCGGCTACGTCAGCGGCATCAACCGTGAGGTCTCCACCAGCAGCGGTGCTACCACCATCAGCATGATCCAGACCGACGCGGCCATCAACCCCGGCAACTCCGGCGGCCCCCTGTTCAACATGTACGGCCAGGTAGTGGGCATCACCACCGCCAAGTACTCCGGCACCACCAATTCCGGTGCCACCATTGAGGGTATCGGCTTCGCCATCCCCATTGACGACGTGTCCTCCATGTTCTCCGATCTGATCGACCATGGCTATGTATCCAGTGCCTATCTGGGTGTCAGCGTCATCAGCGTAGACGAGGAAGAGGCTTCCCGGTACAACCTGCCCACCGGTGCCTACGTCAAGAGCGTGGAAGCCGGCGGTGCGGCAGAAAAGGCCGGCGTCCAGGCAAAGGATATCATTACCGATGTGGGCGGCCATGAGGTCACCAATCTGACCACCCTGACCCGTGCTCTGCGGGACTTCAAGGGGGGCGATGAGACCACCATCACCGTCTACCGCAGCGGCGAGACCCTGACCCTGAACATCACCCTGGAGGACAAGCCCCAGACCGACACCACCACTCAGCAGACCCAGCCTTCGGAGCAGCAGCAGATGCCCGGCGACGGCAGCTACGACGACTGGTTCGATTACTTCCGCCGCTACTTCGGCGGCTGACAGAACGCCCTACGGGCGCGGCGCGAAAGCACCGCGCCCGCTTTTGTTTTCGTGAAGTGGATGGTGAAGCGTGAATAATGGCAGTGTCCCTGAATCGCACATGTCATTGCGAGAGCCAGAATGTGGTATAATAATTTTGGACAACTCAGAAAATGACAAAAAGGAGAGGAACGAGATGCC